>CAIUCH010000001.1 GCA_903897605.1 uncultured Alphaproteobacteria bacterium
AGGGCGGGCTGATCGCCGCCATCCATCAGTCGCTTCAACTCATGTGGCGCCAATTTCCACGGCGACAAAACGCGAACCGCCTTGGCTCGAGGCAACCAGAAGCAGCACGCTCTTGCGACCACCCTTCTGAGCTTCGGCAACGCTGGACTGCACTTCGGCGGGGGTATGAACCATGTGACCGCCAACACGCTGCACAACATCGCCGGCCTGCAGGCCCTTGTCGGCGGCATCGCTGTTGGGATCGACCTTGGTGATCAGGACACCGGCAGTGGTTTCTGCCAGATTGAAGGTCTTGCGCGCATCCGGCGTCAGCGACGCCAGGCCGAGGCCCATGGCATTGCCAGTGGCGGCTGGCCCGACCGGCAGATCGGGCGCGTTGGAGGCGACCTTATCATCCGGACGGTTACCGATCTCGGCCTTCAAGGTCTTGATCTGGCCCTGACGCGCGACGGTGAAGGTCGCGGTCTGGCCGGATGGCACCAGCGCCACCTTGCGGGTCAGGTCGCGATTGTCTTCGACCGCAACGCCATTGATGGCGGTGACGATGTCGCCCTGCTCGAAGCCTGCCTTGGCAGCCGGCCCATTTGGCACCACATCGGCGACCAGCGCGCCCTTGCTGTCCTTGATGCCCAGCGACGATGCGATCTCCGGCGTCACACTCTGGATGCTGACACCCAGCCAGCCGCGCGCCACATGGCCATGCGCCTGAAGCTGGCCGACGACATCATGAATGGTCGCGGCCGGAATGGCGAAGCCGATACCGACGCTGCCGCCCGATGGCGAGAAGATCATCGAATTCATGCCGATCACCTGGCCGCGCAGGTCGAAGGTCGGGCCACCGGAATTGCCGCGATTGATCGGCGCGTCGATCTGAATGAAGTCGTTATAGTTGCCCGCACCAATGTCGCGGCCGATCGAGGAGACGATACCGGCGGTCACCGAATTGGAAAGGCCAAACGGATTGCCGACCGCAATGACCCAGTCGCCGACGCGCAGCTGGCGGTCGTCGCCAAATTCCACGGTGGGAAGCGGTTTGTCCGACTTGATCTTGAGCAGAGCGATGTCGGTGGCAGGATCGGTGCCCATCAGCTTGGCTTCAAAGCTGCGGCCGTCCGGCAGTTTGACGGTGATCTTCTTGCCATTGTCCACGACGTGATTGTTGGTGACGATCAAGCCCGCCTTATCGATGATGAAGCCCGAACCGGCGCTGATCGCCTTGTGCGGCTTTTGCGGATGCTGCTGGTTGAACTGGTTGAACAGATCGCGGAACGGCGCGGGCAGGTTTTCCTGCTGATCGTCGCTGTCATTCTCGGTGGTCATGGTCTCCGAGGTGATGGTGACGACGGCGGGGCTGACCCTTTCGACCAGATCCGCGAAGCTGAAGGGCGAGGAATTTTCCAGCATGCGGGGGGCACGCGTGTCATTGGCGGCGAGCTGCACCGGCGCCGCGGTGGCGATATGGGTGGGCCGGGCCTGAGGCAGCAGCGCGAAGGCGCCAAGGCCAACCACCAGGATCGCGGCGGCGCTGCCCATCGCCAGTAGGCGGGCACGCGTGCGGCCAAGCGCCGATTGGGAAGGTTGTTGGGTATTGGGATTGTCGGTCTGCATCATGCGCTCCTTGAAGCCGGCGTCCGCCCCCGGAAGACCCCATGGGGAGGGTATACGCCCGAATTCTTACGGGTTTCTCACAAGTATATTAAAAAACGGACAGAAATCACAAGGATTCCGATTCCGAGGGCTTGGCGCGACGGATGACCCAAACCGCCACTCCGCCCGCGCCGATCAATACCACGAACGGCGCCAGCCAGAGGAGATACGTATCGGGCTGAAGCGGTGGACGCATCAGGATGAAGTCGCCATAGCGGGACACCAGATAGGTCTTGATCTCGTCATCGCTTTTGCCGTCCGCGATCTGCTGGCGCACCAGATGGCGAAGATCCGCCGCCAAGCTGGCGCCGGATTCGTCGATACTTTCGCCTTGGCAGACCAGACAGCGCAATTGCCGCTGCAGGGCGCGGGCGCGGGTCTCTGTCGCGGGATTGGAGAAAGTGTCGGCGACGGGCGCCGCGATCGCCGGCACCGAGGCGGCCAACAGCAGCAGCAAGAAAGCCAGACGCTTCATTCGGCGGGCTGCACAGCAGGCGATGGCACGCCCAGCTTGACGCGCAGGCGTCCCCACAAGCTCAAGAATCCGCCCAGCGCCATCACCAGGGCGCCCAGCCAGATGAAAGGCGCCAGCGGACTGACATAGGCGCGAATGACCCAGCGGCCATTGCCGCGATCATCACCCAGCGCCAGATAGAGATCGCGCAGGCCAGTGGTGCGAATGGCGGTGTCCGCGGTTTCCTGGCCTTCGGCGGGATAGACCCGCTTTTCCGGTTTCAGTATCGTCACCACGCGTCCATTGTCCATCAGCGCCAGCTGCGCCTGTGTCGCCTGGAAATTCGGACCCTGCACCTGTGTCACGCCATCGAAGCGCAACGTGTAAGGGCCCACCGTCATGGTTTCGCCGGGCCCGACCACATCCAGCGCTTCGCTGCGCCAAAGCGTGGTGCCCGCCACGCCCATCAAGGTGACGCCCAGTCCCGCATGCGCCAGCGCGGCGGCGAAGGCGCTGGCGCGCGCGCCCTTGCGTCCGACGAAATCCAGGATGGAGGCGCCGATCAGCCAACCGGCCACCGCGAACGCCATCGCACCGGTCAAGGTGCGCGGACTGGCGATGGCGAGAACCGCAACGACGGCGACGCCGGCAAGCCCAAGCGCGGGCGCCAAGGCGCGAAAGCTGGATTTGAGATCGCCGCGCCGCCAGCCAAGTTTCGGCCCGAACGGCACCAGCAGCAGCAGCGCAAAAAAGATCGGTGCAAAGGTGAGCGCGTAGTAAGGCGGCCCGACAGAAATCTTCTGACCGGTGAGCGCATCCAGACCCAGCGGATAGAGCGTGCCGACAAAGACCGCGGCGCAGGCGCCCACCAGAAAGACATTGTTCAAAAGCAGCGCGCTCTCACGGCTCACCGGGTCGAACGAGGCGCCGCCCTGCAAGGTCTGCGCCCGCCAGGCGAACAATCCCAGCGCGCCGCCGATGGCGCAGAAGATCAGCACCATGATGAAGAAACCGCGCGTGGGATCGGAGGCGAATGCATGCACCGAAGACAGCACGCCGGAGCGCACCAGAAAAGTTCCGATCAAGCTGAGGGAAAATCCGCCAATCGCCAGCAGCAAGGTCCAGGTCCGGAAGGCGCCGCTTTTTTCCGTCGCCAAGGCCGAATGCAGCAGGGCCGTCGCAATCAGCCAGGGCATTAGCGAGGCATTCTCCACCGGGTCCCAGAACCAGAAGCCGCCCCAGCCCAGTTCGTAATAGGCCCACCAACTTCCCAGCGCGATGCCGCAGGTGAGCGCGATCCAGGCGATCAGCATGAAAGGCCGCGCCGCGCGCGCCCAGCCTTCCTCGCCCACGATCAGGGCGGCGGCGGCATAGGAGAAAGAGGCGGAGAGACCGACATAGCCCGCATAGAGCATGGGCGGATGGATGGCGAGGCCGGGATCCTGCAACAGGGGATTAAGACCCGCGCCTTCAAACGGCGCGGGATCCAAGCGCAGAAATGGATTGGAGGTGAAGAGAATGAACAAAAGAAACGCCGAGCCCAGCAAGCCCTGCACGCCCAGCGCGGCGCTGGTAAGACGCGCGCCGCCACGTCCCAGCCACGCCACCGCGCCCGCATAGAGCGACAGCACCAAGACCCACAGCAGCATGGAGCCTTCGTGGTTACCCCACACGCCGGTGATCTTGTAGATCATCGGTTTCAAGGTGTGCGAATTGTTGGCGGCCAAGGCGACGGAGAAATCCGACGTCACGAACGCGGTCACCAAAGTGCCGAACGCCAGCACCACGAAGACCATCATGCCCATGGTGGAAGCAGAGGCGACGCGGCGCGCCAATTCGATATTGGGCGCATCGCCGCGCGCGCCCAACAGACCCGCGACCGCCATCACCAGCGAGAGCGCCAGCGCCAAGCAGAGTGCGAGCTGGCCCAGCTCACCCAGCATCTATTCGCCTTCTTTCCAGCGGCCGGAGCGCTTCAGCGCCGCCACCACTTCGGGCGGCATATATTTCTCGTCATGCTTGGCCAGCACTTCGGTGGCGGCGAATGTGCCATTGGTACTGAGTGCGCCGGTCGCCACCACGCCCTGGCCTTCGCGGAACAGGGCAGGCAATACGCCGTCGAATTCCACCGGCACCGCGCGGGCGCCGTCGGTCACGACAAAGCGCACATCCGCGCCGGCACCGTGACGCAGGCTGGCTTTCTCCACCAGCCCGCCAATGCGGAAGGCGACGCCAGGTTCGACATGTTTGGCGGCCAGGTCGCTGGGGCTGTAGAAATAAAGAACATTGTTGCCCAGCTCATAAATGATCGCCACGGCCAGCACCGTGCCCGCCACGACCACGGCGGCGGCAAAATAAAGACGGCGGCGTTTCTTGGCGTTCATGTTCGCCTAATGGCCATTCTGGCGCAGAATTTCATTCGCCAGGCCGGTTTCATAGCCCAGGCCTTCGGGCGTCAATGCGATCTGATGCGGCCATTCCGACTTGATCATGCCTTTGCGGGTCAGCGCGTGCCAAACCGCCTGATTCTCCAGCCCGGTGGCGTCGCGGCCCGAGACCATGGCGTCACCCAGATGAAAATGATCGCCATGGGCGTGGGGAAATTGGGTGATGAGGACATCGCCATTGGGCAATGCGCTGGCCGCCCCCGGAATACGCACAATCGCCTGCAGCAGGGTCAGTGTGCGCAACTGCAGCGGATTGAGCTTGGCGGGATTGTGTTTCGGCGGCATCGGTGACCTGAAAAGAGGAACGGCCGGACCATACAGCCCGGCCGCTCCCGACAAAAGAAGTCAGATCGTCCTAGCGGTGCCGGCCCCCGAACCCATGGCCGCCGCCGAACCCATGGCCACCGCCGAACCCAAAGCCGAACGAGATGCCCGGCCCGTAATAGGGATAATAAGGATAGGGATACGGCCCATAGCCATAATAATAGGGCGGCGGGCCATAGGCGCCCGGCGGATAAGCGCCTGGAGGCGGTGGCGGGCCATAACCGCCCGCGTAATCGGCCTCGTCCGGACCGTTATCGGCCTCGCCCATGCAGGCATAATAGGCCGACGCATAATTGCGCTCGACATCGCTAGCCGCCCGGCGGGCATTGTCGGCCCCGACGGCGGTGCCGCCGATCAGTCCGGCACCGGCGCCGATCGCAGCGCCCGCGCCGGCATTGCCCGCTGCAGCGCCAATGGCGGCGCCCAGGGCAGCGCCACCCAAGGTTCCAAGGACGGTGCCGTTGGTCTGTTCATGGCTGGCCGCCTGGCCCGGGGTGACATAGCCGGTACGCGCCGCGGCATCGCGGCGGCAGAACAAGTCGCGCGACCGTTGATCCTGTGCGTTGGGGGGCGGACCGTAGTTCGGACCGTAGTTCGGATTATTGTACGAACCCCCATTCGCGTTGGGACCGGACAATTGTGCCGGCGGCGCGTTGGGGCCGTCGGCTGGCTGGGCGACCGCGGCGGCGCTCATCAGCGCCAAGGTCAACGCGGCCAAACTGGTTGTACGAATCATGGCATCGCCTCTCAGGAATTACCCTTCCAGATAACGC
This sequence comes from uncultured Alphaproteobacteria bacterium, assembly GCA_903897605.1. GTDB lineage: Bacteria > Pseudomonadota > Alphaproteobacteria > Micropepsales > Micropepsaceae > Rhizomicrobium. Next base: position 5,646 of record CAIUCH010000001.1, read on the forward strand.
CAGTGTGCGTCTCTTCAAGTTGCAACCGCAAGGATGAAAATTTCAAAAGTTTCGCGGAATCCCCGGCCCGTTCATCCTGCGTTCAGGTGTGCGAACTTCTGATGTGACCGCAATCTTGACGCAGTTGCAGGTCCGTCTCCCCTTTGCGCGAAGCGCTGAAAGGGGAGGTGCCCGCAGCTGGCTCTCGAGCCAGCGAAGGGCGGAGGGGATGAAGTTTAAGCCGCGGCGGACTGGGCCGCGCGGGTACGCCGGCGGACAAGTTCCGCTTCCTCAAGGCCAAAGATGAAAGCAGCAAGTTCGGCGCAATAAAGCAGCTGCGACTCGACCGTCGCGCGCTTTTCGGCATTGCAACCTTTGTATTCGCGTACAGCGTCTTCGATATAACGGCGCAAATGATTGGAAATGTCGTCGAAGGCGGTTTTCTGCTTGGCAGCAAATGATCCGGCGGCAGCGGAATTGCGTGTCCCCGCCACCAGCCGCGCATAATTGAGTCCCATGGCGCGCTTGTCGGCCGGGGTCAGCTTGCTGAAGTCGCCGGAGCCTTTGTGCATCGGCAATGCCCCGCTGAATTCCTTGGCGGCGCGATCCATGAAGCCTTCCATCACGTCGCCGATGGCGGTGCGGTCTTTCAAAAGCCGCTGGCCCCATTCGCCGTCGCGCCGCACTTCCAGCTCCTTGACCACGGCGCTGGAAAGGTCGGCGAAGTTGCCGACTTGCGCCATCAAGGTCTCCGCATCGAACAGCGGATGGCGGGTCGCCATGATCGTGACCTTCAGGGCATCCATGCGCGCGAACAGGATTTCACCGATCAGGCCCATATCGGTCTTGGAAATCAGCGCGTCATTGGTTTGGCGCGACACCATCAGCGGCAGGCGCAATGCCTCGCATGGATGCTGCAACCGGTTCATCGCCACCACGGCGACAAAGGGCGCGACATCGGGATTGCGTACGATCAGCGCGTCATAGCTTTCGCGCAATTGCCACAGAATATCCTCGGTCAGATGTGCCAGGGGCTTGGGCAGCCGTTCCTGGATTTTCACCATCTCCGCGCCTTCGAGCAGCAGCAGCGCCATCTCGCGCGCATCCGAGATTTCGTCCCCGCTCATTCTTTTTTTCGCGGCGGCGATCCCCGCATCGCTCGCCAGCGCCTGGAGCATCGCCGCGCCTGCCTTGGCCCAGTAGGGCCGCGCCAAAATCTTCGCCTGGTCCAGCTTGCCCGACAGGATCAAGGCCTTGGCGTCGCGAAAATAGACTTGCGATTCATTCGCCAGCAGATCGCTGCTCAGCCAAGCCCAGACCGGCACCACACTGCTGCGTACGATGACGGCTTTTTGCTTGCCCTTGCGCGATTCCGAAACCAGCAGGTCCGCGAACGGTTGGCAGAACAGCCGAAGCGGCGTCTGGGTGCGGCTGGAATGGAGTAGCGAGGCCCGCAGACCGGCCAGAATGACGTCATGGGGTAAACCATGACCGTCCATCAGGCGGTCCATCTCGACAGCTTGGGCAAGCTTGCTTGCAGCCGCTTCAGGCAGACGCCCCAGGAAATTCTGCAGCAGGCCGGCTTTTTCGTCGGTCAAATTCTTACTCAACGCAGGCAGTTTCGCCTGTTCACACTAGCGGTAACGTCGTTAACGCAGCCTTGCGGATCACTGGATGGCGGGCAGGGTCAGACGGGCTTCAAGCCCCCCCAGCGCAGAGGCATCCAGCCCCAGAAAACCCCCATAAAGCTTGGAAATATCCCGCACGATGGCCAACCCCAGGCCCGAGCCCGGCACGCTTTCGTCCAGCCTTTCGCCCCTGTTCCCCACCCGGGCCCGATCTTCGGGGCTGAGGCCGGGGCCGTCATCCTCCACCGTCAGGATGACGCGTGCACCGTCACGCAAGGCCTTCACCCTGACCCGCGCCTTGGCCCATTTGCAGGCATTGTCCATCAGGTTGCCCGCCATCTCTTCCAGGTCCTGGCGCTCGCCGCGGAAATAAAGTTCGGCCGGACAATCCCAATCGACGGTGATGGCGCGCTCGGCATGGATGCGAGTGAGCACGCGGGCAAGATCGGACAAAACCGGATCCACCGGCGTACGATTGCCCAGCACATTGATGCTGCCGGCGGCGCGGGCGCGCGCAAGATAATGATCTACCTGACGGCGCATGGTGTCGACCTGACGGCGCACCTGATCCGACAAAGGCCCGGGCTCCGCCTCCGCTTCGCTCGCCAACACGCTCAGTGGCGTCTTGAGAAAATGTGCGAGATTCGACACATGGGTGCGGGCGCGGCCCACCACTTCGTTGCTATGTTCGATCAGGGAATTGAGTTCGGCGGCCAATGGCGCGATCTCGGCGGGAAATTTCCCTTCCAGATGCTGGGCGCTACCGTCACGGATGCGGGCCAAGGCATCCTTGAGACGGCGCAGCGGCAACAGGCCGACCCGCACCTGCAGGAACACGGCCGCGACAAGACCAAACCCCAGAAGCACAAATGACCAGATCAAGGTGCCGTCGAAGGCGGCGCTTTCCGCATCCACGGTCTGCAGATTGCCGGCCACCATGAAAATATAGGCGCGGGTGTCGCTGGGTTGCGGCGTGGCGCTGATGGGAAATTCCACCCGGCGCGATAGAACCCGAAGGTCCTGATTCTCCGGTCCGGTGGCGAAGCCATAACTGATCGCGCCGCGTTTGACATTGCCGGTGACGCGCAGCACCTGGTCGAACAGCGAACGCGAGATCTGCCCGCCCTGCCCCGTCACCGGCTTGATCTGATAATAAAGCCCGGAATAGACGCGATCGAATTGGTGATTGACGAAGCGGTCCTGCAGGATGACGCCGCCTTCCGGATCGGGCTCGGCCGCGGCGATCAGCCCATCCATGTCGACGGCGAGCCGGGCGTCGAAACTGTCCTCGGCGGCATTGCGGAAAGCATTGGACAGGACCACCCCGCCCGCGATCAGGCCAAGCGTGGTCCAGATCGCCGCCGCCGCGATCAGGCGCGCGGCGAGCGAGTTAAGCCGGAAGATGGCTGGTCCCAAGGGCGGGGTCTTCCAGGCTGTAGCCCAGGCCGCGCACCGTCTGGATCAGATTGGCGTCCAGCTTCTTGCGCAGCCGGCCGACGAAAACTTCGATGGTGTTGGAGTCGCGGTCGAAATCTTGATCGTAAAGATGTTCGACCAGCTCGGTGCGCGACACCACTTTGCCGCGATGATAGGCCAGATAAGCGAGCAAGCGATATTCCAGGCTGGTGAGTTTGACCGGATTGCCGTCCAGGGTGACGCGGCTGGCGCGCGTATCGATATGCAGCGGGCCGATATCGATGTCGGCGGTGGCGAAGCCGGCGGCGCGGCGCAGCAGCGCCCGCAGCCGCGCCAGCAATTCCTCGGTGTAAAAAGGCTTGGCGAGATAATCATCGGCGCCGGCGTCGAAGCCCGCCACCTTGTCGCTCCAGCGGTCGCGCGCGGTCAGGATCAGTACCGGCATGGTCTTGCCGGCCTTGCGCCATTTTTCCAGCACCCGCACGCCATCGAGCTTGGGAAGGCCCAGATCCAGCACCACGGCGTCATAAGGTTCGGTGTCGCCGAGGAAATGGCCTTCCTCGCCATCGGCGGCGGCATCCACGACATAGCCGGCCTCGCCCAGCGCCTTTTTCAGCAGACGCTGCAGATCCTTGTCATCTTCCACCAGCAGAATACGCATTGCTCTCCTAGTGCCCGCGGCGCCGACCGCCCAATCCTTCGCGGCCACCGAAGCCGCCGCGCCCGCCAAAATCACGATTCCCAAAATCGCCGCGACCACCATAACCGCCGCCGCCCGGCGGTCCATAGCCGCCAAAATCGCGGCGCTCCATTTGCGGTGCGGGAATGGAGGGCGCAGGTGCGAAATTGCGGCGCGCGCCTGGAGCATCGAAAGCATCGCGCCCCGGCGACGCACCCAGCACCCGGCCGGTGCGCGCATCGGTGTCGAGCCATTCGATGCGCCCATCCGGCCGCATCCATTTGAGGTGATAATGCTCCGAGCCGCCAGGACCCATGGTCGGGCCGTCGGCATCATAGAATTCGCCGGGGTGCGAGCGGCGAACTTCGGGAAGAATGCGGTCCAGGGGCTGAACGCCGGAAGCGCGATCTGGTGGACCGGCATCAAAACGCCGCGCCTGGGCCAGCGCCGGTCCCGAAAGACCGATGGCCAAAGCCGCTACCAGAAGAACAAAGCCCAGGCGCATGGCCACTTTTTAGCCTTTTTCAAATGAACCTCAAATGAACGCGCCAGCCAGAAGGCGTTCAGCCAGGTCCTCCTAGATTACGCTCCATGGACGGGATCGCTCCTGTCCGCACGGTTAAAGGAGATCAAAATGATTGGCACGAAGATCCTTCTGGCCGCCGCCGCGCTGGCGGTCTCGAGCCTGGCCGGCACGGCCAACGCTGCGCCGTGGGACCATAACGGCAATCGTTTCGATCATCGCCCCGCTCCGGTCGTCCGTCACGAATTCCATCGTCCGTATGTGGAACACGTCCGCATCACCGACACGCTTCGCTTCCGGCATTATCGCGGCATCGGCGATCCCACTTTCGTCCGCGGCCATTATGTGGTGCGCACCATCAATCCCTTCGGCCGCACGGTCTTCGTGGAAGTGGACCCCTATAGCGGCGCCTTCATCGGTGAATTCCGGATTTGAGAAAAATCCGGATCTGAGCTTGGGCATAGAACCCATGGTATGCCCCTCCCCATAGGGTTCTAGGCTGTCAAGGAAAAGCCCGCGTTTCTCCCGAGACGCGGGCTTTTCATTTTCAAGACAGGCTTGGCCCATCCCCATCCGCGAGCCTTGAAACCGCCGCAAATATCGGTGCTTTATTTCCGCCATGCCGCACAGCAAAGGCCCGCCGCCGCTTCATGATTGGACGCGCGATATTATTCGCGTGGCCGATCGGCTGGTGCCGGGTGCTACCATCGTCCTGACCGCGCTGGTTGTGCCGGCAGCCTTGCTCTATCTGCTGCCATCCTTTTTGGGCCTGTTCGCCGCGCCGCCCGATCCTTCGATCGATCTCTATACTGTGAACCGTCCCATCGCCTTCATGTTTCTGGATGCGGACGGCAACGATGTCGGCCATCGCGGCGCGGTGGTGGGCGAGCGTCTCAAGCTGGAAGACATGCCGGCCTATCTGCCCGCCGCCTTCATCGCCATGGAGGACCGGCGCTTCTATTCCCACAACGGCATCGATCCGCGCGGACTGGCTAGAGCCTTGTTTCTGGATCTGCGCGCCGGGCATCTGGTGGCGGGCGGTTCGACCATCTCCCAGCAGACCGCCAAGATCGTCTACACCGGACAAGAGCGCACCATGTCGCGCAAGCTCACCGAGTTGATGGACGCGGCGGGGCTGGAGAAGTCGCTCAGCAAAAAGCAGATCCTGGAACTCTATCTCAATCGCATCTATCTGGGTTCGGCCGCCTATGGTGTGGATGGCGCGGCACATGTCTATTTCGGCATTTCAGCGCGCAATCTGACCCTTGCCCAGGTGGCGATGCTGGCGACCCTGACGCGGGCGCCGTCTGTCTTCTCGCCGCGCCGCGATCTGCTCAAGGCCCAGCAGCGCGCCAGCCTGGTGCTGGACGCGATGACCCAGACCGGCGCCATCAGCCAAGAAGCCGCCGACGATGCCAGGGCGCATCCCGCCATCATCGCCGACAATACCATTCTGGATGCGCGCAACTATTTTCTTGACACCGCCGCCGATCAGGCCAAGCAGATGGCCGCCCAGGCCGGCGCCAAGCCCAATGCCGATCTGATTGTCCACACCACGCTGGAAACGAAATTGCAGGAAGGCGCCCGGCTGGCGGCCACGCATGTCATCGGAAAATTCGGCAAGCATGACCGCACCCAGGAGGCGGCGGTGGTGATGATGAAGCCCGATGGCGCGGTATCGGCGCTGTTGGGCGGCGTCGATTATCAGAACTCGGTGTTCAACCGCGCGATGCAGGCTCGCCGCCAGCCCGGCTCGGCCTTCAAACCCTTTGTCTATCTGGCGGCACTGGAAGACGGCATCTCGCCCTGGGACGAACGCGACGATGTCGCGGTCGATATCAATGGCTATCAGCCGCAAAATTTCGGCGGTCATTATTACGGCACTTTGACCCTGGCCGACGCGCTGGCCCATTCCGTCAACACCATTACGGTCAACCTGGCCCAGGAAGTCGGTGTGAAGAAAGTCGTTGCCGCCGCACAGCGCACCGGCATCGCCTCGCCGCTGGAGCCCAATCCGTCGCTGGCGCTCGGCACCAGCGAGGTGACGCCGCTGGAATTGACCACCGCCTATGCCGCCTTCGCCAATGGCGGCTTTCGCGTCACCCCCTATTTCATCACCGAAGTGGATGACGCCGGCGGCAAGGCATTGTACCGCCGTGCCGCGCCGCAGCCCCAGCGCATCATCGATCACGACGTCAATCGCGATCTGGTGGCGATGTTGTGGAACGTGACCGTGGCCGGTACCGGCACCAGCGCCTCGCTCAGCCCCCGCGAAACGGCGGGCAAGACCGGCACCACCCAGAATTCGCAGGACGCCTGGTTTGTCGGCTTCACCACCGATTACGTGACGGCGGTATGGGTGGGCAATGACGACAACACTCCCACCCGCGGCGTCACCGGCGCCACTTTGCCGGCCCAGATCTGGAAAGCCGCGATGCAGACCGCGGAAAAAGGCCTGCCGATGAAGTCTCTGGACCGTTCGCCGCCACAGCCGCCGCATGTACCGGAGGAATTGCTGGCGTCCGGCGTGCAGGGACAGCATGTCATCGTCGGCGACGACGAATCCGCCGCCGCCCTGGCGCGCGCCGAGTCTCCGCCGGAGGCCGATGCGCAGCATCGCCGCAGCGGGCTGGGACGCATTCTGGGCTGGCTGTTTGGCGACGATGACAACGATCGCGCGCCGGCAAGGCCGTCGCGCTAAATTTCCCCCTCCGCCCTGCGCAACCTCGAGAGGTTGCTACGGGCACCTCCCCCGCCAGCGCGCTGGCGCGCGCAGGGGAGGATGGCCTGTGCATGCATCGGCTTCTCTGAAGAGATGCGCGTGCTATAAGCGGGCGATGCGTTTTCTGATTGCCGCTTTTCTATTTCTTGCGATCGCGCCCGCCGCCATGGCGCAGCCGCGCATCCACATCACTTTCGTCACAGACTGGAAAGCCCAGGCCGAACATGGCGGCTTTTACCAAGCGCTGGCCGAAGGCCTCTATGCCAAGCGCGGGCTGGACGTGACCATCCGCGAAGGCGGCCCGCAAGTGAATGTGCCCCAGCTACTGGCGGGCGGCGCGGCCGATTTCGGCATCGGCTCCAACAGCTTCATCGCGCTCAATCTGGTGAAAGAGAATGTGCCGCTGCGCGCGGTGATGGCCGTGTTCCAGAAAGATCCGCAAGTCCTGATCAGCCATCCGCGCCGCGATCTCAATTCACTGGAGGAAATGCGCGGCCATCCCATCCTGATCTCGGACGGCGCCTTGACCAGCTTCTGGCCCTGGTTGAAGGCGCGCTGGCATTTCAGCGACAGCCAGATTCGCAAATACACTTTCAACCTCGCGCCATTCCTGGTCGATGCCAACGCCATCCAGGAAGGCTATCTCACCAGCGAGCCGTTCACGGTGCAGCAACAGGCACATTTCACGCCCAAAGTGTTCCTGCTCGCCGATTATGGCTATCCCGGTTACGCCAACATGGTGCTGGTGCCGCAGAAATGGATCGATGCCAATCCAAGGGCAGTACAGGCCTTTTATGATGCCAGCCGCGATGGCTGGCTTGATTATCTGAACGGCAATCCCGCTCCGGCCAATGCACTGATCAAGCGTGACAATCCCGACATGACCGATGCCGTGATCGCCCAGTCGATCGACAAGATGAAACGCTTCGGCCTGGTGACGGGCGGCGACGCGCCGGCCTTCGGCGTCGGCGGCATGACCGACAAGCGTTGGCATGATTTCTATCAGACCATGCAGGATGCGGGGCTCTATCCCAAAGGCCTGGATATCGCCAAGGCCTATGATTTGCGTTTCATGCGGCGCGCTTTCCAGAATTTCCGATGAGTCTTCTGGTCCTGAACGGCGTGGGCAAACGCTTCGACAACGGCACCGAGGCCTTGTCCGGTCTCAGCTTCAGCGTCGCGGACGGTGAATTCGTTTCGCTTCTGGGCCCCAGCGGCTGCGGCAAATCCACCGCATTGCGTCTGATCGCGGGCCTGATTGCGACAGACAGTGGCGCAATCACTTGGAGCAGCACTCGGCCCGAACTGGGTTTCGTTTTCCAGGAGCCCACCTTGATGCCCTGGGCGGATGCCTTGACCAATGCGCGCCTGCCGCTGGATTTGAAAAATATTTTGCGCGCGGATGCCGATGCGCGCGCCATCCATGCCTTGGCGCGCATGGGGCTGAAGGATTCCGCCGGCGCCTATCCCCGCGAATTGTCCGGCGGCATGAAGATGCGTGTCTCCATCGCCCGCGCCCTGGCGGCGGAGCCGAAGCTGCTGCTGATGGACGAACCCTTCGCCGCCCTGGACGAACCTTCGCGCCAGGCTCTGAATGACGACCTCAAGCGGCTGGCGCGCGAGGATGGCATGACCGTGATCTTCGTCACCCATAGCGTGATGGAGGCGAGCTATCTCTCGGACCGGGTGCTGGTGATGTCGGCCCGGCCAGGCCGGATCGCGGCGGAAATACCATTGCCGTCCGGCGAACGTGATCGGTTGTCGGCGGCGTTCGCCGAAAGCCAAAGACGCGTCGCGCAAGCCTTGCTGGAGGCCGCGTGACGCGTGCCTTCAACATCCTTCTGCCGCTCGCATTGGGCATTGCGATTCTTGCGATCTGGGAATGGACCGTCGCGGCACGTCACATCCCGGTCTATGTGCTGCCCGCGCCCAGCGCCATCGCGCGGGCGCTGGCCGCGAATTTTCCATCGCTGATGGCGTCGCTGCTCGCTACCCTCACCGTGACCTTGGAAGGTTTCGTCGCCGCGCTGGTGGCGGGCGTGGGCTTGGCCATCGCCTTCAGCCAAAGCCGGATGACGGAGCGGGCGCTTTATCCCTATGCCGTGGTGTTGCAGGTGACGCCGGTGGTGGCGATCGCGCCGTTGATCCTGATCTGGATCGGGTACGACCACATCAACGCGGCGCTGGCGTTGATCGCCGCCCTGGTCGCCTTCTTTCCCATTCTGTCCAACACCATACTGGGTCTGAAATCGGCGGATTTCAATCTGGTGGATCTGATGCGGCTCTACGGCGCGTCACGCTGGCAGATACTGTGGCGCCTGCGCCTACCCACCGCCCTGCCCTATCTGCTGGGGGCGATGAAGATCGCCGGCGGCCTGTCCCTGATAGGTGCGGTGGTGGCGGAATTCGTCGCCGGTTCCGGAACCGCCACCGGCCTGGCTTGGCGCATCGTCGAAGCCGGCAACCGGCTGGAGATCGCCACAATGTTCGCAGCCTTGCTGCTGCTGGCGCTGCTCGGCATCGTCATCTTCGCGGTGTTTTCGCTGCTGGAATGGATGCTTTTACGGCGGTGGCATGAGAGCGTCTTGCGCGCACAAGAATAATACGCGTATATTATGTATAATAAAATAAACTACGCATATTAGATGTTGAAGTATTGATTTTGCGGCCGCGAAATGTGATTTGACGGCTATGCCCTTGTCCGCCCTCAAAATCCTGACCGCCAATCACCTTCGCACTGGCGACGTGCTGTATTGGCAGGGCACCCGCTGGGTCGAGACCTTGGCGCAGGCCAATGTCTTTGCCGACGACGCCGCCGCCGAAACGGCCCTCGCGAAATCCCAGAAATCGGTCACCGCCAATCAGGTGGTCACGCCTTACCTGTTCGAGGTGCGGCAGGGAAAAGACGGCCTGCAGCCCATTAAAGAGCGCGAGATCATCCGCAGCCTGGGTCCCAGCGTGCGAACCGACACCGGCAAGCAAGCTGAACATGTACAGATATGACGAATTCGATTCCCGCTTTGTGGCGGAGCGGGTCGAGCAATTCCGCCATCAGATCGCGCGGCGCCTCTCGGGCGCTTTGACCGAAGACCAGTTCAAGCCGCTGCGGTTGATGAACGGCCTCTATCTCCAGCTTCACGCCTATATGCTGCGCGTCGCCATTCCATACGGCACGCTGGCAGGCCGGCAATTGCGCAAGCTGGCGCATATCGCCCGCAAATATGACAAGGGCTTTGGCCATTTCACCACCCGCACCAACATCCAGTTCAACTGGATCAAGCTGGTGGACGTGCCCGACATTCTCGCCGAACTCGCCGAGGTGGAAATGCATTGCATCCAGACCTCCGGCAATTGCATCCGCAATGTCACGGCCGACCACTTCGCCGGCGCCGCGGATGACGAGATCGAGGATCCCCGGCCGCTGGCCGAGATCATCCGGCAATGGTCCAGCCTGCATCCCGAATTCGTTTTCCTGGCCCGCAAATTCAAGATCGCGGTGGGCGCATCACCGCATGATCGCGCCGCCTTGCAATATCATGATCTTGCGGTGGAGATCGTCCGCGATGCCGATGGCCGGGTGGGCTACAAGGTGCTGGCCGGCGGCGGCATGGGGCGCACGCCCACCATCGCTCAAGTGATGCGCGAATTCGTCGAGCGCGAAGACATTCTGTCCTATCTGGAAGCCGTGCTGCGCGTTTACAATCAGGACAGCCGCCGCGACAATCTCCACAAGCAACGCATCAAGATTCTTGTCAACGCCATCGGCATCGAAGAAATGCGCGCCCGCGTGGCCCGCGAGTTCGACGAGATCAAACGCGCGGGCAGTTTGCAATTGCCGCCGGAAGAGTTGGCGCGCATCGCCGCTTATTTCGCGCCGCCCGCGTTCGAGACTTTGGCGGACGACATGCCGGTGGGCGAAATCGATTTCGAGAACTGGAAAAAATCCAATATCCATCGCCATCGCACGCCCGGCAATGCCATCGCCACCATTTCCCTGAAAGCCATCGGCCAGATTCCCGGCGATGCCAGCGCCGACCAAATGGAGGGACTGGCCGATCTGATGGACGCGTTTGACCTGGAAGAAATTCGCGTCAGCCATGAACAAAATCTGGTGCTGCCGCATGTGCGCCAGAAGGATCTGCCGGCGATCTTCGCCCGGCTAAAGGCGCTGGATCTCGCCACCCCCAATGCGGGGCTGATCAGCGACATCATCGCCTGCCCCGGCCTGGATTATTGCGATCTCGCCAATGCCCGCTCGATTCCGGTGGCCCAGGCGATCGCGCGGCGCTTCGCCGATCTGGAGCGCCAGCATGACATCGGTGAGCTGAAGCTCAAGATCTCGGGCTGCATCAATGCCTGCGGCCATCACCATGCCGGCCATATCGGCATCCTGGGCGTCGACAAGAAAGGGGTCGAATATTACCAGCTCCTGCTGGGCGGTTCGGGCGCGGAAGACGCCGCGATCGGCCAGATCATGGGTCCCGGATTCGGCGCGCATGAGATTGCCGATGCGGTGGAGCGGGTGGTGAATCTCTATCTGAAGGAACGCACCGCCGGTGAACGCTTCCTCGACACCTATCGCCGCGTTGGCATGGAGCCGTTCAAATACATCGCCTATCAGGAACAGATGAATGCCGCTTATAACGGTTGACGGGTTTCGCGACGACGCCTTCGCGCGCCTTGCGGATGACGCGCCTCTGCCGAATGGCCCGGTGCTGGTATCGCTTTCCCGCTTCCGGGCGGAACGCCACGCCCTGACCGCCCGCAATGCCGCGCTCGGCGTGATGCTCAAATCCGAGGAATCTCCCGAGCGCCTGGGCGACGATGTGCACCGCTTCTCGCTGATCGCGCTGGAGTTCCCCAAATTCCGTGATGGCCGCGCCTTTTCCTGGGCGCGGATGCTGCGCACCCGGTTTCAATTCCGCGGCGAGATCCGGGCGGTCGGCGATTTCCTGGTCGACCAGATCGCCTATCAGCGCCGGGTCGGCTTCGATGCATGGGAAGTCGCGGAGGATTTTGCCCTCGAAGACCTGCATCGCGCCTTTTCGGAGATCCGCAATGTCTATCAGCCCTCGGCGGATAGGCGCATGACCATCCGCCAATTGCGCGCAGCCCTTTGAAACCGACTCGGGCCGGACACGATTCCGGTGAACCTGAACGCAGCATGAATGGCGAAAATTTCATGCAAATGGCCATTTGTTCAGCGGCGCAGCCGATGCCTTGCCTGTAAGTTGCCTTCGACATTTCAGGACGGATCTTCCATGCGCAAAGCCCTTATCCCCATGCTCGCATCCTTGGCGCTGTGCGGCGCGGCGACGGTGGGGCTGGTCGCCACCAACGCCCGTGCGCAGACAAGTCCCAGAAAACCGGTTATGGCGGCGCTGGTCGCGCCCGGCACCATGCTGGCGCAAGAAACCCCACCCGGTCCGCCCCGCGATGAACTGCGCGATATGCGGAGCCCCGCCGACATGGCTGCGCACATCAAGCAGATGTGCGAAGACCAATACGCCCGCGAAGTGGGCCAAATGGCCTATCTGGAAACCCGTCTCGCTCTCACGCCCGCCGAGCAGCCTTTGTTCGCGCGCTGGAAGGGTGTCAAACTTGACGTCGCCAAGAGACGTACCGCCGATTGCGGCCAGCGGGTGACGCGGCATGATCGCACGGCGGAAGGCCCGGTCGATCGAATGGGCCGTGAAGAGGATGTGCTGAAAAAGCGCATCGCCGATCTCGATGCCGAGCGCCCCGCGCTTGCCGCGCTTTACGGCGCGCTGACGCCGCAGCAGCGCGAAGCCTTGTCACCGCATCGCCACGACATGACGGCGGGCGGCATGATGGACCGTGAGATGATGCGCCGTGGGCCCATGGAGATGGGCGCTCAACCGCCGCCCCCGCCGCCGCAGTGATTGTCACACACATGACACAGGGGGCTCCGCCAACCGCGGGGCCCTTTTTTTCTTGTCATGGCGGCCCGCTTGGCCCAAAGAGACGCGGCACCGTAATGGATGACCGGCGATGAACGCTCCCGTCCGCTTCGACACGCTGCCGCGCTTTGCCACGGCGGAAAAGGCGATCGAAAGCCTGAAGCCGAGCGAACCGCTCTATCTGGTCCGCCCGAAGAAATTCGTGGCCGCCGCGCGGCAGTTCCTGGACGGCTTCCCGGGGGATGTTCTCTATGCGGTGAAAGCTAACCCGCATCCGATCGTGATCGAGCAATTGTGGAGCGCCGGCATCCGCCATTTCGACACCGCCTCGCAGGGCGAGATCGAGATCATCAAATCCCTCTTTCCCGCGGCGATCTGCCATTTCATGGCGCCGGTGCGGCTGCCGGGCCAGGCCAAGATCGCCTTCGAGAAACATGGCGTCACCGACTTTGTCGTGGACAGCGATTCCGAGCTCGACAAGCTGCTGGCCGAGACCGGGAATTCCAAGAAGCTGCGCATCTTCGTGCGGCTGGTGGCGCAACTGGGCGGCGCGTTGCTGGAGATGTCCAGCAAATATGGCTGCAAGCCCGAAGACGCCGCCAAGCTGCTGAAGCGGGTCAAGGCCGCGGGTGCGCAACCCTGCCTGACATTCCATGTCGGATCGCAATGCCTGTCGCCCTTCTCATACGCTCAAGCGATCGAAATTGCCCAACGCACTATCAATCTGGCGGGTGTGGAGATCGCGGCGCTGGATATGGGCGGCGGCTTTCCCGCCGCTTATGCCGGACAGGAGCCGCCGCCATTCCACTGGTATTTCGATATGATCAAGGAGGCCCTGAGCAATCTGGGCCGTCCCAACTTGAATGTGATGTGCGAACCGGGCCGCGCCCTGGTGGCGGAAGGAATTTCGCTGGTCACCCAAGTGGTGATGCGCCGCGGCGACCGGTTGTATCTCAATGACGGCATCTATGGCAGCTTCGACGAGCAGCGCTTCGCCAGCTTTGACGAAAATTATCCGCCCACCGGATTTGCGCTCGACGCCAAGGGCAATGCGAAGCCTCTGTCCGGAGACCCGCGACCGTTCCGGGCCTTTGGACCGACCTGCGATTCGGCCGATGTGCTGCCGCGGCCGCAGATGCTGCCCGACACCATCGCCACGGGCGACTTCGTGCTGTTCGGCTCGATGGGTGCCTACACGGTGTCGTCGCGATCGCCCTTCAACGGCTATTACCCCGACAGTTGGGCGATCATCGACAACTGACCGGCAAAGCTAGTCCTGGTCAGGACCGAACTTCGCCCGCTCCAGCTCCTCGGCCACACGGGCGCGGATGCGCGCTCTCAGATGCGCCTTGGCGCGGTCCATTTCACCACGGTCGCGGTCATAGTCTCCGTCATCATTCGTCAACGCCTGCAGGACCGCCGCCCGGATGGCGTCATCCTCAAGCCGGGCATGGCGCTCATGCGTGTGCCTGTCCTGGCGCGTGCCATCGGGATGGGTGATATACCCGCTTCCGGCGATCGAGGCGTCCAGCTTTTTCGGCTCGCTGCGCAGAATCACATCGCCGGAGCCTGCGATCCCGACATTCAACGACTCTTGGGGCGCGACCTCGACTTCACTGCTGCCGTCAATGTCGACATCGGCGGTTCTGGCCGTCAGGCCACCTAGCCTGGCGTCACCTGAACCTCTCACATCGACTTTCAAGATGTCGGCCGTGCCCGTCGCTTTGATGCCACCGGAACCTGCGCCCGTGATGTCGACGCGCGATGCGCCCTGGGGGGCGATCTCGACGTCGCCGCTGCCTGCGATGGTCACATTGGCGTTCTTGACCACAAGATTGCCCAGCTTGGCATCGCCGGATCCCTGTACATTCACCTCCAGATCGTCGGCATTGCCGGTAGCCGCAAGCGTGCCCGAACCGGTGATCACAGCCTTCAGACGGCCGATCTTGCCGTCGGCCTCGATATTGCCGGAGCCTTCGACGGAGATTCTCGCCTCCGGCTGGGAAAGCGCGGCCAGACGCATGTCACCACTGCCGAGTTGCTCGAAGGCCCGGAAATCGCGTCCCGGCAACGTCACCTCGATGCGTTCGGCGTTGCTGTGAAAAAAATTACCTGTCCGGCAATCGATCCCCACCAGACCGTTCCGGACATAGACATGCGAGATGATCCGGGAATCGCCCTTGATGACAAGCTGATCACCGCTGCCCGCGCGGTAATACGTATTGGCTACCACTGCCACGGCGGCGCGGTCGCCGTTGCCGTCCCATGGCAAAGTCCGGCTAGTGGTGGTGGACGGACCGGTGGTGTCGCAGCGCGGCAGGCTGAAATCCCCAATATCGAAAATGGTGTTGCCGATGGCGCTGCCGCCCAGCGCGAAGGCGCCACCCAAGCAGATCGCCGAGATGACAAATCCGGATACTGCAATAGCTGCGAGTCTGGTGCGCATCATGGTTGTTCCTCGCTTGCGAGTTCCTGCGCGACACGGGCCCGGATTCTCGCCCTCAGCCCGTGCTTGGCGCGTTCCATTTCGTGGCGATCTCCATCTCCGTCATTCTCGAGCGCCTGCAAAACGGCCATGCGGATCATGGCATCCTCGGAGCGCGCATGCCGCTCGTATGACCGCCCGCCCTGCCTTGTTCCATCGGGATGAACGATATTGCCGCTGCCGCGGATCGAGGTTTCGATTTTCTTGGGTTCGCTGCGCAGATAGATGGTGCCGGAGCCCGCCAGATCGACATTCAGAGAGTCCTGCGGCGCGATTTCGGCCTTTCCGCTGCCCTTGATATCGACATCGACGGCCTTGGCAGCGAGATCACCCAGCTTCAGATTGCCGGAACCTCTCACATCCACCTTCAGATTGTCGGTCTTGCCATCGGCCTGAATGTCACCGGAGCCCGCAATCGATAGCTTCACCTCCGGCTGCGACAGGCCGCTCAGTTGCACATCGCCGGTCCCCAGCAGCGCGAAGCTTTTGAAGGTGCGGCGGCCCGGCAAGGTCACGTCGATACGGTCAGCCCTGCCGAGGTGGAAATCGCCGTTGCAGTCCAGCGCAACCAACCCGTCGCGGACGCGAACATGCGCAATGACGTCGGGATCGCCCTTGACCACCAACTGATCGCCGCTTCCCGCCTGATAATGCACATTGGCGGGTAGCGCCACTGCGGCGCGATCGTCATTGCCGTCCCACGGGATACTGCGGCTGGAGGCAGTCGCCGTGGGCTGCGCGATGGAATCGCAACGCGGCAGATTGACCAGGCTCGCCAGATCGGTGCCGAAAACGGCATTTCCGATGGCATGGCCGCCCAATGCAAAAGCGCCTCCCAAGCAGACAGCGGAAACGGCAAATCCGGACACGGCGATGATCGCGAGTTTGGTGCGCATATCAGTCTCTCCTTGTTTGTGCGGAATCGAGCAGGCGGAAATGCAGCCGCGCATATTGGACGAGCCCGCGGACAAATGCGTCCAGCAGCAGCCAGGTCAACGACGCGAGCCCGACGCCGCCCGCGATCAAACCGAAGCCCGCCAAGCCAAGTGCCATCCCGTTGCCCAGAACGCCGGTGGACCCAAACATCACCAGGCCCGGAAACAGCGCCAGAAGCCACACCGCGCCGCCAGTGAAGAACAGGGCGATGGCGGTGACGAGCATGCTCAACAGGATCGCACCAATCACGCAGACAAACGGGATCAGGAAAATCAGATCCAATGTCGCCAGGCCAAGCAGCGCGATCACCGCGCCGATCAGGCTGCCCGCGCTGCGCTCGCTCTCCCAGCGCTTGAAGCCCGCTTCGGCGCGCAGTTCGCGGGCCAGCCGGGCCGGATCGCCCAGGGCATTGGCGATGGCGGCTTCACTGCGTCCCGCCGCCAGGCCTTCGCTGAAATGCGATTCATAATCGGTGATGGTTTCCTCAATCTCCGATTGCGGCAAACCCGACAGGCCCATGCGCAATTCGGACAGGAACATGGCGCGGTTCATGACGCGTCTCCTAGGATCTTCGCGACGGCGATTTCAAAGGCGGCCCATTCGGCCCGCTGCGATTTCAACGCGGCGGCGCCGGCTTTGGTCAGCTTGTAATATTTGCGCGGCGGGCCGCTGGCGGATTCCTGAAGATAGGTGGTGACCAGGTCGTCATTCTGCATCCGGCGCATCAGGGGGTAGATGGTGCCTTCGCCCATACCCACCGCGTCGGCCATCTGGGACGCGATTTCATAGGCGTAATTGTCGCCTTTGGAGAGCAGCGCTAGCACGCACATCTCCAGGACGCCTTTCTTCAACTGGACTTGCAGATCCTCCGACATGGGACCCTTATACCGCATGGTACTGTGTAGCGCAAGATAGCATAATTTGGCGGAATCCCTGCCTTTCGCCGGTGGTCAGCACCGCAATCCGTGCGGCATCGAACCAATCCTTAAGGCGAAAATGGGACCATGCCGGGATGGAGGCTTCGAGCCGTCTGATGCATCTGTTGAAGCTGGCGGACAGCGGACCGACGATGCGCGCCGCCCTGTCCGAGGAAGTGGCCGATCTTCTGATCGAATGGCCTGCCAACTATCTCCCGGAAATGCGCGGCGCTTGCGAGGCCTTGCTGGCGCGGGCGGCGCGCGAAGTGGACGAGAAAATTCTCACCCGCTTGCACGCCCGGCTTCAGGCAAATCCCCAATTGGCGGCGCGGCTATTGCCGCGTAAGGAACGCAGCTTGATCGAGACCGCACGCCGCGGTGGCATCATTTCGGCGCCGCTGGCGCAGGCTCTCGATCTTTCGCAATCGCGCATCCGAAACATTCTCTCGGACTCCAGCGGCCATTCCCTGGCGATCGCCTGCAAGGGCACGGGATTGCCGCGCGCGACTTTTTCGACCCTGGTGATATTGCTGGGCGGCAAAAGCGATGCCGCACAGACTGGCGCCAGGTTGAATGCCTATGACGCGGTGGATTTTCCGGAAGCAAAACGGCAGCTGCACAATTGGCGCGCCAGCGACCTGGCCACGCACGCCGCCTGATCAGTTCTCCGCGTGAACCTCATGGCGCTCGCGGGTCTTGAGGAATTTCACAGCCGGAAATTTCTCCATCACATAACCCATCTCCCAGGCGCTCTTGGCCAGGAAGACAGGCGCGCCATCGCGGTCCGCCGCCATGCCGCCGCGATTGGCGGCAGAGAATTTCTCGATCTCGGCCTCGCCGCCCGACAGCCAGCGCGCCGCGTCATAAGGCGCGGGCTCCAGATCGGCGTCCAGGCCATATTCCGTCACCAGCCGGGATTTCAGCACATCCAGCTGCAGCATGCCGACCACGCCCACGATCCATTGCGCGCCGATCTGGGGTTTGAACAATTGCGTCACGCCTTCTTCCGCCAGGCTTTCCAAGGCGCGGGCGAGATGCTTCTGCTTCATCGGATCGGCCAACCGCACCCGGCGCAGGATTTCCGGCGCGAAATTGGGAATGCCGGTGAAGATCACGTTGCCGGATTCCGACAGCGTATCGCCCACCCGAAGCACGCCATGATTGGGAATGCCGATAATGTCGCCGGGCCAGGCCTCATCCACGGTCTCGCGCTCCGAGGCGAAGAACAGGATGGGATTGTGGACGCCGATGGATTTGCCGGTGCCCGACTGTTTCAGCTTCATGTTGCGGCGAAACCGGCCCGAAGCCAGCCGCAGGAACGCCACACGGTCGCGGTGGTTGGGATCCATGTTGGCCTGAACCTTGAAAACAAAGCCGGTGACGTCTTCATCGGACGGATGGACCTGGCGCCCGATGGCAGCTTGATCGCGCGGTGAAGGCGCGTAGTCAGCCAGCGCCCCCAGCAATTCCGCGACACCGAAATTCTTCAGCGCCGAACCGAAATAGACCGGCGAGAGATGGCCTTCGCGATAGGTGGCAAGATCGAAAGCAGGCAGACCTGCACGTGCCAGCATCACATCTTCGTCCAGCTTGCTCTTCAGATCCGGGTCCAGCGCGGCGGCCTGGGCATTGTGGCCGAAGCGGCTGACGTCATCGAATGGAACGAACGCGTCGGTCTTCAAATCGAGCACGCCCTTGAAGTTCAGTCCCATCCCCGCCGGCCATACCATCGGCGCGGTCTCGATCTGAAGCTGATCGGAGAGTTCGTCCAAGAGCTCGAAAGGATCGCGCGCCTCCCGGTCCATCTTGTTGACAAAAGTCATGATGGGAATGTCGCGCAAGCGGCAGACCTCGAACAGTTTGCGGGTCTGGGCTTCGATGCCCTTGGCGGCATCGATCACCATCACAGCCGAATCCGCCGCCGTCAGGGTGCGGTAGGTGTCTTCCGAAAAATCTTCATGACCCGGCGTGTCGAGCAGATTGAACACGGCATCGCGGTACTCGAACGTCATCACCGCACTGGTGACCGAGATGCCGCGTTCCTGCTCGATTTTCATCCAGTCGGATTTGGCCCGCCGCGCCTCGCCCCGTGCCTTGACCCGGCCGGCGGCATGGATCGCCCCGCCCAGCAGCAGCAAATGCTCGGTGAGCGTGGTCTTACCCGCGTCGGGATGGGAAATGATCGCGAACGTCCGACGTCGTGCCGCTTCGCTGGCGGGGGTCTGGCTCATGGTGGGCGGGGGTAGCAGGCCACATTCACTCTCGCAAGCACTATGCTATCAATTGGTAGGAGTGACCCATGAAAAGCTGGGCAAAAATCACCCTCGCCGTCGCAATCCCCGCCACCATAATCGCGATGGGGATTGGCTGGTTAAATTGGGAAACACGGCCTCAACCGCCGAATTCCAAATTGCCGCCGCTTATCAGAAATCTCCCACCAGAAAGGATCAATGCCATTGCCGACCTCGCATTCAAACGGCAAATACGATCGCATTTCCGCACTGGAATTGATGCGTTTGGAATGGTGAACGAATTGCGAGCAGACGGCTTTAATGTCGAAAACGGAAAAAATCCGACTGCATCGTTTTCACAACATGTTTTTCTATGCCTCAGGGAGTGGACAATTCTTTGGCATGAGGATGGTGCCGGGCATATCCATGATATCGATGGGCAATAGCAGATTACGTGCCCATGATACATCCGCTCACGGTAATCCGAATTTTCCGATCCGGGGCGCCAGGGCATAGTTGAGTTGCACCAGCACGATGAATCCAATGCTCCAAGTGGTGGAGAACACGCAGAGCAGCGCGCCGAAAGCATAAAGACCCTGCGCCACCAGGATGCGGCGGTAGATCGCCCCATCAATGTCCGGCGGCAGATCCGGCTTAGCCAGATTGAAACGGCGCGACAGCCGCCAGGCCGCTAGCAGCAGCGCGCCCAGAAGAAAAATGTTGGCCCAGTAAACGATCAACGCGATGCGATAGGTCAAGAATTCCGCCAGCAGTGCGGTGGAGAATGGAATCAAACAGACGCTGGCGAGAAACCCGATATGCAGCCACACCAGGTCGCGGTTGCTGCGTTCCAGTAGATTCAATTGCGCCTGCTGCCCCAGCCAGAAGATTCCCAGGGTCACGAAGCTCATCAGATAGGTGAGAAAGCGTGGCGAAAGCGCCACCAGCGCCGCCCACAAATCATGCTCACTGTGGACCGCCGCCGCCACCGGCGCTTTCAGATCCAGCACCAGCAAGGTCATCGCCACGGCGAAGACTCCGTCCGAGAGCGCTTCCAGCCGCTCCAGATTCTTGCCGGCTATGCGATTGTAATTAAGCGGCTCCAGCGCCTTCTCCCATGATCCGCTGCGCGCGCAGGAATATTTCCAATCCCCGCACCGCGAACAGCATCGCGGAAAAACAGATCGAGATGTCGGTGATCAAAACCGCGTTGAGATGCAGCGAAGGCGCCCCTGCCTGGAGGCCGAAACGCAGGCCGAGCTTGAGCGCGATCAAGATCAGAAGCACGATCATGCCGGCCAGGCTGCCGGTCTGCATCAGGGTTCCGGTCTGCGGATGGACGTTCAAAGCCGTGCTGCGGCCCCATTGCCAGCCCAGCGCCGCGCCCACGACAGCGGCCAGGGCCATGCCGGTCAGCATCGACGGCGTGATGGCGGGCGCACCCGGCGTCGGCGTCACCACCGCGCCCGCCGCCAGCACCAGATAGATCGCCGGGCGAATCCAGAGCCGCTTCAGCTTCAACTCCTGGGGCTGCAACACCTTGCGCAGCCGCCGGTAGAGCAGCGGCAGGATGATGAGGGCGGCAATGACATAAGTAAGGGTCTGGTCCTGGTGCATGCCGCAAGCTTACACAATCGGTTCATCCACGAAAGCGCGCCCCTGACGATCCTCGATCTCCACGATCCACAGATCGGGATCGAATTTGATCTGCTTGTCCAGCCAGGTCCGGGCTTTGGCCTCGTCGCCCCAATCGCCCAACGGCCGCGCCCAGACCAGAGCGCCTTTGCCGTCCCGAGCCTGGTTAAGCAGCAGACAGGTTCCATCCAAGCGCGATACCGTCAGGATCACCGCGCCGGCTTCTTCGGCACCCTTGCGCACGATGAAGGCGGATGCCCCGGCCGTTTGCGCCCGCCTTATCGTGGCGCGCACGAAAATCCCGGCTTTCAGTCTGGGAACGAAACTCATTTTTTTTGGTCGCGCAATCTACGGCAAACCGCAAGGCCAAAATTCGGTGCGTGCACTTTACCGGATTGCGCTCCCATGGGCGCTAGGCAGCGCCCCGGAACGGCAGGATCTTGGCCTCGGCTTTGAGCCGTCCGCCATCCGCATCCATAGCGGCATAGGGAAGCCGCACCCGGACCATTGTGCCGACCCCAAGCGCCGATTCCAGCACCGCGTCGCCGCCATGCATCACCGCCAGCGACTTGACCAGTGCCAGGCCCAGGCCGGTGCCTTCCTTGCCTCTGGTAATGGCGTTCTCTGCCTGCTCGAAAGGCTTGCCCAGCTTTTCCAGATCGGATTTGGAAATGCCGGTGCCGGTATCGCGCACGATGATCTCCACGCCCTTTTCGCCGGGTCGGGCGCTCAAACTCACCTGGCCGCCGCGCGGCGTGAATTTGACGCCATTGCTGAGAAGATTGACCAGGATCTGTTTCACCGCCCGCCGGTCCGCGAAGATGCGGCGCGCGCCCGGCGCGATCTCGATGGTCAAGGCCACCCCGCTCCGTTCCGCCGCCAGCTTGACGAAGCGCATCGACGATTGCGTCACCTCTTCCAGGTCGAACATCTCTTCATAGAGTTCGAACTTGCCGGCCTCGATTTTCGACATGTCGAGCACGCTGTTGATCAGTTCCAGCAGATGGCCGCCGGAATCGTGGATCAGCTTGGCATATTCCTGGTAACGGGCATTGCCGAGGGCGCCGAATATCTGCCGCTCCATCAATTCCGAGAAGCCGATAATGGCATTCAGCGGCGTGCGCAGCTCGTGGCTCATATTGGCGAGGAAGGCGGATTTGGCCCGCGACGCGCTCATCGCCACGTCGCGCGCTTCGATCAAGGCGCGTTCCTGCGCCTTGCGTTCGGAAATGTCGCGCGTCACCGCCACGATTTCCGCCGGCGCGCCCTTGGGACGCGGGCCGGCCGGCCGGCAACGAATCTCGGCCCAGACATAGCCTTTGACGCCGTGCCGCAGCCGGGCCTCGGCGGCGCCTTCGCGGCCGAAATAGGCGGATTCCATGAAAGCCGCCTCGACCCCCGAAACATCGTCGGGATGAGTGAGCATGGCCGGCGTTGCCCCTTCCAGCGCCTCCGGCGTCGCACCCAGCAAGGCGACGCAGGCGGGACTGGCAAAGCGAATGCATCCATCCGGGGCATGGCGCGTGATCAGATCCACGGCATTGTCCGCCAGGAGCTGATACATCGCCGCGCCCTGTTCGGCGGCGCGGTTGGCGGCGCGATTCAGATTCTGTGCCGCCGCCGCGATCAGTCCGGCCTGAACCAGTGCCGCCAGAATTGCCACCGCCATGATCGTGTCGGCCGGCAAGGTCAGACGCGAGGGCGGCAGGTTGCCCGACATTTCGAGAGCCGTCACCGCCGCCAGAA
This sequence comes from uncultured Alphaproteobacteria bacterium, assembly GCA_903897605.1. Lineage (GTDB taxonomy): Bacteria > Pseudomonadota > Alphaproteobacteria > Micropepsales > Micropepsaceae > Rhizomicrobium. The sequence goes on from CAIUCH010000001.1 coordinate 28,464, forward strand.
CACAGGCAGCGCCAAATCCGGCCCACCACACCGTGCGGCGTCCGCCCGCCAGCGCGGCTTCCGCCGGGATCAGCACCAGCCACAGGATCAGCGGCGATTGCAGCCCCCCGGTCAGTCCCGCGAGATATCCGATCAGGACCGCCGACAGCGCCAGGCTCATCAGTTCCAGCAACGCCAAGGGGGCCGCGGTCAAAGCCGCCAACGCCAACAGCAGCGGCGCCGAAAGCCCCGCGATCGCGGCGACTTCGAACAGATCGGGACGGCCGATCAAAAGCACAAAACCGGCGCCCAGCAGCGCGCCGATCAGCGCCTTGCCGCCCTGGACAAAGGCGAAAAGACGGCGCGGCGTGCGCTCGATATCGAATACAGCCCAGACGCGGTTCACGCTTTACGGCTCGTTCACCATGTTTCCCGGCCAGTTTCGCTGCTCAAGCTTTAACGAATCTTGAACAGCGACCAACTCCGTTGTCGATTTGGAAAGATTCGCAAACGCAATCGTTAACCGGCCTTAACGATGGTGGCGCGATTCGGGCGACGTTGTCGCGCCGCACACGCCGCAATAGCGCGATCACCTAACCATTCCGCAACCGGCAATGCGCGATGATCGCGGCATTACAGGAGATCGCGTGCAAAACGTGACAGTCCAGTTGTGGGGTGAGGTGGTGGAGGAACAGGGTCTGGAGACCCTGCTCGAAACCCTCAATTGTCTGCGCGTCGCCATCACGATCTTCGATGCCGATACCCGGCTCATTCTGGCGACCGCCCATCTCAATCACGTTTTCCGCAAGCTTCCGCAAGCCAAAACTCTCACGGGCAAATTATATGAAGAGCTGATCATCCTGGAGCTGCCGGAAATCGCGCCGGCAGCGCTCGTGGGCGGCATAGACAATTTTGTCGCCGGCCGTCTCAGCCAGCTTGGTCCCCGCGCCTGGGAACCGCGTGACATTCCGCTGGCCGACGGGCGCATCATCGAGATCAAGGCCCGCCGCGCGCCCAACGGCAATGCCATCCTGTTATGGGCCGACGTCACCGTCGCCCGTCATCAGGTCAGCCGCCTGCGCGAGGCGATCAAATTATCGGCGGATGCTTTCGCCTTTTTTGACGTCCAGGACCGCTTTCTCACTGGCAACGCGCAATATGCGCAGCTCGCCGGCCTGTCTCTCGAGAAGCTGGACGGCCGCTCGTTCGAAAGCATCATCACCGAGGCCGCGCATAATGGCCGCATTGCCCTGGACGTGACTCCAGAAGAATGGATCCAGCGCCGCCTACGCGGCCACCGCACGACCACGTCCGCGGACACGGTGCAGAGCACGTCCGGCAAAGCGTATCTGGTGCGCGATCACGCCACGCCGGACGGCGGCCGTGCCGTCGTCTGCACCGACATCACCGAAAAGACCCGCGCCGAAACCGCCTTGGCCCACACCCAATCGGCGCTGGAAACCAGCCGCGACGAGGCGCGCCGCCAGACCGGCTATCTTGCCGATCTCACCAAGCAACTGGATTTCGCCACGCAGCAGGCGGACAACGCCAAGACCATGCTTCTGCGCACCATGAGTCACGAACTCAAGACGCCATTGAACGCGATCCTGGGCTTTTCCGATCTCATTGGCGCGCTGTCGGAAAATCTGTCGCCGGCGCAAGTGCGCGAATATGCCGGGTTGATCCACCAGGGCGGCTGCAATCTGCTCAAGATGGTCAACCAGATCATGGATCTCACCAAAATCTCGGCCGGCCGCTACGATCTGCGCAAAGTGATGGTGGATATCGGGAGCGTGCTGTGGGAGGCGCGTGAAGCGTTTGCCGCCCAGGCCCAGGCCAAGAACATCACCATTCTCGCCGATGCCTGCCCCGCCGGATCGATGGTCGAAGCGGACGAAACCGTGTTCGGCGGCATGGTCAATGCGCTGATCGAAAATGCGGTGACCTATACCCAGACCGGCGGCATGGTGCAGCTATCCGTCGAGCGGCGCGGACCGATGTTTGCCATCGCGATCGCCGACAATGGTCCCGGTGTGGTGGCCAACGATCTGAAACGCATCCTGGAGCCGTTTGAACATGCCGGCCGCGCTCAGGATCATGCCAATGGCGCCGGCCTCGGCCTCACCCTGGTCAATGCCTTTGCCCAACTGCATGTCGGGGCGCTGGAAATCGAAAGCAAGTCCGGTGAAGGGTTCTGCGCGACTTTGCTTTTGCCTTCGGCTTGAATTTTCCCCCATCTGTCTGCCACGCGGGCGGGCCCGCCAGCAGACGTTCGGCACGCTGGCGCTACCGAACTCCCCCGCCAATGGCTTCGCCATGCGGGGAAGAAAGCCAGGGCCTAGCTTCAGCAGGAATTGAGAAAGGCAGAACGTAACGGTGACTAGCGCTTCGACCATTCCGGTTCGAGCAGCGGTTCGCCGAAGTAGAAACCCTGGAAATAATCGACGCCGAAACTTTCCAGCAGGACGGCGTCCTCTTCCGAGCCCACCCATTCGGCCACCACGCGCATGTCGAAATTCTTCGCCAGTCCAGTGAGCGTGCGCACAAAGACCTGGTTTTCCGGGCTGGACGACAGATCCTTGATGTAGGAGCCGTCGATCTTGACGACATCGACATGCATCATCTGCAGATTGCGGAATGAAGTGTAACCGGCGCCGAAATCGTCGATCGCCACCTTGACGCCCAGTTCGCGAAGTTGCGAGACAAAACGGGCGTTTTCCTCGAACTGGTGCAGCGAAGCGGTTTCGGTCAACTCCACCACCAGCCGGTCCGCGACATCGCGATTGTCGCGGACATAATCGACAAAGCCTTGCAGCCAGATCGGATCCGATGCGGCGGTACCCGAGACATTGACGCCCAGATGGATTGCGTCATGCCGCTTCAGCTCCGTCATAGCGGTCTCCAGCGCGAAACGGTCGATCAGATGCACAATGCCCATCTGTTCGGCGGCGGGCACGAAATAGCTGGCGGTGATTTCCTGGCCGTCGGGGCGCAACAGGCGCAGCAGGCATTCATAATGGACGGCCTTGCGGCTCTTGGCGTTGACGATGGGCTGATAAGCGAGCCGCAGGCGGTTTTCCTTCAACGCCTGCGTCACCTCGTCGGCGATGTTCATTTGGCGAAGCCGCGCCGTGTCGCGCTGTGGCGATTCCGCATAAACGGCGAAGCCGTCACGGCCATTGATGCGGGCGCGTTCCAGTGCCTGCTCGGCGCGCAATATGGCTTCCTGGCTGTTGGCGGCCGTCAATGGCAGCCACACGGCGCCGACGGAGGTGGTGGCGGAGACTGTGCCGGCGCGGGTCTCGATGGCATGATCGCGCACGGCCCGCTTCAGGCGCGCGGCCACCACGGCGATTTCATTCTCCCGGCAATTTCTCAGAATGACGCCGAATTTGTTGCCTGCGGTGCGCCCGATAATGTCGCTGGCGCGCAGGGATTTGGCGAGACGCTCGCCCACACCGACGATCACTTCCTCGCCCGCGTCGAAACCATGGCTGTCATTGATCATCGCCAGCCGGTCGATGGAAGCCACCAGAAAGGCGCAATGCCGGCTTTCTTCCCTGGCGCGCGCGATGGCAAGCTGCAATTCGGTGCGCAATGCATTGCGGTTGAGATGGCCGGTAAGCTCGTCGCGGGTCGCCAGATAAGTGAGGCGCTGCATTTCACGCTGCTTCTCGGTGCTTTCGCGCAGCATGCCGATCAGGCGCTCGGTGCGTCCCTCCTTGTCGGGAACACGCGTGCCGGAAAAGGTAAAACCCACCGCCCCCAGCGCCGAAGCCGCTTCAAGATTTAATTCGAATTGCGAGGAATAGGGTGAGTTGTCATCCAGCAGGAGAGTGAGCGCATCGCGGCCGGCGCGGGTTACCGCGTCCAGAAAGGCCTGGGGATGACCGCCGCTGAGCGGAAAGGGAAGAATGTCGGTGGCGCCGTCCCAGTGAATGCGCTCCTCGATGACCTGCCAGTCCAGCACCACCACGCGCGCCGCCTGCGATGCAAGGCGCATGCGGGCATTGTCGTGGGACGCGCCAATCGTGGCGCGGGCCTCGGCCCCTTTCTGAAGCGACTGTTGAAGCAAAACCACCCGTCCCAGCCAGTTTCTCTGGCCCACCTTTGGAAAGCGAGTATGGGTTCGGTGGCTTAAAAAATGGGTAACCCATGGAGGCGCGGCGGCGGCGCGAACCTTGCGTTGCCCTCCTGGCATGAGCCCTGTGGGTAGCATCATTCCGTATCCCAACAGCAGTGCCCAGATCGCGGGAATGCGGGCCCGCGCCCTGCAAAAACTGAACCCTGCCAGTGGCTTACAAACTGACCTGGATGGCGAAGCCAGCCCGGGCCCGCAGTTTTCCCGCGAGCAGCCGCAGCGGGAACCGCGTCATTCGGAGACAACTGCCGCTGTGCCATCCCGGTACAATGCCGACGCGCCGCACCTGAGTGCGTTGTTTGTCGCCCAATTGCTGGGTCAGGCTTTACCCGATCCGGAACAGCGTCCTTCAAGCGCGCTCGCGGCCTATGAGGACGTACCGGCCTACGCGCTCATCTGCGACCAACGTCTTTAGAGCGCGCGTCAACAAAAGCAGCGACGCCGCAACAAACAGCATTGCCGAGTCCATGGCGCCGCTCATCAATGCCATCGCGCCCAAAAAAAGCGATACCGCGCCCATGGCCGCCAGGATATTGCCGCGCGGATCTTCATCGAGGCGCGACAAAACCGAGGCCAGGATCATGCCCGCGGCACCAGCCTGATAGGCCAGCGCCACCACCGGCAGAAACATCAACACCGCGAAAAGGCCTGCGGCCAAGGCCACGACCAGCACCAAAACCGAAAGCCAAATTGGCGCGCCCCGCGGAAAGCAAACCGCCAGCGCCAAAATGGCGCCGGCAACGCATGGTGCCAATAGCGCGATGGCAAGGCCAAGATCCGCCACCGGCAAGAGCAACGCGGCGGCCCATGCGGACAGAAGCATGGCCGCAAAACGCAATTTGACGCGCGCGCCGGCGCGCGCGCCTCGCGCCATTCGCCAGGAGAAAATCGTGGCGGCGAACAGGATCGCCGCACAAAGCGAATCAAATGAAAAAGCCATGCGGAACGAGTATGCCTTCCGCATGGCTCTTTTTGAATCCGCTATTTAAGCGGCGACGAGATTCCTCAAGACGTAGGGTAGAATGCCGCCATTCTTGAAGTATGCCACTTCGTCGGCGGTGAGGATCATCAGCACCAGCGGCAGCTTCTCGGTCGTGCCGTCGGGACGATGGATGGTCGCTTCAACCCGCATGCGTGGCTTGATGTCGCCGGAAAGGCCCGGAATATCCACCACTTCGCGGCCAGTGAAGCCGTAGTCCTTGCGGCTCTTGCCGGCTTCGAAACAGAAAGGCGCCACGCCCATGCCGATCAAGTTGGAGCGATGGATGCGCTCGAAGCTTTCGGTGATGACGGCGCGCACGCCCAAAAGCTTGGGACCTTTCGCCGCCCAGTCGCGCGACGAACCGGTGCCATATTCCTTGCCGCCCACCACGATCGTGTCCAGGCCGTCCTTCTTATAGGCCTGGGCCGCGTCGAAGATGGGCATCTGCTGGCCATCGCCCTTGACGTCGCGATAATAGACGGTGTTGCCGCCTTCCTTGCCGCCCATCATTTCGTTGCGGATGCGGATATTGGCGAAAGTGCCCCGCTCCATCACTTCGTGATTGCCGCGGCGCGAGCCATAGGAATTGAAATCCTTCTGGGCGACCTGGCGTTCCTCCAGATAGACGCCGGCGGGAGCGGTGGCCTTGATATTGCCGGCGGGCGAAATGTGGTCGGTGGTGATGCTGTCGCCGAACAGGGCCAGCACGCGGGCGCCCGCGATTTCCTTTACCGGAGACGGCTTGATCTTCATGCCGTCGAAGTAAGGCGGGTTCTGCACATAGGTCGAACCCATTTCCCACTGATAGGTCTGGCCCTTGACCAGCTTGACCTTCTTCCAGTTGGCGTCGCCGGCAAAGACATTGCCGTAACGCGACTTGAAGCTGGAGGCCTTTACCGCCTTGCGGATGGTTTCGGCGATTTCCTTTGGGCTGGGCCAGATGTCCTTCAGATAGACCGGCTCATTCTTCTTGTCATAGCCCACCGGTTCCTTGGTGAGGTCCATGTTGATGGAACCGGCCAGCGCGTACGCCACCACCAGCATGGGCGAGGCGAGATAGTTGGCGCGCACCAGCGGATGCACCCGGCCTTCGAAATTGCGATTGCCCGAGATCACGGCAGACGTCACCAGATCGGCTTCGCCGATCGCCTTGGTGACGGGATCCGGCAAGGGACCCGAATTGCCGATGCAGGTGGTGCAGCCATAGCCGGCCAGGGTGAAGCCCAGCTTGTCGAGCGCCTTGTCCAGACCCGCTTTCTTCAGATAGTCGGTGACCACTTGGGATCCCGGCGCCAGCGAGGTCTTGACCCAAGGCCGCACTTTCAGCCCGCGCTTGACGGCCTTCTGTGCCACTAGACCGGCACCGATCATCACATTCGGATTTGAAGTGTTGGTGCAGGAGGTGATCGCCGCGATCACCACATCGCCATGCCCGATGGAGGCTTGCGAGCCTTCCAGCCTGGCACGCTTGTTGGCGACATCTTCCTTTTTGTAAGTGTTGATCAGATGGCCGGCGAAATTCGACGCCACATCGCACAGCGCAACGCGATCCTGCGGCCGCATCGGTCCGGCCATGGACGGCTCGACGATGGTCATGTCCAAGGACAGCGTGTCGGTGAAGACCGGATCGGCGCTTTTCTTGGTGCGATAAAGGCCCTGCGCCTTGGCGTATTTCTCAACCAGGGCGATGCGGGCATTCGGCCGCGCGGTATTCTTGAGGAAGCGCAGGGTTTCACCATCCACCGGGAAGAAGCCGCAGGTGGCGCCATATTCCGGCGCCATGTTGGCAATGGTGGCGCGGTCTTCCAAAGTCATCTCGTCAAGACCGGGCCCGTAGAATTCGACAAAGCGACCGACCACGCCCTTCTTGCGCAGCATCTGGGTAACGGTGAGAACCAGATCGGTGGCGGTGACGCCTTCGCGCAGCTTGCCGGTGAGCCTGAAACCGACCACTTCGGGAATCAGCATCGAGATCGGCTGGCCCAGCATGGCGGCTTCCGCTTCGATGCCGCCCACGCCCCAGCCCAGCACCGCCAGGCCGTTGATCATGGTGGTGTGGCTGTCGGTGCCGACCACCGTGTCGGGGAACGCCATTTCGATGGTTTTTTTGCCGTCCTTGGCTTTGCGCGTCCACACCGTCTGGGCGAGATATTCCAGATTGACCTGGTGGCAGATGCCGGTGCCCGGCGGCACGACGCGGAAATTCGCGAAGGCCTGTTGGCCCCAGCGCAGGAAGGCATAACGTTCCTTGTTGCGCTCATACTCAATGGTGACGTTCTTCTTGAAGGAGTCCTTGGCCCCGAAATTGTCCACCATCACGCTATGGTCGATCACCAGATCGACTTCGGCGAGGGGATTGATTTTTTCCGGATTGCCGCCCAGCTTTTTCATCGCATCGCGCATCGCCGCCAGGTCGACCACCGCGGGCACGCCGGTGAGATCCTGCATCAACACGCGGGCGGGACGAAAGGCGATCTCGCGGTCGGAGGTCTTGGTCTTCAGCCAGCCGACCACCGCCTGGATGTCTTGCTTGGTGACGGTGTGGCCGTCTTCATGGCGCAACAGATTCTCCAGAAGCACGCGCATCGAGAAGGGAAGCTTCGACAAACCCTTGAGGCCATTCTTCTCCGCCTGGGGCAGGCTGAAATAGATATAGCTCTTGCTTCCCACTTTGAGGGTGCGGCGGCATTTGAAACTGTCGGGATGGGTCACGGGGGCGCCTTTGCGGTTGTTTCGGCAGGGCCGGATTTAGTCAAAATCGTTACCAAAAGATAGCGTTTTTGGCGCTATTGCTGGCCCCGGAGGCTTAAAATCGCCCTATTCGCAGGCCACGATCGGACTCGGGGATGCATGCGGGGGATGCTCGCATGTGGGCAAAGAAAAAGAGATGAACGCGCGCGCGATTTCCATCCTGCTTGGCCTGACGCTTCTTGGTGCAAGCGGCGCGGCGGCGCAGGAGCCATCCGATCCCATGGCGGCGCGCCTGTCGGCCGAGCGGGTCAGCGATGTCGCCGCGGGCGATTACAGTGCGGCCGATGACGTCAATTTCACCATCCTGCCTTATGGCGACAAATATCTGTTGCGTTTCGACAATAGCCCCGAGAATTTCGTCCTTTACAGCGACCGGGTCGCACTGGGCGGGCGGGAGCTCAAATACGACACGGGGGTGCTGGCGCTGAAAATCTCCGTCTGGGGCGGGGTCACGCTTTATACCCAGGAAGCGCCCGGCGGACTGCCCGCCACGCGCCTGGGCGACGCCTCGGCTCCGCCGCGGCTGGTGGTCTCCGCAACCAGCCTCAATACGGCGCTGGCGGATGAAGAAAGCCACATCGCCTATGCCCAGCGACTGAAGCTGCATTTTTCCGCCGATGCGGCAATCCTCAAGGACAATGACGATGTACGGGCCAACGCCTTCGATACCCTGGTCAACAGCGCGACGGGGATCGAACGGGTGATGGCGACGCCGGCCGGCCGCGCCGCCTTCACCCACCGCTTCGACGCCGTGCGCATTGTCGAGGGCGACAAGCCCACCATCGCCATTTCCGGCCATACCCTGCTGGTGAGTTTTGTCCCCGGCGCCGGGACCGCGGGCCGGGCCTCGTCCCGCTCCATCGCCTTCGCGCTGGTCAAGATGCTGGCCCTCCCCGGATCGGGGTAAAGGGCCTGTCATGGAACCGACAAGGCGAATCAGGTAATTTCCACCGTTAAGGCCTTGTTAACCGGCTCCGTCGAGCTTGTGACAGGCTTTTGAACGCGTGCGGGGCAGCGTGGTACTTACCGAGGACAATGGCGCCGTTCGGGCGACACGGCCTTTGCCGGTCCTGCCGATTTCCGCGCTCGACCAACTTGCCCGCGTCCATGTCGAAACCAGCCAGGCGAGCCGGCTGTTCCTGTTCCTGCGCAGTTCCGTTCATGTCGCGGCCGTCTTCTTGCTGATGGGCAGCTGTGTGCTCCTGCTGGGCGGCGGCGCAACCATTGGGCGCAATTTCTCCTGGGCCGCGCTGGTCCTGATCGGCGTGACGGCTCTGATCCATTCCTATATCCGCACCAACGCCGCCGCCTTCGATCGCGCCCCCGCTTCGCAATCGGCCCGCAAGTTGCGCATGATCCTTTTCTATATGGGCTTTGCGTGGGGCGCTGGCGCTTTTCTGGCCATGCCACCCGATCTTCCCGTCTTGGCGGCCCTGTTGTTCGCGCTGCTGCCCACTTTGTTGCTGGCGTTTTTGTTGAACGACACAGGCGGCTTGGCCGCTTTCCTGGCGCCTTGCGGCGCGCTGACCATCGCGGCGGCTTTCCTTTTATCCTGGCCGCACGCCGCGCTGGATGCGATTGTGATCCTGTTGTTGCAATGGGGCCTTTTCGCCGGCATGGCAATGCGCCGGCGCGTACCCCTTCCCGCGGGTCTCGCCTTGCGCTGAATTCATGCGGGCGGCGAATGTCGCAGAAGCATAATCGGGGCGGAATACCCTGCCCCCACACGCGAGAGCTCTCATGGCATCCAACAAACTGATTCTTCCAGAAGACAGCGCCGCGCAGGCCCGGCTGGATGAAGCGCGCGCGCTTCTGAAAAATGACGAAGAGCGCAATTTCTTCGACGCCCTGTTCGGGCTCGCCGCCAGCGAAGATATCGGCCGCGGCACGGCCGAGGGACTGGCGGCGCTGGCGCGCATGGCGTGGCAGGAAGCGCGCAAGCACAAGGCGGGCGATATTCAGATCGCGTTGCTTCAAGGCAGCGAAACCCAGGACCCCGAAACCGTTATGGTCGCGGTCAATGACGACCGGCCGTTCCTGTTCGACTCCGCGCTGGCGGCGGCGATTGCGGCAGGCGCGCGCATCCGCGCCGCCTTCCACCCTCTTCTCGACGTCGCCGGAAAACCGACCAGTGTGATCGTCCTGGTCATGGATGCGATGTTGGGCGAGCCCGCCATCGCCGCGCTGACCGAAAATTTGAATACCAGCTTCATCCAGGGCCGCGACGCGGTGCGTGACTGGAAAGCCATGCTGGCCCGTCTGAAGGACGTCCGCAACGGCCTGGCGTCGCATCCGCCCAAAGGCACCGACATTGAGGAAGACTTGGCTTTCCTCGATTGGCTGGCGGACAATTACTTCACTTTCCTGGGCGCGCGCGATTACGCGCTGACGGCGGACGGTTCGAATGGCCGTCTTGATCCGATACCCGGCAGCGGGCTGGGCGCGCTTTGCGATGAAGAAGCGCGCGTTATCCGCCAAAGCGCGGAACGGCCCGCGCTCACGCGTGCCGTACGCGCCTATTTGGACCAACCCGAATCGCTGATCGTCACCAAGTCGAATGCGCGCAGCCTGGTGCATCGCCGGGCCCATATGGATTATGTCGGCGTCAAGACCTTCGATGCCGAAGGCCGCTTCAGCGGCGAGCGCCGCTTCGTCGGCCTCTTTACGTCCAGCGCCTATAATCTTTCCGCCCGCGAGATTCCGTTGCTGCGCCGCAAATGCGCCACCGTGATGGAACGGGCGGGATTTGCGCCGGCCAGCCATGACGGCAAGGCGCTGGCCCATATCCTGGACACGTTTCCCCGCGACGAGCTGTTTCAGATTTCCGAAGACGAATTGTTCGACACCGCGATGGGAATCCTGCGGTTGGGTGGACGGCCTCAGGTCAAACTATTCTTGCGCTTCGACCGTTTCGACCGGTTTGTCTCCGCGCTGGTCTTCGCGCCCCGCGATCACGTCAATGGCGAATTGCGGGCGAAGATTCACGCCATTCTCGCCAAGGCCCTGGACGGGCGCATGTCGGCTTCCATTCCCGCCATCGACGAGAACGCCCTGGTGCGCATCCATTACATTATCGGCCGCAATCAGGGCCCGCGCCCGGTGGTCGATATCCGCGCCCTGGAACACCAGATCGCCGATGCGATCCGGACCTGGGACGATGCTTTCCTGGAAGCCATGTCCGCGCGCCATGGCCGCGCCGAGGGCCTGCGCCGTGTGACCGCCCGCGCTGTCCAGTTCTCTCCGGGATATCGCGGCGCCTTCCCGGCCCACGACGCGGCGGCGGATCTCGACATATTGGAAAGTCTGGCGGCGCGCGACGATGGTCTGAAGGTGGAGGCGCGCGCCTATCGCAAACCCAATGACGCCCATAGCGCGCTGCGCTTGAAACTGTACGTGCTGGGCGAGGTATTGCCTTTATCCGTTTCGTTGCCGGTGTTCGAGAATCTGGGTTTGAAAGTCATCGCGGAAGACGCTTTCCCCGTCCGCTTCAAGCGCGACGATGGCTGGACCGCGGAAGGCGCCATTCTCGACTTCCAAATGGAACGGTCCGATGGCGAGGCCGCGAGCCTGGACGATATTCGCGAGCCCCTGCAGGACGTGTTTCATGCCGTGCTCGGCGGACGGGCGGAGAGCGATGGCTTCAATCGGCTGGTGATCGGCGCGGGGCTCAACTGGCGCAATGTGGTGATCATCCGGATGGTGGCGAAATTCCTACGCCAGGCCGCCTTTCCTTTCAGCCAGGACTATATGGAGCAGGCACTGGTCCGCAATCCGGAAATCGCCGCACTGCTCACACAATTGTTTCACGCCCGGCTCGATCCCAAGAATCATTCCGAAACGGAGGCGAAACGGCTTTCCGACGGCATCGAAGCGGCGCTGGCCGATGTCCCTAGCCTGGATGACGACCGCATCATCCGCCGTTTCCGCAATGTGATCGCCAATGTCCTGCGCACCAATTATTATCAGGCCGAGGCCGTCACCGTCGCGGTCAAGCTGGATTCCGCCAAGCTCGACGATCTGCCGGCGCCAAGGCCGTGGCGTGAAATCTTCGTCTATTCGCCGCAAATGGAAGGCGTGCATCTGCGCTTCGGCAAGGTGGCGCGCGGCGGCATCCGCTGGTCCGACCGGCGGGAAGATTTCCGCACCGAAATTCTGGGCCTGGTAAAGGCGCAGCAAGTGAAGAACGCGGTGATCGTGCCGGTCGGCGCCAAGGGCGGTTTCTTTCCCAAGACCATGCCCGCCAATCCCACCCGCGACCAGTTCATGAACACCGGCGTCGCGGCCTACAAGATGCTGATCAACGCGCTGCTCGACATCACCGACAATCTCAAATCGGATGGCGCGGTGGTGCCACCGCCGGACGTGGTGCGCCATGACGGCGACGATCCCTATCTCGTCGTCGCCGCCGACAAGGGCACCGCCACCTTCTCCGACATCGCCAACGGCATCGCCGAAGGCCGCGGCTTCTGGCTGGGCGACGCCTTCGCCTCGGGCGGCAGCCATGGCTATGACCATAAGAAAATGGGCATCACCGCGCGCGGCGCTTGGGAAGCGGTCAAGCGCCATTTCCGCGAAATGGGACGCGACATCCAGAAAGAGGATTTCACCGTCATCGGTGTCGGCGACATGTCGGGCGATGTCTTCGGCAATGGCATGCTGTTGTCCAGGCACATCCGGCTGGCGGCGGCGTTCGATCACCGCCACATCTTCCTGGACCCCAATGGAGACGTCGCCAAAAGCTTTGCCGAGCGTCAGCGCCTGTTCGATCTTCCCCGCTCCAGCTGGGACGATTACAGCCGGGATGTGCTGGGCGCCGGTGGCGGCATCTTTGCCCGTTCCTTGAAGGAAATCGCGCTGACGCCAGAAGTACAAGCGCTGATCGGGACCAAGGACGCCAAGCTTTCGCCCCAGGCGCTGATCAAGGCGCTGTTGAAAGCGAAAGCCGATCTGCTCTGGTTCGGCGGCATCGGCACCTATCTCAAATCGGCCGCGCAATCCAATCTGGACGCCGGAGATCGCGCCAACGACGCCTTGCGCGTCAATGGCAACGACGTCGGCGCCAAAGTGATCGGCGAAGGCGCCAATCTGGGCGTCACCCAGCTGGGCCGCATCGAATATGCCAGGAGCGGCGGTCGCATCGACACCGACGCGGTGGACAATTCCGCCGGCGTCGACACATCGGATCACGAAGTGAATCTGAAGATCCTGCTCAGCGGTCCCTATCGCCGCGGCGAGATCGATTCCCAGAAACGCGACGCCGTGCTGGCGGACATGACGGATGATGTCGCCAGCTTGGTGCTGGCCGACAATTACGATCAGACCCTGGCCTTGTCGGTCGCCGAAGCCGCCGCCACCCGCGACATCGATGCCGGTGCGCGTTTCATCCGCGCCCTGGAAGCCAAGGGCAAGCTGGACCGCGCGGTCGAATTCCTGCCCAGCGACGCCGACATTCAAAAGCTCGGCAACGACAAGAAAGGATTCTCGCGGCCCGAACTGGCCGTCCTGATGGCCTATGCCAAACTCGATCTGGACGCGGAAATCCTGGACAGCGCCCTGCCGGACGATGCCGCCTTCACATCCACTCTGGCGGCCTATTTCCCGCAGCGGGCGGCCAAGACTTTCGCGGCCGAGTTGCCGCAGCATCGCCTCAAGCGCGAAATCATTTCCACCACCATCGCCAACCGCCTGGTCAATCTGGCGGGACCGGTCTTTGTCGCCCGCATGAAGGAAATGTCGGGCGCCAGCGGCGCGGAAGTGGCGCGCGCTTTCGCGGTGGCGGAAGGCTCGTTCGGATTGGAAGCGCTGAAGACCCGCATCGATGCCCTGGACGGCAAGGTCGATGCCCAATTCCAGATTCGGCTTTACACTGAAATCGCGGAGATCTTGCGCCGCTTGGGCCTGTGGTTCCTCACCCATGTTGCGGCCAAGGACGATCTGGCGGGAACCATCACGTTATACCGTGGCGGCGTGGAAGCATTGCGCGTGGGGCACAAGGAGCTGATCTCGGCGGAACAGGCCCAGGAAGCGGAAGCGCGGATCGCCCGCTTTGCCGCGCCGGGTGTGCCTGACGATCTGGCGCGCGATATCGGTCTGCTGCCACTGATGGGCGTGGCGCCGGAGATCGCGCAGCTGGCGCGCACCACCGGCCATGGCATGGCGCCGGTGGCGGCGCTTTATTTCGGCGTCGGCGCGCGGCTGGGGCTGGACCGCATCCGCTTGCTGGCGGCGCGCATCACCGCCTCCGAACATTGGGACCGGCTCGCCATCCGCCGGCTGGTGGACGACCTTTTCGCCGCCCAGCGCGCCTTGTCGCAAGCGCTGCTAGCCAAATTGCCAGGCACGGCGACCGCCGATCAGGCGCGCCAGGCGCTGGAGGATTGGGCTGCCTCCCATGCCGAAGCCCTGGAACGCACCCGCGGCTTCTTGGGGGCGCTGGAAACCACCGGCGAACTTTCCATCGCCAAGCTCACCCTCGCAAACAGTCAGATACATAAACTGGCTGATATTTAAGGCCCCCATCTGTCTGCCACGCGGGCAGTGAGGACGAGTAGCAAAAGCTCCAGTGGAGCTTTTGCCGTCCGAACGCTAGCAGACGTTCGGTACGCCGCCGCTACCGAACTCCCCCGCCAATGGCTTCGCCATGCGGGGGAAGAAAGCCGGCGCCGAGACAATCCAGCGTTCGCTGAAACTTGGTCGAGATCATCTTTCCCTGCGCGCGCGAAGCGTGCCGGCGGCGAGGTAATCATGGCTGGAGGAGTAAACTAGCGAACGAGATTGAGTCTCGCGGTCGGTTCGGCGCTCTGGGCTCTTTCCTGGCCGACGAATTCGATGCCCAGGCCATGCTCGTGATGGCGGGCGATACGGCCGGCCATCTGTGCGATCAGCACAAACTCACCGATGGCCGGACGAACATCGGTCTTGAGCGAAACGCCGCTGGCGGAAATATCCATCACTTCGCAATGCACGATCTGGCCGTCGGCGCGGGTGAATTTGGCGAAACCCTTGTGGGTGGTGCGCTCGTGACGGCGCAGTACCGTCTCGTCGACTATGTCCTTGTTGAGAAAAAGCGTAAGCTGTTCGGCGGTGCGTTCGCGCTTCAAGGCGGTGCAGGAGAAATGCACGCCGAAATTGGCTTCGTCGAGCCGGATCACCTGACCCTCGAAACGGCCAAAGCCATCGACATACAGAACCACTTGAGTGCCGGGCTCGGGTGACAGCTCGCAGACGATCGTGGCTCCGCCGGGAGATAGATCGCAGACTTGGCAACGCGCTTCCTTGCTATCACCGGGCGTAAAGAGGCGGCCGGGCAGCCCGACGCGCACGCGCTTGAAGCGCCGGCGTTCGGCGCGGGCCTTGGTTATTGCAAGCTCGCTGTCTGTCATTACCGGCGCCAGCCCATGGAGGACGGATTCCTCGATTCGCGATGCCCGCCCAGTTTTACGGCCTTGAGGTCAATAGATGGTTACCAAATGTCCATTTCGGCAACGAATAAGACGGTTTCGGCCCCCGGACCGTCTTAACGGCGCGCACGGAGCGCGCTATATGTCCCAATATGACGTCGTGGCCGGCGAGCCCGGTTTTGGGGGAGTGTCCAATGCGCCTTTTGATCCGTTTCAGCGGCCCACGCCGTCTCGTCTCTCTATCCCTGCTCTGCGCCAGCCTCGCCCTGGCCGGCTGCATGAGCGACGAAGATCTGACCGCTTCTGGCTCGCCTTTCAGCCAGGCGCTGTTCACGGACTATACCGACCTTGCCAGCCAGGCGGCGGCGGCTCCGGCGCCGCAGGCCGTGGACAATGGCGGTAGCGGCTTTTTCGGCGATTTGCTGGGCGTGTTCGACAGCAGTCCCGACAACCCCGCTGACGCCGTCGCCAGTGCCTTGCGCGCCAAGGCCAACCGCGCCGCCGCCGGCGAAGAACCGGGCCCCGAAGCCGCGCCCGGCGATGCGGTGTCGCAAGGGTTGCGTGCCCGCCTGGTGCGCGCCATCGCGCAAGGCAAGGGTCAATTTCCCGAACAGGCCGCCCGTGCCCAGGCCGATTTCGATTGCTGGGTCCTCGACCGCGGCGCCGTCAATCTTGCCAATGAAGGCCAGGCCTGCCGCACGGCTTTGAACACGTCCCTGGTGGCACTGGAAAATGGAGCCCGTCCGGCTCCGCCGCCGCTGCGGCCCGTCCCGGTAGCGGCAGCCCCTGTCGCGGCAGCGCCCGCGCCTGCCGATTACACCGCGTATTTCGATCTCGATTCCTGGACCCTCACGGCTGAGGATCTGGCAGTGATCACCAATGTGATCGACACCGCCCGCGCCGGCGGCCAGGCGCACATCACCGTCGTTGGTCACACGGATACGTCGGGATCCGCTGCCTTCAACAAGCGCCTGTCGGTCAAGCGTGCGAATGTCGTGGTCGAAGCACTGGTGGATATGGGCGCCCGCCGCGCCGCGATCCAGGCATCCGGCGTCGGCGAAACCGATCTGGCGGTGCAAACCGCAGACGGTGTGAAAGAAGCCAAGAACCGTCGAACAGTTATAGGGCTTCAGCCTTAGCGCGTCTTGGTCCCGGCTTTCTTCCCCCGCAAGGCGAAGCCATTGGCGGGGGAGTTCGGTAGCGGCAGCGTGTCGAACGTCTGCTAGCGGGCTTGCCCGCGTGGCGGACAGATGGGGGTTACTAAAACCATCAAACCGCCTAAGCTGTGCGTCATGAACTCGATGATCCATTTGCGCGCATTTTCCGTCGCCGCCGTGATGGCAGCGCTTATTGTGACGACCGCTTCCGCCCAAACTGGCAAGAATTACGACGTCAAAACCATGAATTTCGATTTATGGTGCCAGGAGCAGGCGCATTTGCCCGTGGCGCGCTGCGACAAGCGCACGCCGGAGGATGAGAAGACATTCGAGAATTATCGCGCCCAGATCGAACGTTATGAAGTGCCGTATCTGCAGCAGCAGCAGCACGATCTCACCATCAATCGCGACATCATGCACAATGATCCGATTGACAATCCGGTGACCCAGAATTCCCAGCAGCAGACTCAGGATCCCAACCGGCAGCCGCAATCGGCTCAGCCCTGATCGCGGCGTCGGGAAATTCGGTTGAGCTAGAATCCGACCTTTGACTGGTCGTCGCTATTGGCCGCGCGTGCGCCCGTCACCAATTCGAACATTTTTTGCAGCAGGTCGCCCGCGCCAAAGGCGGACAGGCTGGGATTATCCTGATTGACCACCAAACGCAGATAGGGCGCTTTGGCATGGGATTTCGTCATCCCGCCCGGCGGCGGAGGTGGCGGCGGAAGATTGTTCTGGTCGTAAAGGGGAAGCGGTTCGTCTTCCCGCACCAATTGCGAAGCGATCAGTCTTTGATAGGCAATGGTGCGGCCCAGCAACGGAGTGGGATCGGACAACATTTGCACCATGCCGAAAAAGCGCGTCGGCTCGCCGCCGCTGAAAGTGATCGGCGTCAGAATGGTTTCCAGTTCGACCATGCCGCTTTCGGTGGTGGCCGCGATGGAGGATAGACAAACCGGCTGGCGCAATTTTAGCGCCTGGCGCAGCAGCGCCGTCAGCGACAGACCCGATTGCGCTTCCCAATGCGCCAGGAACCCCGTGCCCTTGAGTTCAAAACCAAAGCGTTCGCACAAAGCGGTGCCGGCCAGGCGATAAATCGGCCGCACCAGATTCTCGCAATCCAGGATGAAGGTGTAGGACAGCAGCCGCTTGATTGAGCGCGGATCGATATCGATCTGATCCGGCACGTCGCGGCCGGCTCTCAATCGGCTCCAATAGCCCACCAGCAGGTGCGAATTCTTATGCTTCATAGCCCCACATGACCCCTGACGCCCTGCTCCGAAACGGAACACGAGCGTGCTTCTCGGAAGGGAACTCAGCAGGACCCGTGCCAAGCGTACGAAATGGGGCCGCAAGGCAATGTTCGTCCGCGAAGGCCTGATTTGTCGTGGTAAATGAAAAATGACCGGCCAGGCCGAAAGGCCCATGCTTCGCGCATCATGCGCATTGGCACGGTCCCAGGTCCCAGGTCGAGACAGATGCGGGCCGAGACCGGTGCCTTTGCCTCAAGCGGCGGGGGCGGCGATATTTTCCGTTGACCGCGCCGAGGTCCGCGCGAAATCCAATTGCGCCGCCCGGGCGAAAGCATGGCGCGAGAGTGCGATGGCCAGCACGGTGACGGGCACCGCCGCAAAAACATCCACCCAATGATGACCGCCTTCGATCGGCGTGGCGAAAATAACCGTGACGTTCAACACCAGCGCCGGCCATCGCACCCAGCGGACATCCCGCAAATACCAGATCAGCAGCATCGCCAGCACGGCATGGAAGGACGGAAAGCCGATCAGGCCCTTGATGCTGTCGGGCGTGATGGGACCGGGGCCTTCCTGCAGCATCTTGATCAAGGCCCGGCCATAGGCTTCGTCGACGGGAACATGCAGCCGCGCCGCGAGCGCATGATCGAAATGATAGACCGACATCGCACCGAAGGCGGGAAACAGGCTCCAGATGAAAATGCAGATCAGCGCCCCGATCGCGACCGCCAGGATAAAGCGATAGAGCGACGCAATGCGGCCCCAGGTTCCCAGCACGACCACCGCAAGCGCGATCTGCGGCAACAGCACGCCATAGGCCAGCTGCAACACCAGCAACACTCTGGGGTGGTTCGCCAGGTCCCGCATCATGGCGGGCCAGTCGAACCCCATCGCGATGTCGGCCTGGGCCAGCACAGAGTCGATGCGAGGCCCGGCGACCGTCAGCAACATGGTGTTGAGCACGCTCGCCGCGGCGGTGAAGGCGATCAGAAACCCCGTGCCGAACAACATCGCCGCGAGCCTCGGTTCCGGACGCCAGGTCGCGTAGACATAGCCCGCCCCCCAGAGCAACACGCTCATCGCCGCAAGAGCGGCATAAGCGTGACCGGCAATCGCGAAGTTCCCCTTTATCGCCCAAACCCAGTCGATCGCCCCGATCGCCGCCGCCAAAAGGATCAGCAGCAGCACAAAGCTGCCCGCCGGACGGGACAAATGCCGGGACGAATGCAGAACGTCACTCATGCGGGCGATATTCGCCGGGGCGCCATTAAGATTAGGTTTTACTGCCGAAAACCTCTGTCGGGGCGGCGATATGGCTCTTGCAATTGGAGGCCGTGTAAGGCCTCCTCCGCCTCGTTTCAGCCCCGCCCATTCAAGGTTTCGTCCCTCATGAACATTCACGAATATCAGGCCAAGGAAGTCCTGCGCGGCTTCGGGACACCGGTGCCCAATGGCAAGCCCGCCTTCACGGTGGAAGAGGCCGTCCAGGCGGCGCAAAGCCTGCCCGGTCCGGTTTGGGTGGTGAAGGCGCAGATCCATGCCGGCGGCCGTGGCAAGGGCGGCGGCGTCAAGGTGGTCAAATCCATCGAGGACGTGAAGAAAGAAGCCCAGCGCATGCTGGGCATGACCCTGGTGACGCATCAGACCGGTCCGCACGGACGTTTGGTCAAGCGTCTCTATATCGAAGACGGCTCGGCGATCGAGCGCGAGCTTTATCTTTCCGCCCTGGTGGACCGCGCCACCAGCCGCATCGCTTTCATCGTCTCCACCGAAGGCGGCATGGATATCGAGGAAGTGGCGCACAAGACGCCGGAAAAAATCCAGACCTTCCAGATCGAACCGGTCGTCGGCTATTCGCCCTATATCGGCAACGAGATCGCCGACGCGCTCATATTGAAAGGCGATACTGCCAAGCAGATCGGCCAAGTGGTGAAGAGCCTTTACGACGCCTTCGTCGCCAAGGATATGAGCCTGCTCGAGGTCAATCCCCTGGTCGTGACCAAGGACGGCAAGATCATCTGCCTCGATGCCAAGATCAATTTCGACGACAACGCGCTTTACCGCCACAAGGACATCCAGGCGCTGCGCGATCTGGACGAGGAAGATCCGATGGAGGTCGAGGCGTCGAAATACGACCTCTCCTACGTCAAGCTCGATGGCGAGATCGGCTGCATGGTCAACGGCGCGGGCCTGGCGATGGCGACCATGGACATCATCAAGCTTTATGGCAGCGAGCCCGCCAACTTCCTGGATGTCGGCGGCGGCGCGTCAAAGGAAAAAGTCACCGCCGCTTTCAAGATCATTGTCAGCGATCCCAATGTGAAGGGCATCCTGGTCAATATCTTCGGCGGCATCATGAAATGCGACATCATCGCCGAAGGCATCATCGCCGCGGCGAAAGAGGTCTCTCTGAAGGTGCCGCTGGTGGTGCGCCTGGAGGGCACCAATGTCGAATTGGGCAAGCAGATCCTGGCCAAATCCGGCCTCGCCATCACTTCCGCGAACGATCTCGCCGACGCGGCCGAAAAGGTCGTCAAGGCCGTCAAGGGCACAAAATAACGTGAGGCGACTGGTTACATTGGTCGCGGGCATTCTGGCTCTTGCCGGCTCGGCGCTCGCAGCTGATTACGCCGATCCCCTGCCGCGATACGAGCGCGCAGGCAATGGTTTTGCATGCCACATGGACAAGGCGGATGGAGACAAGACAGGCTCCATGCATTGGCAATCGGATCAGGTCTGTATGCGCGTGGGGCCGCTATATGTTGGCATGCCCAGAACCGATCTGGAAAAAATATTGGGCGCTCCTGCAACGATGGTCGTGCAAGATGGCCGTGAGAATTTCGCCTATTCGGTCAATCGTGGCGATTCAGAATTCGTGGCCACATATGCCATCGTGGTTTACGGCAATGATGCCACTGCCACCAGCATACAGCTGACCGGGAAAGCATTTCCCAGTCCCTGGTTCTTCTCTGGGTTGGCGCTTGGCGACTCGGAAGACGCACTACGTGAGCGGCTGGGCGCGCCCTTGCAACTTGATAAAAGCGATGAGGCAGGAACCTTGGTCTGGACTTACCGGCCCTGGACCTTTTCCGTTGAAGTTCACGACAAACAAATTTCTTCAATCCGAGTCTGGATAGAAGACATAGAAGCACCTCATCCGAAAAATAGGATCTGAGTATGTCCATTCTTATCGACAAGAACACCAAGGTCATCTGCCAGGGCTTCACCGGCAGCCAGGGCACCTTTCATTCCGAACAGGCCATCGCCTATGGCACCAAGATGGTGGGCGGCACCACCCCGGGCAAAGGCGGCCAGACCCATCTCGGCCTGCCGGTGTTCGATACGGTGCGCGAAGCCAAGGAAAAAGTGGGCGCCGACGCCTCCGCCATTTACGTGCCGCCGCCTTTTGCCGCCGATGCCATTCTGGAAGCGATCGACGCGGAAGTGCCGCTGATCGTTTGCATCACCGAAGGCATTCCGGTGCTGGACATGGTGAAGGTGAAGCGCGCTTTGTCGGGCTCCAAGTCGCGCCTGATCGGCCCCAACTGCCCCGGCGTGATTACGCCCGGCGAATGCAAGATCGGCATCATGCCGGGCCACATCCATCGCCGCGGCACGGTGGGCATTGTCTCGCGCTCCGGCACCCTCACCTATGAAGCGGTGTGGCAGACCACGGCGGTGGGCCTGGGTCAGACCACCTGCGTTGGCATTGGCGGCGACCCGGTCAAGGGCACCGAACATATCGAAGTGCTGGAAATGCTGCTGGCCGATCCGGAAACCCAAAGCATCATCATGATCGGCGAGATCGGCGGCACCGCCGAGGAAGATGCGGCCGATTTCATCCGCCATTCCAAGATCAAGAAGCCGATGGTGGGATTCATCGCCGGCGTCACCGCCCCGCCGGGCCGCCGCATGGGCCATGCCGGCGCCATCATCTCCGGCGGCAAGGGCGGCGCCGACAGCAAGATCGAGGCGATGAAGGCGGCGGGCATTCGTGTCTCGCCCAATCCGGCCGCCCTGGGCACCACCTTGGTGGAGCTGCTTTCCGGCAAGTAACGACAAGATACTTATTTGCAGAACTGCCGCCCCGCGCCAGACCCCTTGCGCGGGGTTTTTGCATCGCATTCGCGGGCTTTTGGGGCCATATTAACTGCATTCGCCGTTGAATCGGCTCGTTAAAGGCGGTACCACCCCACCCACTCGGAACGTCCGCAATCCCCAGCGGCCCAGGACAGGCTCAAGCCTAACAAGCTGACCCTTAAACATCTGAAATGACTGAACAATCTCCCGCAGATCGCATCAATCGCGCCTCGAATGAAATCTTCGACGCGACCAGCTTCCTGTCCGTCACCAATGCCGCCTTCCTGGAAGGCCTTTACGCCCAATACCTCGCCAACCCCGGCTCGGTGGACCCCGAGTGGCAGGCCTATTTCGCGGGCCTGGGCGAGCAGGGCCTTTCTCCGACCCAGCTGGGCCGCGGCCCGGCCTGGCACCGCGACCGCAAGCCCGAAACTCCCTGTGACGAGATCACCGGTGCGCTGAGCGGCCAAACTGCTCCCCTCAAGTCCGCCGCCGCCAAAGTCGCGCCCGGCAAGAGTGCGGCCGCCGATGGCCAGAACGCCCGCGCCGTCGCCCAGGATTCCATCCGCGCCATCCAGCTGGTGCGCGCCTATCGCATCATCGGCCATCTCGAAGCCGATCTCGATCCCCTCAAAATCACGCCGCGCCAGCCGCATCCGCAACTCGATCCCGCCTTTTATGGCTTTCACGATGCGGAGATGGACAAGCCCATCTTCATCGATGGCGTGATGGGAATGGAAAGCGCCACGCCTCGCCAGATTACCGATCTGCTGCAGCGGACCTATTGCGGCCGCATCGGTTATGAGTTCATGCACATCACCGATGCCGAGCAAAAGGACTGGCTGCAACGCCGGATCGAGGGGCCGGACAAAGACATCGCCTTCACACCCGAAGGCAAGAAGGCGATCCTCAACAAGCTGATCGAAGGCGAAGGCTTCGAGAAATTCGCTTCGGCCCGGTTTGTCGGCACCAAGCGTTTTGGCCTGGATGGCGGCGAAGCCACCATTCCGGCGTTGGAACAGATCATCAAGCGCGGCGGCCAGCTGGGCGTGAAGGAGATCGTGCTGGGCATGGCCCATCGCGGCCGTCTCAACATCCTGGTCAATGTGATGGGCAAACCCTATCGACAGCTGTTCCACGAATTCCAGGGCGGCGGCGCCAATCCGTCGGACGTGGAAGGTTCGGGTGACGTCAAATATCATCTCGGCGCGTCCTCGGACCGCGAGTTCGACGGCCGCCAGGTGCATCTGTCCTTGACCCCCAACCCGTCGCATCTGGAGATCGTCAATCCGGTGGTCCTGGGCAAGGCGCGCGCCAAGCAGCATCAGCTGGGCGACAATCAGAGCCGCTCGTCCGTGCTGCCGCTGCTCATTCATGGCGACGCGGCCTTCTCGGGCCAGGGCGTGGTGGCGGAATGCTTCGCCGCTTCCGGCACCAAGGGCTTCCGCACCGGCGGCACCATCCATTTCATCATCAACAACCAGATCGGCTTCACCACCGCGCCGATCTATTCGCGCTCCTCGCCCTATTGCACCGATGTCGCGCTGATGGTGCAGGCGCCGATCTTCCATGTGAATGGCGACGATCCGGAAGCCGTGGTCCATGCCGCGCGCATCGCCACCGAATTCCGCCAGCTCTTCCACAAGGATGTGGTGCTCGACATGATCTGCTATCGCAGATTCGGTCACAATGAAGCGGACGAGCCGGCCTTCACTCAACCTCTGATGTACCGCGTCATCAAGGACCATGCGACCACCTTGCAGCTCTACAGCAAGAAACTGGTGGCCGAAGGCACCGTGACCGATGCCGATATCGCGGCGATGCAATCGGCCTTCAATCAAAGGCTGGACGAGGAATACGACGCCTCCAAGGCGCACCTGCCCAACCGGGCCGATTGGCTGGATGGGCGCTGGGCCGGCATGGCCTCGGCGCCGAAGAACAGCGACCGGCGCGGCGAAACCGGCGTGCCGGAAGATATGCTGAAGAAAGTCGGCAAGGCGCTGGTGACGGCGCCGGACGGATTTCATCTGCACAAGACCATCGCGCGCCAGCTGGAAGCCAAGGCGCAGATGTTCGAGACCGGCAAGGGCTTCGACTGGGCCACCGCCGAGGCGCTGGCGTTCGGCACCTTGCTCGACGAAGGCACCGATGTGCGCCTGTCGGGCCAGGATGCTTCGCGCGGCACCTTCTCGCAGCGCCACTCCGCGCTGGTGGATCAGGAAAGCGAAGAACGCTATTTGCCGCTCAACCATATCCGCGAAGGCCAGGGCGAGTTCGAAGTGGTCGACACGCTGCTTTCGGAAGAAGCGGTACTGGGCTTTGAGTATGGCTACACCACCGCCGATCCCAAGACCTTGGTCTTGTGGGAAGCGCAGTTCGGCGACTTCGCCAATGGCGCCCAGGTGGTGATGGATCAGTTCATCTCCTCCGGCGAAATGAAGTGGCTGCGCATGTCCGGCCTGGTGCTGCTCTTGCCGCATGGCTATGAGGGCCAGGGGCCGGAGCATTCCTCCGCCCGGCTGGAGCGCTATCTGCAACTCTGCGCCCAGGACAATATGCAGGTCTGCGTGCCGACCACGCCGGCGAATTATTTCCACATGATCCGGCGCCAGATGCACCGCGCCTTCCGCAAGCCCCTAGTCGTGATGACGCCGAAGTCGCTGTTGCGCCACAAGCGCTGCGTTTCGTTCCTCGCCGACATGGAATCGCGCAACTCGTTCCATCGCGTGCTGCGCGACCAGGCCGAAGTGGTGCCCGGCGCCACCACCGTCAAGCTGGTCAAGGATGCCGACATCAAGCGGGTGGTGATCTGTTCCGGCAAAGTTTATTTCGACCTGATGGAAGAGCGCGAGAAACGCGACGAAGGCCGCGTCCAGATCCTGCGGCTGGAACAGCTCTATCCTTTCCCGGACAATGTTCTGGCCGAGGAACTGAACCGCTTCCCCACTGCCGAGATCGTCTGGTGCCAGGAAGAGCCCAAGAATCAAGGTGCCTGGAGCTTCGTGGCGCCCCGCCTGGAAGCCCTGATGGGCGGCAAGGCGCGCCCCCACTATGTCGGGCGGCCGGAATATGCCTCGACCGCGGCGGGCCTGATGAAGCAGCATCTGGCGGAACTTGCCGCCTTTCTGAACGACGCACTGACATTGTGATTGAGCGGCGCGGATCAGCGCCATCCGAGAGGACGTTATGACCATCGAAATCAAAGTGCCCGCGATGGGCGAATCCGTGACCGAAGCCACCGTCGCACGCTGGTTCAAGAAGGAAGGCGATAGCGTCGCCCGCGACGAACCGATCCTGGAGCTGGAAACCGACAAGGTGACGGTCGAAGTACCCGCGCCCGCCGCCGGCTCGATTGAATCCATTTCCGTGCAGGCCGGCGCCACGGTTCAGGTCGGCGCGATCCTGGGCTCCATCGCCGAAGGCAAGGCCGGTACCAAGACGGCGGCACCGCCCGCCGCTGCGCCGAAAGCCGAAGTCCCCAAACTTGCTCCGGTTGCCGCGCCTGCCACGGCACCGGCCCCCGCGCCAAAGACGGAAGCGCCGGCAATGCCGTCGGCCCGCCGCATGGCCGAGGAATCCGGCATTCCCACATCCACCGTTGCCGGCACCGGCCGCGATGGCCGCGTCACCAAGGGTGACATGCTGGGCGCTTTGGAAGTCCGCGCCGCCAAGCCCGCCCCCGCCGTGCCTGCGGGCCCGCGCAGCCACGCCGAACGCGAAGAGAAAGTGGCGATGACGCGGCTGCGCAAGACCATCGCGCTGCGGCTGAAGGAATCGCAGAACACCGCTGCCCAGCTCACCACCTTCAACGAAGTGGACATGACCCGGGTGATGGCGCTGCGCAGCGAATACAAGGACAGCTTCGAGAAGCGCCACGGCGTGCGCCTGGGCTTCATGGGCTTCTTCGCCAAGGCCTGCGTCTCGGCGCTGAAGGAATTGCCGAACGTGAACGCCGAGATCGAAGGCGACAACATCATCTACAAGAATTATTACGACATCGGCGTTGCGGTCTCGACCGACCGCGGCCTGGTGGTGCCGGTGGTGCGCGACGCCGATCAGCTTTCCCTGGCGGGGATCGAAAAGGCGGTGATGGATTTCGGCCTGCGCGCTCGCGACAACAAGCTCAAGCTTGAGGAATTGCAGGGCGGCACCTTCTCCATCACCAATGGCGGCGTGTTCGGTTCGCTGATGTCCACGCCGATCCTCAATTCGCCGCAGTCCGGCATCCTGGGCATGCACAAGATCCAGCCCCGCCCCATGGCGGTCGACGGCAAGGTCGAGATCCGTCCGATGATGTATCTGGCGCTGAGCTACGATCACCGCCTGGTGGATGGCCGCGATGCCGTCACCTTCCTAGTGCGGGTGAAGGAAAATTTGGAAGACCCCGAGCGCATGCTTTTGGACGTTTAACCCCTCCGGCCTACGCAACCTCGAGAGGTTGCTACGGCCACCTCCCCTCCAGTGCTTCGCACGAGGGGAGGCGGGTCTGAGTCAAGGCGATAAAAAAAGGCGGCCTCGGCCGCCTTTTTCTTTGGTTCGTTGCTTAAAAAGCCTGGCCGCTCGCGGATCGGATCGTGTTCAATTGCCTGGGCACCACCAAGGGAGAACGCCATGGCCTATGTCGACGGATTTGTGATTGCCGTGCCGAAGAGCAAGCTGGACGCCTACAAGGCGATGGCGCACGAATGCGCCCCGGTCTGGAAGGAATATGGCGCGGTCGATTACGTCGAATGCGTCGGGGATGATGTGCCCTACGGCAAACTGACATCCTTCCCCCGGTCCGTGCAGGCGACCGAGGACGAAGTCGTGATCTTTTCCTGGATCGTTTATGACAGCCGCGAGACGCGCGACAGCGCCAACAAAAAGGCGATGGAAGATCCGCGTCTGAAAAAATACGAGAACAACATACCCTTCGATGGCAAGCGCATGATCTTTGGCGGGTTTAAGCCCTTCCTTGGCCTTTGACGGCGGCGTCAGACGATTCGCTTGTCGAGCACTTCCAGCTTGGCCAGCTCGAATTTATTTCTGGTCGATCTGGCCCGCGCCCCGAGAGCTAGGCGATACGCTTGTCGAGCACTTCCAGCTTGGCCAGCTCGACATGGGCACGCAGCTCGATCTGATCGAGCACGTCTTGCAATTTGGGGTCCGCGAAAACATCGTGGCGGCGCGTCACCGCCACCGCCAGGCGGTTCAAAGTGGCGCGGGGAATGCCGCCCGCCAGCAAGCCATCGCGCACCGCATCCAGAATGTCGAGCAGCTGTTCGCCATGCGCCAGGCCCTTGGAACGGCCATCGGAGGCGTCACCCATGTCCTGCAGCGCCAGGATGGAATCGAGTGCCGCGATCGGGCCCGGGCCCGCAACGATCTGGGCATGTGGTTCGGCCGCATCGGAAACCGTGAAGGTTCCGCCCGTGCTTGCACTGGCCGGTTTGCGCCTGATGGCGCCGGATTCGACACGGCTGGTGCTTTTGATTTCCATGGGCTTGGAATCCCATTACGACAGGCTAACATCGCCAATCGTGGTTAAGAAAAGCTTATCGCCCGCCGGGCCCGGCGCCACTAGGCCCGATGATAGGGATGACCCGCCAGGATGGTCATGGCGCGATAGACCTGCTCCAGCAACAGAGCCCGGGCCAGCAGATGCGGCCAGGTCTGGGGTCCAAATGCCAGGCTGCGGCCCGCTTTCTTGCCTGGCAGCGGCGCCAGTCCATCCGGTCCGCCGATGACAAATACCAGGTCCTTGGTGCCGACATCGCGCAAGCTTCCCAGCATCTCGGCGAAATCTTCCGAGATCATGCCTTTGCCCCTGGCGTCCAACAGCACGATATGCGCGCCGTCCGGAAGCTTCGCCGCCAGCCGCGCGGCTTCGTCCGCCATGCGGGTGGCGGCGTCACGCGCCTTGCCGACCGCCAGCTCTTCGACGATGACGGAGGTGAAGCCCATGTTGCGGCCCATCTTGATGGCGCGATCCCGAAACTC
This sequence comes from uncultured Alphaproteobacteria bacterium, assembly GCA_903897605.1. Lineage (GTDB taxonomy): Bacteria > Pseudomonadota > Alphaproteobacteria > Micropepsales > Micropepsaceae > Rhizomicrobium. The sequence goes on from CAIUCH010000001.1 coordinate 56,186, forward strand.
GTCGCACAGCGCCCCTTCGGACGTTCCGCGCGCGTGGCCAATTGCTAAAATTGAAAGGCGCAAATCCGTCCCCTTGCCGTCCGATTCATTTTGGTCGCATCGGCCTGGGCGCGGACGCGCCCAATTTTTCAATTGGCGCCTCCGGCGCCGCTCGGAAAACCGCTTACACTTTTCCTGGCGATGCTCCTGTTCCGCACGCATGGCCGACAGCAAGGATCGTCAAACGCACGGTTCAGGCCCGGCTGGGCAATGCGACGTTCCACATGCCTTCGAGATCGTAATAGTCGCGCACTTCCGGACGGAAGACGTGAACGATGACATCGCCGGCATCGACCAGCACCCAATCGCCCTGGGCCGCGCCGGTGACGGGACGGGTGCCATAACCCTGTTCCTTCAGGCGTCGTGCCAGATGTTCGGCGATGGACATCACATGCCGCGACGAGCGGCCGCTCGCGACCACGGCCGCGTCGCACAGCGAAGAACGTCCCGCCAGATCGACCGTGACAATCGCTTCGGCCTTGTCGTCTTCCAGCGAGGCCACAATGCGTTTCAGCAATTCGCTTGGCGGCGCCGGCTTTGCCGCTTCGGGCCTGGCGACCCTTTTGGCCTTTACGGCCTTTTTCGGCTTGGGCTTGGCGGATTTGCGGGGGGCTGCTTTTGCCTTGGACGGCTTGGGAGCGGCTTTTTTGATGGCCTTTTTGACAGGCTTTTTTACAGGCTTTTTGGCGGCTTTCAGGGGCTTTTCTCCAGCGATCAGGGCAAATCTAGCATGGGCCCGTCACCGGCCCAAGCCCGAAGGGCTTCATCGGTCCAAGGGCTGAAGCGCGCGCAGCCGCGTCGCGCTTTCGCTGTTGCGCGCGCCGTCCAGCACCATGACGACCGGCGGATCAGGCCGCCTGCTGGGATCGCGCACCGCCCCGAAGCGCCGCACCAAAGGCGCATGGAGTGCCGCCAGTATGCTGCCGGGCCGCTGTATCACCGCAATGGGGATGCGGCCGGCCAGATCCCGCCACCGCCGCCAACGGCTGAATTGCTCCAGATTGTCGCTTCCCATCAGCCAGACGAAATGAATGTTCGGAAAGCGGCGTTGCAACGCTTCCACCGTGTCGATCGTGTAGATCGTGTGCAACGATTGCTCCAACGCGCTGACATGGATGCGTGGATGATGCACCGCCATTTGGCGCGCGCTGTCCAGCCGTGTCGCCAGGTTTGCCATCGGGGATTTGTTTTTCAAGGGGTTCCCGGGACTGACCAGCCACCAGACGGAATCGAGCTTCAATCGCTTCAATGCCGTCTCGCTGACGTAGAGATGTCCGGAATGCGCCGGGTTGAACGAACCGCCCAACAGGCCGATGCGAAGGCCGTCAGCCACCGGTCCCGGCGGAGCGATCCAATCCTTCATGCCTATCGATCGCGCCCATCAAAGGGTTTGACGTCAAGCGTATGCAGCTCAATGCCGTCCACGCAACGCACATTGATCGCCACCATCTTGTTGCCCTTGGGATCGGCGCCTTCCGAGAAAGGCGCGATGCCGCAATGCTTGCAAAAGTGATGTGCGATCGAATGTTTGTTGAATTTATAAGTACCCAGATCGTCGCGCGACGTTGCCAGCCGGAAGGCGGAGGCGGGAATGAATTGCAGCAATCCGCCGCGCTTTTGGCACAGCGAACAATTGCAATCCATGACGGTGCCGATCTCGCCATCGAATTCGTAGGCGATCTTGCCGCAGTGGCAGCCGCCTTTATGGGTGGTCATGGCCGAACCTGGCCCATGCCGCGCACGACATATTTGAAGGTGGTGAGTTGTTCCACCCCGACCGGCCCGCGGGCATGAAGCTTTCCGGTGCCGATGCCGATTTCCGCGCCCATGCCGAATTCGCCGCCATCGGCGAATTGGGTCGAGGCGTTCCACAGCACGATGGCGCTGTCGAGCGCATTGAGAAATGTCTCCGCCGCTTGCTCGTCATCGGTGAGAATCGAGTCGGTGTGATGCGAGCCATAATGCTCGATATGCTGGATCGCCGCTTCCAAATTGTCGACCACGCGCACCGCGATGATGGCGTCGAGATATTCGGTGCGCCAATCTTCTTCCGTCGCGGGTTTGGCGGCCGGGAAGATGCCGCGCACGGCTTCGTCGCCGCGGATTTCACAACCGGCCCTGGCAAGATCTTCCAGAATGGGAAGGCCGTGACTTTTCAGGATGGCGCGGTCCAGCAGCAAGGTTTCCGCCGCGCCGCAAACCGAGGTGCGCCGCATTTTGGCGTTGAGCACCACCTTGCGCGACATTTCCAAATCGGCATTGGCATGGACATAGACATGGCAAAGCCCTTCGAGATGCGCCAACACCGGCACCCGCGCCTCGCGCATCACCCGGCTGGTCAAGCCCTTGCCGCCGCGCGGAATAATCAGATCGACGGTACCGTTCAAGCCTTCCAGCATCAGTCCAACCGCGGCGCGGTCGGTATTGCGGATATATTGGATGGCGGCTTCGGGAAGCCCCGCCGCCTTCAACCCATCGGTCATCGCGGCATGAATGGCGCTGGCGGAGTGCAACGAATCCGAACCGCCGCGCAGGATTGCGACATTGCCCGCCTTCAACGCGATCGCACCGGCATCCGCCGTCACATTAGGACGCGATTCATAGATGATGCCGATCACGCCGATGGGCGTCGAAACGCGGGCGATGTCGAGGCCATTGGGCCGGGTCCAGCGCGCCAGCTCGCGGCCATTGGGATCGGGTTGGGCGGCGACATCTTCCACGCCCTTCGCCATTGCCTCGATGCGGGCGTGGTTCAACGCCAGACGGTCCTGCATCGCGGCCGGCATGTTGTTGGCCTTGGCCGCGTCCAGATCGCGCGCATTGGCGGCCAGGATTTCCGCCTTGCGGGCACGGATGGCGCGGGCCGCTTCGCGAAGGGCCTTTGTCTTGGTGGCGTCATCAGCTTCGCGCACCGCCCGCGCCGCTTCACGCGCGGCGGCGCCGACGGCCATCATCTCGGCAGTCAAGGCATCGGTTTTGTCATGCAGGGTCATGGCGTTTTCCGTCACTGGCTCGTCAGCGCCAGATCGTCGCGATGGATCATCTCGTCCCGGCCACGATAGCCCAGAATGGCCTCGATTTCGACCGTGCGTTTGCCCGCAATCCGCTCTGCGTCCGACGCATTATAAGCTGTCAGCCCGCGCGCGATTTCGCGCCCTTGACGGTCCTTGACCAGCACGGTGTCGCCGCGCTCGAAGCGGCCATCGACCTGGCGGATGCCCGCCGGCAGGAGGCTCTTGCCTTCGCTCAGCGCCTTGACCGCGCCCTCGTCGATCACCAGTACGCCTTCGGGCTTCAGCCCGCCCGCGATCCAACGCTTGCGCGCCAAAGTGGGTGAAAGACTGGCCCGAAAAACAGTATGCCGCGCGCCGTCGGCAATGGCGGCGACCGGATGAAGGCTTTCGCCTTTGGCGATGATGACGTCGCAACCCGCGCCGGTCGCGATCTTGGCGGCGATCAGCTTGGACGTCATGCCGCCACGGCCCAGGCCCGAGACGCTGTCGCCGCCCATCGCCTCGATCTCGGCGGTGATGGCGCGAACCTCTGGAATATGCCTGGCGGAAGCATCGCGCGACGGGTTGGCGGTATAAAGCCCATCGACATCCGAAAGCAGCACCAGCTTGTCGGCACCCATCATCGAAGCCACCCGGGCGCCAAGCCGGTCATTGTCGCCGAAACGGATCTCCGCCGTTGCCACCGTGTCGTTCTCGTTGATCACCGGCACCGCGCCAAGATCGAGCAAGGTATTGAGCGTGGCGCGTGCGTTCAGATAGCGGTCGCGTTCCTCGGTGTCGCCGAGGGTAAGCAGAATCTGCGCCGCGACCAGATCCACGCCCGCCAGCAGATCGGAATAGGCCTGCGCCAGACGCACCTGCCCCGCCGCCGCCGCCGCCTGACTTTCTTCCAGCCGCAATGCCCCGGACGGCAGTTTCAAAAGATTGCGTCCCAGCGCGATGGAGCCCGACGATACCAGGATCACTTTCGCGCCCTGGTGGCGCAGCGCCGCCACATCGGCGCACAAGGAAACCAACCAGTCGCGCCTGAGCGTGCCGCTGGCGCCATCGACCAGGAGCGACGATCCCACCTTCACCACGATCAGCTTGGTGTTGGAGAAGAACCCGCTCATGGCGCCCATTTCTCTTTCGCCGCCTTTATCGCCTTGGCGGTCTTGGGCTTGCGGCGTTTACGGATCTCTTTCGCCATTTCCCGCAGCACATCGTCCACTCCGGCGCCCGAAACGCCTGAGATCAGGTAGACTTTCTGGCCACAGGCTTTTTCCAGGGCGGCTTTTTTCTTCGCCAGCGCCGCTTTCGCAATGGCATCGATCTTGTTGAGCGCCACAATCTCGTGCTTTTCGCTCAGGCCATGGCCATAGGCTTCGACTTCGCCGCGAATGATCTTGTAGGTTTTCGCCACCGCATCGCCGGTGCCGTCCACCAGATGCAGGATCGCGCCGCAGCGTTCGGCATGGCCAAGAAATCGGTCGCCCAGGCCGACGCCTTCATGCGCGCCCTCGATCAAGCCCGGCAGATCGGCTAGCACAAAATCGGTGGTATCGATCTTCACCACGCCCAATTGTGGCTCCAGCGTGGTGAACGGATAGTCCGCGATCTTGGGCCGCGCCGCCGAGACACGGGAAAGAAATGTACTCTTGCCCGCATTGGGCATGCCGATCAGGCCCGCATCGGCAATCAACTTCAGCTTGAGAATAAGAATTTTCTCTTCGCCGGGCTGGCCGGGATTGGCATGGCGCGGCGCCTGGTTGGTGGGACTCTTGAAATGCGCGTTGCCGAAACCGCCATTGCCGCCGCGCAGCAACCGCACGCGCTGCCCGACCTCGGCCAGATCAGCGACCAAGGTCTCGCCATCTTCTTCATAAACCTGCGTGCCGGGCGGTACCTTCATGATGGCGTCCTCGCCATTGGCGCCGGTCATCACCTTGCCCTTGCCGCCTCCGCCATTCTTGGCCTTCACATGCTGTTGAAAGCGGTAATCGATCAGGGTGTTGAGATTGTCGACGGCCTCGACCCAGACATTGCCGCCCCGTCCGCCATCGCCGCCATAGGGTCCGCCATACTCCATGAACTTCTCGCGCCGAAACGCAATGCAGCCATTGCCGCCAGCACCGCTGGAAGCATAGACCTTTGCGATATCCAAGAACTTCATAACGAGAGCCTTTCAGGCCGCCTTTTTCAGGAGGAAAGCCTCCCGCGTCAACAGCATCTCATGGCACAGCACTTTGACGCCGCGGGCGGCGCAATCGCGCATCCTGCTGCCATTGTGGCGGGCCCCCAACTTGGCCAGGACATGACCGGAAGCTGGATTGTCGTGAAACCAGCCCGCCCATAGGAAGGGCAAGTCCAGTGTCTCGAAGGCGAAGCGGGACAGCGTCCGCGCCGCTTCGCTGGCATATCCCATCCCCCAGAACGGCTTGCCCAGCCAGTAGCCGAATTCATGTCCGGCTTCTTCCTGATTCAATCCAATGCCGCCCAGAAACAGACCGTCTTGCTTGCGCGCAATGGTGAAATGGTAATGGCCATCGCCATGGCGGCCGCGCGTGGCGACAAAATCCTCGGAATCGGCTTCGCTGTAAGGATGCGGCACCTTCGCCAGATTGCGCGAAACGCTGAAATCGCCCAGCCACACCGTCATTGCCTGAATATCGCCAGGCCTGGGCGTCCGCAATATCAGTCTTTCGCTCTCCAAAAATGACATGACACGTTTCCCCGCTTTCGTTGGCGAGGAATAAAAAAGGGAGATGGCGGACCATCTCCCTCGCATAACGGGCCGCCAATACGTGGCGGCCTATGTCTTCAGCCGCCTATTCTGCCGCGATCTTCGCCGCCGGGTTTTGGGCGGTCGTCACGGATACGAACGTGCGACGCTTGAAACCGGACTTGAAGGTGACGTTGCCGTCGCAAAGCGCAAAGAGCGTATGATCCTTGCCCATGCCGACATTTTCGCCCGGCCAGAATTTGGTGCCGCGCTGACGCACGATCACATTGCCGCCGGAAATCTTCTCGCCGCCGAACAGCTTCACGCCCAGACGCTGGCCGGCCGAGTCACGACCGTTGCGAGAGGAACCGCCTGCTTTCTTGTGCGCCATGACTTATTCCTTGCCGGCCGAAATCGAGAGCACTTTCACGGCAGTGAAATGCTGGCGATGACCGCGCTTGCGATGGGTGTTCTTGCGGCGCTTCTTCTTGAAGGCCACGACCTTTTCGCCCTGACCATGCTCGAGGATTTCGCACTCAACCGAAGCGCCCTTGACCAGCGGCGCGCCCAGCTTGGGGGTGTCGCCGCCCAGCATCAGCACTTCGCTCAGGGTCAGCTTGGAGCCGACATCGCCCACAAGGCTTTCCACCTTGAGGATCGAATCCTTGGCAACCCGATACTGTTTTCCGCCGGTGCGGACGACCGCGTACATGGTCTAATTCCTTGAAATGGAACGGTTTTCCGGAAACGGCAGGTTTCCGAAGAGCGGCGCACTATACGGAAAGGCGCTTGCCGGTCAAGCCTCGGATGGCACTGTCTTTTCCGCGCGCCGATCAGGGCTCGATCACGGGCCGGGCGCGGGCCCTGCGCAGGCCGAACTTGGCCATGATGGCGCCGATCAGGAGCACCATTCCCACCGTGATCGCCACCGTCTTGGCGCTGGAGACATTAAAAGCGATCCGCGCCAGATTGTCGGTCGCGCCGCTCAGGAGCATGGTAAGTTGCAGCGCGTTTTCGACCGCGTCCAGCAGCGCGGCAACCGGCGCCACCATCGCGGCCATCAGCACATAACGGCGAAAGGGACTGCGGCCGGGGGTGAAACTCTCCGCCACGATGACGCCGGACAGAAAGAAGCTTATCGCGTAGAGCGGCATCAGCAGATAATCCAGCCCCAGATCGAAGCCCGCCCGCACGGCATAGGGCTCCGGCGCCCAGGCGTGAAACGCCAGGCGGTACTGGGCCGCGCTGGAAAGCTCCTGCAGATCGGTGGTGGAAACCCCGGTCTGCGATTTCAGCCACAGATCCATGCCGGCCAAAGCCGCCAGCACGATCAACCCCAATCCGGTGGACCAGGCCCAGCCGCGATCCAGCAGGGATTTCGAAATGCGCATCGGCTCTCCCGCTCTGCTATAAGCGCCGCATTATGCGGTCCCTTGGCGATATTCTCTACAATTTCCACTGGGTGGTGCCAGGCGATTGTGCCCGCGCGGCCCAGGCCTGGGCCGGTGGCGTTGGTCCCTTTTTGCAAAAGCGCGGCATCAAGGCGCTGATCAATCTGCGGGGACGCAACGACGATCTGTCCTGGTGGAAGAACGAGACCGGCGCGACGGCGGCGCGCGGCATCGCCCATCTCGACGCCATGCTGGATTCCCGGCGGCTTCCCACCCGCGCCATGCTGACACGGCTGATCGAAGCCTTTGACAGCGCGCCCAGGCCTTTCGTCCTTAAATGTTCCGGCGGCCAGGACCGCACCAGTTTCGCTTCGGCGCTTTATCTCATCCATCGCGGCGGATGGGCCGCGATGGATGAGGCGCGGGCGCAATATGCCCGTTTTCCCTATCTGCATTTCCCCAAAAAGCATCAGCGCTGGCTGAGACCGTTCCTGGATTTCGCCGCCGAGGAATCGCGCGCCATGCCCTTGGCAAGCTGGATTGCCGAGCACTACACGCCGGAGCGGCTGAAGGCCTGGCTGGAAGGGCGCGGTCTCAGCGACAGCCATGGCGGTATCTTTTTGATGCCGAAGCGCAGCCCTTATCAATGGTGAAGCGGGTTCAATGATGACGCGGGTTGCGATCGCGCCCGGCGTGATCTTGTGGCGCGAACGGTTTTCGAAAACGGAACAGCAGACCCTGCTGAATGATGTGCTGGCGCGCATCAAACAAGCGCCCTTTTATCGTCCGGTGATGCCGGGATCGGGCAAATCCTTCTCGGTCGAGGAAAGCAATTTCGGGCCCTTGGGCTGGATCTCGGACAAGACCGGCTATCGCTATCAGGCAACCCATCCGGTCACCGGCGCCGCCTGGCCGGAGATGCCCGCCTTGCTGATCGATCTTTGGCGTGAGATCGCCGACGCGCCGGACGCGCAATGCTGCTTGGTCAATCTGTATCGCCAGGGCGCGCGCATGGGCCTGCATCAAGACAAGGACGAAAAGGCATTGTCCGCGCCCGTGGTGTCGGTCTCGCTCGGTGATGAGGCCCTGTTCCGCATTGGCGGTGAGACCCGGCGCGGACCCACCCGCGGCGTGGAGCTGGCGTCCGGCGATGTGGTGATGTTCGGCGGTGCGGCACGGCTGGCCTATCACGGTATCGATCGCATCAAGCAGGGCAGCTCGTCCCTGGTCCCTGGCGGAGGCCGCATCAATCTCACCTTGCGGCGGGTGACGCAGACCGATTAGAGCGCCCAGTCGTGCAGCCCAAAAAAAAGCGCCCGGCCGTGAGGCCGGGCGCTGAACGCGCCGTTACGCGCGAGGATGCCTGGAGGGGATGACCGGCACCCGCGGAAAACAGGGTCTGGTGTGCGAGCGGGGGGGCAAAGCCTACCGGACCAAACTGTCTTCCGAGGACAACCTATGCACAGAAGTCACAGTTTTCAAGTTTTTCTATTTTACAAATTATTTACCGTGACAGTTGCGAATATGACACTGCCAGATCAACTTTCCGCCGCCGCCGCAAACAGCTTCAGCACGCCAACCCAGCCGCCCTCCACCGCGCCCCGCGTCTTGGCGCCGCCATCGCCGGCCATGCGCTCGAATTTGCGATGCTCCAGTTCCACCAGGGTGCCGCCATCTCTTGCGGTGAAGCGCACTTCGACCTCCGACGCGACGGCCTGGTTGGATTCCGGCTTCCAGTCGCCATTGATTTCCCAACTGAATACGACGCGATGCGGCGGCTCCCAGGCCAGCACATGACCGTTGGTGATTTCGCTGCCATCGCTTTGCTCGCTGTACCAGCGACCGCCCGCCCGAGGCTCGATTATGGCCAGTTTCATTGGCTTTTCACCGATATGCAGGTCTTTGGGCCACCAGCGATCGATGCCCGCGGTGAAAACCTCGAAGGCGTGGGCGGGATTGGTTTTCACGATGACGCTTTTGTTCACCGGCGCGATCGCGACATCGAGGCTCATGTGCTTTTCCTTTCATCGAGCTGTTTTTGAATTTCCGCCTGATAGGCATCCAGAGCCTCATCCCAGAAGCGATCCAGCCAGGCGCGCAGGGCGGCAAGGCCGTCGCGGTCGACGCGATAGACCCGCCTGGCGCCCTCTGCCGTGTCGGTCACCAGCCCCGCCTGTTTGAGGATCTTCAGATGCTGAGAGACGGCAGGTCGGCTGACGGGCAGCCCCTTGGACAATTCCGCCACGGAATGAGGACCGGCCCGAAGCCGGTCGAACACCAGCCGTCGGGTGGGATCACCGAGGGCATCAAGAGCAATTTCGTAAGTCATAACTTACCGTAAGTTATTACTTACTTCGATGTCAATCGCCCGATCAGTTTGTCTTGCGGGCGGCATCCTTGGCCGGAACGGCAAACAAGGCATCCGGCAGCGTCTGGCCCGTCTGCACCCCCGTCAACGCCACGGTGGTTACGCCGCCCTGATTGTCTTTCACCATCCATTGCCTGAGCTCCAGCACGGGATAGGAGAAGACCAGGCTGATATTGCTTTGGCTGCGGGTGGTGTTGGCGCGCGCATGCACGATCAGACTGCCCTGCTGTTCTTCCACCCCGGTGACTGCCGGGTTGTGGCGCAGATCGACATCGCGATTGAGCAGGATGTCCAGCGGCGTTTCGGACAGCGATGTGCGATCCACCGTATTGAGGCGCGAATTCTTGACATAGATGTCGCCGTCCGTCGCCACGATCAGGACGGGACTTGGCGGATTATAGGCGAAGCGCAATTTGCCAGGCCGGGAGAGATCGAACTCGCCCTGCGCCAGATCACCTTCGGGGCCCAGCTGGACGAAATTGCTTTTCAGGGTGTGAATCGAATTGAGATAGGCGCTGAGCTTGTCAAGGATTGCCGCTTCGGGCGCGGTGTAGGTGCCGGGATAATGTGTGGCCGGCGCGGCGGCGCCTAGCAAATTCATGGCGGCGAAAGCGGCAAGGATGGCGAGACGGCGCATGATCGGGCTAAGGTCTGCTTTGCCGATCCACCAAACCATTTCGTCTTCGCCCGCGCAACCGCTTCACCGATGATCCCATGACCACGCTTCCGCCATATTCCCGCATTGCTGTTCTGGGCGGCGGCGCCTGGGGCACGGCGCTGGCGATCGCATCCGTCACCGCGGGGCGCGATACGATTCTATGGGCGCGCGAAGAAGATGTCGTCGCGGGAATTGCGCAGACCCACGAGAATAAACGATTCCTGCCTGGTGTGATTTTGCCGAAGACGCTGCGCGTCACCGGTGCCCTGGATGAAGCCTGCCGCGCCGACGCGTTGCTTTTGACCATGCCGGCGCAAGTGCTGGGCAGTTCCGCGCGCATGCTGGCGCCCATCATCGCACCCGGCCTGCCGCTGGTGATCTGCGCCAAGGGAATCGAGAAGGACACCGGCCGGCTGGTGAACGAGGTCCTGGCGGACGCGGCCCCGCTGGCGACGCTCGCAATTCTGTCCGGTCCCTCATTCGCGCGCGACGTCGCCAGGGGCCTGCCGACGGCAGTGACCATCGCCGCGCGCGCCGATGTGGCGGAACGCCTGCAGGCGAGCTTGAATTCGCCGGCCTTCCGGCCATACGCCAGCGACGACATTACCGGTGTGGCGCTGGGGGGCGCCGCCAAGAATGTCTATGCCATCGCCTGCGGCGTGGTCGAAGGCCTGGGCCTTGGCGAAAATGCGCGCGCTGCCCTGCTGGCGCGAAGCTTCGCCGAATTGGCGCGGCTGGGCGAGGCCTTGGGCGCCAAACGCGAAACCCTGATGGGCCTTTCGGGTCTGGGCGATCTGGTACTGACCGCCACCAGCAAAAGTTCGCGCAACTTTTCCTTCGGTGTCGGATTGGGCCAGGGCAGGTCCCTGGCGGAACTGGATGCGCCGGGCCATCCGCTGGCCGAAGGCGTGATGACGGCTCCCGCCCTGGTGAAACGGGCGCGGGCGGAACATGTCGAACTTCCCATTGCCGAAGCGATGGACGATCTTCTCAGCGGCAGGTTGCCGCTTGGCGAAGCTTTGATGCGGCTGATGAGCAGAAGGTTGAAAGCGGAATGAAATATTGGCTGTTCAAAAGCGAACCGGAAACCTGGTCCTGGGAGATGCAGAAGAAGAAGGGCGCCAAAGGCGAACCCTGGAGCGGGGTGCGCAATCACACCGCCAAACTGAATCTGATGGCGATGAAGAAGGGCGATCTCGGTTTCTTCTATCATTCCGGCGGCGAAAAGGCGGTGGTGGGGATCGTCGAAGTGATCGGCGAATTCCGACCCGACCCGACCGACGTCAAAGGCATCTTCGGGCTGGTGGACGTAAAGGCCGTGAAAGATATGCCCCGGCCGGTCACCCTGGCGGAATGCAAGGCCAATCCCAAGCTCGCCGAAATGAGCCTGGTGAAGAGCTTTCGACTGTCGGTTCAGCCGGTTACGCCGCAAGAATGGAAGCTTGTCTGCGCCATGGGCGGTCTCAAAAGCTGACATAGACCTGACATGTTTCCCGGCCGATCCGGGCGTAGGATGGGTTCGGAGGTGCGCATTCCACGCGCTTCAAAGGAGTAGCAAATGGCCGCTCGCGATATTCTCACACTCAACACGCCGATGGCGGATCGCATCATCCGCCTGCTTTATACCATCGCGCTCATCTTGATCGCGATCGGAACCCTGATGGGCATTGGCCGGGGCGTCATGATCATGACGCACATGCCGATGCAGCGTCCCGCAATCGCCGGGGCCGCCAATCCGTCCGGCGGCATGATGGCGCCGCAACCCGACACTGCCGCGCCGCAGGCGGATGCCCAGAACGCAAGGCCGGATTTCCGGGACGGTTCGCGTGGAGATTTCCGCGGCTGGCACCGGTTCGGCCATCATCGCCCATTCGGGATGATGCACCGCTCGCCCCTGTTTGGTCTGGTGGTGATCGTGGGCGCGTTGCTCCGCGGCCTGATCGGGCTGCTGCTGCTGCGCGTGCTGGCGGAGATCGGCTTGGCCATCCTGGCAATGCCCAAGCGCTCGACCGCCTAAAGGTACTTTCTCAGAAATAGATTGTAAGGCGCAAAGCCCTCGCGTTGATACACCGCGGCGGCTTTGTCGTTTCCGGTCAGCACGCCGACGATGAGGACCGTCATCCCCCGCAACCGCGTCCAGTCTTCACAAGCCGCAATCAAGGCGCGGCCATGCCCCTGGCCGCGCGCAGGGGCCTCGACAAACAGCTCGGCGACAAAGCCGTGGCGGCGTTCGCGATTCTCCACGAACAGATCGCCGGGCTCTTCCACCACAAAAGCCCAGCCGACCGCCTTGCCGCCGCTTTCGGCTACGAATAGCGCGCCCCGCGCCGCAGCCTGGCTGCTCACGTCCGCCCAATGTTCGGTGGCAAAAGTGGGATCGAGGCGGCGATTGGCCTCGAAATCCTTTTCGAATTTCTGCAGTCCCAAAATGAAGGACAGGATCGCCGGTTCGTCGTCCGGCAGTCGCGCGGCGCGGATTGTCATGTTATCTTCGATTCTCGGCCGCTCGCCCAAGCTGTCCACACGCTGCCGCTGCGGACCGTTCGCCGCTCGAAATGGTCGTCGCCCTACGCTGACGCTAGCGACGGACCATTTCGCCCACCTCGCGGCGGTCGCATCTCACCCCAGCGCTTTGACGATCTCTTCCGTCATTTTCTTGGCGTCGGAGAACAGCATCATGGTGTTGTCGCGAAAGAACAGCTCGTTCTCGACGCCGGCATAGCCTGAGCCCATGCCGCGCTTGATGAAGAGCACGGTCTTGGCTTTTTCCACGTCCAGAATCGGCATGCCGAAGATCGGTGATTTGGGATCGGTCTTGGCCGAGGGATTGGTGACGTCATTGGCGCCGATCACATAGGCGACATCGGCCTGGGCGAACTGGGAATTGATGTCTTCCAGCTCGAACACTTCGTCATAGGGCACATTGGCTTCCGCCAGCAGCACATTCATGTGGCCGGGCATGCGGCCCGCCACCGGATGAATGGCATAGGAAACCTTGACGCCTTCGGCCTTCAGCTTGTCGGCCATTTCGCGCACGGCGTGCTGGGCCTGGGCCACCGCCATGCCGTAACCCGGCACGATGATGACGCTGGAGGCGTTCTTCATGATAAAGGCGGCATCGTCCGCCGAGCCCTGCTTCACGGGGCGGGTTTCCGCCGGGCCCTTGGCGCCGCCGGTCTCGCCGCCGAACCCGCCCATGATGACCGAGACGAAGGAACGGTTCATGCCCTTGCACATGATGTAGGACAGGATCGCGCCGGAGGAACCCACCAGCGCGCCGGTGATAATGAGGGCCGTATTCTCCAGCGTGAAGCCCATCGCTGCCGCGGCCCAGCCGGAATAGGAATTCAGCATCGACACCACCACCGGCATGTCGGCGCCGCCGATGGGAATGATGAG
>CAIUCH010000002.1 GCA_903897605.1 uncultured Alphaproteobacteria bacterium
CCGTCTTGGGATCGATATCGACCTTGATGTCATTCTCGGCGCCGTAATGCGCCTTGGCGGCGCGCTGCATCGCCTCTTCCATCGCAGTCAGCACCACCGATTTATCGATCGATTTTTCGCGGGCGACCGCGTCCGCGATCTGCAAAAGCTCGAGCCGGTTGGCGGAAATTGCACTGGCCATCTTCTTCTCCTAGTTATTTGCCGGCGCGTGTTTGCGCGCCTTCAAATCAGCCTGAATGAGTTTGTCGGTGAGAACGAGCTTCGCTTCGAGTATGGAGCGAAACGGAAATTGTATGCGCGCGCCCTGCGACGTGATGACGACATCGTTGCCGTCCAGGCCTTCGAGCTGGCCGCGAAACCGCTTGCGCTCTCCCGTTGGCGTGGCCAAGGGCGCGGTGAGTTCGATCTTGGCTTCGTGTCCCTTCCAGCGGGTGAAGTCGCTCATCCGGGTGAGGGGCCGGTCGATGCCGGGCGAGGAAACCTCGATCTCGAACTCGCCTTCGATCGGATTTTCCGCTTCGATGAAATCGAGCAGCACATGGGAAAGCTGGGCGCAGCCTTCCACATCCATGCTGCCGTCCGGACGCTCGGCCATGATCTGCAGGGTCTTGGCGGCGCCGCCCATCATGCGCAGACGCACAAGCCGAAAACCCGCCTGCTCGATGACGGGTTCGAAGACCGGGTCCAGATGGGATGCGGCGGTAAAGATGGCGGCAACTCCAAACACAAAGGCTTCTTCCCGCGGCGGCCTTTCGGACGCCACACAACAGATCTTGTTGTTAGGGATGGCGGTTATTTACGCCCCGGACGGACTTTGTTCAAGGTCTTCGTCCGCCAGACCTTGGTAAAGTGGCCCTTAATTCTTCTTTTTGGCCGGCAGGATGCCGACGCTGATTTCGCCCGGACCGGTGTGAATATCGGGTTGAACCGGGGGCGGCGCTTCACCGGCTTCGATCTTGTTTACCGCCTTTATCTGGGCCTGGATGGCCGCGTCATAGAGCGGCGGACCAAAGAGCAGGCGGAAGGCCAGATAGAGGCCCCCCAGGGAAAACAGGAAGGCGATTCCGATCCCTATGAAGTCGCTGAAATGCAGGCCGGTAAAAAAGCTGGGCTCGCGGTCTTCCATGCCGCTTTCTACCCCAATGTGACGCTAAAACGACAGGCCAAAGCCTTGGGATCGTTCCTCGGCCGTGATGGCCAATTGACGGCAGGCGGAAAACCGAGTGCCTTACCGGCCAAATTGCTGGGAGCCCCGCCATGACCGACCGCCGCTCGATCCTCAAAGCTTCGCTGCTCGCCCCCGCCTTGCTGGCCAGGCCGGCATCGGCCGCGACCGGCCCGGCAGGCATCCAAATGAAGCTGCCTTGCGTGGTTTCGACCTGGCCCTTCGGCGTCGCCGCCAACAAGGCTGCCTGGACCGTTCTATCCAAGGGTGGACGGGCGCTGGATGCGGTGGAGACCGGCGTGAAGATCCCGGAAGCCGATATGAAGAACCACACGGTGGGACGCGCCGGATATCCCGATCGCGATGGCCATGTGACTCTCGATGCCTGCATCATGGACGAACATGGCAATGCCGGTTCGGTGGCGGCGATGGAATTTATCGCCCATCCGATTTCGGTGGCGCGCGCGGTGATGGAGAAGACGCCGCATGTGATGCTGGCCGGCGAAGGCGCGACGCAATTCGCCATCGAGCAGGGTTTCAAGCGCGAGGAATTGCTGACCCCGGAGTCGAAAAAGGCCTGGCAGGAATGGCTTAAAACCGCGAAATACAAGCCCGAAGCCAACATCGAAACCAAGAGCTATGGCCTGGGAGTACCGGGCGGCGCGAAGAATCACGACACTATCGGCATGCTGGCGATCGACGCGAAGGGCAATTTGTCCGGCGCCTGCACCACCAGCGGCATGGCGTGGAAAGTGCGCGGCCGGGTCGGTGACAGCCCGATCATCGGCGCAGGATTATACGTCGACAACGAAGTCGGCGGCGCGACTTCGACCGGTGTGGGCGAGGAAGTGATGCGCAGTGTCGGCAGCTTCCTGGTGGTGGAATTGATGCGCCAGGGCATGAGCCCGCAGGCGGCCTGCAAGGCCGCGGTCGAACGTATTCTCAAGAAAAATCCCGGCGCCAAAACCGAACAGGTTGGATATCTCGCCATCAACAAGAAGGGCGAAGTCGGCGCCTGGGCAATCCAGAAAGGCTTCAGCTACTCGCTGTGCGATCAAACCAGCCAGGACCGGATCGTGCCGGGTCAGGCTTTTTTCGAAGCAACGCCAGGTAACTAGGCGGGCCCTTGATCGCCTTGGCTTCATAGCGGGTGGCAGGCCAGCTTTCGGGGCGCTTCTTCCAGTCGCTTGGTCCTTTTGCCGTCCAGTCGAAGGAGGGATGGGCCATCAACCGTTCCAGTGCGTAAGGAAGGTAGGATTTATCGTCGGTGGCGAAGCGCAGTTCGGCGCCCGGCCGCATCACCCGCGCCAATTCGTCCAGCATCTCCGTCTGTAGAAATCGACGTTTGTGATGCCGGGTCTTGGGCCAGGGATCGGGGAAAAGCAGGAAAAAACGGCTGAGGGAGGCGTCCGGCAAGGCGGCGATGATGTCCCGTCCATCGCCTTCATGGATGCGAACATTGTTCATTGGATTTTGAACCAATTTTGTCAGTAGCTTAGCTACCCCCATCTCGTAGGGCTCGGCTCCGATCAGACCGACATCCGGGTTCTCGCCCGCCAGCTGGAACAGGTGTTCGCCCGCACCGAATCCGACCTCCAGCCAGATTTCCCGAACAGTGTCCGAAAACTGGACCAGCGCACTTTTGGTGAGGTCAAAACGAAGGTCCGATAACAGTGTTCGGCGCAGCTCGGCCTGATGCGCGGACAGCTTCGGGCCCTTGCGGCGCCCATACAGCTTTTGCCGCCTTCTCTCTGGATTCGAACGCTGTTCGGGTTCGTTCATTGTCGAACCAGACACAGGCTTTCTTCCCCTGCAAGGCGAAGCCTTTGGCGGGGGAAGATGTCTGCTAGCGGGCTTGCCCGCGTGGCAGACAGATGGGGGAAATCAAACAGCGCCCTTAAGCTTTTCGGCCAGATCGGTTTTTTCCCACGAAAATCCACCCTCCGCATCCGGCTCGCGGCCGAAATGGCCATAGGCGGAAGTGCGGGCATAGATCGGCTTGTTGAGGCCCAGATGCTCGCGGATGCCGCGCGGCTTCAAGCTCATCAGTTGCGGCAGGACGAGTTCCAGCTTGGCTTCGTCCACCCGGCCGGTGCCATGGGTGTCGACATAGACCGACAACGGGTCCGACACGCCGATGGCATAGGCGATCTGGATGGTGCAGCGGTCGGCCAAACCGGCGGCAACCACATTCTTGGCGAGATAGCGCGCGGCATAGGCGGCCGAGCGATCCACCTTGGTGGAATCCTTGCCCGAGAAAGCGCCGCCGCCATGCGGCGCCGCGCCGCCGTAAGTATCCACGATGATCTTGCGGCCGGTGAGGCCGCAGTCGCCGTCCGGCCCGCCGACCACGAAGGCGCCGGTGGGATTGATGTGCCAGGCGGTCTTGTCGTTGATCCATTCCACCGGCAGCGCCTGACGGATGTAAGGCTCGACGATCTTGCGGATATCGGCGGAGGACTGGCTCTCGTCCAGATGCTGGGTAGACAGCACGATCTGGGTGGCTTCGACCGGTTTGCCGTTCGCGTAACGCAAGGTGACTTGGCTCTTGGCGTCGGGGCCCAAGGTCTTTTCCTTGCCGGATTTACGGGCCGTGGCGAGCAATTGCAGGATCTTGTGGCTGTAGTGCAGCGGCGCCGGCATCAGCACCGGGGTTTCGCGGCAGGCAAAGCCGAACATGATGCCCTGGTCACCGGCACCTTCATCCTTGTTGCCGCTGGCGTCGACGCCCTGGGCGATATGCGGCGACTGGGCGTGCAGCAGGATTTCGACCTGCGCTGTTTTCCAGTGAAAGCCATCCTGCTCGTAACCGATGTCCTTGATCGCGGCGCGCGCCACGGCTTCGACGTCTTCCTTGCCGACCGATTTGGGCCCGCGGGTTTCGCCCGCAATGATGACACGGTTGGTGGTGGCCAGGGTCTCGCAGGCGGCGCGGATGTCCCAGGGGCTCATGCCGTCCTTGGGACCTTCGCGGAAGAACAGATCCACCACCTCGTCGGAAATGCGGTCGCAGACCTTGTCGGGATGGCCTTCCGAAACGCTTTCCGAAGTGAAGAGATAATCCGACCGCGCCATGGAGATATCCTAGCTTTTAAAACGGGCCCCTCTTTACAGGGTTTGGCTGGGGGGTCAACAGCATATGCCGAATTTGACATGTCTGCGGACGTAGAAGGGGCAAATGTGACAGATTGGGGGGCAGACCCGCCGTTATTGGCAGCTGATGGCGGAGCCTTTGGGAAGTGCACGGATGTTGGTAATGGCGAGCATCAATATGGGATTTGGCCAGTGTTCGAATCCCATAAAACTTTTTTGGCCACCTTGCGGCGGCATCAGTCCGCAGGCCGAAGTCCGCACACCGCGGTAGCCGTCGCGGGCGGCGACATACATGACCAAATCATACTTCACGACGGCATCAATTCGATTGTCGACCGTCAAAAGCATGTCAGGCTTGCCGTCCATCTCATGAAATTTAAAGGTCAGATTGGCCGCATCGGGATGTGGAAATTCCAGCGCCACGGGGCCATTGGGGTCCGTAACCGTAGCCAGGGCCGGCTGACCCAGAGCCTCATCCTGCTTTGTCAACGCAACCCCGATCTCTTCTCCCGGATAGATAAAAATTGCGCCCTTGTCATTGATGTAGGGAGCAATGGTGGTGGACACTTCGACACTATTTCCGTCAGCCGAGCGCAGTGAAAAATGCCGGATGGCCTTGCGACAGGGCAGTTTGGCGCACGCCGCCATCAGCGTCTGATCCTGCGCATTTTCGGAATTTGGCGCGGACGCCACGACTTCCGGGGTGCTCCATGCGATATCGGGCGTCGACAGGGCACCGAGAAATGGCGCCAAAATCAGGTAGTTGCGCCCCATTACGCTATCCCTTCGACTGGCGTGTCCGGTTGAGATATTAGGAGAATCGCAAATCAGCCGAAAGGCACTCATGCGCACCGCCACCGTTGAACGCAAGACCCGCGAAACCGAGATCGCCGTGTCGCTTGACCTGGATGGCACCGGCGAGTGCGACATCGATACCGGGATCGGCTTTCTGGATCACATGCTGGAAAGTTTCGGCCGCCAGTCCATGATGGACCTCAAGGTACGGGCCCAGGGCGATCTGCATGTCGATTTCCACCACACCACCGAGGACACCGCCATCGTCATCGGCCAGGCCGTGAAGAAGGCCCTGGGCGATTTCGCCGGTATCACCCGTTTCGGCTCGGCGTTGATTCCGATGGACGAAGCGCTGACCCGTGTCGCCATCGATGTTTCCAACCGGCCCTATCTGATCTGGAAGGTGACCATTTCCAAACCCAAGCTGGGCGAGATGGACACCGAGTTGTTCAAGGAATGGTTTCAGGCTTTCGCCCAGAATGCCGGTGTCTGCCTGCACATCGAGAATCTCTATGCCGACAATAGTCATCACATCGTCGAGAGCTGTTTCAAGGGTGTCGCCCGCGCCTTGCGCCAGGCGGTCACGCCGGACGAACGGCTAGAAGGCGCGGCGGCCTCTACCAAGGGTACATTGAGCGACAGCGACTAGGACTGGGCGGCTATTTATTTGTTTTGCTCGCATCCGCTCGCGGGTATTTGTCTTGCTCACCTCCGCTCGCGGGGCGGCGCGGAATGATGTCGAGCTTGATGATGCGCCAGGGCTGAAGCGGCTTGGTCGGCGTCTGCTTGTTTTCGCCGAATGATCCCCACTGGCTGACCCCAACCAGATAGGCGCCGCTGGCATCGGCGGCGACCAGCGAAGGATCGGCCACCAACGCGTCATCCGCCGCCACCACGTCCAGGGTGACAAGCTGTGACCAGTCGGGCGTCAGCGTCAGGGTGACAATGCGGGGATTGCGAAGGCCGTTCTGGCTGGCCAGAAAACGGCCATCGGCAAGCCGCACCAGTCCATCGATGCCTTTGGCGTTGACGCCTTCGGGTATTGTGAGTGGCACAAATTCGCCGCTGGTCAGATCCACCTTGACCAAGGCGAGAGAATAATCCGCCACCAACAGGGACTTTCCATCGGCGCTGACCGCCATGCCTTGCGGCGATTTCAGCAGGCCGAGCTTGCCCAGATGCGTCAATGTCTGCGCGCCGGGAGCAAGGCGATACAGCGAGCCATCCAAAGCATCGGAGGTATAGATGGTGCCATCCGGCGCGGCGGTCAGATCGTTCAGCACATGCCGCCCGGCGTCCGGCACCGGATAGGTCCCTTTGAGCCTTCCATTGCGCAGATCGAAATCGAGAAGCGCCGAGGGGCCATCATGCCCCGCGCCTTGCTGCACCACCGCTGCCGTCACCCAGAGCGACCGGCCCGACACCATGATGCCGAACGGTGAATAGTCGTCCGGCAGGGAAATGAAATCATGCGCGACGCCGTTCTTGATCGCGACAATGCGCCGTGCCGCCACACCGGCGACAAAGAAACGGCCGCTGGCGGCGTCACGGGCGATGCCTTCGGCAATGAATGGTTTGGTGTCGCCCGCAAAAAAAATCGTGCAGGGGCAAGGCGCGGCGACTGCAGCCGCCATTGGTCCGGCCAGCATCCACGCCAACAATGCGACTGTCATCTTCATTGTTCGCATTCCTTTCCGACGGACTGATTGATCTTGCCGGTCCGCGATGATCCAATCCTGCCATGACCAGCCTGTTTGCGTTAGTCGAAGATTCGCGCCGCGCCCAGCTGGAAGCCGCCCAGAAACAGGCGCTTGGGCTGTTCGACGCCATCGAGCGGGCGGGATTGATCCGTGCCGGGGTCAGCGAACGCGAGGTCGAGGACGCCATCGGCGATCTGGCAGCGCGGGATTTCGGGGTCAAGAAGCACTGGCACCAGCGCATTGTGCGCAGCGGCCCCAACAATATCACCATCTCGGGAGACAACCCACCGGTGCGGACCATCGCGCCCGACGACATCGTCTATGTCGACCTCGGCCCCGTGTTCGAAGATTGGGAAGCGGATATCGGCAAAAGCTATGTCCTGGGGGGCGATCCGCAGAAGCACAAATTGGTGGCTGACCTGCCGCGCCTGTTCGATCAGGTGCAGGCGCATTATCACGGTGATCCGGGCATGACCGGCGCGGCGCTCTATGCTTTTGCCCAGGACGCGGCGGCGGCGGCGGGCTGGCGTTTCGGCGGCAAGATCGCGGGCCATATCGTCAGCGAATTCGCCCATGCCCTGATCCCCGGCGACAAGGCGCTGAACCGGATCAGCCCGTTGAATCCAAACCCCATGAGCGATTCCGACGGCAATGGCCGGGCGCGCCATTGGATCCTGGAAATTCATCTGGTCGCGCCGGATGGCAGTTTCGGCGGCTTCTATGAGAGGCTGCTGTGATCTCGACTTCCACCGCAGCGGAAGTGGCGCGCGGCGTCTCGCGGCTGCTGATCCAGGAAGGCTTCTCGCCAATCCTGGAATTCACTTTGCCCAATGGCCGGCGGCTGGATGTCGCCGCGTTGGGACCGGGCGGGGAAATGCTGGGGGTGGAGATCAAGGTGGCGCTGGCCGATCTTCGAGGCGATGGCAAATGGCCGGAATATCTGGACTATTGCGATCTGTTCTATTTCGCCATCCCGCCCGATTTTCCGCCCGAGCATGTGCCGCCGCAAACCGGGATGATCGTCGCCGATCGTTATGGCGGCGCCATCGTCAAACCGGCGCAGGCGCAATCCCTGCATGCCAGCCGCCGCAAGGCGGTGACGATCTCCTTCGCCAAAGTCGCGGCGGAGCGGTTGTCCGCCATACTGGATACCATCGCCGAATCCACTTCGCCCAACCTGGTGATTCCGAATGCCGCTGACGAGAGCTGAAGCCCGCAAGATCGCACTGTCATTCGAAGGCGCGAGCGAAGGCCCCTATTTCGGCAAGCCTGCCGTGTTTGTCGGCGAGAAATTCCTCACCCGCGTGCACAACAAGGAAGACGCGATGGTGCTGGCGATCGGTTCGATGGAAATGCGCGACGTGATGCTGGAGGCCGAGTCAAAGCTGTTCTACATCACCGACCATTACAAGAAATTCCCCTATTTGCTGGCGCGGCTGTCCAAGCTGGACAAAGCGATCTTGGAGGAGCTGCTGAACGCGCGGCTGCTGCAGATCGCGGCCAAGACAAAGAAAAAGCGCGCCGCGCCGAAGCCGGCGAAGAAGAAAATCTCAAATAAGAAGAAAAATTAGCGCGGCGAACGCTTGGCCAATATGCGCTGCAACGTCCGCCGATGCATATTGAGGCGCCGGGCCGTCTCCGAAACATTGTGGCCGCAGAGTTCATAGACGCGCTGAATATGCTCCCAGCGCACCCGGTCGGCCGACATGGGATTTTCCGGCGGCTTGGGTTTGCCGCCTGGCGTCGCCATCAGCGCCGCCAGAATATCGTCGGCGTCGGCGGGCTTGGGCAGATAATCGATGGCGCCATATTTCACCGCCGCCACTGCGGTGGCGATATTGCCGAAGCCGGTCAGCACCACCACGCGGCCATCGGGACGAACGCTGTGCAGCGTCTCCACCACATCCAGACCGTTGCCGTCTTCAAGCTTGAGATCGACCACGGCATAAGCGGGCGGCGATTCCTTGGCGCGGGCGCGTCCTTCCGCCACCGATTCCGCAATCGCCACCGTGAAGCCGCGCGCTTCCATGGCGCGGGCCAGCCGTTCGCGGAGCGGACGGTCGTCTTCCACGATCAGCAGGGTTTTGTCTTCGGTGGTATTCATCGTTTTTCCTGGTCGCGCGGTCTGGGCGCGAATGCGCCCCATTGTTTCAAGGCGCCTCCGGCGCCGTTCGGAAAACCGTTTCGCGCCGATACGCTGTTGCTATCGGCACCTGGCCGACGCTCCGGGCGCGGGACATAGTACCCCAAACCCGGCGCGTCAATCCGCCTCAATCTGGGCCGGTGGCTCGGCCCCGTCGATCACACCTCTGGCCCAAGTGACAGAAACGCGCGCGCCGCCGCCGGGCGGGTTGATGGCTTTAACCACCCCGCCCGTCTGTTCCAGCAGGATTTTTGCGATGAAAAAGCCCAACCCCATGCCTTCATGCTCTCCCAGCGCACCCGGACCGATATCGGTATCGGTGTCGCCGGGCGCATGATTTCCCGGACGGGAGGTAACATAGGGTTCGCCGATACGTTCGAAAATCTCCGGCGCGAAGCCGGGCCCGTCATCCTCGATCACGACATTCAGTGTGCTGGAATTCCACGACGCCTGCATCCGCACTTCGCTTTTTGCGAAATCGGCCGCGTTTTCGATGATGTTGCCCAGGCCGTGCAGCAATTCCGGCGCGCGCCAGACTTGCGGAACGGGGTTATCCGCATCGCCATGCGGCACGATTACGGTCAAGGAAAGATCCTCGCCACGATGAGGCGCGGCGATGTCGTCAAGAAACGCGCCCAGGGGCAACCGCGCCGCCCGGCCCAGCATCGCCTCTTCCGGGTTGGCGAGACGGGCGATGATGGCGCGGCAGCGTTCCGCCTGATCGCGCAAAAGCCGCGCATCCTCGGCTTCGGCGGAATTGGCCGGCAGCGCTCGCTCCAGCTCACGCGCCACCACCGCGATGGTGCCGAGCGGTGTGCCCAATTCATGCGCCGCCGCTGTTGCCAGCGCGCCCAGCGATGCCAGGCGATGTTCACGCGCCAATGCCAGCTGGGTTGCGGCCAGGCCCGCCGACATGCGGGTGGATTCCGACGCGATGCGCCAGGCGTAAACCGACGTGAAGCCGATGCCGATTACCAGCGCCGCCCAGATGCCCGCCTGATAAAGTTGCGGCAGCACCAATGCATCGCCCGTGGGCCAGGGCAGCGGACGGTGGAAAATGCCGATCAGGCTCACCGAAGCGAATGCGATGCCGGCCAGCACCAGCGTGTTGCCAAGATTGAGCGTGGCGGCGGCGATTACCACCGGCGCCACGAACATCAAGGCAAAGGGATTGGTGATGCCGCCGGTCAGATAGAGCAGCGCGGCCAACTGCAACACGTCGAACGCCAGGTAGAAGCTGGCTTCGCGATTGGCCAGGCGATGGCTGGGCGGATAGCGCAGCGCCAGCACAATATTGAGGACCGCGCTGACCGCGATGGCGATGGCGCAATAACCCAGTGGCAAGCTGTAGCCGAACGCAAAATAGACCAGGAATAAAGCGGCGGACTGGCCCGCGATGGCCAGCCAACGCAGGTTGGAAAGCGTGCGCAGCCGGACCCGGCCGCGCTCAGCCCCGGTGGGCGAGGCGACATAAAGCCGGCGCTTGGCCGGTTTTGTCTGGGTGTCGGTCGAAAGCGCCAATTTCACTTTCCTCCAGCGGCGAGGGCCATTAGATCATGCTGCAATGTTCAAGACCAAGGAAGCACTGATCCCCTACCTGCTGCTGGTGGCTGCGCTGGCGGGCGGCCTGCTGTGGCACGAAAGCGAGATGGTGCCGGGGATAGGCCGCACCATCACCAGCGGCCGGATCGCGGTGGGCGGGCCTTATGCCCTGACCGACCAGGATGGCCAACCCCGCACCAGCACGGACTTTCGCGGCAAATATCAAATGGTCTATTTCGGCTACACATTTTGTCCCGATGTCTGCCCCACCACCCTGGCGGTGATGTCGGCGGCGCTGGACAAGATGGGCATCGACCAGAACCGCATCGTGCCGGTTTTCATCACGATCGACCCGGACCGCGACACGCCCGCGGTGCTCAAGAAATACATGGCCGCGTTCGGTCCGCGCTTTGTCGGGCTGACCGGCAAGCCGGATGAAATCGCGGACGTGGAAAAGGAATTTCGTGTCTATGCCAGGAAGCAGCCTTTGGCAGGCGGCAAATACGGCATGGATCATTCCAGTGTGATCTATCTGATGGGACCGGATGGCAAGCTGGTCGGGTTTTATGATGATCCGATCTCGCCCGAAGATCTTGCCAAGGATCTCAAGAAGAAAATCTAGAGCTTCGGCAGCGGCAGCCCATTCTGGGTGCAGGCGGCGATCAGCGTGTTCTGCATCAGGCAGACAATGGTCATCGCGCCGACACCGCCGGGAACCGGCGTAATCGCGCCGGCAACGTCTTTCGCGGCATCGTAATCCACATCGCCGACCAGCTTGGTCTTGCCGCCGCCGGCATCCACCCGGTTGATGCCGACATCGATCACGGTGGCGCCGGGCTTGATCCAATCGGCCTTGACCATTTCCGGTTTGCCGATGGCGGCGACCAGGATATCGGCGCGCCGCGCAATCGCGGGCAGATCGCGGGAACGCGAATGCGCCATGGTGACGGTGGCGTTAGCGGCCAGAAGAAGTTGTGCCGCCGGCTTGCCGAACAAGAGCGAGCGGCCGATCACCAGCACGTCCTTGCCGGTAATGTCGCCGACATATTCCTTGAGCAGCAGCATCACGCCTGCCGGGGTGCAGGACACCAGATGCGCCCGGCCCGACAGCAAAAGGCCCGCATTGGTCGGCGTCAGCGCATCGACATCCTTGGCGGGGTCGAGTGCGTCCAGCACGGCGGCCTCGTCGATATGCTTGGGCAAAGGCAGCTGCACCAGGATGCCATGCACCGATTTGTCGGCACAAAGTTCGCGCACCTTGCCCAGCAGCACCGTCTGCGCCGTGTCGGCAGCAAGCGCCACATGCACCGACTTGAAACCCAGCGCCTCGGCGGTCTTACCTTTGTTGCGGACATAGACTTCGGAGGCCGGATCATTGCCGACCAGCACCGTGGCAAGTCCGGGCTGCAGATCATGCGCGGATTTCAGCCGCGCGGCTTCGACGGCAATCTTCTCGCGCAGTTTCGCGGCGGACGCCTTGCCGTCTATAATGATGGCGGTCATCAGAAGCCGTAATGGTTGGTGGCCCAGACCAGGCTGTACTGGATGAACCAGATCGCCAGCAGCACGATCATCGGCGAAAGATCCAGGCCGCCGATGGCGGGCACCACCCTGCGAATCCGGCGGAATACCGGCTCGGTCAGCGAGGCAAGCGCCCTGAGCAGGGAGCGCACGAAATTGTTGTAGGTATTGATCACGTTGAAAGCGATCAGCCAGCTGACGATCACGGCAATGATCACCACCCACCAATAAAGGTCGAGCACCAGCATGATAAGGGCGATCAAAGGATTGGCCATGGCCCCTTGTAGCGAGCCAATACGGCCCACCGCAAGCGCGGGAAACCGGCGGGATTGTGCCCTGCTTGACGGGCCGGGTGGGTGTTTCTAAAACCCTCGCCCTTGCCGGGATTTCATCCGGCGGGCCGGTTCGGGGCTGTAGCTCAGTTGGGAGAGCGCCTCGTTCGCAATGAGGAGGCCAGCGGTTCGATTCCGCTCAGCTCCACCAGTCCCCCCCAGGCTTGGCGGGACGACCGAACCGAGTATTCCTGCCCCAGCGCCCCGGCCTACGCAGCCCTGCGGTCCGCTCCGGCGTTTGGCCGACGAAAGGTCCACCGGACCTTTCGTTCATCGGCCTCACCGTTCGCAATGAGGAGGCCAGCGGTTCGATTCCGCTCAGCTCCACCAGTCCCCCCAGGCTTGGCGGGACGACCGAACCGAGTATTCCTGCCCCAGCGCCCCGGCCTTCGCAGCTACAGCCTGCTCGGCGTTCGGCCGACGAAAAGTCCCCCGGACTTTTCGTTAATCGGCCTCACTGTTAAAAAATGCTTTACTAATCCATGGCTTATGCTGGGCCATGCGGTTTCGGCTTTTACCTCTCTGGCTTGGCTTTCTGGCGCTGCTGCCAGCGGCGGCGGCATTGGCAGGAGACGAGGGCGCCCAGAAGGTGCCCGAACACAAGATCGCGCAATCCAAAAGCTACCTGTCGCTCGAACCCATCTACGCCACCATCGTGGATGATGACCGCGCCCAGGGCATGCTGATGGTGGGGGTGGGATTGGACGTGCCCGATCCGGCCTTGCGTGAGATCGCCGACCGATCGATGCCGGTATTGCGCGACGCCTATGTGCGAAATCTGGTGGGCTTCACCGCCACCTCGGTGCGCACCACCGCGCAGCCCGATGTGAACCAGATTGCCAGCCGGTTGCAGAACATCACCGACCGCGCCCTGGGCAAGAAGGGCGCCAAGGTCCTGCTGGCCCAGGTCGCCATCCGGGTTAATCGGTAGCCTTCGGGCTTCATCGTCATCGCAAGACGTCGCCGCCACGGCGCCGGCCTGCTGCGCGTCCATCGTCGGGCTCAATGTGGCCTGGCCAATGATCGAAGTCGCGATCATGACGGCTCCCGCGAAATCCCAGGGAACGCGTGCAGAGTTTGTGCCGCGGCATGTGAACCAAGCTCACCAGCGATACCGCTCCGAACAGCATGAGCAAACGCTTAACCGCCTGGTGGATTCCATGCGCATGGAAATTTCTGCCCGGTAGAGGCGGCTTTCCATCGCATGACGGTTTGGACAGGACGCAATTCGCGCTAAACCAAAAGCATTGGCGAATCATGGATATGGGATGACGGCTGCAAGACCGACAACGGTTCTGGCGATATCCCTGGCGGTTCTGGTCCTGGGGCTGGCGGCGCTGCTCTATGGTCCAGCCGCTTCGCTTTTCGTGGAATGGCAGCTTGATATCTGGCGGCGGCTTGGCGCGCCCGGGGTTACGCGGCCCGCCTGGGCAATTGCCGTTGAAATCGGCTTCCTGGCTGTGACGGGCAGCGCGACAATTTTCTTGATGCTGCGCACGCGCCTCTATTGGGCTGGCCTGTTCGTGCTGGTTGCGCTAGTGACCGATTTTTATTGCGGTTTCTTCCTGTCGCGGACCCAGGGCATCGGCCTTGATGTGCTGGCGCCCGGAACAATTCTGTTTCTGACATTCGCGGCTGGCGGCGCGATTCTTCAAGCGCGGATCGGGGCGCGCAGGCGCGAATTGCGCTTCGCCTTCGCCGATTCCCTGCCCCGTGCCGACATCGAACGAATTGCCCGCGATCCGGATTTGCTGTCCCTTGAGGGCACGACGCGCGACATCACCTATCTGGTTTGCGGGCTGCGCGGACTGGCGGAGTTGGCGGCAGCTTTTCAGAGCAACCCGAAAGCCTATACCCGCCTGCTGGAACAGGTGCTCACGCCCTTGATGGCGCAGAGTTTGCGGCATGGCGGCGTGATCGATCGTCTTACGCCGGAAGGGTTCACCGCTTATTGGAACGCTCCGCTGGACGATCCCGATCATGCGCTGCACGCCTGCGAAGCGGCAAGCGGCATGGCGACGGTTTTGGCGCGGACAAACAATGATCTTGCCGCCGGACAAAAATTTGGCGGACCGGCATTGCCGCCGGTGGAAATCGGCATCGGTATCGCCACCGGCCCGGTGGTCGCGGGCGGCTTTAGCGGACATGGCCGTTTGAGTTACAGCGTCAATGGCGACGCGGTTCGTCTGGCGGCGCGATTGCAGGCGCTATCGCGCAACTACGGACCCACCGCGATCGTCGCGGAAGAGACCCAGAAAGAAGCGGCGCGGGGTTTTGCTTTTCTGGAAGTGGACCATGTCGCGCAAAGCCGGGATGACCCGCCGGTCCGGCTCTACGCCATGCTGGACAATCCGACCGCGCGCGGTTCACCCAAGATTCGCGCCCTGGTCACTTTTCACGAACATATTTTCCGATCGCTCCGCGCCCAGCAATGGGAGAATGCCAAGGCGCTGGTCGAACAATGCTCCCGCCTCTCGGGCGCCTGCCAGACGCTGTACGACCTTTATCTGGTCCGCATACGCTATTTTGAATCCCATCCGCCCTGCCCCAACTGGGATGGCGTTTTTCGCCCGATCCTGAAATAGCCAAACCGTTACGGCGCCAGACCGTAATGCGCCTCGCCCGCGCCGGTGAGAGAAGCCCACATCTGATCGCCCCAAGAGAAGTGCCACCATTCCTCGGGATGGCCGGCGAATCCTTCCTCGGTCATCAGCCAATGGAGCAGGCGGCGATTGGCCCGCGCTTCCTGATCGGAAAAGGAGAAATTTTCCGGCGCCAATATTTCGAAACGGTCGCGGCCCGCAAGTTCCGTGACATCGTCGAACAGTGAGCCCATCCACAAACTCTCGCCGTCTTTCCATCGCAGCGTGAGATCGACGGCGCCGCCGGTGGCGTGGGGGGCGGGAGAATTCTCATCCGCGCTGGGGGCGGACCAATAGCGTTCCACTTCTTCCATCAGCCTTGTACCCGTCATTGTCGGATCGCGGCGCTGCAACTCGCGCGGCATCCAGACGTCGTGGAAAAAGGCCTGTACCGCACGCGGCCGCCAGGCATCGAACAGAAACAGTTCCAGCCCCGCTTCCGCGGCGCGCTGATCGACCCGTGACAGTTTTTCCGCCACCGTCCGGCGCAGCAGGAGTTTTTCGGTGGCGCCCTCGACCCGCTGCCAGTAGGGCGGATTGCGGTCGCTGGCATAGAAATTCGACCCCTTGAGACCGAATGTCCGCGCTTCGGCCATGGCTTCGCCGTAAAGCCGGTTGTCGCGGCGGATCGCGATGCGGGTGCGAAAATCCTTGCGCGCGGCGCGCGCCGCCGACAGATCGCCGATCGGGCGGGACCGCAATTCTTCCAATGCACCGAACCGCGCCATCTTTCATCTTTCCGCTTTGTGCCTTTAGATTAGCGGTAATGCCGAGCAATCCAGAAGCCCCCTTCCCAAAAGATTATCGCGCCGCGCGCAAGGCATTTATCGCGGCCTGTGAAAAAGCCCGCACCGACAGCATCGCCCGCGTCCATCCCACAAGCCTGGCGCCGGATGGCAAGCCGCTCTTTCTCGATTCGGCGGCGCTGGGACCGCGCGACGCCGGCAAGGCGCTGCTGGTGATCGCGGACGGCGCGTCCGCATCGGCGGCAATGACCGCGTTGCTGAACAAGGGCGTGGCATTGCCGGACGGCGCCAAGCTTGTCTTGTTGCACGCCTTCGACCCTTTTGCCTTTGCTTGTGTCAAAAGCAATGACAGGAACTGGTCGCGCGCCATGCTGGCGGCCGTGGCAAGAGAAGATCTTGCGCGCGTTAAATTGCTGAAGCTGCTCGTGCTGGACGCTAACGATGCCGAGTTGATCAAAATCTTGCAGCAGCAATTGCCTGCGGCGATCATAAATCGTGCTGATTCAAGGCCCAAAACCGTGAATCTCGATGCCGCGCATTTGCTGGCGGCAATCGACGCGGCGCTTTCCAATCTCTGATAACTTTTGGCGAATGTTTCCGGATGCGCTTGCACCGGCGCACAAAGAGGTGAAGACTTCCGCGCATCATTCAAACAGATAGGGGTCTTCATGCGCACACAATTCGCCATCGCAATGTTTGCCGTTTTGGGCGTCGCCGCTCTGACCGGCCCGAGCTTTTCCGCCGTCACCGCACAGCAGGCCACGATGAAAAGCTGCGCCGCCACCTGGACCGGCATGTCGGCCGCGGACAAAGGCAAGACGACCTACAAGGCTTATATGTCCACCTGCATGAAAGCGCCCGCCGCCACGGCCGCCGCGGCACCCGCGCCTGCGGCCGCGATGACCGCCAAGCCGGCGGCAGCTACGCCTGCGGCAATGACGGCCAAGCCCGCAGCGGCGGCTGCAATGAAAGCCGAAGCCGGCTCGGCCAAATGCAAGGACGGCAAGACCGTCACCTACACGCACCGCAGCGGTACGTGTTCCGGTCATGGTGGTGTTGCAAGCTGGCTGTAATCGCGGTGTGTTGATTTTCAGGAGATTGAAATGGGTTTATTGGATGACGTGATGGGTGCCGCCAAAGGCGCCCTGCTGCAAGGCGCCGAGGGTGGCGCACAGGGCATTCTGGGTAATGTGCTGCAGAATTCCTCGCTGGGCGGCCTTTCCGGTGTGCTGACGCAACTGAACGGCGCCGGATTGGGAAATCTGGTTTCTTCTTGGACTGGTGGCGGCCAGGGCCAGCCGATCAGCGTCGATCAGCTGAAATCGGCCCTAACGCCCGAACATGTTCAGGAAATCGCGCATGCCTTGAACCTACCGCCCGACAGCGCGCTGGCGCATCTGGCGGAGCATCTGCCGATGCTGGCGGGCAACCAGGCCTGACAGAATTTATCCCGGCGGCGAGTCCGCGACGCTTTGCGTTGCGGGCTCGTTTTGCTTTATAGCTCGGACCGTCCGCGCCCGTAGCTCAGCTGGATAGAGTGCTGCCCTCCGAAGGCAGAGGTCACAGGTTCGAATCCTGTCGGGCGCGCCATATAGTTCAATGGCTTAGCGGATCATTTCCGGCAACTGTCAATAACGGCCAGCGCCGATGTCGCGCGGGTCCTTGAATGGATCGGGGAGCATGTCGATAAACCGCCGCACCTTGCTCGCGTCGCTGACCACCAGCGCCGCCTTGCTGACCGCTCCCGCGCGGATCGCCCTGGCCCAGGATGCGCTTGGCGGTCCGGGACCAAGCAATCTGATCACCGATGTGCCGGGGCTGCAGGTCGGCCAGGCCGATGATCCCAAAATCCGCACCGGCGTCACTGTCATCGTGCCGGACGCGCGCGCCACCTGTTCGGTCGATGTGCGGGGCGGCGGGCCGGGCACCCGCGAAACCGACGCGCTCAATTCCTGGAACCTGGTGCATTCGGTGGATGCGGTCGTGTTGTCCGGCGGTTCGGTCTATGGCCTTGCCGCCGCCGATGGCGTGGCGGCCTGGCTGGGTGCGCGCAAGCGCGGCTATGGCCTCAGCACCGCGCCGGGTGTTCCGGTTTCGCCGATCGTGCCGGCAGCGATTCTTTATGACCTTGCCAATCATGGCGACAAGGCCTGGGGCACCAATCCGCCTTACCGCGATCTGGGCCTGCGCGCGATCGATGCCGCTTCGCGCAGCTTCAAGCTCGGCACCGCGGGCGCTGGCTATGGCGCGGAGTGCGGCAATCTCAAGGGTGGTGTCGGCTCGGCCTCTTTCGTTACCAAGGACGGCATCAGCGTCGGCGCCATCGTTGCCGCCAACAGCCTGGGTTCACCCGTTGTGCCTGGGACAAAGAATTTTTGGTCCGGCGCATTTGAGATCGGCAAGGAGTTTGGCGGTTTGGGCGCCAGCGCCGCGCATGTCTATGGCGAGGATTGGGGCCAGGCCAAGGTCAATCCCGGCGCGCGCGCCAACACCACCATCGCCTGCATCGCCACCGATCTCGAACTGGACATCGACCAGATGAAGCGCGTGACCATGATGGCCCAGGATGGATTGTCGCGCGCCATTCGCCCGATCCATTCGCCGTTCGACGGCGATGTGGTGTTTGGCCTCTCCACGGGGCGGCAGAAGATCAAGGGCCCTTCGGCGGATTTCATGGTGGCGCGGATCGGCGCGCTGGCCGCCGATGTGTTGTCGCGGGCGGTGGCGCGGGCGGTCTACGAAGCGACATTGCCGCCGGGCATGGAAGGCAAGACCTGGCATATGCTGTAATGCCGGAAAGGAAGTAGCCGCGTGTCGCCCTTCGCCCGCTTCACCATCGGCATTGCGATTCCGTTTCTGTCCGTCATACCGACCGTTCCGCTGCTCAACCGGCTTCCCATCGTCCTATGGGGCGTGCCGGTGGGGCTGTTATGGTTGTTTGCCTGCATTCCACTGACGTCGCTTTGCCTGGCGATCTGCTGGTTCGGCCATGACCGGCACCGGCCCGAAGACCCGCTCGACACCGGCGAACAGCGATGACCGCGGTCTTTCTTGGCGTCATTTTGCTGTCCTTGATGTTGGCGGCGCTGTCGAAGCGCGGCCATCTGCATCAAAAGGCGGAAGATTTCTTCGTCGCCTCGGGACAGTTCAACACCGTGCTGTTTTTCTTTCTGGCCGTGGGCGAGACCTACAGCGTCACCACGGTTTTGGGATATCCGGGCGGCGTCTATGCCAATGGCACCGGCTTCGTCACCTGGTTCCTGGGTTATATCCTTCTGGCCTTTGTGGTGGGCTATTTCCTCAATCCGCTGATCTGGCGCGCCGGTCGTATCCACAATGCGGTGACCTTGCCGGATCTCTTCCGCCGTCATTTCGACAGCCGCCCGCTGGAGCTGGCGGTGGCGGGCGCGGGGCTTCTATTTCTGATTCCGCTTGGGATGCAGCAATTCCTCGGGCTTCAGACCGTGCTGAAGCAATTGGAGTGGGGAATCTCGCCGCTGGTGCTGGCCGGCATCGCGGGCGCCCTCGCCTTCGCTTATATCGCGATCTCCGGCATCCGGGCTTCGGCCTATGTCGCGGTGCTGAAGGATATTTTGCTGATCATCGCAATTCTGCTGACCGGAATTGCCGCGTTGAGCCAATGGACGGACACTGGCGCCGCGCTTCCGGCCACGATGCTGAAACAGCCCGCGCTACCGACCTTGAAGGGCGATGTGTTTTCGATCACCACCATCCTGCTGCAGAGCGTCGGCTTCTGCCTGGTGCCGCAGACCTGCGCTTATATCTTCACGGCGCGCTCGGCAGCCGCGGTGCGGCGTGCGCAGGTCACCATGCCGCTTTACATGGTGATGTTTCCCTTTCTGACCATTGCCGCCTATTTCGCGCTTCGCCACTCGATCCATGTTGCGTCGGCCGACCAGGTTTTTCCGGCAGTGGTGCGGATGCTCCTGCCCGCGCCGCTGGTGGGGATGGTCATGGCCGGCGCGGCGTTGGCGGCGTTGGTGGTGCTGACCGGCGTCTGTCTTGCGATCGGCGCCACCGTTTCGCGCAACCTGATGCCCGGACTGAACGACCGGCAGCAGCGGCAATGGGCGCAAGTGGTGATGGCGCTCTATCTGCTGCTCTCCATCGCGGGCGCCGCCACTTCGTCGCAGCTGATGGTGACGATCAACAATCTCTATTATTTCGGAATGACCCAGTTTCTGCCCGGCATGCTGGGCATTCTGCTGGTGCGCCGAATGCGGCCTTTCGCCATCATCGCCGGACTTGCAGCGGGCGATGCGCTGGCGATTGCGATCTATGAATTCGCCATTCCGGTGGGCGGCGTGAATGCCGGTTTCATCGGTCTTGCGGTCAATCTGGCGATCGTATTTGGAACGCTTTATTTGTTCCCTGGCCGGGACAGAATTCCGGTCGCCGCCATGACGCAGCGCACAACAGCCGCCGTCCGGCAATCAGCTTGATCCGGCGCGCTGATAATCCGTACATTGCAATGTCATTCTTCGGAACGCGCGCGCCATCGCGTTCCAATCATTTGCCAAAATGGATTTTTCGATGATCACGGAGCAGCTTTTCATCGCGGGCAAATGGAGCGCCGCAAAAGCGACTTTGCCGGTCGAGGATCCTTCCACTGGCGAAATCATCGGCACCCTGGCGGCGGGTACTGCCGACGATGTCGACGCGGCCGTGGCCGCTGCCCAAGCGGCCTATTCCGGTGCATGGGGAAAACTCACCGCCGCCGAGCGCGGGCGGGTGCTGGCGCGGATTGGCAAAGCGGTGGAAGCGCGGGCCGATGAATTGGCACAGCTGGAAGCGCGCGATGTCGGCAAACCGCTGAAACAGGCGCGGGCCGACGCGCTGGCGCTGGCGCGTTATCTGGAATTCTATGCCGGCGCGGCGGACAAGCTGCATGGCGAAACCATCCCCTACCTCGCCGGCTACACTGTCTTCACGTTGCGCGAGCCGCATGGCGTCACCGCGCACATCATCCCGTGGAATTATCCGATGCAGATCATCGGCCGCTCGGTGGTGGGCGCGCTGGCTGCAGGTAACGCAACGGTGGTGAAGCCGGCGGAGGAAGCCAGCCTGACCGCGCTAGCTTTTGCACGTATCGCCCATGAAGCCGGTCTTCCGCCCGGTGCGCTGAATGTGGTGACAGGAACGGGCGAGCAAGCCGGCGCGGCCCTGGCGGCGCATCCGGGTGTGCATCATGTCTCCTTCACCGGATCGACGGCGGTAGGCGCGTTGATCCAGGCGGCGGCGGGGCAAAACGCCGTACCGGTGACTTTGGAGCTGGGCGGAAAGTCGCCCCAGATCGTCTTCGCGGATGCCGATATGGAGCGGGCACTGCCGTTTCTGGTCAATGCCGGAATCCAGAATGCGGGACAGACCTGTTCGGCCTCCTCGCGCCTTTTGGTCGAGCGCACGATCTACGAACCCCTGCTGGAAAAATTGTCGGCGCGGTATCGCGCCCTGCGGGTCGGCGCGGCGCGCGACGATCTGGATGTCGGACCGCTGATCTCGGCGGCGCAGAAAGCGCGGGTGGAGAAATATATCGCGCACGGGCGCGGCGACGGGCTCACCATCGCCGCCGAAGGCGCCATCGCCTCCAATGCCCCGCGCGGCGGCCATTTCCTGGCGCCGACGCTTTTCGCCGGCGTCGCGCCGGATCATCTGCTGGCGCAGGACGAAATCTTCGGCCCTGTCCAGGTCGTCATTCCCTTCAGTTCGGAAGACGAAGCGATCCAAATTGCCAATGGCACCCAATATGGCTTGGTGGCGGGAGTGTGGACGCGCGACGGCGGCCGCGCCATGCGCCTGACCCGGGCGGTCCATGCCGGGCAGGTCTTCATCAACAATTACGGCGCGGGCGGGGGCGTGGAATTGCCGTTCGGCGGCGTGGGCCGTTCGGGTCATGGCCGCGAAAAGGGCTTCGAAGCGCTCTATGCCTTCACCCGGCTCAAAACCGTCGCCGCGTTTCACGGATAGGATCAAGCATGCGCCTGCAGGATAAGGTTGCAATCGTCACGGGTGGTGCCTCGGGTTTCGGCGCAGGCATTGCCCACCGTTTCGCCAGCGAAGGCGCCCATGTCGTCATCGCGGACATGAACGAAGCGGCGGCACAAAAGCTTGCCGGCGAAATCGGCGGGCTTGCGGTGCGGGCCGACGTATCGCGCGGCGTGGATGTGAAAGCGCTCGCCGAAGCCGCCGTCAAAAAATTCGGCGACATCGATATCGTGGTGAACAATGCCGGCGTCGGCCACAAGCCGCAAACGCTCGACACCATTTCCGAAGACGTTTTCGACCGCATCCTGGCTGTCAACACCAAGTCGATGTACCTGACGGCGCGCGAAATCGTTCCGCGCATGAAGGCGCGCAAGAAGGGCGTGATCCTGAACATCGCCTCGACCGGCGGCGTCAGCCCCAGGCCCAACCTGACCTGGTACAATGCCTCCAAGGGCTGGATGATCACCGCCACTCGCGCCATGGCGGTGGAACTGGCGCCCTTCGGCATCCGGGTGAATGCAATCAATCCGGTGGCGGGCGAAACCCCCATGCTCGCCACCTTCATGGGCGAAGATACGCCCGAGATTCGCGCCAAGTTTCTGGCCTCCATTCCCATCGGCCGTTTTTCGACACCAGAGGACATCGCCGCCGCCGCCTGCTTTCTTTGCAGCGACGAAGCGTCCATGGTCACCGGAGTTGCATTGGAGGTGGACGGTGGCCGCTGCATCTGAGGAAAGGGATACGCCATGAACGTCGTCGCCACCGGCATGGAAGGCGTTCTGCGGGAGATCGAAGCCCGCAAGGATGAGATCGTGGCCCTGACCCAGGATCTGATCCGCTTTCCCACCATCAATCCGCCGGGTGAAGCCTATCGGCCCTGCGCCGAATATCTGGGACAGCGGCTCGCCCGCCGCGGCATGAAGGTCGAATATGTCCGCGCCGAAGGCACGCCCGGCGACAGCGACAAATATCCCCGCATCAATGTCGTGGCCCGGCATGACGGCGGCAGGCCCGGTCCTTGCGTGCATTTCAACGGTCATCTGGATGTGGTGCAGACGGGGGCGGGCTGGACCGTCGATCCCTTCGGCGGATTGGTGCGCGACGGCAAAGTCTATGGCCGCGGCGCCTGCGACATGAAGGGCGGCTTGGCCGCCGCGGTGGTGGCGGTCGAAGCCTTGATCGATTCCGGCATGGAATTGCCCGGCGCCCTCGAGATTTCCGGAACGGTGGACGAAGAAACCGGCGGCTATGGCGGCGTCGCCTATCTGGCCGAGCGCGGCTGGTTCTCCAAGCCGCGGGTCGATCATGTGATCATTCCCGAACCCTTGAATGTCGATCGGGTCTGCATCGGCCATCGCGGCGTCTGGTGGGCGGAGATCGAGACCTTGGGCCGTCAGGCGCATGGCTCGATGCCGTTCCTGGGCGACAGCGCCATCCGCCATATGAGCGCGGTGCTGGAGAAATTCGAGCGCAAGCTTTATCCGGCGTTGGCGGCGCGCCATTCCGACATGCCGGTGGTGCCGGACGGCGCCCGCCAATCGACCATGAACATCAATTCGGTGCATGGCGGCGAAGCGGAAAGCCATTCGGGATTGCCGGCGCCCTGCGTCGCCGATTCCTGCCGCATGGTGATCGACCGCCGCTTCCTGATCGAGGAATCGCTGTCATCGGTGCAAGACGAAGTGAAAGACCTGCTCGACCAGCTGGCCGGCGAACGGCCCGGCTTCCGCTACAAGATGCGCGAGCTATTCAACGTCCAACCCACCATGGCGGACCGCAATGGCCCGGTGGCGACGGCGACGGCGAATGCGGTACGCAAGATCCTGGGACGGGATGCGCAGATCGTCTGCTCGCCCGGCACCTACGACCAGAAGCATGTCGATCGCATCGGACGCCTCAAGGACTGCATCGCCTATGGCCCGGGCGTACTCGACCTGGCGCACCAGCCCGATGAATGGGTCGGCATCCAGGACATGGTCGATGCGGCGAAGGTCATGGCGGTGTCCGCCATGAGCCTGCTCACGCGAGCTTGAATCTATGCCATGATCCGGGCGGTGCCCGACACCCGGATGGAGCTGCCCTGATCGGGCGGAATGTCGGCACGAATAATCGAACGCATTCCCATGTCTTCGCCTTGAACGATGTGAATGTTGCCGCCGTGAGGCCATCGAAGGTCGCGCAGATACCCCGCAAAGGCGGCAGCGGCGGCACCGGTCGCGGGATCTTCCAACACGCCACCGGACGCAAAGGCATTTCTGACATTGAAGTTCTGGTTATCCCTGACGTGAACCAGCGCGATTGTCACCAGGCCCGCCTTGCTCATTAGCGACCGCCCCTGATCAAGATCATATCGCATGGCCGCGAGCTTTTCCCTGGCCTTGAGTGTCAGAACAAGATGATCCGCGCCTGCGTGGATCTCGGCAGGCGGAATGTCGCGATTCAAATCATCAGACGAATACTCGAACAGTTTGAGCGCCGCTTCCAGCAGCGAAGGATTTGCGGGCTTGCTGCGGGTCGGCGGCGACTGCAACGCCGCCGCCACGACGTCACCCTCCCTGCGGCCTTCGACGGAGATCGCGGCGTTGTTGAGTTTAAGCTGGAAGATTCCATCGCCGCTTCGCAATGCAAGCGCGGCGCCCAATGCAATCGTCGCGTGCCCACAGAATAGCACTTCGGATTTCGGTGAAAAATACCGCACACGCCAGGCATCGCCAACCGGTGCCGCAAAGGCCGTTTCAGAAAAACCAACCTCGGCAGCAACTTGCTGCATCACTTCGCTTGGCGGCAAATCGTCATCGATCGAAACGCCGGCCGGATTTCCGCCGACAGATCCATCGGAAAAGGCCGCGATACGCAAGATCTTCATGGCGCATTCCTATTGCTCGTGCGCGAACACTCTGACAGACAAAAGGCGCAATTTGCTTATGATATAATAGGGTGTGTCGTTTATTGTATTATGAATATTAGGCTGAGGCGGAATAATGCCTAGGAATCAAAAATACCGTCCGGATGCCACCGACGCGAAAATTCTTGCCGCCCTTTCGGCGAATGGCCGCATCGCCATGAGCGATCTTGCCAACTTGGTCGGAATGTCCGCGCCGAGTGTCACGGAGCGGGTGCGTAGGCTCGAAGCGGCGGAAATTATTCGCGCCTTCACCATCACGGTGGATGCGAAAGCGCTCGGCTACACGCTGGAAGCCATCGTGCGCATCAAGCCGAGGCCAGGCCAATTGCACCATGTTGAACGTCTCATTCAGCGGGAGCCCCGTTTTATTTCGTGCGACAAAATTACGGGTGACGATTGTTTCGTGGTGAGAGCGGTCCTGGTATCGATCGAAGAACTCGATATTATTCTCAAGGCGCTTCATGAGCGCGCGGAAACCAGCACCGCCATCGTCAAATCGACGCCGATCGCAGGGCGCATTCCACAACCGCTGATGGCGGATTAAGGCAGGCGAGCGCGGACTGTCGCTCGCGACTGGCGCCGTGCGGCATGCGCAAAATGACGACGGCGCTATATCGTCAACGCTGCGTCAGATTGTAAGTGAGACCGAACGGGTCGCGGACATAACAGCGCGGAAAATCCGGTTCGTCCTTGACGATCGCGCAGCCACTTTCAACCAGCTGCCGCTTGGCCGTTTCCAGATTCGCCACGCTAACTTCTAATACCGGCCCCAGCTTCGGACCGCGTTCGATATACAGATTGATGTGCGGGCCACGAAGGCTAATCAGGTCGGGACGCGAATCCGTAATTTCAAATCCCAGCCGGTCGACATAGAAGGCGGCGGCCAATTGCGGATCGACCGCCTGGATGAGAATGTCCGTGCCGAAACTGTTTCCCATCCGGCCTCCTCCTAGCTCTTCAGATCGTGCGGTCCTTTTACGGTCACATTCAGATCATTCACCAGGCCGGTCGAAAGCGAATAGACCCAGCCATGCACGGCCAATTCCTGGCCCCGCGCCCAGGCGTCCTGCAGGAACAGGTCCGACGCGACATTCTTCACCTGGCGCATCACATTCAATTCGCACAATCGGTCATGGCGCTTGTGAAGGTCTGAAATCGCCGCAAGTTCGGCGTGATGGTCTTCCGCCACTTCGCGGATGGGATGCAGCCAGTGATCCACCAGCCCGCGCCGCTGACCATCGACCGCCGCCGCGATGCCGCCGCAGCCATAATGTCCGACCACGATGACGTGACGGACCTTGATCACATCCACCGCGAATTGCAGCACCGAGAGATAATTGGCGTCCTGCGGCGGGGCGAGATTGGCGACATTGCGATGGACGAACAGTTCGCCCGGCGCCAGATCGACGATTTCATTCGCCGGCACGCGGCTGTCGGAACAGCCGATCCAGAGATATTGCGGACCCTGTTGCCGCTCCAACCGTTTGAAGAATTCCGGATCGTGCGAAACCATCCGGTTCGCCCAGGCGCGGTTATTGGCTTTCAGGTCGTCCAGCATACGGCCCCGGAATCGGATAGGCGGCTTCAGGCGAGCTTCTGTCTAACGGATGCCGGAAAGCCGGTCAAAAACCGTATTCCGGCCGCCGCCAGATCAGCAGCTTGACGATGAAAAGCTGCACCACCTCGTCCTTCTGGTTCTTGGTCTCGCTTTTGAGGGTGATGAGGCCGCGTTCGGGCTTGGAGCGCGACGGCGTGACTTCGAGCACCTCGCTTTCCACCCGCAGCACATCGCCGGGCCAAACGGGCTTGGGCCAGGAAAGCTCGCCGCCGGCGCCGATCATGCCGCCCGCGACAGGCGGACCGCTATCGATCTGCAACCGCATGGTGATGGCGGCGGTGTGCCAGCCGCTGGCCGCTAGGCCGCCGAAGAAACTGTCCTTCGCCGCCGTTTCGTCGGTGTGGAACGGCTGCGGATCGTACGCCCGCCCGAACGCCTTGATCTCGCCGGCAGTCAGCGCATGGGTGCCGGTGACAAATCGCTGCCCGACAAAAACATCTTCCAGATAGAGAAGTTCTTTCACACCGGCCTCCGCGCGGGAATGAAATCCCGCGCGGGATCAGAGTTCAACTGTTCAGGACGCGCAAGGCATCCGCGACTTTCGCAATCCTGCGGCCCTGGAAACGCGCCACTTCCAGTTCCTCGGGCGAAGGGCCAGTCGGCGGATTGCCGGACACCACGCTGGGGCCATAGGGCGTGCCCGCGCCTTTGAACATGGCGCCATCGGCATAGCCGGTGGGCACGATGATCAGGCCCAGATGGGCCATCGGATTGAACATCGAGATGATGGTCGATTCATTACCGCCATGGGGCGTAACCGATCCGGTAAAGGCGGCGCCAGCCTTGCCGTTGAGGGCGCCCTTGGCCCAGAGCCCGCCCAGCCCG
The DNA here is from genome assembly GCA_903897605.1 of uncultured Alphaproteobacteria bacterium. Lineage (GTDB taxonomy): Bacteria > Pseudomonadota > Alphaproteobacteria > Micropepsales > Micropepsaceae > Rhizomicrobium. The sequence goes on from CAIUCH010000002.1 coordinate 27,034, forward strand.
TCGATATAGGCCTTCAATTCCGACGCAACCGAGCCAAAGCGGGTGGGGGTACCGAAGACGATGCCATCGGCCCAGACCGCGTCTTCGGGGGTCGGCGCGGCATAGCGGGCATTCATCGCTTCGGCGCTTTCCTTCCAACCCGGCACGGTGCTCATGATGTCATGGCCGACCAGCTCGCGGGCGCGGCGAAGGCGAACTTCGGCGCCTTCGGATTCGGCGCCTTCCGCGATCGCCTTGGCCAAGCCTTCGATGGTGCCGGTACGGGAATAGAAGGGAATGAAGATCTTCGCGGCCATCTGGGCCTCCTGGATAATTGCGCAGGCGGAATATGGGGTGGTTGGACCGTTCTGAAAATTAGGATAATTTTGATTATTCTGTTCAGGAAATCAGAAAATGGAGCCTAAAGCCCCCACTCTTGATCAGGTTGCCGTTTTCCTGGCGATCGTGGAGACCGGCAGTTTCGTTGCGGCTGGGCGCAGGCTGGGCCGCGCCACGTCCGCGATCAGCTACGCCATCGCCAATCTGGAAAGCCAGTTGGGCCTCAGCCTGTTCGTGCGCGCCGGCGCCAGCAAACCGCGGCTGACGGAAGCGGGGCGCGCCATCCTTTCCGACGGACGGGGCCTGGCGATGGCGCTGGATGGGCTCATCGCCAAGGCGCGCGGGCTGACCCAGGGGCTTGAGGCCGAAGTCAGCTTGGTGGTGGATGTGATGCTGCCCGCCAAGCTGCTGGTGAAGGCGCTGGAGGAGTTTCGCCGCAAATTTCCCACCGTCAGCCTGCGCCTGCGGGTGGAAGCGTTGGGCGCCGTGACCGAGGCGGTACTGAATCGCAGCGCCCTGTTCGGTGTATCGGGACCTTTGGAAATGAATAATGATCTTCTGACCCGAGGGCCTGCCGGCGCGGTCAAGCTCATCCCTGTCGCCCATCCCGATCATCCTTTGGCGGGGGTGGGCAAAATGACCAACATCGAGGCGCGCGATCATATTCAGCTGGTGCTCACCGACCGTTCCGCCCTAACCACGGATCGCGACATGGGCGTGGTGGCGGTGAAAAGTTGGCGTCTGGCCGATCTGGGCGCCAAGCATGCGCTGCTTTTGGCAGGGCTGGGCTGGGGTTCGATGCCCAAACCGATGGTATCGGATGACATCAAGCGCGGGCGGCTGGTCCGGCTGGCGATCGATGCCTGGGACAATGTGCAATACCGCTTCCATACCGTTCATCGCAGCGACACGCCGTTGGGACCGGCCGCATCCTGGTTGATGGAACGCCTGGCGCTGGAGCGTTGAGCGCCCCTCGATCCATTGCCTGTGAAGATCGCGATAAAGCGGAATTGGAACGATCAACCCTCTCGCTCATTGCCGTCAACACGCCTAAGCTTGTTGTCCCATTGAACGGAGCGATCCATGGCCAAAGCAAAAAAAGCAAAAGCAAGAAAGACGAGAAAAGCCAAAAAGACGAAGGCAAAGAAATCCGCCAAGCGTGCGTCCGCCGCGTCGTCACGCACGGCCAAGAAAAGCAAAGCAAAGCGCGCCGCGCCGAAGAAATCCGCGCCCAAAGCCAAGAAAGCCAAACGCCCGGCCAAGGCCGCCAAGGCCAAGCGGCCGGCGGCAAAAAAAGCCGCGCCGAAAAAGAAGAAACCGATCGTCGCCAGGGGCGGCAATCAAGCTTCGCGCGGTTTTGTGAAGCGCCCCACTTCCGAAATTCCCCAGATGGACAAGGCAGCCGAAGTAGCGCCCGATGGATCGCATGGCGCGGAAATGCGGGCGGCGGCGGAAGAAGCGCCCGGCCATTCCAAGGCTGGTCCGGAAGTATAGTTCGACATTTTTAAGAAAGAACGCCGCGGCCCTTGCA
>CAIUCH010000003.1 GCA_903897605.1 uncultured Alphaproteobacteria bacterium
GAATTACGGCCTGACCTATCGCAATGTCGAGACACGCTCCAAGAGCGACGGGGTGATGGTGATCCAGATCGGCCCCGAAATGTTCGCCAAGAGCTGGAAGAACAGCACCGAGGTCCCCAACCGCGCCGAAGCCGAAACCGCCGTCAAGGTGGTCGAGGAGCTGATGTCGCGTTTCCCCACCCGTCCGGCCTGAGAGAAACCATGCGAACCAAGATGATGGCGATGGCGGTTCTGGTGCTCAGCTGCAGCGGGGCCCAGGCACGCAGCTCGATCTGGGACGGGGTCTATACCGACGCCCAGGCGGACCGCGGCCACACGGCCTATATGCAGAATTGCTCGCGCTGCCACGGCGCGACCCTGATGGGCACCTTCGAGATCCCGCCGCTGGTGGGCCGCATCATGCCTTACTATGCGGGCTCCAGCCTGGAGACCTTGTTCGACTATATCTCCACCGCCATGCCGCTGGATCATCCCGGCAGCCTGTCGCCGGGGGCCAATGCCGATATTGTCGCCTATATTCTCAAAAGCAATGACGTCCCGTCGGGCGCGAAGGAATTGACCGCCGCCGGTAGCAAGGCGATCCAGTTTGCCGCCAAGCCGCGCAAGAAATAGCATGCGCCAATACGTTGCCGCGCTGATGCTGCTGGCTTCGCCGGTTGCCGCCGCGACCTATCACCTGCCCTCCAAGCCGGAAACCGTGCATCGCAGCGTGCTGTCGCCCGATTTCGCGCCGGTGCTGAAGATCAGGAGCGGTGACACCGTCGTCATCGACACGGTTTCGCATGGCGGATTGACGACCGGCGATCCGGTCAAGTTCTTTGCCGCTGACGGCATCGCCGAAAAGGACGTGCTGAAGGACGCCGTCGCCGCGTCCAAAATTCCCTATGACAAGAGTTTTGGCGGCCATGTCCTGACCGGTCCCATCGCCATCGAAGGCGCCGAGCCGGGCGACATGCTGGAAGTGCGCATCAAGGCGGTGAAGCCGCGCGTCACCTATGGCGTCAACAATGCGGGCAACGGCGTGGGCGCGGCGCCCGATCTTCTGCCCAAGGACACGCCCAGCTCCCGCACCATCAAATACGACGCGAAGATGGCGCACTTCGCACCCGGCATCAGCTTTCCCTTGCGGCCCTTCCTGGGGACCATGGCGGTGGCGCCGACCAGTGCGATCCCAAGCCGCGCGCCTGGCATCTATGGCGGCAATATCGATTTCCAGAAGCTGCAGGCCGGTTCGACCCTGTACCTGCCAGTGCAGGTGAAGGACGCGCTGTTCGCCGCCGGCGATCCCCACGCCTCGCAAGGCGATGGCGAAGTCAGCGGCAATGCGCTGGAATCTTCCATGACCGCGACCCTGGAGTTCGTCCTGCACAAGGGTGAAGGGGCGGCGATGACCATGCCCTATGCCGAGGACAAGCAAAATTTCTACGTCTTCGGCATGGACCATGATCTGGACGTAGCGCTGTCCAACACCATCAAGGAGACGGCGAAATTCCTGGGCGCCCGCTATGGCCTGACGCCGCAGGAAGCCTATTCCCTGTCCAGCACCGCGCTGGACTACGGCCTGGCCGAAGCGGTGGACCTGAATCTGGTGATGTACGCCAAAATTCCCAAGGCCTATTTCGCCAAGAAGACCGCTTACTGGAAATAGGCAGCTTGCACGAATAGCCATCATGCAACGCCGTCAGACCTCAAGCGGCGGCTTTTGACCTAGCCTGGAGACATGTCGCTCCAGACCCTGATCGCCGTCCTGATTTTCTCCACGGTCATGGCTTTCACGCCCGGGCCCAACAACGCGATGCTGGCGTCTTCCGGCTCGCGCTTCGGGCTGGCGCGCACCCTGCCCCATGCGGCCGGCGTCACATTGGGCTTTCCGGTGATGATTTTCCTAGTCGGGCTTGGCCTGGCCTCCATCCTGCTGGCCTCGCCGCTGCTGCAGCTGGC
>CAIUCH010000004.1 GCA_903897605.1 uncultured Alphaproteobacteria bacterium
TCTTGTCGGTCGGGATCTTGATCTGCTCGATGCGCGGGGCATGTTCGCCCAGCTCGGCGCGGGCGCCATGGATGGCCTTGTTCATCTCGTTCAAGATGTGCAGGCGGCCGCCTTTGGCCTGATCAAGCGCCACGCGCATGATCTCTTCGGTGATGCCGGCGATCTTGATGTCCATCTGCAGGCTGGTGACGCCGTCTTCGGTGCCCGCAACCTTGAAGTCCATGTCGCCCAGATGATCTTCGTCACCCAGAATGTCCGACAACACCACATAGCGCGAACCTTCCAGGATCAGGCCCATGGCGATACCGGCAGTGGGCTTGGAGATCGGGACGCCCGCATCCATCAGCGCCAGCGAGGTGCCACAGACTGTGGCCATCGAGGACGAACCGTTGGACTCAGTGATCTCCGACACCACGCGGATGGTGTAGGGGAAGCTGTCCTTCTTCGGCAACATCGGATGGATGGCGCGCCAGGCAAGCTTGCCATGACCGATTTCGCGGCGGCCGGGTGCACCCATGCGGCCGGTTTCGCCGACGCTGTAGGGAGGGAAATTGTAATGCAGCATGAAGGTCTGCTTGCTGGTGCCTTCCAGACTGTCGACGAACTGTTCGTCCTCGGCGGTGCCCAGGGTGGCAACGACCAGCGCCTGGGTTTCGCCGCGGGTAAACAGCGCCGAACCATGGGTGCGGGGCAGGATGCCCACTTCCGCAACAATGGGGCGCACGGTGACCAGGTCGCGGCCATCGACGCGCTTCTTGGTGTCCAGCACCGCGTTGCGCATCACATCGGCTTCGACATCATGCATCAGGCCGGAATAGACACTCGCGGCCACTTTGCCTTCGCCTTCGCCGACAAATTCGGCGGCGAACTTCTTCTTCGCGGCGCTCAGCGCGTCGCGGCGCTCGAACTTGATCGGCAGCTTGAACGCAGCCGTCAGATCGGTGGATGCCGCCGCCTTGAGCTTGGCGCGCACCGGAGCATGCACATCGGCCGGCACGGCGCGCGGCTCTTTCGCCGACTTTTCCGCCAGGCGGATGATGGCATTGATGGCGTGCTGCATTTCCTTGTGGCCGAACATCACGGCGCCCAGCATCACGTCTTCGCTGAGTTCATGGGCTTCGGATTCCACCATCATCACGGCGTCATGGGTGCCGGCGACGACCAAATCGAGCTTGGAATTGGCCATGTCTTCGATCGGCGGATTCAGTTTGTATTCGCCGTCGATATAGCCGACGCGGGCGGCGGCGATCGGACCCATGAAAGGCAGGCCGGAAATGGTGAGAGCGGCGGAGACCGCCACCATCGCCACGACATCGGGGTCATTTTCCAAATCGTGGGAGAGAACTTGTGCCACCACCAGAGTTTCGTTGCGATAGCCTTCCGCGAAAAGCGGACGGATGGGACGGTCGATCAGGCGTGAGGTTAATGTCTCGCGCTCGGTCAGGCCGCGCTCGCGCTTGAAATAGCCGCCGGGGATCTTGCCCGCGGCGTAATAGCGTTCCTGGTAATTCACGGTCAGCGGGAAGAAATCCACACCCTCTTTCGGGTTGGGCGCGCCGACCACGGTGGCCAGCACAATGGTTTCGCCATAGGTGGCGAGCACGGAGCCGTCAGCCTGACGGGCAATCTTGCCGGTCTCGAGGGTCAGCGTGCGGCCGCCCCATTCGAAGCTTTCTTTTTGTACGTTGAACATTTCGGTTTCTTTCGTCATTGCCCGCCGCCGAATCGCGGTTTGGGCGTCGTCATGGTCCCCCTATGGGACCAGCCTTTGCGCAAGCTCATCCTGCGCAAAAGCAAAAGCACGGCCCCGCGACTTGGCGCGAGACCGTGCAAATTCTGTGGGATGCGAACTCAGCGGCGCAGGCCCAGACGCGCGATCAGCGCTTCATAGCGCTTGAGGTCCTTGCTCTTGACGTAGTCGAGCAGGCTGCGGCGCTCGGACACCATCTTGATCATGCCGCGGCGCGAATGATTGTCCTTAGCGTGAGTCTTGAAATGGCCGGTCAGGTTCGTGATGCGTTCGGAGAGAATGGCGACCTGGACTTCCGGCGAACCGGTGTCACCAGCCTTGGTCGCGTATTCGGCGATCAGTTCTTGTTTGCGTTCAGGCGTAATCATCGGTCATCGGTCCTTAAAGTTGAAAAACGCGGAAGGGACGAAGCTCGCCATCGGCGATTTCGGCCAGTGCCACGGGCGCGTCCGTCTCATCCTTCAGGAAGACGGTCTGACCCTGGAGTCCGCCGTCATTGGCGAATCCGTCCTTCATGCGGGCGAACAAATTCGCGCGGATGAGTATGGGATTGCCGCCGCGGAGGCGGACCGTATCGCTGCCCGTGACGGCCAGTGCCGGGATGCCGTCCAGCGCGGTCGAAATGGGCTTTAGATACGCAAAAGCGGCGGGACTATGCATAAAAGGGGTCAGGGTTTCCAGCCCGACCGCATCTTTTTCCATAAGGCTTCCGATCCGCGTCCGGCGGAGCTGGGAAACATAGCCCAAAGTGCCCAGCGCCTGGGCGATATCGCGGACCCAGGACCGGACGTAAGTCCCTTTACCACAAAGGATTTCGAACTCCGCCTGGCCGGCCTGGGCGTCGATCAGCCGGGCCTCATAGACCTGGACCGGACGGGGCTCGAGGGTGACCTCTTCCCCCTCCCGGGCCAGGTCATAGGCCCGTTCGCCGGCCACCTTGATGGCCGAATAGGCGGGAGGGACCTGGGTCAGGGCGCCGGTGAAGCGGGGCAACATGGCCTCGATGGCGGCTTGGGTGGGGCGCACATCGCTGGTCCCCGTAACCTTGCCTTCGGCGTCATCGCTGTCGCGTCCTTCGCCCCAGGTCGCGGTGAAGCGATAGATCTTGGCGGCATCCTGAACATACGGCACCGTCTTGGTCGCTTCGCCCAGCGCGATGGCGAGCACGCCGGTCGCGAGCGGATCGAGCGTGCCGGCATGACCGGCCTTCTGGGCGTCAAAAATACGGCGGACCTGGGCGACGGCCTGGGTGGATGTCACGCCCGCAGGCTTATCCAGGATCACCCAACCGTGAACCGGATTGCCTTTCTTTCGCCTACTCATTCGACTGGTCGTCTTCCTCAGAAACGGCAAGATCGCGCTGGACCAAAGGCGATTTGAGGAGATTCTCGATCTTTTCCGCTTCCGCGAAGGACTGGTCTTCGACAAAGCGCAGATCGGGGGTGAATTTGGTCGAGATCATGTGCCCCATCTCGCCGCGCATGAATCCCTTGTGGCGATTGAGCGCCGCGATGATCACATCCGCATTCTGGCCGCCGAGAGGCGCGCAATAGACCGTGGCATAGCGCATGTCGGCGGATGGCTTGACCTGGGTGATCGTCACCGAGACGCCGTCCAGCTCGGGATCGCGAATGTCCGAACGGGCAAGGATTTGCGCCAGCGCATGGCGCAACATCTCGCCCACGCGGAGCTGGCGCTGCGACGGTCCTAGTTCGCGATGGGCGTGGCGGGAAGAAATGCGGCCGCCGCCGCGGGGAGAACGGTTTCTGGACACAGCACCCTCACAGCGCGCGCTGGATGGTTTCGACCTCGAAACACTCGATGACGTCGCCCTTCTGCATATCCTGATAGCTGGTGAAGGCCATGCCGCATTCCTGACCGACCTGGACTTCGCGCACCTCGTCCTTGAAGCGTTTCAGGGTCGACAGATCGCCCTCATGGATCACGACATTGTCGCGGATCAGGCGAACCTTGGCACCACGGCGAACCAAGCCTTCGGTGACCCGGCAGCCGGCGACCTTGCCGACCTTGGTGATGGTGAAGACTTCCAGGATTTCCGCATTGCCGAGGAACTTCTCACGCGTCTCCGGCGAGAGCATTCCCGACAGCACGGCTTTGATGTCATCCACCACGTTATAAATGATGCTGTAATAGCGGATATTGACGCCATCGCGTTTGGCCCGGTCGCGTGCCTGATTGTTGGCACGGACATTGAAGCCGATCACGCCCGCGCCGCTGGCATGCGCCAGGATCACGTCGCTCTCGGTGATGCCGCCGACGCCGGCCTGCAGAACCTGCACGCCGACTTCATCGGTGCCCAGCTTGGCCAGCGCGCCCTGGATCGCTTCCACCGAACCTTGAACGTCGGATTTCAGCACCAGCGGCAGAAGCTTCTTCTCGCCGGTTTCGCGGGTTTTGAGGAGCTGGTCGAGTGTTTGACGCGAATTGCTGGCCTGGCGGGACTCGCGGCGCTTGCGGCCGCGATACTCGGCCACTTCGCGCGCACGCGCTTCGGATTCCACCACCACCATTTCGTCACCGGCTTCCGGCGCCGCCGACAGACCCAACACTTCCACGGGTGTGGAAGGCCCTGCCGATTTGATGGTCTCGCCGCGATCATTCAGGAGAAGACGCACGCGGCCCCATTCCGAACCGGCGACAACGATGTCGCCGATTTTCAAGGTGCCGCGCTGAACCAGCACGGTGGCGACGGGGCCACGGCCCTTGTCGAGCTTGGCCTCGATCACCGCGCCTTCGGCGCTGCGATCCGGATTGGCCTTGAGGTCGAGAATTTCCGCTTGCAGCAGGATCGCTTCTTCCAGCTTGTCGAGATTGGTGCCCTTGGTGGCGGAGACTTCGACCACCTGGGTCTCGCCGCCCAGGTCTTCGACCTGAACTTCATGTTGCAGAAGCTCGGTCTTGACCCGGGTGGGATTGGCGTCGCCCTTGTCGATTTTGTTGACCGCCACGATCATGGGCACGCCCGCCGCCTTGGCATGGGCGATGGCTTCCACGGTTTGCGGCATGACGCCGTCATCGGCGGCCACGACCAGGATCACCAGATCGGTGACCTTGGCGCCGCGCGCGCGCATCTGGGTGAAGGCGGCATGGCCTGGCGTGTCGAGGAAGGTGATCTTCTGGCCCGACTTCAAATTCACTTGATAGGCGCCGATATGCTGGGTGATGCCGCCCGCTTCTCCGGACGCGACATCGGTCTTGCGCAGCGCATCCAGCAGCGAAGTCTTGCCGTGATCGACATGGCCCATGACCGTGACCACGGGAGGGCGCGCGACCTGAGTGCCGTCGACATCGGCGGCGCCGGTCAACCCTTCCAAAACGTCAGACTCGGCGACACGCTTGACGACATGGCCATATTCGGTGGCGACCAGTTCGGCGGTGTCGGCGTCGATGACATCGTTGGCCGTCGGCGTCATGCCGTTCTTCATCAGCACCTTGATGACGTCCACGACGCGGCGCGCCATGCGGTTGGCGAGTTCGGACACCGTGATGGTTTCGGGAATGGTGATGTCGCGCGGACCCGCAGGGCCGGCCGGCACGGCGGCGTGACCCTTGTTGACCCGCTGCAGATGGCGGCGATAGGCGGCAACCGAACGGGTGCGCTCGTCATCGTCGGAAAGCGCGCGGGTGACGGTGAGCTTGCCGCGGCGGCGTTCGCCTTCGCCCGCTTTCTTGGGCGCGGGCGTTTTGACCGGAATGATCTTGTTGCCGACTTTCTTGGTGGTGGATTCCTCTTCCTCTTCCTGCACCGGGCGGCGGCGCGCGACTTCCGTCGGGGCGAGAGGGGTTTTGGGTTCGACCCGGCGGGCGGCTTCCTCGGCACGGGCGCGCGCTTCGACATCGGCGGCCTTGCGCGCGTCTTCTTCCGTCTTGCGGCGTTCGGCGGCGGCACGCTCCGCCTTCATTTGCTCTTCTTCGGTGGAACGGCGGCGGGCTTCGTCCTCGGCCCGGGCGCGCGCTTCGGTGTCGGAGACGCGTGCATCGGCAATGGCGGCGGCGCGGCGGGCTTTTTCTTCGTCGGAAAGTTGACGCAGCACCACGCCGCGCGCGGGCACGGCGGCTTTGGCGGCAGCCGGCTTGGCGGCTTCGGCTGGCAGGGCCGCCGGCTTTTCGGCGCGCGCGGGTTTGTCGCCCGCCGCCTTGGCGGGCGCTGGCGCCCCCAAGGTGCGTTTCTTCTCGACCACCACCGCCTTGGTGCGGCCATGGCTAAAGCTTTGCTTGACGGTGGATGTCTCCGTCTTCTTCAGCGACAGCGTTTTCGGGCGCTTGGTTTCGTCGGTATCGGTCATGAATCTCTTTCGTTTCCAGCCGGGCGGAAACCTCGAAGGCGTTCCGCGTCAAAGGTCAGACGTTCCGCCAAACCGCCCGGTTGGACGGCGGCATGTATCACATTCTCACGCCCCAAGGCCAAGCCCAATTCGGCGCTGGTAAGGCATTCCAGAACCCGCGGTTTCATCCCGCGCGCATGGGCGGCGTTGTAGAGCTTGCGTTTGCCATCGCCCGAGCCGTCGGTGGCCTCGATCAACACGCTGGCAGGGCGCGGCCCATCCAGCGCCCGCAAGACATTGTCGAAGCCCAGCACCAGCGCGCCCGAACGCCGCGCGATCCCAAGATCGCCCAGCATGCGCGTCACCAGCGCCTTCTCCGTACGCTCCGCCAGATCGGCCGCCGCTGTGACATTGGCCTTGGCGGCGCGGGCGAAGAGTTTTTTCTCCACCGCATGGATCACGGCTTTGCGCGTCGCCGTCACCCATAGCCCCCGGCCCGGCAATTTCGCCGCGACATCGGGCACCACCTGGCCATCCGGCGCGGCAACAAAACGGACCAAGCGGCTGTCGGGCATGATTTCGCCCGTGACGATGCACCGGCGTTGGCGAGAGCCAGAGCCGTCAGCATCAGCGCGTTCGCGCATCGCCTCGTCCTCATCCATTTTTTGCGCCATTACGGTCATCAGGCTTCGGTCGGCTCCTCGCCTTCGGCTTCTTCGGCAGCTTCCTCTTCCACCACCGGCTCTTCGATCCAGCCGATCTTGACCCGCGCATTCATGATGACGCCATTGGCGTCGTCGGAGGTGAGATTGAAGCCTTCCAGCGCGCCGGGTACCCGCACGCGCTCTTTTTCCTTGTTGGTTTCGTAATAGCCCATCAGCTCGTCGGTCGCCGCGCCCGCCAAATCTTCCAGGCTCTTGATACCGCCTTCGCCCAGCGCCACCGCCATCGCAGGTGTCACGCCTTCGACTTCCAGCACTTCGTCTTCGACGCCCAGCGATTTGCGCTTGTCGTCCATTTCCTTGTTGCGGGCTTCGATGAACTCGACCGCGCGGCTTTGCAGTTCCTGCGCGGTTTCCTCGTCAAAGGCCTCGATCTGGGCAAGCTCGCCGACATCGACATAAGCCACGTCTTCGATCGTGGCGAAGCCTTCGGAGGCCAGCAATTGCGCCACGGTCTCGTCCACATCCAGCGATTCCATGAAGAGCTGGGTGCGGGTGGCGAATTCTTTCTGGCGGCGTTCCGATTCCTCGGCTTCGGTCAGGATGTCGATCTGCCAGCCGGTCAACTGGGAAGCGAGGCGCACATTCTGGCCGCGCCGCCCGATGCCCAGCGAAAGCTGTTCGTCCGGCACCACCACTTCGACGCGATGGGTGTCTTCGTCCAACACCACTTTGCTGACTTCGGCGGGGGCCAGCGCATTGACGATGAAGGTCGCCGCCTCGCCCGACCAGGGAATGATGTCGATGCGTTCGCCCTGCAGTTCCTGCACCACGGCCTGCACGCGCACGCCGCGCATGCCGACGCAGGCGCCGACCGGATCGATGCTGGAATCCTTGCTGATCACCGCGATCTTGGCGCGGGAGCCGGGATCGCGCGCCACGGCGCGAATTTCGATCACGCCGTCATAGATTTCCGGCACTTCCTGGGCGAACAGGCGCACCATGAATTGCGGATGCGAGCGCGACAGGAAGATTTGCGGCCCGCGGGTCTCGCGGCGCACGTCATAGATATAGGCGCGGATGCGGTCGCCGGCACGGAAGGATTCGCGCGGGATCATCTCGTCGCGGCGCACCACGCCCTCGGCCTTGCCCAGATCGACCACCACCGAGCCGAATTCGGAACGCTTGACCACGCCATGCACGATTTCGCCGATGCGGTCCTTGTATTCGTCATACTGGCGCTCGCGCTCGGCGTCGCGCACCTTTTGCACGATCACCTGCTTGGCGTTCTGGGCGTTGATGCGGTTGAATTCCACCGGCGGCAGGGTCTCGGCGATGATATCGCCGATCTGGGCGTCGGGATTGCGGCGGCGGGCATCTTCCAGGCTGATCTCGACCTTGTCGTTGTCGACCGCTTCGACGACATGCAGATAGCGCGAAACATGAGTCTCGCCCGTCTTGGGATCGATATCGACCTTGATGTCATTCTCGGCGCCGTAA
>CAIUCH010000005.1 GCA_903897605.1 uncultured Alphaproteobacteria bacterium
CAACACGATCAGGCCGCACTCAGCGCTTGGATATAGGCCACCAGCACCGCAGGCATCGAACCCGTTCCTAAACCCTCTGGAGCAAAACGGGCATATGCAGTAGTCTCAATCAACTTGGTACAAAAAATACGTCAGGCCACCCGCCGTCGCGGTGAGGATGGAGGCGATCAGGCCGCCGCCGACGCCAATGCCTAGCATTCCCGCCAGCCAGCCGCCGATAAAAGCGCCGACGATACCGACCACGATATCGCCGATCAGGCCGTATCCGCCGCCCTTGACCAGGGTTCCGGCAAGCCAGCCCGCGACCGCGCCAATCACCAGCCAGACAATGATTCCATGACCCATGTCCCGCACTCCCATTGGTTTGTTTTTATCGTCGCGTGAAAAACGCAAAGCCGGCGTCTGCCTTGCACACTATAACCCACCGGCTGGCGACTTCACATCTCGGACCGGCGACGACGGACGCCACGCGGAGCAGGAAAATCAGCTAAACGCGGTGTAATCCGCCGCCGCGCTTGTCGCTTCCTGGCGCCCGGTGCTAGGGAATATGCCGCCGCGCCGGCCCCGGAGATCGCCATGTGGAAACCGTTTCTGATCGTTGCCGCCATCGCAATTGCGACCAGCGCCGGGGCGGCCACGCCGCGCGACGCGCTGGTGGTGACGCCGGCCTGGCTTGCGTCTCACCTGGAGGACAAGGATCTGGTCATCCTGCATGTCGGCACCGAGGCGGGATACAATGTCGGGCACATTCCCGGCGCGCGCCTGGTCGATTCCAAACTTCTGCAGGTTTCCAGTCCCGATCTTTCGGTGGAAGTGCCGCCGCCGGATGTGTTGCACCATCAAATGGAAAGCCTGGGGATCTCCGACAATTCCCATATCGTGGTCTATAACGAGACCGACGAATTCCAGCGCGCGACGCGGGTTCTCTTCACGATCGATGTGGCGGGGTTCGGCGATCATTCTTCCTTGCTCGATGGCGGCTTGGCGGAATGGAAGAAGAGTGGCCATGCCACCGGCACCGAGGCTGCGCCGGCCGCCGCCGGGCATCTCGCGCCACTGCAGATGCAGCCGCGGGTGGTCACCGCCGATTTCGTGCAGTCGCACCTGAAGACGCCCGGCTATGATCTGATCGATGGGCGGGCGGCGGTTTTCTATGGCGGCCTGGTCGCCAAGATGACCGGTGATGGCCACATCCCCGGCGCCAAAAGCCTTCCCTATACCAGCGTCTATGATTCCGACGGCAAGCTGAAATCGCCGGAAGAACTGAAATCCCTGTTCGCGGCGGCCGGGGTCAAGCCGGGCGATCATGTGCTGGCCTATTGCCAGGTCGGCGGACAGTCGAGCGCCGTGGTGTTCGCCGCCAGGACAGTCGGGATCCAACCGCAGCTTTATGATGGTTCGTTCCAGGACTGGTCCAAGCGCAAGCTGCCGGTCGAAACTTCGTCCACGCCGGACAAGTGAAGCCGGTCGAGGTTCATCTCGTCAGCGTCTTTGCCGCCGTGCCGGATGGCGGCAATCCCGCGCCGATCGTCACCGATGCCGATGGCCTGACCGACGCCGAAATGCGCGCCATCGCCGCCGCCTATGGCCATGAAAGCGCGTTCGTGCTGCCGGCGCCGGAAAATTCTTCTTGCGATTTTGCCCTGCGCTTCTGGGTGCCCAATCACGAGATGGAAATGTGCGGCCATGCAACCGTGGGGGCGGTCTGGCTGCTGGACCGGCTCGGCAGGCTGCCGCGCGACCGCATCACCATCGCCACCAAAAGCGGGCGGGTCGATGCACGGCTTGAGAAGAACGGCACGTCCGATGCGATGGTCGAGATCAATCAGCCCAAAGGTCAGGTCGAGCCATTGCCCGATCCGGAGGCGTCGCTTGTCGAAATTCTTTCCGTTCTGGGGATTGGCACGGAAGATCTCGCGCCGCTGCCGGTTCGCAACGCCCGCACCAGCCGCGTCAAGACCTTGATCCCGCTCAAAAGCGTCGCGGTGCTGGACGGGCTCAAACCGGATTTCGGACGGGTCGAGTGGATCTGCGAAAAGATTGGATCAACCGGCCTTTATCCATTCGCGGTTTCCGGTTCCAACATCTTCGACGCCCGGCAATTTCCCAAATCGTCGGGCTATCCGGAAGATGCGGCGACCGGAATAGCGGCGGCGGCTCTGGCTTTCGGATTGCTGGAGGCCGGGCAGGCCACGGCGACGGGCGGCGCAATCCGGGTGCGCCAGGGCAGGGCGATGGGCCGGGATTCGGAAATCGTGGTGCGTTTTGAGACGGATCGGACAGGGGCGGTGTCGGGCTGCTGGCTGGGTGGCAAGGTGCGTTTTGAGAAGGTGGTTGAATTTCCAGCTTCCGCCCCCTGACCGTCTGCCGCTGGCGCCTTTGCCGTGCTAGGCATAGCGCAATTGGGCGTTCAGTCCCTTTGGGAGGTTTTCATATTGAAGGCGCTTTTGTTCGCCGCTGCCATCACCGTTGCGTCCATCACAGGCGCCGCGGCAGCCACCCCGCGCGACGCCTTGCTGGTGACGCCGGCATGGCTTTCCGAACACGCGGCGGACAAGGATCTGGTCATCCTGCATGTCGGCACGGCGGCGGGCTATCAAGCCAAGCATATTCCCGGTGCGCACCTGGTCGATGGCAACAGTCTCACGGTCAAGAGCCCGGAAGGCTTGATCACCGAATTGCCCCCGCCGGAAGAATTGCGCGCCCAGATGCAGGCGCTGGGAATTTCGGATCGCTCGCGCGTTATCGTCTATAGCGAAAATGAAGGCATCGCCCGGGCGACGCGGATCATTCTCACCATGGACGCCGCCGGATTCGGCAGCCGCGCCTCGCTGCTCGATGGCGGCCTGGGCGGATGGGAACGCGACGGCCATGCCACCACCGCCGAAGCGGCTGCGGCCACCACCGTGGTCCTGTCGCCGCTGAAGATGCAGTCGCGCATCGTCACCGCCGATTATGTGCAATCGCATCTCAAATCGCATGGCTATATCGTGGTCGATGCGCGGGCGCCGGAATTCTACAATGGCGAAAAACCCGGCATCGAAGGGGCGGTCCCGGGTCACGTCCCCGGCGCGCACAATATTCCCTTCACCACCGTCAGCGGACCGGACGGCAAGCTAAAATCGCCGGAAGAATTAAAGGCCATCTTCACCGCCGCCGGCGTCAAGCCGGGCGACCATGTCATCGCTTATTGCCATATCGGCATCCAGGCCACGGCGGTGATCTTCGCGGCCCGGTCCTTGGGCATGGACGCGAAGCTTTATGATGGCTCGTTCCAGGACTGGTCCAAACGGGGACTGCCGGTGGAACTTCCGCCTGCCACTGGCAAGTAAGCCGTGCCAAGCGTACGGTAAGTTAATGTGACCGTGCGGGGTTTTTTCCGCAGTATGGGCGTATTGGACTCGCCAGGAGTAAGGCATGGCCAAATTCCTACTGGGACTGGTAGTGGGCGTGGTAATCAGCTTTCTCTACTCGTCTTATTTTACGGGTCGCGATCTGAACGACCTGACCTATAAGGCGCGGGCGGCCGTGACCAATCATATGCCGGTCCACAATTAGCTGCCCGCCGGCGGGATTGGCACAGCGGCTCGCCCTGGATTCCACGAAACGAAGGATATCCGTGCGCAGGGTGGTTCGGTTGCGAAAACCGGGCGCCAGCGACAGGATGATGCCGATATGACCGACGCCGGCATAGGCGATTAGCTCCGCCGGGCTGCCAAAGGATTTCAGCTTTTTCGCCAGATCCGAACTGTTGCGCGGTAAGACCGTGTCGTCGTCGGTCCCCGCCGCCAGCAGCATGGGCGGGCGCTTGCCGTCGATATAGGTGATGGGCTGGGTTTCGCGCCGGGTTGCGCCGCCAAAAATCGTGATCAGATTCTTGTCCACGAGCGGCAGGAAATTATAAGGTCCCGCGATCCCGATCACGCCGCAGATCTGGCTGACATCCGCGCCGGCTTTTTGCAGATAACTTTTGTCCGCCGCCAGCATCACCGCATTGTAGGCCCCTGCCGAATGTCCGGCCAGGAACAGGCGTGTCGGATCGCCGCCATATCGGGCTGTGTTGGCGCGGATAAAGGCGAAGGCGCGGGCGCTATCTTCCAGGAAGGCGGGATAGCGCACCTGCGGATAGAGCCGGTAGTCGGCGATGGCGACCATGATGCCCTTGCTGGCAAAGGCCTGGCCCAGCGCAAGATAGAAGTCCTTGGATCCACTCTCCCAGGAGCCACCATAGAAGAACAGCATTACCGGCATCTTCGGCGGCGGCGCGTCGGGGATATAGAGATCCAGTTTCTGGCGCGGATCGGCGCCATAGGCCAAATCGCGCACTCTGTGATAGCCGGTCCGGGGCACCGCCAGGTTCAGAACCGAAGCCGGCGAGCAGGCCGCCAGCATGGCCGCCAGAAAAGCCAACAGTCCCATCCTCCATCCCTTGCGCATCATGCTCCTCGCGACTTGCCCCTGGACCGAATGATCCGACGGCAAAAGAGTTGCGTATAAAGGTCATGGCAAAGATTGCAGTGATCGGAACGGGGATATCCGGCCTGTCGGCCGCGTATCTGTTGCACGAGCATCATGACATCACCGTATACGAACGGGCGGGGCGTCCGGGGGGACACAGCCGCACAATAATGGTGCGACATGGTGACCGTGACATCGCGGTCGATACCGGCTTCATCGTCTTCAACGAACGCAATTATCCCAACCTGACCGCCTTGTTTCATCGTCTGGGTGTGACGGTGAAGGACAGCGACATGAGCTTTGGCCTGACGGTGGACAATGGCCGGCTGGAATGGGGCGCCAAGAGTCTCAGCGCCGTGTTCGGCCAGCGCGGCAATCTGCTGCGTCCCAGATTCCTCAAACTGGTGCTCGACGTTTTGCGATTCAACGCGCAGGTCGAAGCGGCGGTGGAACGGGCCCCCGACATGACTTTGGGCGCGCTTCTAACGCACATGAAGCTGGGCGATTGGTTCAAGCGCAATTACCTGTTGCCGATGGCGGGCGCGATCTGGAGCTGCCCGCCCTGCCAGATGCTGGAATTCCCGGCCCGGACTTTCGTGCGGTTTTTCGCCAATCACAGACTTTTGTCGCTCACCGGCCAGCCGCAATGGCGGACCTTGGAAGGTGGCTCGCAGACCTATGTCGAGCGGCTTTGTGCCCCTTTCGCCGATCGCATCCGCCTTGGCTGCGGCGCAGCCCGGGTGACGCGCCATGCCGATGGCGTGGAGATACGCGACGCCAGCGGCGCAAGCGAACGCTTCGATCAAATCGTGTTCGCCTGCCATGCCGATGAAGCTTTGGCCGCGTTGACGGACCCCGATGCGGAAGAACGCAAGGCGCTGGGCGCCATCCGCTATCAGAAGAATCTCGCCATCCTGCACACCGACGCCAGCATTATGCCCAAGAACCGGCCCTGCTGGGCCAGCTGGGTCTATCATGCCGACGGCGAAGGCGATGAGCCGGAGATTTCCGTCACCTATTGGATGAACAGCCTTCAAGGCATCGATCAGAATTATCCCTTGTTCGTCACCCTCAATCCCAACCGTCCGATCGCGGAAGACAAGATCTTCGACCGGCATGTGTTCGATCATCCGGTATTCGATTTCGGCGCCCTGGCGGGGCAGGCCGCGCTCAAGCAGATGCAGGGCCGCAACAACACCTGGTTCTGCGGCGCGCATCTGGGCCATGGCTTCCATGAAGACGGCCTGGTCAGCGCCATGCGCGTGGCCGAGGCCTTGGGCGCACCCGCGCCCTGGACGGACAGCGGACGGGCGGCGGAGAAAGTCAAATCCGGCTGGATCGGCTATCGTCCGTTTCGGCCCGCGCCCGCCGATGTGCCAGCTGCCGTCAGCCTGAGAGCGATGCGATGATCCAGCTGCTGGATGCGGGCATTTTTCACGAGCGGCTCAAGCCGCGGCGCAACCGGTTCGGTTATCGTGCGCTGTACTGCCTGCTGCCCGTCGAATTTCTGGCGCAGAAGCGGCGGCAGGGATTGTTCTCTCTCAACCGCGCCAATCTTTTCAGCATCCGGTCGGCGGATTATGGCCGGCCCGGCATCTCGCCCGCGCGTTATATCCGGCAATTGCTGGACGATTGGCGACTAGCGGAAGCCGATGGTGAAGTCCGGTTGATGACCATGCCGCGCGTTCTGGGCTATGCCTTCAATCCCGTCAGTTTCTGGTTCTGCTTTGATCGCGGCCAAGGGCTGCGGGCCGTGGTGACCGAAGTGAACAATACTTTCGGCGAGCGCCATTCCTATCTCTGCTTTCACGACGATCATCGCGTCATCGGACCGCAGGACACACTCGGCGCCCGCAAAGTGTTTCACGTCTCGCCTTTCATGAAGGTCGAAGGCCATTATGCCTTCCGTTTTGGCATGACCCGGGATCAGGTTGCGATCACCATCAACTTCGCCGACGAAGAGGGTTTGATGTTGCGGACCGCGGTCGGCGGCCGCCCCGGCGCACTGGAGTCGGGATCGCTGCTGACGCTGCTGGCAAAAAATCCGCTTTATCCCTTCAAGGTCATCGGCCTGATCCATTATCAAGCGGTCAAGCTGTTCCTGAAGGGCATCCGTCATTTCAACAAGCCGGCGCCGCCGGGGATCAGCGTCAGTCACGGACCATGAACCATCCCGTTCTCACTTTGGGTCTGGCCTTTGCCATGATGACGGCGCTGTGGCCGCTCAGTGTGCGGCTCCGTGACGTCAGCATCATCGACATCCTGTGGGCTCCGGCATTTGCGATCCTCGGCTGGGCTTGTGTCTTCGTCACGCCTTTGCCGGGTTTGCGGGGATGGATGGCGCTGGGGCTGGTATCGATCTGGGCGCTGCGCCTGGGCAGTCATATCCTGGCGCGCTGGCGGCGGCTGGGGCATGAGGATTATCGCTATGTCGCGATCCGCAAAAAGCACGGCGCGAATTTTCCCGTCGCCAGCCTGTGGTGGATTTTCTGGATGCAGGCGTTGCTGCTGTGGGTGATCTCCTGGCCGCTGCAAGCGGCGCTGTCGCATGCAGCGCCGCTGGGCGCGCTCGACATGCTGGGCATGGCGATGGCGGTTCTGGGCATCGCCATCGAAGCCCTCGCCGATGCGCAACTGACCCGTTTTCGCGCCGATCCGCACAGCCGTGGCCTTGTTCTGGATCGCGGATTATGGGCCTGGTCGCGGCATCCCAATTATTTCGGCGATTTTCTGCTGTGGTGGGGCTTCTTCCTTCTGGGCATCTCGGCCGGCGGTCCCTGGTGGACCATCCTGGGGCCCATCGCGATGAGCGTGCTTTTGATTCATTATTCCGGCGCCGGTCTGATGGAAGATACGATCAAGGATCGCCGTCCCGGCTATGCGGACTATGTCCGGCGCACCAGCCTTTTCCTTCCCTGGCCGCCGCGCCGGATGGGACCGGATTGATCCGGCGATGTTGCAGAAACGTAAAATAGATATGCAGGCACACGAATTTCATGATGCTTCACGATACACGGCGTGGCAGGCTGAGGCCCAGCCAGTGCCGCTGGCGCGGTTGATTGTTGCCGTTTGGGAGGCTTCTGGCGCCGTGACGGACTGGTCCGACTGCATTGTCGCCATCGCCAAGACGCGTGACCGGCAGCGTTTCGCCGGCCTGTTTCTGCATTTCGGGCCGCGGCTGAAAAGTTTTTTCCTGCGGTTGGGCGTCACTCCGGGCGTCGCGGAGGATTTGATGCAGGAGACCATGTTGCTGGTCTGGCGCAAGGCCGAACGGTTCGATCCAACCCGCGCGGGGGCCTCGACCTGGATCTTCACGGTGGCGCGCAATTTGCGCATTGATCTCAAGCGCCGCGAACGCGATCCCAATCTTCTGGCGGAATTGTATGACGGCGCCGCCGAGCCCACACCCAGCGATCACATGCTGACGGCGGAACGCGATGTCAGGGTCCGCCAAGCCTTGGCCGCGCTTTCTCCCGAACAGCTGGAAGTGATCCGGCTGTCCTTTTACGAAGACCGGCCGCATGGCGAGATCGCAAGCATTCTCGACATTCCCCTGGGAACGGTGAAGTCGCGTGTGCGCCTGGCAATGGCGCGCCTTCGCGCCCTGGTCGAGGATCGCCAATGACCCAGCATCATCCCTCGCCGGACATTTTGGCCGAATATGCGGGCGGCGCCTTGCATGCCGGCGCCATGCTGGTGATTGCCTGCCATATCGATGGTTGCGCCGTCTGCCGCAGCGAAGTGGCGCTATGGGAAAATACCGCCGGCGCCTTGCTGGAAGACGCCGCGCCGGCACCGCTTTCGGATGACGCCCTGGCGCGGGTGCTGGCCCGGCTGGATACAGCGGAGCCCGAGCCGGTGCGTCACGCGGTCCCCGATTTCCTTGAGCGATTCGCGCTTCCCGCACCCTTGAAATCCCAGAAAATCGGACGCCGCCGCCAGGTGACGCCAAATATCTGGTTCGCGCCGCTGGACATGCCGTCCCAAGGTTCGACGCGCACCTATCTGGTTTATGCCGGCCGCAACACCGTTCTGGCGGAGCATAGTCATGCGGGGCGTGAATTCACCCAGGTGCTGAAGGGCGCTTTTGTCGACGGTACCGGCCGCTACGATGAGGCCGACTTTGCCTGCACCGACGACGCCATCACCCATACCCCGGCGGTGACTCGGGAATCGGAATGTCTATGCCTGATCAGCACCGACAAACCTATGCGCCTGACGGGATTTCCCGCCCGGATCATACAGGCCGTGACCGGTACGCTTTACTGAGGAGGCCGTCATGTCGAGCATCGCCCTTCGTTATGTCGCCGTGCTGCTGGTCCTGGCGGTGGGCGATTTCCTCTGGCTGAGCTTTTTCGCCCGCGTGATGTTTCGTCCCGTGTTGGGCGATATTCTGCTCGACGATCCGCGCTGGAGCGCGGCGATCCTTTTCTACTTGATCTATGCCTTGGGCGTGATCGTGTTTCCGCTGGAGCTGGGCTTGCGACATGGCGCGCTGGTCCCCGCGCTGCTGTATGGCGCGCTGTTCGGTTTTTTGGCCTACATGACCTACGACCTCACCAACCTCGCCACCATCAAGGCCTGGACGGTGCCGCTGGCGTTGATCGACATGGGTTGGGGGGCGCTTCTCACCGCGGCAGCGACTGCAATGGGCTATGTCATCACCCAGCGTTTCTGATCGCCGCTTTGCCGCCCGCTGGCCCAATATCGGACGATTGTCTTTGCCGGTCTGATACACGCCCTCAGGAATCGCCGGCATTGATCGCCTTTTTGTGCCGCGATGGTTCAGGAATGCGCGCCTAGCGCCGGTACATTTCGTGAATCCCCCGGCACAAGGCGGCTAAAGCCCGCACCAAGGTCGGGGAAGTTTCACGATGTCACCCAGAACCGCATTTTTCGCTAACCCCAGTCATGACCGAGCGGGCGATGGCATGTGGGGCCTGATGCGCGAATTCATCCGCATCGATGCCGCCGCCTTGTCCGAATTGCAGGCGCGAACCGTGCGCGGCGAACAGAGCCGTCCGGCGCGATTGGAAATTCCACAGCTGCCGGCGCCGTATCGGTGTCTGCCCGAACCTTCCTTGGATTGAGTCAGGCCCTGGACTTATACGGCGTCGTCAAGCCGCTATTTCAATTCGGCCACGCCCACCAGGATGGTTCCTTCACTGGACTGGATGGTGCGGGTATGACCGCCGGGCAGGAACACGACCTGACCGTTCGCCACCGGCAGGCTACTCGCCGGTTCGTCGGTGGTGGTGATGGACAAGACGCCCGCATCCATCGGTATCAGGAACATGTCATGGCTCTGGAAGAAGGGCTTGCCGGCGCCGCCGGGCTTGAAGGTCGCGTCCCACAGAATGACGCGGGGGTTGTCCGCCGTCTTCTTGGCGCCGTCGGCCGCGAAACCGTCGGGCGCGGTGCCGCTGTTTTTATAATCGTGCGGCGCCGCATCCTTGAGCTCGATCAGAATGGAGTTGCGCTGCGGATGGCCGATCACGCCTTCCTCCATATGGGTGAGGCCCTTGGGCAGCATGTAGATGTTGCCGCGATGGATCGGATTGATGTGTTCGACGCCGTCCGGCGTGGTGACTTTCAAACTGGTCTCGATCAGTTCGATGCCCAGAAAATCGCTGGCATGGCGATGCAATCCGGTGGACATGCCGGGCGGGTAGATCACGTCCCACACGCGGCCCCGGTCATTGTCCAGAATTGGCGTCGCGCCTGGGCGCGGCAAGGCCGACACCAGCGTGTATTTACCGACCATCTCGGCCTGCGCCTGCGACACCATCAGTGCCGCCGCCGCCGCCGCCAGAACTGCATAAAGTTTGCGATTACCCATTTGCCAACCCTCCGATTTGCCGTGCTTGCCCAGTTTCCAAGCTTAACAGGAAGCAATCATTTGCGCTGCCTTATTTATGACGCCCCGCATCGCTAAAGCCGTGTCTGGGGTCGTTTCTCAGCTTTGAAGGTGGTGCGGCATGGCATTTCCGGTTTCCAAATTCCTTGTCTCGAATTTCTCCCGGCGAACGATCCTGGCGATGGCGATGATATTGCCGCTGGCATCCGGCGCGATGGCGGCCACGCCGGCGGAAGACTTCATTTCCGCCAATATCCAAAAGGGCCTTGGCGTCCTCAACGATCCGCAATTGTCCGCTTCGGCCCGCAGCGACCAGTTCGAGCAATTGCTTTTGGGCCTCACCAACATGAAGCGCATCGCGGTCTTCACCTTGGGCCAGTATGCCCAGACCGCGCCGCGGTCCGATCAGGATGAATTCGCCGCGGCGTTCCAGGACTATTCCGTCGCCGTCTATCATTCCTATCTTGGCCGCTATGCCGGCCAGACTTTGAAAGTCACCAGTTCGACCCAGCGCGCGCCCGACGACTTCATCGTCACCACCGTGATGGTGGATCCGGGCGATCACAGCGGGCAGAAGCCGCTGGAAGTGGATTTCCGGGTCCGCACCGACAGTGGCAAGCCGGAACTGATTGATTTCAGCGTGCTGGGGATCTGGCTGGCCTTGTCACAGCGCGATCAGTTCGGCGCCTTCCTGGCGCAGAACCATGGCGATGTGAATGCCTTGACGGCGCATCTGCGCACCGTGGCCGCCAGCTATCACTGAGCCAGCATCCACAGGGCCATCGCCATCATCATCAGATTCTCGGTCAGCGAGACGAAGCCCAGCGGCACATTGGTGTCGCCGCCGACACAGGCGCATTTG
Source organism: uncultured Alphaproteobacteria bacterium (assembly GCA_903897605.1). Classification (GTDB taxonomy): domain Bacteria; phylum Pseudomonadota; class Alphaproteobacteria; order Micropepsales; family Micropepsaceae; genus Rhizomicrobium. Next base: position 11,178 of record CAIUCH010000005.1, read on the forward strand.
AGTTCGCGCTTGTCGATATAAACCGCCTTGAACACCGACACCGCGCCGATGGTGCCGATGACCAGCGCCACCGGCACCGAGATGAATTTCAAAGTGTGGGTAATCATCAGGATGCCCGCCAGCGCTTCGGCGAAGGGATAGATGGTGGCATAAGGCACCCAGCGGCGCGCCAGCAGGTCGTAGCCCAGGAACATGCTGGAGAATTTCTCGATGTCGCGCAGCTTCAGGATCGCCAGCACGCACATGCTGAAGGCGATGAACCATTCCGCCGCCCTGATGGTGAAAGGATTGGCGAAGGCGGCCTGGCTTGTGGCCAGCGCCATCAACGCGGTGACGGCAAAGACCGCGATCACCGGCTTGTAGGTCAGCGCCTTGGGGTCGGGCACGGCTTTGCCCAGGAAACGCCGAAGATCGTCATAGCCGCCGATCCGCGTCCCATCGATGAAGATCTGCGGCGTGGTCTTCACATCCCACTCGGCCTTGAAGGCGTCCGTCTCCGCCCGCGTCTTGAGCCAATGGTCGTCGACCTTGTAGCCTTCGCGCTCCAGCAGGGCCTTGGCCTTGAGGCCGAAGGGACACAAATGCTTGTCCATCACCATGCGGTAAAGCTCGGCCTGGGCTGGCATCGGGAATCTCCTTCTTGTCACGGGAGGTGACCCGTTCCATATAGCTCCCGTACCATGGTACGGAGTCAAACAATGGCTGGGCTTACGATCGGCAAACTGGCGCGGGCCGGCGGGGTGGGGGTGGAGACCATCCGCTACTATCAGCGGCGCGGTCTTTTGGAGACGCCAAGGCGGGGCGACGGCATCCGGCGCTATGGCGAGGGGGATATCCGGCGGCTCCGTTTCGTCCGGTCGGCCCAGGCGGCCGGCTTCACCCTGGAGCAGGTGGCCGAGTTGCTGGCCCTGGATGCGACCGAGGACCGGGACCGGGCCCGCGCCCTGGCGCGGGAGCGGATTGTCGCGCTGGACGCCAAAATCGCCGAACTGGAGACTGCCCGCGATGCGCTGAAACGCCTGGCGCGGGATTGTGCGTCTTCGACCGGACCGTGTCCGATTATTGCGGCTTTCGGATGAGGCTTGCGGCTGGACTGGCAAAGAGCCGACTCATGCTGTAGTGGCCGGGGACCGCCGCCGCCGCTTTTGGGACGACCGAGGATTCATGCAGCGATTTTTCCAGGTTTTGATGCCGCGCGAGGAGAAATTCTTCGTCCTGTTCGACCGTCACGCCGCCACCCTGGTGTCCGGCGCCACCGCCTTGCGCGACCTGCTGGAAGGCGGCGCGGTGGTCCCCGAAGCCTGCCGCCGCATCATCGCGCATGAAACCGATGCCGACACGATTGCGCGCGAAGTGCTGATCACGGTCCGGCGCTCCTTCATCACGCCCTTCGACCGGGGCGACATCAAGGACCTGATCGGATTGCTGGACGATTCCATCGACCAGATGCAGAAGACCGCCAAGGCGATCACTCTGTTCGAAGTCTCCAGCTTCGAGCCGCATATGCGCGAGATGGCCGACATCATCCTGCGTTGCGCCGTGCTGACGGTGGAGGCGGTGAGCCTGCTCGGCGACATGCGGCAGAAATCCAGCCGCATCAACGCCATCGCCGAAGAGATCACCAAGCTGGAAGAGCAGGCGGACGAGCTCAACGATGCCGGGATCAAGGCGCTGTTCCTCAAGCATCGCGACGGCAATGCCATGGCCTTCATCGTCGGCAACGAGATCTATGACCATCTGGAAAAGGTGGTGGACCGTTTCGAGGATGTCGCCAACCGCATCAGCGGCATCGTGATCGAGCAGGTCTAGGCGTGAGCCTTCTGATCATCTTCCTGATCGGCGTCGCGCTGATCTTCGATTTTCTCAATGGGCTGCATGACGCGGCCAATTCCATCGCCACCATCGTCTCGACCCGCGTGCTGGCGCCGCGCTATGCGGTGGCCTGGGCCGCCTTCTTCAATTTTATCGCCTTCCTGGTGTTCGGGCTGCATGTGGCGGCCACCATCGGCACCGGCATCGTCGCCTCGGGCGTCATCAACGACCAGGTGGTGTTCGCCGCCCTGATGGGCGCCATCATCTGGAACATCGTCACCTGGATGGCGGGCATTCCGTCTTCATCGAGCCATGCCCTGATCGGCGGCCTGGTCGGCGCGGGCATCTGCGCCGGTGGCCTGAACGCCGTGGTCTGGGCCGGCCTCGGCAAGACGGTGGCCGCCATCGTGCTGTCGCCCGCCAGCGGTTTTGTGCTGGCGTTGCTGCTGGTGCTGTTCGTTTCCTGGGCCTTCCTGAAAGTCACGCCCTTCAAGGCCGATCACATTTTCCGCCGGGTGCAGTTCATTTCCGCTTCGGCTTATTCGCTGGGCCATGGCGGCAACGATGCGCAGAAGACCATGGGCATCATCGCGGCATTGCTGTTCGCGCATGGTCTTTCGGGCGATCATTTCAACGTTCCCTTCTGGGTGGTGCTGGCCTGCCAGGCGGCGATGGCGCTGGGAACCCTGTTCGGCGGCTGGCGGATCGTGCGTACAATGGGTTCGCGAATCACCCACCTCACGCCCATGCAGGGCGTCTGCGCGGAGACCGCCGGATCGATGACTCTGTTCGCCGCCACTTGGCTCGGTATTCCGGTTTCGACCACCCACACTATCACGGGCGCGATCGTCGGCGTCGGCACGGCGCGGCGCGTGTCTGCCGTGCGCTGGAATGTGGCCAAGGACATCGTCGTTGCCTGGCTGGTGACGATGCCGGCGGCGGGACTGCTGGGCGCGGGCTTCTATCTGATCGCCAATGCCGCGGGCTTGAAATGACGGACCGGCTGACCGGTCTGGCCCCGATGCGTGGCAGCCGCGTTCAAGTCGCGGCCTTGTGTTGGCGCACCGCGCCGGTCTTGGAAATTCTTCTGGTCACCTCCTTGCGCACACGGCGCTGGATCCTGCCCAAGGGCTGGCCGCAGGACGGACTGAGTTTGGCGCAATCCGCCGCCAGCGAAGCGCTGGAAGAAGCCGGGGTGATGGGCGAGATCGCCGCCGAACCGGTTGGCCGCTATCATTATCTGAAGGAAAAGAGCGGCAGCGCGCTTCCTTGCGCCGTGGAAGTCTTTCCCCTGTTCGTGACCGGGCAACGTCCGTCCTGGGCCGAGCAAGGCGCGCGGCAGGTCCTGTGGTTGCCGGCGGAGCGCGCGGCGGCCAAGGTCGCCGAGACGGGCCTGCGCCGCATCCTTGTGGGTTTCAGCCGGGCCCGCAAAGCGGCCTGATTGGGCGAAAGCCCGAAGACATGGGATAGTGCCTCCGACAAATCGGGGGACCACATGTCCAGGATCGTTATCTTGCTTTGTTCGCTGATGCTGGCTTGTGGCGCCGCCCAGGCACAGCAATCCAACAACAATTCCACCAGCGGCTTCAATCTTCCCATTCCCAACATCCCCGGCAAGAGCATCACCGCCCTGGTGGTGAATTATCCGCCGGGCGGGGGCACCCCGCCGCATCATCATGCGCCGTCCGCTTTCATCACCGGTTATGTGCTGGAAGGTGCGGTGCGCAGCCAGGTCGATGACGGTCCCGTGACGGTCTATCATGTCGGCGAGTATTTCACCGAGAATCCCGGCGCCCATCACCGGGTCAGCGAGAATGCCAGCAAGACCGAACCGGCCAAGCTGCTGGCGATCTTTGTGGTGAACACGAATGAAGCGCCGCTGACCACCCTGGACAAGAAATAGAAGCGCAGATCCGCGCCGCGCCTTTTGTCAGTGCCGGACATATTCGATCACGGCGATAGGTTCAGCGCGCGCAGCTCAGCGTGCGATAGGCGATATCCGCCGATTTGAAGGGGTCGGGATCGCCGTCATATTCCCACACATAGTATCGCACATGCGAGCCGGCCGCCGCGAACACGGCGGGCCAATCGGTGGTTCCCTTGCCCAGGTCGGTGATGGCGCCATCGGCGGCGGTGTCCTTCACATGCAGGATCTCGATGCGATCCTGATAGCGGCGTAGGAAGGCCAGCACATCGGCGAAATGGTTCAGGCCGAAGGCGATACGGGTCCAGTGGATGTCGACTTCGAAATGGACGGTGCGCGGATCGGTGTTCGCCGCCATGATCTCCCAGGCGGAAACCATTCCGGCATGGCCGTCCTTGTGCAGGTCATAAAGGTATTTGGTTTGGATCTCGGATTCGTGATTGTGCACATAGAGGCGAAGGCCCCGGTCGGCGGCTTGCTTGCCAAATTTGTTGAGATTGGCGGCGGTGGCGAGCGTGTCCTTGAGGCTGCCGATGCCCGGTTCGCCGAAACCCGGCGCGCCGACATGGCTCTGGCCCAGTGCCACGGCCTCATCGAGGGTCGCCGTCCAGTGCGCGGTATCGAGCGGACGGTGGCTGCTGAACTGGATTAAGCCGGTTTTTTGCAGGGCGGCCTTGTAGGCGGCCAGCGGCGCGGGAAGGCGGTCGCCCAATCCCTCCATGTTGCGAAAGCCGATGGCATGCATTTTCGTGAAAATGGGTTCTAGCGCCGCGGCCGGAACCGCGACCGGCCCACCGGCCACGGCGGCGGCCATGCGGCCCCGCGGGATCATCACGCTCAGCATGTTGTAAAGTTGAAAGCCGATCTTGGCTTGCGGGATCGGCGTGCACGCCGCCTCGGCGCTGCTGGCGGTCAGCAAAAGTCCGGCGGCGATGCCTAGGAAGAGCCCGATGCTTTTGTCTGTGGCTTTCATGGAAGCGGCCCCCTTGCGAAGAGAAGGCTATTGCAAGGCGTAACCTCCAGCAAGTTTGTGTGTTATGTGCGTTGCCGGCGCGGGACAGACAGGCGCGGGGCGTGGCGAACGATATGTGTCGCAAGGGATGGCAATGAGCGCGTCAGATGAAATCGCCGCTCGGAAAAACCCGGTGGGACTGCTGCCGGCGGCCGCCGCGATGGCCTATCCGTTCATCCTCCAAGCGTTTCACGTTACGGTTTCGCCGGCGGGCGGCGTTTTGTCGTCCGCGCGCCTGATCGGCGCGGCGTTACTGCTTCTGGCCGCCTTCGCGATGCCGCTGCTGGGATTGGGTTTCGCGTTCCGGCTGACCGGCTTGCCGCACCCGACGCTGTTCGATTTGCGGGTGCGCCGCCTAGCTTATGCCAGTATCGCCGCGCCGCCGCTGTTTGTCTTTACCGGCGTCACGCTGGGAATTCTGAAACTGTCCGTGCCCGACATCCTGGTCTGGATTTTGGTTTGGCTGGTGGCGGGTCTGTCCGTCTGGCTCGGTGGAAGCACGCCGGCGCCGGAAGCGGCGAGCCGGCCGATTGCGGGCTGGCGGGTGGCGCACGGCGTGGCCGCTGCTGTCATTGCCTGCTTTGTGCTGTTTCATCTCACCAATCATTTGTTCGGCCTTGAGGGGCCGCAGATTCACAAGGCGATCATGGCGGCGGGGCGCGAGATCTATCGCGCGCCCTTGATCGAGCCGGTGCTGGTGTTGTTGTTGCTGTTCCAGGTGACGAGCGGCATCCGGCTCGCCTGGCGCTGGAGTTCTGTTCGCGTCGACGGCTATCGCATCTTCCAGATCGGTTCGGGCGCCTATCTGGCGGCGTTCCTGCTCGCCCATCTAAATTCGGCATTTGTTTCGGCGCGGGCCGTGCATCACATTGAAACCGACTGGGCATGGGCTTCGGGCGCGCCGGCCGGCCTGATCCATGACGCCTGGAACATCCGGCTGTTGCCGCATTATGCGCTGGGCGTCTTCTTCATTCTGGGGCATCTGGCATCCGGCTTGCGGATTGTCATGCTCGCCCATGGCGTCAGCGCCACCCTTGCCAACCGTTTCTGGATCGCGGCGGTGGTGGCCGCTGCGTTGATTTCAGCGGCGATCATTTCCGGACTGTGCGGCGTGCGGATATAGAGCGCGATCCGGAAAAGTGTGCAGCGTCGGCACGCTGCCGCTACCGACTCCGAAAGATCGCGCGACCAGGCAATTAGAGCGGCGGCAGGCCGATCCGCTTCTTGATCGTGCTCATGGCGAAGTTGGTCTCCACCGACTGGATGCATTTCAGCCGCGTCACCTTCTGCTTGAGGAAACGTTCATAGCCTTCAATGCCGTCGGCATAGATGTGCAGCAGATAGTCGCGCGCGCCGGTCATCAGGTGGCACTCGGTGACTTCGTTCCAACTCAGCACCGCCTTTTCGAATTCCTTGATCTGTTCTTCGGTCTGCTGACTGAGACGGATGGAAACAAAGACGCTGAGCGGCAGGCCATAAGCCTTCTGGTCGACGATGGCGGCATAGCCGCGGATGACGCCGTCCTCCTCCAGGCGCTTGACCCGCCGCAGGCAGGGCGTCGGCGACAGGCCGATCTTCTCGGACAGTTCCAGGTTGGTCATCCGGCCATTGTCCTGCAGCAGGGAGAGGATCTGGCGATCCAGCCGGTCTAGCACAATATGCTTTTTGTCAGCCATATCGCGCAGTATAATACCAATTACGGGACCTTATCTACTGCAATTCGCCATTTAATCCCGCCCGAACAGGCCTAGCCTCGCTGCCGGGATAATACGCGGGAAGGGCATCGCCATGGCCAATGACAGTTACCACAAGGACCGCATCTCCAACCGCACCCTGCATCCCGAGACCCTGATGATGGGCTATGGCTATGCCCCTGCCTGGTCGCAAGGCGCGCTGAAGCCGCCGATCTTCCAGACTTCCACATACGTCTTTGAGACCGCGCAGCAGGGCAAGGAATTCTTCGACCTCACGTCGGGCCGCCGCCAGCTGCGTCCGGGCGAAAATGCCGGCCTGGTCTATTCTCGCTTCAACCATCCCAACATGGAAATCCTGGAAGACCGGCTGGCGATCTGGGACGAGGCGGAACGGTCGGCGGTTTTCGCCAGCGGCATGGCCGCCATCGCCACCACCTGTTTTGCGCTGCTGCGTCCGGGCGACACGGTGCTGCACAGCCGCCCGCTCTATGGCGGCACCGAAACCTTGCTGAAGAACCAGATGGGCGCTTTCGGCGTCACGCCGTTCGGCTTCACCAACGGCGTCGATATCGCCCAGATGCGCGCCGCCGCCAAGGCCGCCGCCGCCAAGGCCAAGGAAACGAACGGAAGGGTCGCCATGATCATGGTGGAGACGCCGGCCAATCCCACCAACGGTCTTGTCGATCTGGCCGCCTGCGCCGCCATTGCGGGCGAATTGGAAAAATCCCAGGGCTATCGTCCGCCGGTGGTGGTGGACAACACCATGCTGGGACCGATCTTCCAGAAGCCGCTGAAGCAGGGCGCCGATATCTCGCTGCTGTCGCTGACCAAATATGTCGGCGGCCATAGCGACCTGGTGGGCGGCTCGATCAGCGGCAAGACCGAGCTGGTGACCATGATCAAACGCTGGCGTGGCGCGCTGGGCACGCAGCTGGATCCCAATTCCTGCTGGATGCTGATGCGTTCGCTGGAGACCTTGGACATCCGCATGAACCGCGCCAACGACAATGCCCGCATCGTCGCTGATTATTTGTCCAGCCATCCCAAGGTGACGCGGCTGCATTATCTGGGCAGCCTCAAAGAGGGCGATCCGCGCAAGCCGGTGTTCGACCGCCAATGCACGGCGCCCGGCTCGACCTTTTCCTTCGATGTGAAGGGCGGCGAGGCGGAAGCCTTCCGCCTGCTCGACAATCTGCAGATCATGAAGCTGGCGGTGAGCCTGGGTGGGACCGAGACCTTGATCTCCCACCCCGCCGCCATGACCCATTCCGGCGTCGCCCGCGAATTGCGCGAAGAGATCGGCCTCACCGATTCGCTGATCCGTATTTCAGTCGGGATCGAGAATGTCGAAGACTTGATCAGCGATCTGGCGCAGGCACTCGATAAAGTCTGACGCGGCGTCTCACCGCGAGATCATGACCTCTCGATCGCGGGCGCGATGCCGGCGGCCTGGCCGATCCGTGGGGCCGGATCAGGCCTGCCGCAGCATCTTGGGCAGGGAATTGCCCAGCACCGCCAGCAGGTCTGGAGCATAGGAGGCGGAATTGGCCTCGAATTCCGCCTGGGTGATGACCTCGCCGCCCTGGCGCCCAAACAGCACCACTTCGTCATCCAGGTTGATGCGGTCCTGGTCGCCGGTCACATCCACCATCAATGTGTTCATGGTGACGCGGCCGACCAGCGGATAGCGGCGCCCGCCGATCAGCACTTCGGTCTTGTTCTTGGCTTCGTCCGCGAAGGCGGCCTGGTTGGCGTGGGACAGGCTGCGGCGATAGCCGTCGGAATAGCCGATGGGAATATTGGCCAGCCAGGATTCCCGGGTGAGGCGATAAGTCCGGTCATAGGCCACGGTCTCGTCGGCGGGAAAATGATTCACCGCCGCCACCCGCGACTTCAAGGTGATGGTGGGGCGGAAGCGGGCCAGGAAGTCGGGGCTGGTGTCGCCATAGAGTGCGCCGCCCACCCGCACCATGTCCAGCCGGGTATCGGGATGATGCAAGGTGGCGAAGGTGTTGGCGGTGTGACGCACCATCGGTCCGGGCGGCAGACCATTGGTCTTGAGCCAGCCGATGTCGTCCTGGAACCGCGCCAACTGGCGCAAGATGTCGTCCCGGTCCTCGGTGGGATAATGGGTCATCAGGCCGGCGATCTTCAGATGCGGGGTGCGAAGAATGGCGCGCGCGTCGCTCTTGCCATAGTCGGTCTTCAGCTCCACGCCGTTGCGGCTCATGCCGTCGGCATTGAGACACAGATGGATCGGCAGGGCGCGGTCGGCATGTTTGCGATTCCAGAGCTGCGCGATCCGCGCCGCCGCCGCTGGATTTCCCACCAATTCTTCGAGGTTCAAGGGGAACGCATCCTCGATCTCGTCCAAGGTGCCGGTGCGCACCCGGATCAGCCGTCCCTTGAAGCCGATCTCGCGGGCCACGCGGGCTTCGTCATTGCTGGTGAGGCCGATGGCGGCGACGCGTGTCTTCAGCACCGACGGCATCAGCAGACCCAGGCCATTGCCATAGGCGTCGGCCTTCATGATGGCGCAAAGCGTGACGCCGTCACCGACGATGCCGCGAATTTCCGCGATATTGCGCTCGAAGGCGGCGGCATCGATCTCGAACCAGGCGTTGTGGCGCGGCACCCGGCGCAGGCCGAAATTGCGCGACGACAGGACGGGCGCGGCCATGGCCCCGGGTGCCGCGCCCAGTACCGCGCCAAGTGCGAAGGCTGCCGCGCCTCCGGCAATGATCGTGCGGCGGTTCATCGACATGGGATTCTCCTGAATAATCGTCACGGATGGATGGTGAACATCGCACCCGCTTCATGGCCGTTGCCGCGGTCGCGGCTGTAAATCGACACGCCGTTATTGTCTGGCGCTTGCGCCATCTGCGCGGGAATGACGGCGATGAGGGTCAGGTCGAACACCAAAGTCTGGTTGGGCGGCACACCGCCATTGGGCGTGCCCTTGCTGCCGAGCGCCAGGTCGGACGGAATCACCAGCTCCCAGCGGTCGCCCGCTGCCATCAGCTGCAATGCTTCGTTCAGGCCGCGCAACAGATTGCTGACTGTCAGCACCGCCGGCAAATCGGGCGAGGCGGTATCCACCAGCTTTGCGTTGATCAGACGCGTGCTGTAGCTGATCTGCACCGTGTCAGCGGGCGCCGGATGGCTGCCGAAACCATTGCGCAGAATGCGGTATTGCAGCCCGTCGGGACGCACCATCACGCCGGGCTTGTGGGCATTGTCCGCCAGATAGGCATGATTGGCCGCCAGGCTGGGCGCGTCGTCCGCCGCCATCGCCGGGGCGGCGGCCAAGATCATCAAGAGCAGGGCGAGGTATTTCATCATTGCCAGATTAACTCATCCTGCCTGGATCAGGGATTGTTCCAGGGAAACCTGTCGCCAAAGTCATTTGATCGTTGACGGATAGACCTGCGGGTAAAAGCCGGTATGGGGCACTTCGCCGCCAAGAGATCCGCCGCCAAACTTGACAGCGGCGCGCGACGTTTCATAGCCTAAAAAATAGCGAACGAACCAGGGTCTAGCCCGCCGCTCCTCGCAGGCGGGGCGAGCCGGATGGGAGAAATGCTTGATCGGGATCGTCTCCCTACCATGAAGGTGGGTGGTAAAGCAGCGGTCAAACTGGTTTGCACAATATCGGTGTTGCTATTTGCGAGCGATATTTCTCTGGCCCGATCCGGGCGCGGACAATTCTGTTTAAAACCAGTTCGATATCGGATTGGTCAGATCGATCCGAATTTCGCATTGGACGATGCCGGTGTGGCCGAGGCTTTGCGGACCGCGGCAAAGCTGTGGAATACGGCGGCGGGCGCGGATCTTGTCGATTACGATTCCGCTGGGGATCTGGAAGTCGATTTTGTCTATGGCGCGCAGCAGGCCATCCACGACCGTCGCATGGCGACCCTCGGCGAGATAGCGCGGATACGGACCGGCGCTGCCCAGTTCAAGTCGGATCATGACAGTTTGGAACGACAATCCCAGGAATTGCAGACGGGCTTTTCAAAGAATCGGTCGCGGTTTGAGGAGAGACTTACCGCCTATGACAAGAGGCTGCGCGCCTTCGATCAGGCGCGCGGCCCGGATGAACTTGGCCGAATGCTGAACGAGGAAAAGTCGGCGCTCGACCGGGAGGGGGCCGCGTTGGCGCAGGGGCAGGACCGGCTCAACGATCTGGCCAGCCAGCTCAATTCTCTAGCCAGCAAATACAATTCGATCATCGGCGAGGAGCGCGCTTATTTGGAGGATCTAAATCGCGACGCCGGCAAGGTCTTCACCGCGGGTGAATTCATCCTCAAGGACGGCCGGGCCCGGATCGCGATCTATGAATTCGGCAATCGCCGCGACTTGATCGCGGTGGCGGCGCATGAATTCGGCCACGCCCTTCGCCTTCGTCACGTCAAAGACGACAAGGCGATCATGTCCGCATTGCGCGAAGACGGAGCGGGGCTCGATCTGCCGGAGAGAGGAGAAGGCATCCAGTTGACGAGCGCGGACATCGTCGCCCTCAAAAGCGTGTGCGGCTCCGAAAACTAATTCCGTGAAGCGGCGCAGTCAGGGATTGTTCCAGGGGAAGCCTGTCGCCAAAGTCATCTGGTCATTGACCGGATAGACCCGCGGATAAAAGCCGGTATAGGGCACCACGCCGGCCTTCACCCGCAGCATCTGGTCGTCCAGGTCGCGCAAATCCTTCATCCGCAGCCAGGGTGCCAGAATGCCGCCATCCTTGCGGCAGCAATGCGCCGTCCAAAGGATCGTGTCGGCGGGCATGGTGGCGAGCAGCCGCTGCGCCGTCTCATGATAGGCCGACATGCTGGCGCCGGGTGAGAAGGCATAGAGCGTGGTGGGATAGATATAGTCGCCGGTGAAAAGCCGCTTCGCCGCCGGATCATACAGCGATGCCGATGTCGGGGTGTGGCCGGGCGTGGAAAGCACCGTCAGCACCCGTCCGCCCAGATCGATGGTGCGGCCGGGCGCCAGCCATTCGGCGATGGCAAAGGATGGGCGCGCGCGCTTGTCGGCGATGCCGGAATATTCATAGCGCTTGGGCGTGAACAAGCCGTCCTTCATATCGGCCCGCGTCTGCGGCAAATCGATCATCGCGACGTGGTGGAATGGGATGATGCCGCCCAGGTGATCGAAATGCAGATGCGAGACCATCACTGTCACGGGCAGGCTGGTGAGGGATTTGATCACCGGACTGACATCGCGGGTTCCCGAACTGGAATCGAACAGCAGCGCCCGCTTCTCGCCGATGATCAGATAGGCGTAATTCTGCTGGTAATAGCGCGGCTCGCCGATCGCGAAGGTGTTCTGACCCAGATCCTCAACGGAAAAATAATCATCGACCATATGGCCCTTGTCGAGCTTGGGCGTCGTGGGATCGATGATGGTGTGGCGCCGGATATAGGGCGCGACTTCCAGATTCACATAGGGCGCATAATCCGCCCCCAGGACGATAACGGCCAGCACGGCGATCGCGATATACGTCAGCACCCGGGCCATTGTTGTTTTTCCCATTTTCCCGGCGCGCATCTAACGAAGAAACCGGTCCGTTGGCAAAGGCGGCGACCGCGCCTATCGTGGGTTCGGCGCAAGCAGCATGGTCGGGGGCGGCATGGCACACCAAAGACAGAGATCGGCGCTTGTCATGTTTCTGGCGCTGGTCGTGTTGCTCAGCAGCATTTTCTACACCCTCATCATCAAGGCGGGGCATATCGCGGCGGGCGGCGGCCATTATGTCGAAGCCCTGATGTGGTGCCCTGCCGCCGCGGCGTTCCTCACCATCGCGCTGCAGCGCCTGGATATCGGCTCGCTCGGCCTGTCGCGGTTCGGCGGCAAATATGCGGCTTTCGGTTATCTCCTGCCGCTCGGCTATGCCCTGATCGCCTATCTGGCGGTGTGGAGCCTGGGGTTCGGGACTTTTCCCAATCCGGCGGCGATCGACCGGCTGACCAAGCAATTGGGCTGGCAGTCCGGTATTGCCTTCGTTCCGCTTTATTTCATTCTCATCGCCACCACTGGCATGGTCGGCGGCACCGCGCGGGCGCTGGGCGAGGAGATCGGCTGGCGGGGCTTCATGACGCCCCGGATGGTGGAGCAGTTCGGCTTCACCAAGGGCGCCATCATTGCGGGAGTGATCTGGGCGGCATGGCACATGCCGCTTCTGCTGTTCGCCGACTACAACAACGCCACGCAATGGTGGTTCGCTTTTTCCTGCTTCACCATTCTGGTGGTGGCGTCCAGCGTGATCCTGACCTGGCTGCGACTGCGCTCGAACAGCGTCTGGCCTTGTGCGCTGTTCCACGCCAGCCACAATGTCTTCATCCAGTCCTTCTTCACGCCGCTGACCGGACCGCGCGGCTCGATTACGCCCTACATCATCGACGAGTTCGGCATCGCCGTGCCGCTGGTGGTGCTGATCATCGCCATCCTGCTCTGGCGAAACCGCGATGGCGTCAGGACTGCTTCTCCTTGAGATAGGCGCCGAACCAGTCCAGCACCCGTCCGCGCAGATCTTCCAGGTCAGTGAGCTTGTGGAAGTGGTGGCCCTCGCCGGCATAGACCACCAGCTTGACCGGCGTGCCGATGGTGTTCAGCGCATGCCAATATTCCAGCGACTGCGGCTCCGGACATTCGACATCGCGCTCGCCAACGTAGGTAAATATGGGCGTCTTGGCCTGCTTGATGAAGCTGATCGGCGAGGCGGCGCGATAGACCGCCGGATCGTCATAGACCGAGGCGCCGAAGAAAGGGATCATCCACTGGTCGATGCCGTTCTGGCCGTAATAGCTGGTCCAGTTGGCGATGCCGGCGCCCGCGACAATGGCCGCAAAGCGCCGCGTCTGGGTGTTGGCCCACATGCTCATCCAACCGCCATAGGAATGGCCATAGAGTCCCAGCCGGGCATCGTCCACCGGCGCGGTGTGTTCCACCGCATCGATTCCCTTGAGGATGTCGCGCAGATCGCCCTTGCCGAAATCGCGGATATTGGCGCGGGTGAAGGCTTCGCCCTGGCCATAGGAGCCGCGCGGATTGGGATAGAAGACGAAATAACCCCGCTCGATGAAGGGCGCGACGAATTCAAACCCGGTGCCATGTTGTCCGCCCGCCGCGATATAGCGCGGCTTGGACGCCGCCGACGGTCCGCCATGCACGATTGTGATCATGGGATGCTTGCCGGGGCCGACCTGCAGTGGGCTAAGAAGCCAGCCCTGCACATCGAAGGCGTCGCTTTTCCAATGCACGCTTTGCGCAGCGACGGAGGCGGGCCAGGCGGCATTGGCTTTGGTGACGGGCGTCAAGGCGGGCAAGCGGCCCCGCGCGATTTCGGGCGCATGGGTGAAATCCTGCATCACGGTGGCGGCGACCGCGCCATCGGCAGAGGTGGCGACGGCGCTGGCAAATTCCTGGCCGCTGACCGAAACCGGCGCCGACCATGATACGGTCGCGCTTTTCTTCGCCGGATCAATCATCACCATGGCGCTGCGGTCGCCGATCAGAGCCGTGGCGGTCAATTTGCCGCCCCGCCAATCCAGACCCTCGAAGCTGCCCTTGAAATTGGGCGTGACGTCAGTCGGCGCACCACCGGCCAGCGGCACGGTATAGACATCGCCGCCCACCGATCCCCAATCGCTCATCAAGCCGCCGATGAAGGCGACGCTCTTGCCGTCCGGCGAAACCCGCGGCGCGTCGATCTGCATCTTGGGCGCCGCGATCAAGTGCAGCGCGCCCGTGCCGGCATCGACATAATTCAGTGTGGCGATCCACCAATTATTGTCGCCATTGCCCTTGGCGGCGGTGGCGGCAAAGCCTTTGCCGTCCGGTGTCCAGGAATATTCATAGATATAAGTGTCGGCGGGAGAGACCGGCTTTGGTGTGCCGCCGGCGGCAGGCAGCACCGCGATGCGCTGTTCGTCATTGTTCCGGCCGATCTCGCCCACCTGCGGCGCGGCGGCCTGGATGGCGCCGGTCTTCTTGTGCGCGCCCAATGTCACCAGGAGCGCGATTTGCGCCCCGTCGGCGGAAAAGCGCGGAGAGTTGGCGACGCCGGAAATCACGGCGAGGGATAGAGGATTGCCGGAAGCGGCGCGGTAGAGCGTGGTCTTGCCCACCTTTTCGTCGGCGGCGAGAAATACCAACGCGTCTGCCTTGGGCGACCAGACCGGATCCGAATAGCGGCAGGCCGTGCAGGGATCGTAGTGGGCGACGACATTGCCGCCGGCATCGCGCACCACCACCGTGCCATGCGGCTCGTCGGCCAGGTTGCCGGGATCGTCGCTTTCGACCGTGGCGGTCTTGCCGCCATCGGGCGACAGCGCCAGGTCGCTGAACTGATGGATCGCGGGAGCGGCGATCACCGGCGTCGCCGACAAAAGCGTTGCCGCCAAAGCAATGGCTTTCATGGAAATTCCCCTTCCAACAAATCCAGGCGTTCAGCCTAGCACAGCTTGGCCTGCTGTCAGGCCAGCGTCTTGAGAGCCTTCACCAGCTGATCGACCTCGGCCTCGGTGGTGTAAAGAGCCACCGTGACGCGGATGCAGGAGCCGCTGGCCACGCCCGACCGCTCCACCGTGAAGATGTTGAATCGCCGCAATAGCGTGTCCGCCAGGGCGAGATTGTCGGCCTCCGAATTCTTGCCGCGCAGCCGGAACGATGTGACGCCGCTGGTCAGGCGCGGATCCGATGGGGTGAGAATCTCAACTTGGCCGCGCAGTTCCTCGGCCCAGCGGTCGCGCAGATGGCGCAGCCGCGCCTGCTTGGCATGGGCGCCGATCTTCTCATGAAAATCCAAGGCGTCGCCCAGCGCCAGGAACCCGGCAAAGTTGGAGGTGCCGCTATGAACTTTCTGGCGGATGTCCACCGAAGCGGACTCGACTTCGCCGATGGCGTCGTCGATGTCGCCCAAGCGGTCGCGCTTGATATAGACGATCCCGGTGCCGACCGGCGCGCCCATCCATTTCTGGCAGGTGAAGGCGACGAAATCGGCCTTCAGGTCGCTGATCTTGAAATCCAGTTGGCCCCAGGCATGCGCGGAATCGACGATGACATCGACGCCGCGCGAGCGGGCCAGGGCAATGATCTCGGCCGCCGGCAACGCCAGCCCGGTGCGATGGCTGACATGGGTCAGCAGCATCAGGCGGACATGCGGATTGGCGGCAAGCGCCGCGTCATAGGCATCGATCAGATTCTGATGGGTGGCGGGCTCGGGCAGATTGATCGAAACCACATCGACGCCGCGATGGGTCTTCAGCCAGCGGAAGGCGGCCTGGGTGCTGTCATAGTCGAGATCGGCATAAAGCACCGCATCGCCGGGACGCAGACGGTTATAGCCATTGATGAGGGCCATCAGCGATTCCGTGGCGCCGCGGGTGAAGGCGATCTCGTCCACCGAAACGCCCAGGTCGCGGGCGGCATGGGCACGGACTTTTTCCACATCGCCGTCATAGCCGCGGCGCGTATAGAAGGTGTTGCGCCAGTTCACGGTCTGCGAATAGTGCTGATAGGCCTTCAGCACCGGGAGCGGCATCATGCACCACTGGCCGTTCTCCAATTGCACCACCTCGCGCGTGACGTCGTATTGCGCGCCGACCGCATGCCAAAAGTCGTGATCGTCAGGTGACGCTGGCAGCGCGTTCGGCGCAGGTTTTGCCGATGACGCGGTCGCGGCCAGCAGTACGGCGCTGCCCGCGCCGATCAAATTGCGGCGATTGATGACCGATTGGTATTCCCGCATGGGATTGGCTCCGACAAGACCCGGTTTTCCATAGCAGAAAAATCGCGGCGAGGCTTGTTGCCGTGCACGTCAATGCCCTTTTGGGCGTGCCGGTGGACGGATTTCCCGGGCATGCTATATCTCGGCAAAGCCGGGCCCGCCGTGAGAAGGCCCGCACAGCCAGGGTGGGATGACATGAGCACGGCCGGCACACCATTGATCGCGAAAAATCCGAATTATCTGCGCATCGCCACGGAAGAGGCCTACGCGCCCGCCGAGATGTTGCGGCTGTACCGCAAGCTGCTGGATGAGAAGGGCACCGACGATCCCGGCTTTCTGTCGCAATGGGGCTATTTCCTGGGCCAGGCCGACCGGATGCAGGCGCTGGCCGAACGCTTTCACAATCTGGATGAAGGCCGCATCCGCGACATGGACATGACGGGCATCGCGCGGCAGATCGTGTCGCTCACCAGTCCCGGCGTGCAGATTTTCGACGCGGCGACCGGCACGGCGCTGGCGACCTCGTTCAACGACCAGTTGGCGGAGGCCTGCCGCAAGCATCCCGACCGGTTTTCGGGTCTTGCTGCCATCGCACCGCAGAATCCCGCCGCCGCCGCCAAGGAATTGGAGCGCGGCGTGACGAAATTGGGATTGAAGGGCGCCATCATCAATTCCAACACCCATGGCGAATATCTCGACGATCCGAAATTCTGGGACATTCTGGCGACGGCGGAATCCCTGGACGTGCCGATCTATCTGCATCCCGCCACCGCGCCGCGCCGGATGATCGGTCCGATGATCGAGAAGGGCCTGGAAGGCGCCTTTTATGGCTTTGCGGTGGAGACCAGCGTGCATCTGCTGCGCATGATCATGAGCGGGGTGTTCGACCGTTTCCCCAAGCTGCAAGTCATTGCCGGGCATGGCGGCGAAGGCCTGCCCTTCTGGCTGTGCCGCTTCGATCTGTTCCAGCGCAACTACGCCATCAACAACCGTTTCCCGCACATGCCGAAATTGCAGCGGACGGTGAGCGAATACATCAAGGGCAATATCCCGATCACGTCCAGCGGCATGGCGTGGGCGCCGGTGATCCAGTTCTGCCAGCAGGTGCTGGGCATGGACCGGGTGATGTATGCGATGGATTATCCCTATCAGTTCGACGCCAATGAAGTGAAGGTGACGGACGCCATGGCGATCAGCGACGCGGACAAGAAGAAATTCTACCAGACCAACGCCGAGCGGATCTTTCACCTAACCTGACGGGTGGAATTTACCGGCCCGGCTGCGGCGCGAGCGAAGGCGCGGCCGATGCCGAGGCGCGCGTTTGGGACAGGACCAGCAGCATCGCGGCCAGCATGAAGGCGGGAACGGAGATCGCCAGCAGCATCTCCTTGGGCGGCCAGCCCAGGGCAAGCAGCAAGCCGCCGCTGAGCGGGCCGGCGATGTTGCCCAGCCGGCCGATGCCCAGCGCCCATCCGGTGCCGGTGTTGCGGATCGCCGGCGGATAGATCGCGCCGGGCAGGGCGTTGATCGCCAGCTGTGCGGCGGAAATGCCGAGCCCGGTGCCGAAGATGAAGAATCCCAGCACGGTGGTCGAGACATCGGTGAGGCTGATCAGCAGCAGCCAGACGCCGCCCATCGCCAGCATGGCGGCGACAATTCTCTCGGTGCCGAAGCGGTTGACCAGGGGCCCGCTGCCCAATCCGCCGACAATGCCGCCGACCTGGAACATGGCGGCGGCAAGGATGGAGGTGGCGGTGGCGATGCCCAGGCTGTGCAGCATCGAAGGCAGCCAGGAATTGATGAAATAGATTGTGAGCAGGCTGAGGAAATTGATCACCCAGAGGATCAGGGTGATCCGCTTGAATTCCGGGGTGAACAATTGCGCGATGGAATTTTTGCCATCCGCAACCGCGGCGCGGGCGCGGCGCGCGGCGAGGAAGGCGGCGGATTCCGGAAGCAGCATGGCCAGCACCGGCAGCAGGATCAACGGCACGATGCCGCCCACGACAAAAACCGCCGGCCAGCCGAACGGCGCAAGCAACCGCGCGGCGACCACGCCGCCCAGCACATTGCCCACCTGCACGCCACAGGTCATCGCCATCACCATCCCGGCCTGCCGCCGGGCGGGCGTAAAATCGGACAGCAATGCGATGGACGCGGGAATGCCACCGCCGATGCCAAGACCGGTCAGGAAGCGCGTCACTGTCAGCCAGGGAATGGTGGTGACCATGGCGGTGAGCAGCGACATCAGGCCGAACATCGCGACGCAGCCCATCAGCACCGGCCTTCGTCCGATCTTGTCGCCCAGCCAGCCGCACAAGAGCGAACCCAGGAACAGACCGACGCTGCCGGCAGTCAGCGCGGTGGTGAACGCGACGGGACGCAAATGCCAGGCTTCCGACAAGGCGGGAAGCGTGAAGGCCATGGCGCCCAGATCATAGCCTTCAAAGACCAGGACGCAGGCGCAAAGAATCGCAACGCGAATCTCCCGGCCGGACAACGATGCTTCAAGCATGAAAGAGACTTTCTCTTGCCCCGTTGGGAAAGTCTAGAGCATCGGGGGTGGCGAGACGCGACGGCGTCCATTAACGTCCAAGCCTGCGGGATGACGGACAACAACAAGAGCGAACATGGCCCAACCGAAAGTACTCTTCAAAGGCATGTTGCCGCCGGGATGGGCCGCCATCGACCAGGCGCGCTTTGCCGCCCATGGCTTTGAAGCGGTGATCGCCGACCGCGACGAATACCAGCCGGAGGCGATCCATTATTTTTCCGGCTTTCGTCCGGCGCCTGGCTTCATGAAGACTTTGCCCAACCTGAAAGCGATCTTTTCCTTGGGTGCCGGCGTCGACGGCTTTCTGCGCGATCCCGATCTGCCCCGGCAGGTGCCGTTGGTGCGCTTTGTCGATCCCACCCTGATGCACGAGATGGCGCAATATGTGGTGATGCAGGTGCTGATGATCCATCGCGGCCAGCGTTTCTTCGACGCGGCCCAGCGGGACAGCGCCTGGCGCCAGCGCATGCTGCTGCGGGCGTCGCGCGACACGAGCATCGGCATGCTGGGCCTGGGCGATATCGGCAGCACCATCGCCGCCAGCCTGTTGCCGTTCGATTTCCAGCTTTCGGGCTGGAGCCGTTCGCGCAAGCATATTGCCGGCATCAAAAGCTTCGCCGGCGAGGAGGAGTTGCCGCAGTTCCTGGCGCAATGCGATTATTGCATCTGCGTGCTGCCGCTGACCGATGATACGCGCGGCATCCTCAGCGCCAAGCTTTTCGCCCAGCTTCCCGAGGGCGCCTGGGTGATCAATGTGGCGCGCGGCGGTCATATGGTCGAAGCCGATCTGATCGCGGCGCTGGATTCGGGGCATCTGGCGGGAGCGGTGCTGGATGTCTTTCAGGCGGAGCCCTTGCCGCCGGAAAGCCCGATCTGGCTTCATCCCAAGATCACCGCCACGCCGCACATTGCCGCGCTCACCGACGTCAAGGCCGCGCTGGCCTTTATCGGGGATTGCGTGGCGCGCTGCGAAAGCGGGAAGAAGCTGGAGAATGTGGTTGATTTGAATCGGGGATATTAGGCGCGGGAGCTTTGCGATGATCAATGGCGGTCATGTCGTCCTTTATTCGAAGGATGCCGAAGCGGACAAAACCTTCATCCGCGATGTCCTGAAATTCCCCTATATCGATGTCCATAACGGCTGGTTGATCTTCAAGCTACCGCCTTCGGAACTTGCGGTTCATCCATCCAACGAAAACAATCGCCACGAATTCTTCCTGATGACCGATAATCTCGACGCCGAACTGGCCGCGCTAAAACAATCCAATGTCGCTTTCGAGGAACCGTCGCACCAGGCCTGGGGACGCTTGACGCGCATCCATCTTCCCGGCGGCGGACATTTGGGCCTCTATCAGCCGCGTCACCAGCGGCCATAAAGCCGTTCCCGTCATCGGTTCGATGCCGCAGCAAGAACCGGAGTTTGCGGCTTGCTGCGGCTGTCTATCCCTGTGTCCAGATCATCGATCCGCGATGATCGGGATTGAACAGGAAAATACTTCCTATGAGCAAACAAGACGACAACAAGGCCATTGTCGGCCGCTGGTTTACGCAATTTTGGGGCAAGAGCTGCGATTTGTCGGTGGTCGACGCCATCGCCGCGCCCGACATGCTGCTGCGTTATTCGCTGCACGAGCCGCGCCGGGGCCATGCCGACATCAGGGCCTTCATGACCGATTTCCGCGCCGCATTTGCGGACCTGAATTTCTGGGGCACCGCCGATTTGATTGCCGAAGGCGACTATGTCGTCGGCCAGTGGGAAGGCGGCGGCACCCATACCGGCCCGGCGTTCGGCGATTTCCTGATCGGATCGCTGCCCGCCAACACCGGCCGCAAGATGCACTTTACCGGCACCACCGTGCTCAAGATCCAGAACGGCAAAATCGTTTCGGAAATCGGTCTGGATGACGGCGTCACCGCGCTCACCCAGCTGGGCCTGATCCGCAAAACATAATCCGCAAGGCCTGATCGTCAGCGTGTGCCGATGCGCAGTCCGAACAGACGCGGGAGCGCGGCCACCGCCGTTGCCAGCAATGGCGCGGTGCGGCCGCGCTCTTCCGCGTCTTCGCAAGCAAGGACGGCGCGGCGGATGGCGCGGCCACCATAATAGCGGAACGGTTCCGGCGGCAGGCTGGGCAGTGCGCGGGTGCAGAGCGGCAGGTTCGACCACATGTCGTTTTGGTCCAGCACCAGCGAAGCCAGGCATTGGCCGCCGATGTAAGTCGGGTTGACGCCATGCCCGGAAAAGCCGCAGCCATAATGTACGCGCGTGCCCGGCATGGTCTTGAAGAAGGGCAGACGGTCGGCGGAAATGTCGATCGGCCCGCCCCAGGCTTTTGCCACCGCAACATCGTTCAACCCCGGCAGCAGACGCCGCAGGCCGCGCTCGGCGCGCAGTGCGCTGGCGGTGTCTTCGCACAGGCGCGCCGCCGTGGCGCCGCCGCCATAGCTGATCGGCCCGGAGCCCGATCCCATCAGCACACGGCCGTCGATGGTCTTGCGGAAATAATGCACGAACATGCGCATGTCCGAGATGCCTTCGTCGCGCAGCCATCCCATCGCCACCAGTTTCTCCGGCGCGGGCTCGGTCATCAGGGCGAAGCTGGAAAAGACGGTGACATGCGGTTTGATCCGGCGCTCGGCGGCCAGCGCGGCATTGGTGGCGAGCACGACATCGCGGGCGATGATCTGGCCCTTTGGCGTGTGGACGCGGTTGGGCGAGGCCTTGTCCAGGCCGGTCATCGGAGTGTTCTCGAACAGCATCACGCCGGCTTCGATCGCGGCTTTGCGCAAGGCGCGCGCCAGCCGGGCGGGATGCAGATTGGCGCCTTCCTGCAGGAACACGCCGCCGCGAAACGCGGGCGAACGGCAATAGCTGGCGACCTGTTCCGGCGTCAGTTCGCGCGCGGTCTCGGGCACACCCAGCCGCCGCGCGGTATCGACATAGCTGGCGATCTTCGCATCCTGGGCAGGCGCGGCCGAAATGCGGATATTGCCCGCCTCGCGCCACCAGACATCGCGGCCCGGCGCGGTTGCAAAGGCGCGCAGGCCGTCCTGTGCCACCGTGCCCGCGCGCGCTACCGCCAGCGCGGCGTCATCGCCGATGGAATTTGCCACGCCGGTCAGCGCCGACCAATAGCCATGCGCCTTGCCGCCATTCTTGCCGCTGGCACCCGCGCCGCAAAGACCCGCTTCGATCAGAGCGACGGAGAGGCCGGGTTTGCGCGCCTTCAAGGCCAGCGCGGTCCATAGTCCGGTATAGCCGCCGCCGACAATGGCGACATCTACCGCGATCTCACCGGACAGAGAAGGTGAGGGCGGTTGTCCCGCTTCCTGTTTCATCGCATCGGCGAACCACCAGGAGGGGTCGGCGGGGGCTACGCTGGGCTGGGTGAGGAATGCTGTCATGCTGGGCTCAATTCTGTGCGGGAAGGATGCGGGCCAGAAAACTCTTGGTGCGCGGATGGCTGGGCGCCGAGAAGAATTGTTCCGGCGGCGCGTCTTCGATGATCTGCCCTTCCGACATCATGATCGCGCGGTCGGCGACTTCGCGGGCGAACGACATTTCATGGGTCACCACCACCATGGTCATGCCTTCGGCGGCAAGACGGCGCATGGTTTCCAGCACTTCGCCCACCAATTCGGGATCGAGCGCCGAGGTCGGCTCGTCGAACAACATCAGGCGCGGCTCCATCGCCAAGGCGCGGGCAATCGCCACCCGTTGTTGCTGGCCGCCCGACAATTCATGCGGATAATGATCGGCCTTGTCCTTGAGGCCGACGCGGGCCAGCAGATCCAGCGCCCGCTTGCGGGCCGCATCGGCGGAAAGGCGCAGCACCTGCACCGGCGCCTCGCTGACATTCTCCAGCACCGTCAGATGGGCGAAGAGATTGAAGCGCTGGAACACCATGCCGATGCGGGCGCGCTTGGCCGAGGTGATGCGGTCTTTCTCTTCGCGCAGTTTTCCATTCTTGTCTCGGGCGTAGCCGACCAGTTCGTCCGCCACCTTGATTTCGCCATCGTCGATGGTTTCCAGGTGATTGATACAGCGTAGCAAGGTGGTCTTGCCGCTGCCGCTGGCGCCCAGGAGGCAGACCACCTGGCCCGCTTCGACTTCTAGCGACACGCCCTTGAGCACCTCCAGATTGCCGAAACGCTTATGGACATTCTTGATCTCGACCAGCGCCATCAGCCATGTTCCTGCGCAAGGACGGTGGACCGGCGCGGGCGGACGGCGAAGCGGCGCTCGATCACTTTCTGGAGCGCGGTCAAGAGCGCTGTCAGTACCAGATACCAGATGCTGACCACGAACAGCACTTCAAAATATTTGAAATTCTGACTGTAGATGTTTGTGCCGGTGGAGAAGATCTCCGGCACCGCGATGGCGAACAGCAGCGACGTGGTCTTCAGCATGGCGATGAACTGGTTGCCAGTGGGCGGGATGATGACCTTCAGCGCCTGGGGCATCACGATGCGGCGCATCGCCATGGGTTTGGTCATGCCCAGCGCCCGGGCGGCTTCGCGCTGGCACGGATCGACCGAGATCAGGCCGGAACGGATGATCTCGGTCATGTAGGCGCCTTCATTCAACGCCAGCGCGATGGTCCCGGCCACCAGGGCGGGAAGATTGATTGCATTGTTGGTGAGGACGGGAAGTGCATTGTACCAGAACACGATCTGGACCAGCACCGGCACGCCGCGAAAGAAGCCCAGATAGCCCTGCGCCAGCCAGCGCAACGCCCGGTAACGCGACAGCGCCGCCAGCGCGCCGCCAAAGCCCAGCACAATGGCCATCGCCATCGCCAAAAAGGTGATTGCCAAGGTTGTCAGCGCCGGGACGAAGAAGATGCTGGAAAACAGCGTGTCGAAAAAGGCTTTGCTGTCAAAGACCATCTGGGATCACCTGGGGCGGCGGCGGCAGGATCGCGGATATCGCCCTGCTTGTCACGCCTGATCGGTGCCGTCAGGCGGGCTTGCGGATATCGCCATTGCGGAGATGCCATTTGTCGAGAATTTTCGCGTATTCGCCATTCTTCTCCAACTCGTGCATCGCGGCGGTCACCGCATCGGCCAGCGGCTTGTCGCCTTTGCGCAGCGCCATGCCCAGCTTGTTGCGCGGCACTTCCGGGCGGCCCGAAATGATCGGGCTGCCGATGGCGAGTTCGGGCATCAGGTTGGTGACATAAGACGCGAAGGCCCAATCGACGAAGGCGACATCGGACGATTTCTTGCGCAGTTGGATCACGGCATCGTTGAAGCTGGGAAAATATTTCAGGTCGATCTTCTGGTTCGGCTTGCAGACCATCTGGTTGACCCGCTCGATGGCGCGCGCCTGGGTGGTGCCGGATATGGTGGCGACGCTGTGGCCGCAAAGCCCGTTCTCGTCCTTGAAATGCAGGCCGCTGTCCTTGCGCACCACCAGTTGGATGCCGCCCACCAGATAAGGCACGAAATCGAACACTTGCTCGCGCTGGGGCGTGATGCCGAGACCCGAAGTGATGTAGTCGAATTTCCGGGCGCCCAGGCCGGGAAACAGACCGCCAAAGGCGATATTCACGAATTGCGGCTTCAGGCACATGGTCTGGGCGAGCGCCCGCGACAGGTCGATCTCGAAGCCGGCGGGCTGGCCGGCATCGATGAACATCTGTGGCGGCGTCGACATGTTGGAGCCGACCGTGAGCGAGCCGGGGGTGACCAGGCCCGGCGGCGCTTTGACGGCGCAATCGGCAAGGGCCGGCGCGGCGGCCAGGCTTGCCGCCAGACAGAACAGAATTCCCGCGGCCAGCTTATTCATCAAGATCTCCCTGGCCGCAGGCTAGGAGGTTTCGGGCGCGACCTCAAACAGATGTCTCAGTTCGCGGCGCCGCGGACGAAATGCAGGTCCTGATAATCGGAACTGAAATCCGCCAGGGGAGAGATCGCGGCCATGGTCGCGCCGGTGATCTTCCCGCCTTTCACCGCAAAGCTGACATAGGCGTCCTCGATGCTTTTGTCGGTCCAGCGGGTGCGGAATTTGTCGCCATCGACGGGCTCCAGCGCGCCTTCCATGTTCGGCGTGCGGTCGAAACTGATCCACAGCTTGCCTTGTCCCCGGTCGCTGACAGTGATGCCGCCATACCAGGGGTCCTGGTATTTTCCGGCATAGGCCGAAAGGGTGAGCGACGGCGTGACGCCATTCGCGGCCACGGCTTTCTTGGACCCGGGCGCGGCCTTCATCGTCACCTCGGCCTTGGCGATGGTCTCTTTCTGGGTCTTGTCCAGCACCGCGGTCCAGTCGGTGGGCGCAATGCCGAGATACGCATCGATCAGGTGATACACCACCGATGTCATCGCCATGCCGTCTTCCGAATTGATGGTGACGGCGATGCCGAGATTCTTTTCGGGAATGAGATAAAGCGAAGCCAGCGCGCCCGCGACCGCGCCGGTGTGGCGGACGATTTTGTGACCGCGATATTCTTCGACATACCAGCCCAAGGCGTAATCCTGCATGTCGGGTTTCAGAATCGCGAGGCGATGCGGCCCTTCCGGCGGCACCACCACCACCGGCTCCCACATCATCGCCGATTGTTCGGGGCTGAAGATTTGTCCGCCGCCCGGCAGCTTTCCGTGCGCCAGCTGGATGTTCATCCAGCGGGCCAGATCGGTGGCGCTGGCATTGATGCCGCCGGCCGGTGCCAATGTGCGCGCTTCGCCCCGGGTCAGAACGCTTTGCGGACCGACGCCCTGGATCGGGCCGCTGTTGCGCTCATGCAGCGCGGTCTCGTTCGACGCGGATGCATCGTAACTGGTCAGAGCGTCGGTCATGCCCGCTGGCTTCAAAATGTTCTGGGTGACAAAGTCTTCCCAGCCCTGTCCCGAAACCGCTTCGACCAGGGCGCCGGCCACGATGTAGAGAATATTGTCATAGGCATAGGATTCGCGAAATCCCGTCGCCGGCTTCAGATAGCGCAGCGCATGCACGATGTCGGCGCGGGTGCGGTTGGTGCCGGGAAAAATCATCAGGTCGCCTTCGCCCAGGCCAAGCCCGCTGCGATGGGTCAGCAGATCGCGCACCGTCATGTGCGCCGTCATATAGGGATCGTACATCTCAAAGCCTGGCAGCTTGTCTTTGACCAGATCGCTCCATTTCAGCTTCTTGCGGTCCACCAGAATGGCCAGCGCCGCCGAGGTGAAGGCCTTGGATTCCGATCCGATCGGAATAACGGTATGGGCATCGACCATCTTGTCGGTGCCGATTTGGCGCACCCCATAGCCCTTGGCGCGTTCGATCTTGCCGTCCTGGACGATGGCGAGCGACAAGCCGGGCACACCGAAGGTCTGCATCGCGTGCGCGACATAGGCATCGGTGTCCGCCGGGGCCGCCGCAAGGCAAGGCGCGGCGCCGCAAAAAACCCAAACGCATCCGGCGATCAAAATCGCCGCCCGGCTTTGTTTCATCCGCCATCCCCCATCTTGTCCCGAATTGAGGCACAGGCGGGGGCCGGCAGCAATGTGAATCCGGCCCAGGGCCTGCTTTTCGGACCTGACAAAAACATAACCGCCGTTCCTGGAACGCTTCGCGGCGCCGGTCATTGATTCCGGCGAAGGAGATCTTGGCATGGCGGTCATAAAGTTGCGGTGGCCTGTGGAAAGAAACAGCGCGGAGCGCCGCGCCTTTACGGTCGAATGGAACATGCAGCGCGGCAGGTTCGTGGCGCTGGACGATGACCGCAATGTGCTGGGCACATCCGTCAGTCAAAACAGCGCCATTGCCCTGGCGATCCGCGACGCCAATCTGGCCAGCCGCAGCGGCAATTTGATCATGGTCCGGGTGCTTCAGCAAAATGGCGAATTCCGCAACGAACACATCGCCTGCCCGCCGCCCGTGCTGTAGCCGCCTCGGCCACCCATGACCAGACCGGCCGCCAATGGTCAGAGCGGACGAGGGAATCCGCAGGTGCCTGCCATGCGCAACAAGATGAGACGCTCCCGCTCAATCCGGTAGGCGGACAAGCAGACGCGCCCGCCGGGCTCTGATATCAATTGTGGACACATCGGATTTCCTGGGGAGGCGTGAGATGCGCAATGTCATCGCGGCCGGTGCAGCCTTTGTGGTGATGGCCGCACTTGCACTCGTACCGGCGCCGGTCCGGGCGCAGCCATCCACCCGCGCCGCGCCGCTGGTCGAGTTTGAAATGATGACCTGGCCGGAAGTGAAGGCGGCGCTGGGTGCCGGCAAGACCACGGCGCTTTTCTATACCGGCGGCACCGAGCAGCGCGGCCCCCAGGACGTCAATGGCGGGCACACCTTGATGGGGCGGGCCACCGTTCGGGCGATCGCGCTGAAGCTGGGCAACGCCATCGCCATGCCGGTACTTCCCTACACGCCGAACAATGCCGCCGCGGATCTTCCCGGCACCATCGGGCTGACCAACGACATTCTGGCGGCGACGCTTGAGAGGTTGAGCGAGCAGGCCATCGTCACCGGTTTTCGCAACATCGTCCTGATGAGCGACCATGGCGATGGCCAGGAACCCGGCCCGGCGAATGTCTATCAGGGCGTGGCGACAAAGTTGGATCGCAAATACGCCGCCAGGGGAATTCACGTTTATTATTGCGGCCAGGTCTATGCCGCCAATAGCGACTTCAACAAATATCTCGCCTCCAAGGGATATCCCGCCGGCGATCATGGCGCGGTCCCCGATACCTCCGAGATGCTGTATCTCGGTGACGGGTCCTGGGTACGCCAGGATCTGATCGCCAGCTCGGTGGGAGACCCGCCGCTGCCGGCGGGCCAGAAACCGGCCGGCAAACTTCTCAACAACGGCATCACCGGTGACGGGCGCCGGTCGAGCGCGGCGCTTGGCAAGATGTTCTTCGATATGAAGGTGGATTACGCCGTCAAGCAGATCAGGGGATTTGCCGGGCCGCCGCCAAAGCCGGGGCGCTGACGCGGCGCTCGAACAGGGGGCGGTCATCGATATCGGGAGCGCGGACCCATAAGCGGCGAGAGTGCGCCTGTTCGTTCAAATTTTAAGATAAAAACCCATGCTTCGGAAATCCGCCCGGTGTCAGATGCGTGCATGAGCAGCGCAATGGCTATTTCCGCGTCCGGCATGATGGCCGCGACCGTGCAATTTAACGTCGCCGCGGCCAACACGGTCAACGCGCTGACGCCCGTCTCCCCCGCCGCCGGAAACGGCAATCAAGCCGCGACGGTGCAGCAGTCGGGCATGCCCGGCACGGCCTTATCGATGGCGCCGATCGATGCCTCCGATCCGGCGGGGCAGATCGTGAGCATGATCGAGGCGCGCGCGAGCTTCATGGCCAATCTCGCCGCGTTCAAGCAGGCGGATCGCATGACCAAGACTCTTCTGGATGCGATCGCCTAGAGCGTTGCCATCCGCGCCCTGGACCTGGATCATCGCCTGAACGCTGGCATTTCCAATTCGCCGCGCGCATAAGAAGCGCCAAGCGAGCCTTCCGCTCAGGCCAACTCCGAGACGCGCGGGGGCGCGATTTCGACGGACTGATCCGGATCAAATGGCACCGCGCCGATCCGGATAGGATCCGCCACAAAGGAGACGTTCATGATCATGGCAGGTGGACGGCGCGCATTCCTGATCCTGTCGCTGATTCTCGCGCCGGTTGGCCTGCAGGCTTGCGCCCGCCATCTCCCGCCCCTTCCGGCAAATGGCATGCTGACAATTTCGGGTCGCGGGACCGAAGGCATGACCCAAGCCGCGGCTTCGCAGAGTTTGCTGGCGAAGGCCGCCAAGCTGACGGTCGATCACGGCTTTCGTTATTTTACGCTGATAAATCCGGCCGCCGCCCGGCCCGGCAATGGCGGCACGCCCCTCGGAACGCCCCTGGCGCTTCAGCCCGGCTCGAACATCACGATTCGCCTTTTCCACGAAGGCGATGTCAAAGCTTCGGCGCCGGGCATATTGGACGCATTTATGCTGCTGTCCGCCGGCAAACCATCGCGCGTTCCGGCGGCGCGATAGTCCGCCGCCGGGCTCGCGCGATTTCGACTAGGATTTCTTCGCGTAAAAGCGGCACCAGCCATCGGGGCTGATGGCGCCGTCAACCAAGGTGCAGCTCGCAGGATCCTTGAAGAGTGCGCAATTCGCGCATTTCTGTTCGCCCTTGGGCGTCTCCTGATAAGCTGCGGCTTTCTGCGCCATTTTTGCCACGGCCGGCGAACTGACCCCCAAGATTACGAATAGCGAACCTAAGGAGATCGCTGCGCGCTGCAACAGGTCTCGGCGCGAAGGGCCCTCTTCGTTCGATTCGTCATGCCAAGCGTTTGGTGTTTTTTTCACGGTGTCATTCCTTTTTGCCGCACCCCCTCATGCTAGCGCGGGTTGTAGCGATTCAATTGACCTGGATCAATTGAATCGGTGGTGCATGTATTATAGTGAAGCCTGAAGAATTCGTGGGGGCGCCAGTCATGTTTCAATACTTGCATCGCAAAGGTGCGCCGCTGGGACGGATGCCCAAGGCATTGTTCTGCGCGCTGCTGCTCACCCTTGGCGCAACCGGAAGAGCCGCCGCCGTTCCCAGCTTCGCGCGCCAGACCGGTCTGGCCTGCGAGGCCTGCCATACCGTGTTTCCCCAGCTGACGCCGTTCGGACGGGTATTCAAGGCCAGCGGCTACACCCTGTCCAACACCAGCAAGGTCCAGGATGTCGATCGCATGAAGCATTATTTGATGACACTTTCAGACGTGCCGCCAGTCTCGGCGATGGTCATCGCCTCCACCAGTTCTATTTCCAAGGCGGCGGATGCGCTGTCCACCAAGACCTCGACGGATTTCCCTCAGCAGTTCAGCATTTTCTATGCCGGCCAGATCTCCGAAAATGTCGGCGCCTTCGTTCAGGTCACCTATGACAATCAGGGCGGACAGTTCGGCATGGACAATACCGACATCCGCTTTGCCGATGTCACGACCTGGGACGGCCACAGCATCATTTACGGCCTCAGCCTCAACAACAATCCCACCGTGCAGGATCTGTGGAACAGCACGCCTGGCTGGGGCCAGCCCTTCATGACTTCGGCGGAGCTTCCGGGACCCGCCGCCAGCACGCGGGTCGAAGGCGCGCTGGCGGGCGCGACGGCGGGGCTTTCTGCATATGTCTTCGCGGACCAGTCGATCTATGGCGAGATCGGCGCCTATCGTTCGGCGCTGCAGGGCGCCTCGGTGTTGAATGGCGGAGGCGCCAACAACGACGTCATCACTGGCGTCGCGCCCTATTGGCGGCTCGCCTATGAACAGGATTGGGGCCAAAATTCCTGGGAAGTCGGCGCTTTCGGGCTCATGGCCGCTCTGCATAATCCCACTGGCCCAGCGGGTTCCGCGGTAAACATCTCGCTGCAGACAGGTCCCACCGACCGCTTCACCGACATCGCCATCGATACCCAGTATCAGTATATCGATGACGACAACCAAATCACCGTCGCCGGCAGGGCCGTCCATGAGGACCAGAAACTCGATGCGACCTTCTTCAACGCCCTTTCGGACAATGCCAGCAATCACGTCAACACCGCCAATATCTCCGCCAGCTATTTCTGGCAGCGCCGGTACGGTGTCACCGTCGGGTTGTTCGGGCTCGACGGTTCCGCCGACAAGACCTATTTCGGGTCGCAGCTGGGCCGGCCCAACTCGAGTTGGGGCAATGTCGAGGTGAATTACCTGCCTTGGCTGAATGTAAAACTGGGCCTGCAATACACGGCTTATATGAAGTTCAACGGCGCGACGTCGAATTATGACGGCCTGAACCGCAACGCTTCGGACAACAACATGATCTACGGCTACGTTTGGATCGCCTTCTGAACCTGCCATTCGTCAAGGAGAGGCCATGAAAAAAATCTTCCCGTTCGTCCTGCAGATCGGCATGGGTGCGCTTTTATTCGCGCTGCCTGCCGGTGCGCAGAACAATTCCGCCGAGAATACCTTGCGCACGGTTTGCCAGAATTGCCACGGGCCTGGTGGCGACAGCTTGTCGGCGACCTTTCCGCGCCTGAACGGCCAGCCAGCGGAATATATCGTGGGCCAGCTCAAGGCTTTCCGCAGCCACACCCGCAGCGATCCCCATGCCATGGCCTATATGTGGGGCATGGCGGCACAGTTGGATGACGCCGCGATCACGGCGCTGGGCGATTTTCTCTCCAAGCAGAAACCAACGGCGCCACAGGTTGGTGGTGCGCTAGCGGCTGAGGGCCGCAAAATCTTCGTGGATGGTGTCGAGGCGCGAAACGTTCCAGCCTGCGGGGCCTGTCATGGTGACAAGGGCGAAGGCGTGGGCCAGTTTCCCCGGCTGGCGGGACAGCATGCCGATTATCTGCGCAAGCAATTGGAGGATTTCCGCTCCCTGGTGCGCACCAACGAGGTGATGCACGCCAATACGGCGGAAATGACCGACCACGATATCGAGGCGGTGGTGTCCTATCTGGCGAATGATTGAGATGGCACGCGCCGTTTGCGTATAGTCTGGGTGAGTGACGACATAATTCACGAAACTCCAGCCAGACGAGCGAAACGGCATGCGCGGATTTTCACGTCATCAAGAGCGTCACAATGTCTCCCGCACAGGATGGCTCAGGGCCACGGTGCTGGGCGCCAACGACGGGATCCTGTCCACCGCCAGTCTGATTTTGGGTGTGGCAACCGCGACCCACTCGCATTCCGGTATTCTTATTTCCGGTGTCTCGGGCCTGGTCGCGGGCGCGCTCTCAATGGCCGCTGGAGAATATGTCTCGGTAAGCTCTCAATCCGACACCGAAAAGGCCGACATCGCGCGCGAACGGGGTGAATTGGCGCAGGATGAACACGGCGAATTGCGGGAGCTCACCCAAATCTATGTCAAGCGAGGTCTGGATCAGAATCTGGCTTCGGAAGTTGCGGCGCAATTGTCACGCAAGGATGCTCTGGGCGCCCATATTCGCGACGAACTTGGCATTTCAAAAGCGACGCGTGCAAGACCGGTGCAAGCGGCAATCGCTTCCGCGACATCATTTTCCGCGGGCGCGCTGGTTCCCGTGCTTGCGGGGCTTTTGGCGCCACTCAATATTGCGGTTCCCTTGATCTACGGTACGTCGCTGACATGTTTGGCGGTGTTGGGCGTGCTCGGGGCCAAGGTAGGCGGTGCGCCAGTGATGCCGGCC
The DNA here is from genome assembly GCA_903897605.1 of uncultured Alphaproteobacteria bacterium. Taxonomy (GTDB): domain Bacteria; phylum Pseudomonadota; class Alphaproteobacteria; order Micropepsales; family Micropepsaceae; genus Rhizomicrobium. Next base: position 43,044 of record CAIUCH010000005.1, read on the forward strand.
TCGATTCGCGTTACGGTATGGGGTGCCTGCGCCATGGCCGTTACGGCAGGTATCGGCACCTTGTTCCACGTGCAGATATAACTGGCGCAGCGTCCAAAGCCCCCTATGACCAGCGCTTTCCTGCTTGGGCATCAAGTATACAAATCGACAACCTTTGCTTTACGCCGCCTTGAAGTGCTCGGGATTAAGGTCCTGACGCCATATAATCAGGAGGCAATTTGATGCATATCAACGCCGTTTCATCTGCAATGCCCACGCTACCGACACGACCGCCGGAAGCATTGGAAGGCTCAAAGCATGATCACGATGGTGATGCCGAGGACAAAGCCGTCGGCAATGCCGCCAACTCTGGCGTTTCGGCGGCGGTCCCCAAAGGGGTTGGTGGCGCTGTCGATACCAACGCCTGATCGTCATTGGGCAGGCGCGTCACACCCGGGGCGCGCCCGCCTAATGAATCCTGCTGTTTAGCGCAGGAGGAGAATGACAATTCTTCTGATTGAGGACGAAAAAGTTCTGGGTGAGTATATTGTGCGGGGTCTGCAGGGCTGCGGCCACAAGGTGGATCACGTTCCCCGTGGCGATACCGGCTATGAAAAAGCCAGCAATGCCCAATACAAGCTTTTGATCGTGGACCGGATGTTGCCCGGCTTGGACGGGCTTTCGCTTGTCAAGAAATTGCGCGAAGAAAAGTGCAAATCGCCGATCCTGATTCTCAGCAATCTTGGTGGCTTGGACGATCGCGTCGAGGGGCTGAATGCCGGCGCCGACGATTATCTTGCCAAGCCGTTTGCATTCTCCGAATTGGTCGCGCGCATCAATGCATTGCTGCGGCGGCCAAGCCTTTCCCAAACCGAACCGCAGATCCTGAAGCTGGGCGATCTGGAGATGGATCGCATCGCCCGCAAAGTGTCGCGCGCCGGAAAGGCGATTGCATTGCAGCCGCGCGAGTTCGCGCTTCTCGAATATCTGCTGCGGCGGCATCACCAGATCGTTACCCGGACCATGCTATTGGCCGGCGTCTGGAACTATCATTTTGATCCCAAGACCCACATCGTGGAGACGCATGTGAGCCGCTTGCGGTCGAAGATCGGCGGCGACGTGATTCAAACAATTCGCGGCTCGGGGTATGTCATCCGTGCGCCTAAGTAAGACCCTAAAATCCGCCAGTTTTAAACTGACGGCGGCCTATGTCGGATTGTTCGCGCTTTCCGTCGGCGTGCTGGCGTTGGTCACTTATCTGTCGGTGACGGGTGAATTGAGCCGCGAATTTCAAGGCCGGATAGAAGCCGAAACCAAAGTGCTGGAAGCCGACTATAATTCGGGCGGGGTGAAACAACTTCTTCAGGTCATCTCCGAACGCCAACGCGGGCATTTCGCCGAAGGGCTGGATTATGCGCTGTTCGACGCCAAGGGGCGCCGTCTGTTCGGGCTGATGCCGCCCGTCACCTGCACCAAGGGATGGCATATTCTCACCGGCCCTCCGGATGGCGACGAAGCGCCCGGCCAGATGGAAAAGCTGCGCGTTCTCGCCAAGCCGCTGCCGAATGGCAATTGCCTCCTGGTGGGCGACGACTGGGGAAAGGTCGAGAATTTCGGCTCGCTCATTCTCAAGACGTTCGGATGGGTGTTTCTGCTTTCGCTCACCATGGCGATCGGAGGCGGCGTATTTCTCAGTTCGGAATTCCTCAAGCGTATTGAGGCAATCAACAATACGGCGGAAGCGATCATCGAGGGAGATATCAAACGCAGGATTCCGCGGCGGGATGCCCCCGACGATTTGGACAGGTTGGCCGCGACGCTCAATCGAATGCTGGACCGTACGACCAGTTTGATGGAAAGCCTCAAGCATTTGTCCAACGACATCGCGCACGATCTGAGGACACCCCTGGGCAGATTGCGCGGCTTGCTGGATACCGCCCGCAATGAGGACCGCAGCTCGGTCGAGTATCGCCTCCTCATAGACCAAGGCGTCGAGGAGCTGGACAATATCCTGGAGACCTTCAGCGCCATTCTGCGGATCGCGCAGATCGAAAACGGAAACAGGCGGGCCGGCTTTCAGCGATTCTCGCTCAGCCAGCTCGCGGTCGAGGTCAGCGAGACTTTCGCTCCCGCCTTGGAGGATGACGGCAGATTTCTGCGTCAGGATATCGACGCCGATCTCTGGATTTGGGGCGACCCCGAACTGTTGTCGCTGTCATTGGCGAATCTTCTGGAAAACGCCAATCTCCACACCCCCGTCAATGCCGAGATCACCGTCTCATTGAAAAACGCATCCGGTGGCGTTCAGCTCTGCGTTTCGGATAATGGCCAAGGCGTGCCTGAGGCAGAGCGAATGCGAATCTTTCAAAGATTCTATCGGTTGGAAGCCAGCAGAACGACCTCCGGCAACGGCCTTGGATTGGCCATCGTCGCGGCCGTGGCGGAGTTGCATGCGGCAAAACTGTTTGCCGCCAGCAACGCACCGGGCCTGAGAATAGGCATGACGTTCTTTCCCGCCATTTAGCTTCGGCTGCCAGGCATATTGCGGGGAAGAAGCCCGGCAATTATTTTCCCGAAATTTCGCATCCACAGGACTTGCGACGTTGGCGCGGCGCGCCCATCGCGCGCCTTGCGACTTCCTCTCGCTCTCAAATGGGAATTGAAAATCCTTAAGGGAGCGCCCCGAACATCTCCAAAAATGCAAACCGCCGTAATGTTCGATCACAGGGAAGATGTTAGACGACACGCGGCGGGGAAGCATCGAGTAAGGGTTTTGTTGCCATGCATTTCCGCCTTCCATCATTCCAATGGCTTGTTTGCCTTGCCATGGCCGCCATGTTTTCGCGGCCGGCGCTGGCACAAAGCTTCGATCCCGCCGCCTATAAGGGGCGCGTCGTCTATCTGGATTTCTGGGCATCCTGGTGCACGCCGTGCCGCCAGTCCTTTCCCTGGCTGAATGAATTGCAACAGACACTGGGGCAGAAGGGCCTGGTCGTGATCGGCGTCAATGTCGATCACGATCGCGGCTTGGCAGACCAGTTCCTGCAGCAGACCGGCGCGCAATTCAAAATCCTCTACGACCCGAAGGGACAGATCGCGGAGAAGTATGATTTCAAGGATATGCCCACATCGATCCTGATCGGGCGGGATGGAAAGACTCATTTTGTCCATAGCGGATTCTTTCCGAACCGCGAGGGCGAATATCTTTCGCACGTCAATGCGCTTTTGGCCACGGGTGAATGAATGCGCCGTCCGCTTCTGATTATTCTCATGGCAGGCGCTTCGATCTCGATTGCGGGCTGTACCGCGATCGGGCCCAAACCTTGGGAAAAAGACCTGATGGCGCGGCATGAAATGCTGGTCGATGCTTATCCCCTGCTGATCGCGGCGGACGAGCATATTTATTTCAGCAAGGAAGCATCCAGCGGTGGCCGCGGCTTCGCCGGCGGAGGCTGCGGTTGCAACTGAAAAAAAGAACGACCGGGCAAATCCGGCGAAGCCTTTCGCAGATCTCGGCAGGGTTACTGGCAGCAACGATTTCCGGATATGCCGAGGATGCGATGGCGCAGTCATCCTATGGCACCGAGAACAACAATTTTGGCCCGGGCGTTGCCTATTCGCAATTGGACGCGGCGCTGCTGGTGTATCAGGAAGCTGGTGGCCGCGTTTCCGCCACCGAACCCACCCTTGATCTGTCGATCCATGGCGCCGACGGACGCGTCCTGACCGGCGGCCTGGTGGCCGACGCGGTCTCGGGCGCAACCCCGAACGGCGCGGTGCCTTCAACCGTGTCGCAGAATTTTGTTACGCCACTCAAGGCGAGGGGGTCGACAGCGTCCGTCACCGGCGCATCGGGTGGCAGCACGATCATTCATTTGCCGCCCACGCCTGGCCAACTTGCCACCGCCGCCCTGGGCCGCCAATACACGGTCGCCCCCAATACCCTGCCGGTCGACAAAGGGTTTCGCGATCATCGCGGCGCCATCACCCTCGGCTGGTCGCAACCGCTCGGGGCCATCTCCGATGTCGGGTTCGGAGGTGGATTCTCGCGCGAGACGGACTATCAGGCGATATCGGCAAATGCGCACATCGCGCAGAATCTCAATTCCGCCAACACCACCGTCAGTTTGGCCGTCAACAGCGAATTCGATTCATCCTCTCCCTTTGGCGGCATACCGACGCCACTGACCGTGATGAACGCACAATGGAAAACGCAGGCCAGCCGCAACAAGTCCCAGTTGGGCTTTGTGCTGGGCGTGACACAGATTTTGAGCCGGCGATGGCTGACGCAGCTGAATTATTCCTTCGACCGGCAATCGGGCTATCAAAACGATCCCTATCGCGTGATTTCGGTTGTCGATCCCAGCAGCGGTCAACCCACCAGCACCCTGTATGAGAGCCGACCCGACAACCGCCAGAGCCAGAGCGTCTTTTGGGACAACAAGCTGGATCTGGATCCCTTTGTGACCGATCTGGCCTTGCGCTATTACAAGGACAGCTGGGGAATATCCTCCAAGACCGCCGAATTGTCGGAACGGATAAATTTCGGCACCGCATTCTATCTCGAACCCAATGCGCGATGGTACCAGCAGTCGGCGGCGAATTTCTTTCATTACTATCTGGTCGGGGGCCAGCCGAATCCGGCATTCGCATCATCGGATACAAGGCTGGGGTCGTTCACCGCGCTGACCTATGGCGCGAAGCTGGGTTTTGCCTTGAACGGTCGATCCGAAGTCTATGTCAAAGGGGAATATTATCAGCAGACGGGCAACGGCCACCCCGCCGATGCGATCGGTCAATTGCGGCAGCAGAATCTTTTTGCCGGCACAAAAGCGGCGATGGTGTTCCTGGGCTACTCCTGGGATTTCCACTGATTGACCGGGTCAGCAATGCGGAGGCCGGCCATGGCGGATGCGACTATCGGTAAGGAGGGCGCGCCTGCGCGCATCACGCGGCAGGAAGGCGATTTCCATATCGCGTTTCATGCGATGGCGACGCCTTGCGAAATTCGAATTGAATCCTCGGACGAAAGGCTGGCGATGCAGGTCGCGGCGGCGGCGGAGGATGAGGCCCGGCGCATTGAACAAAAATTCAGCCGCTATCGCGCGGACAGTGTTGTGGGAAAAATCAACGCCAGCAGCGGCGGCGGCGGTTTGGCGGTGGACGGGGAAACCGCCAGCCTTCTAGATTGCGCGGAGCATTGTTTCCACCTCAGCGAAGGCAAATTCGATGTCACATCCGGCGTGCTGCGCCGGGCCTGGCGCTTTGACGGCACCGGCCAGATTCCGTCCGCGGAACGCATTGGAAAATTGCGGACTTTGATCGGCTGGGAAAAAGTCTCCTGGCGGGCGCCGGTCTTCGCATTGCCGGCGGGAATGGAAATCGATTTCGGCGGCATCGCGAAGGAATATGCGGTTGACCGGGTTCTGGAAAACATACGCTACCTGACATCTGTTCCGGCCTTGGTAAATTTTGGCGGGGATCTTAGGGTTTCGGGCACCCGTAACGGAGGGTTTGGCTGGAACGTGGCCATCGAATCCGTCGATAGGGCGGGGCAGATGGCGGCGATGCTGCAATTGACCAGCGGCGCCTTGGCCACCAGCGGCGATGCGCAGCGATATCTGATGCTCGATGGCGTGCGCTATGGTCATATTCTGAATCCGCGCACCGGCTGGCCGGTCCGGGATGCGCCGCGATCGGTCACCGTCGCGGCATCGACATGTGTCGAGGCCGGATTGACGGCCACTATCGCCATGCTCCAGGGACACGGCGCGGAAGAATTTCTCAAACGCGAAGGAATGCGGGCATGGTGCATCCGGTGAGGCTCGGACTGGTCACGGTGCTCGCAATATCGCTGGCAGGGATTGGGAATTCCGGCGCGAAAATCGCCGTGCGAATCGATCACGTCACGCTGTCGTCCATGGTGGAAAAGCCGGCGACACCGGGTTCGGTGACCTGGGTTGCAATTCGCCAGACGATTTCACCGGGCTGGCATACCTATTGGAAGAATCCAGGCGATTCCGGTCTGCCGACCATGATCAGCTGGATTTTACCCACCGGCATGATTGCGGGCGCCGCCATTTGGCCGACACCTGAACGATTCACGACGGATTCGATTGTCAATTTCGGCTATCGCGGCGCCGCCACCATGTTTGTGCCGATTACGCTTTCGCCCAAGGCTGTTCCGGGCGTGATCAAGGCCAAGATTTCGCTATTGGAATGCGGCCATATCTGCATTCCGGAGGAGGCGAGCCTTGATTTCGACCTGCGCCGGTCTTTTGGGCAGCAGAAGCAATTCACCGAGGCTCGCGCAAATATTCCCCAAATGTTTCCCGGATCGGCGCGGGTTTCGACGAACCAGGGGAATGTGGTTCTGACCTTGAACGGCGCGGTCTTGAAGAGGGCGCGTTCAAATGAAGTCCAATTCTATCCCGCTACGCCCTTCGTGATTGATTACGGCACCAAGCCGGCTGCACGATTCACCAATGGCGAATTGGAACTTGTCTTCAGACCCGCATCCTTTCCCAAGGCGTTCCGGACATTCTCTGGTGTGATCGTGATTGCCGGTATCGGGTCCTATGATATCGCCGCCGGGAAGAAAGCCTCGTCATCGGTCACGAGCACGACCAAGCCGTAAACGGCTTGGCGCGGTGCGTTGGTTGTCCGGCGTCTCGATCGTATCGCTGCTGCGGGTTCGGTGCTGGAGGCGTTTTCAGATGACCGGCATTCAAATTGCCATTGCCAATGGCTGGGTAAGCGCGTCTAACCCTTTGGGAAGTTCAATCAGATTTGAAGGCGAACCCGATGCGCATGTATTTGAAGGTCATGATGGAAGTCCACACCTCCAACCAAGCAATTGCAAATGGCAAAATGGCCGTCATCATCGGTGACTTCGCGAAGAAGTTCAAACCGGAGGGCATGTGGTTCATTGCAGAAGACGGCAAGCGCTGCATGATCACGATATTCGATCTCGCCTCGACCAGCCAGATCGCGGCGATCGCCGAACCGTTCTTTTTGGGCCTTGGCGCGGCGATTGAAATTACCCCGGCGATGGACCTGGCCGACTTGCAGGCCGGCCTTTCCGCGCTCTGACGAAGTCGGTCCCGCGTTATCTATCCCTGCCGGAAAACTCGGTCAGTGGCGGAAGTCTTCAGCCACGTCGATGTTTTGCGGCCCTCTGCCGCCGTGCCAATGCTCAAAGGCTTGTCGATAGGCATCCTCGATATGCCGGGCGAAACCTTCGGAATCGAAGAGAGGCGCGTGCATTCTGCGCTCCTGAAGCGTCGCTTTCAGCGCCGCCAGCTTTTGCGGATTTTCCGCAAGCTCCAGCGCCAGGCGCTCATAGTCCTGCGTGGAACTGGCGACCAGTTCGGACAGGCCGATGGCATTCAATAGACTCGCCGCCACGCGCGCCGCAAATCCCTGCCCCAGCTTTGTCACCAAGGGCAGGCCCGCCCAAAGCGCATCGGCGGACGTCGAATGCCCGGTATAGTTGAAGGTATCCAGAAACAGATCCGCCAACCGGTGGCGGGCAAGATGATCCGCCATCGGGACCCTATCGGCGAATATGATCCGCTCCGGATCGATGCCCCGCTTTCGCGCTTCGGTTCCGAGATTTTTCTGCGCCCAGGAATTGGCGCGGACCAACCACAAGACGCTACCCTCGACCCGCGCCAGCAGACGCATCCAGACGTCGAATTCCGCCGGCGAAATCTTGTAGCTGTTGTTGAAGCAGCAGAATACAAAACCTTTCTCCGGCAGGCCCATCCGGGCCCGGTCTATTGGCTGCTCCGCTATTTGTTTTGTATTGTCGGTCGCCATATGGCTGTGCGGCAGATAGATGATTTTTTCGCAATAGTGCCGGCGCAGCTCTTGCGGGATGAGAATCCGGTCGGCGATCAGATAGTCCATGAAGGGCGCGCCCAAGGTTCCGGGATAACCGAGATGGCTGATCTGAACCGGCGCGGCGCGATGCGCGAAAATCTCGGGCCGGGCATTCCTGGTGTAGCCCATCAGATCGATCGCGACATCGATGCGGTCCTGGCGAGCCAGCGCGGCGATATCCTGCCCCGACAGGGCATGGACATCGCGGAAGACATCCACCGCGGTCATTACCCGCGCCCGCATGGCGTCGTCCGCGGGCGGTCCGAAGGAATAGGCATAGACCTCAAATCGCGTTCGATCATGCAGCTCCAGGATCCGGATCAATTGATAGAGCACCGCATGGCCGTGAAAATCCGCGGAGAAATACCCGATCCGCAAGCGCGCCGGCCTGGCGTCCGGTACTGCAAACGGCGACGGCCCGGACAGCAGGTACCGCTCCCCGGCAAAGGCTTCGGATCGCGCCCGGTGACGCGCCGGATGGTCTTCCAGCGACAGCATCGCAAATGGCTGGACGGCGTTTGTCGACACCCCAAGCGCTGCAATCATCCCGTCGTCAATCTCGCTCCAGTCGCACATCATCGCCTGCAGGAACAATTTGCGGGCCCGCGCATCGGCGAAATCGGGTTTGAGTGAAATCGCCCTGTCGAAACTGGTAACAGCGGCATCCAGCTGCTTGAGTTCTTGCAAGACATTGCCGCGATTGCAGTACGCTTCCGCGAGATCGGATTTAAGGGAGATCGCCTTGTCGAAGCTGGCGAGGGCGGCGTCGAGCTGCTTGCGTTCTTGCAGGGCAGTGCCGCGATTGCAGTAAGCGTCCGCGAAATCCGGCTTGAGTGAAATCGCCTTGTCGAAGCTGGCAACAGCGGCGTCGAGCTGCTTAAGCTCTTGCAGGGCAACGCCGCGATTGCCGTAAGCTTCCGCGTAGTCAGGCCTGAGGGAAATGGCTTTATCGTAACTGGCAACGGCGTCGTCGAACTGCCTCAACTCCTGCAATACAGTGCCGCGATGATAATGGGCTTGGGCATAGTCGGGCGCGAGCGCGATGGCTTTATCGTAACTGGCAAGAGCGGTCCCAAATTGCTTGAGTTCCTGCAATGCGCTGCCGCGATTGTTGTAGGCTTGCGCATAGTCGGGTTTGAGAAAAATGGCCTTGTCGTAATCGGCAATCGCGGCCTTCAGTTGCTTGAGCTCCAGCAATGCATTGCCGCGATTGCTGTAGAACGCCGCGGCGTTGGGATAAATTTCAATCGCTCGCCCGATCAAATCCGCCGCCGATTGATGATCCTTGGTCTGATATGCGATGACGCCCAGCAGATGCAGACAATCGAAATGCTTCGGCTGAAATTTGAGAATTTGCAGATAGATTGTCTGCGCTTCCCGCAGCTGCCCATTTTGGTGCAAAGCCATGGCTTGCTCAAACCGGGCCTGCACTTGTGCGGCTGCATTTGATGCAAGGCTGAAAAGGGGTGGCGTTTTGGCCATTGACCGCATTGCTCGATATGACGAAAGCCAAGTTTGCCTAAGTCGGGTGAGGCAGCCGATAGTGCTTAACTTCCCCTGGCTTGTCACGAGGAGGGGTGAGGGGATTGCTGAGAATTGCTTCTAAAATGAAAGCTAGTAAAAGAATTGCGCGAAAATGCCGTGATGAAATTGGCCGTTCGGGAGGAATGAATGAGATCCCTCGCCATTGGGTTTGTTCTGACGATGGCCGCGATGCCGGCCTATGCGGGCGAGCCCGATGGCCTGGTTCTTCCGCCAGGGTTTCATGCCAGCATTGTTGCCCAGGGCTTGGGCCCCTTTGCGCGTCATTTGGCCTTTCGTGACAAGGACCGCCTTTATGTTTCGACCGAACGACAGACCAAGGATGCCGCCAATGCCGGCATTATCGCACTCCATCTGGACGGCGACCACAAAGTCGATCGAGCGGAGCATTTCAGCACGATCGACAACGGCACCGGCATTGTCTTCAACAACGGCGCCCTTTACGCGGCCTCGGCGAGTACGGTCTATCGCTTTGCGTTCTCCGGCGACGAATTGGTGCCGTCGCTGCCACCCGAAACGGTCATCGACGGCGTGCCCTTTCGCACGCCGCTGGTTTTTGATGGCAAGGGCGGGCTGTTTCTGGCGGTCGGCAGCGGTTCGAATTTCTGCACGCCCGCCAACTCCACCGAGGGCATCGGGCCTGTCAGCCGGTTGCCCAAGGATTACAAACCGGTCGGGCCAAACCCGTGTCCTGCCCTGGCCGGGCGCGCCGGCGTCTGGCGGTTCGCCGCGAACAGGATCGGTCAGAAATTTTTGGCGGGTGAGCACTATGCCAGCGGCATACGCGACATAAATGCGCTGGCTTGGTCCCCGAAGAGCAATGCTCTTTTTGGCATCATGTATGGGCGTGACGGGACGAACAAATTCTGGCCCGAACTCGTAAATGCCGCGGATGACGCCAATGTCTCCGACGAGATGTTTCGCATCTCGAAGGGAACGAACATGGGTTGGCCTTACACGTATTACGATGCCGCCAGGCATATGCGGTTGGTGTCGCCTGAATATGGTGGCAATGGACAGATAGCAGCCAAGCCCGACCTCTACGCAAATCCCGTAGTCGCGTTTCCTGCCCATGTCGCGCCGCAGGATGTTGTCTTTTATGGCGGCGGGCAATTTCCCAAGGCTTATCGCGGCGGCGCCTTCATCGCGTTTCATGGCGCCGGCGGCGACATACCGGATGGCCACGACAATGGCTATGATGTGGTGTTCGTTCCCTTCGACAAGAACGGCGTTGCGGGCGCCCCGCAGGTTTTCGCCGATGGTTTCGCCGGGCCCACAAAGACCGATCGGAATGGAACACATGCCGCATACCGCCCCACCGGCGTTGCCGTCGGGCCTGACGGGGCACTTTATGTCGTCGATTCCCAGAAGGGACGAATCTGGCGCATTTCGTACGGACAGAACTGAATTGTCAGGGCAGGTCCGTCCACCGCGCTCTGGTCCGCCAATAAAATTGCCCCCTTTCGCGTGCTAACAGAAACCGGCATTCGGCGATTTCCAAACCATGGATTTGAAACAGGGCGGCCGCCTGGCCTGCATCGTGCCATTTACCAATAAATGACATAGAATTTGTACGCTCGGGGCGCGAACGATACGCACCATGGCGCGGAGCGCTGCATGCTTTTCAATTCCCACCTATTCCTATTCGTCTTCTTTCCCGCGGTCCTGGCGTTTTATTCTGTGGTTTCCCGATATGGGCGAACCGCCGCACTGAGTACCTTGCTGGTAGCGTCACTGTTTTTCTATGCGTGGTGGGATGTGCGCTTCCTGCCGCTGCTCGGACTTTCGATACTCGGCAATTACGCAATTGGCGTGATGATGACGAGGGCGGCTTCGCGAGAACGAGACGGCACGGTCCGCATCCTACTGACGCTGGGCGTGACGCTAAATCTCCTGGTGCTGGGCTTTTTCAAATACACCAATTTTTTTGTGAAAACACTCGACGCAGCAGCGGGCACAAACATATTTGTGGCCCATATCATTTTGCCGCTGGGAATTTCTTTTTTCACGTTTGAGCAAATCGGCTATTTGATCGATATTCGCCGCGGCCATGTCTATCGCCCCTGACCGGCCCCCACTGAGTGGTCCAGTTGCGATGTTAGTTCAGTGGCGGCGTTTGCGCCACCTTGTTGCTGACCGGCGGATCGGGCGGCCAGCAGATTGCTTCTGGCGCTGGTGGCCGATATCCCAGCGATGAGTGTGG
>CAIUCH010000006.1 GCA_903897605.1 uncultured Alphaproteobacteria bacterium
CCACACTCATCGCTGGGATATCGGCCACCAGCGCCAGAAGCAATCTGCTGGCCGCCCGATCCGCCGGTCAGCAACAAGGTGGCGCAAACGCCGCCACTGAACTAACATCGCAACTGGACCACTCAGTGGGGGCCGGTCAGGCGAAAACGAGAATACGTTTATCGCGCCCGATCGCGTGGCCACTGGCGACATCGGAAAGTTCGACGCCGATGGCTATCTGTATCTGCTGGGACGAAAAAAAGAATTGATCGTAACGCCGGCGGGATACAAGATTCATCCGGAAATGCTGGAAGGCGAGTTGAACGCCTGCGACGACATCGTTCAATCGGTCATTTTCCAGAAACCGGGCCTGTCGCATCTCACCTGTGTGGTGGTGGCGGGCGAGGATCGCTCCGAAAGCGCGGTCCAGCGCATCCGCAAATATGTCGATGTCACCATGGCGGGCAAAAAGGTCCGGATCGGAGAAATTGCTTTCGCCGAAGAACCTTTTTCGAAGGAAAACGGGATGCTGCGGCCCAACCTGAAGCTGAACAGAAAGGGAATAGCCGCCAAATATATCACGGCGTCATCCTGAGATCCGGCATAGCCATCCAAAGGCGTGCTCCAGATAGGCACCGCCACCATCGCGACTGATCAGCGCCAGACGCTTAACTGCCGAGCACCTTTACAAGGCCGACAATGTGGCGGCGCAAAATCGGATCGTCGATGCCCATGAAGCCGTGAATCAGCGTTCGCCCTTCGGGCGTTTTTGCGAACCGGGCAAGGTCTTTGCTGGTCCCTGTATTTGTGGATTGCGGGCCTTCGATCACCATCAACTCGCCGACGGATATATTCAGGAATCGGGCGATCTTGATCAGCGTGGCCGCGGAAATGCGGTTGGTCCCGTTCTCGTATTTCTGGACCTGCTGGAAGGAAACTCCCAACTGCTTGCCCATTGCGGTCTGTGAGATATTGGCGCGCTGGCGGTAAGATTTAAGGCGTCCACCGATCGCTTTATCAATGGTGTGTGTATTGACCTTCGGCACTATACGCCCCCGATAATGGCGGCGCCTAACACACAGCGCCGCCGCCACGATATGGCGTCCCGCAGGCCCTTGTCCAGTTGACCTTGCGGCAGGCCCCGTGGACGGGGGGCTGGTTTTCGGCCACTGCGTGAAATTTTGAGCCTGGTCTACCGTTTCCGAAGCAATGAACCGGCGTTGGTCAAGCGGCCTGGCGGATGGCACTCGATAGCTTGGACACCATGGTTTCGATCTGGCCGCGTTCCAGGATCAGGGGTGGTGACAGGGCGATGATGTCACCGGTGACACGGACCAGCAGGCCATCGGCAAAACATTTGACGAAGGTTTCATAGCCGCGAGCCCCCGCCGCCCCGGGCCGCGATTTCAATTCTATGCCGGCAATGAGGCCGATGGTGCGGATGTCCACCACATGCGGCAGGTTTTTCAGTCCGTGCATCTGATCGCGCCAGTCCGCCGCGAGGCTGGCGCCGCGCGTCAGCAATCCTTCTTTTTTATAGATATCCAAAGTCGCCAAACCGGCGGCGCAGGCGGCCGGATGTCCGGAATAAGTGTAGCCGTGGAACAGTTCGATTTGCTCAGGCGGCCCTTGCATCAAGGCGTCATGGACCGCACGGCTGGCAAAAACCGCGCCCATGGGAATCGCGCCATTGGTGAGGCCCTTGGCGGTGGTGACGAGATCCGGAATGACTCCGAAATAATCGACGGCGAAGGGCGTGCCAAGGCGGCCGAAGCCGGTGATGACTTCATCGAAGATCAGCAGGATGCCGTATTTCCTGGTGATCTCGCGCAATCTTTCCAGATAGCCTTTGGGCGGCAGCAGCACACCGGTTGAACCTGCCACCGGCTCCACAATGACCGCCGCGATGGTCTCGGCGCCGTGCAGCGCCACCATTTTTTCCAGGTCGTCGGCCAGTTCCGCACCGTGTTCCGGCAGGCCGATGGAAAAGGCGTTGCGCGCCAGATCATGGGTGTGGCTGAGATGATCGCTTCCCGGCAGCAGAGGGAAGACCCGGCGATTGTTGACCAGCCCGCCGACCGAGATGCCGCCGAATCCAACGCCATGATAGCCGCGCTCGCGGCCGATCAGACGGGCACGGGTGCCCTGGCCGATGGCACGCTGATAGGCGACGGCAATCTTGAGCGCCGTGTCCACGGCCTCTGAGCCGCCTCCGGCGAAGAAGACGCGGTCGAGTTGCGCCGCCGCGCCGCCCGGCGCCATTGCCGCCAGTTTCTCGGCGAATTCGAAGGCGATCGGATGGCCCATCTGGAAGGAGGGTGCGTAGTCGAGCTTTTCCAGTTGCCGCGCCACCGCCTCGGTGATTTCGCGCCGGCCATGCCCGGCATTGACGCACCAAAGACCCGCGGTGCCGTCCAATATCTGGTTGCCATCCACGTCGCGGTAATACATGCCCTGCGCGCTTTCGAGCAGGCGCGGGGCCTGCTTGAATTGCCGGTTGGCCGTGAACGGCATCCAGTAATTTTCCAAGTTTCGCGTGTTGGCGGCCGCGGACATTGCTTTCCCCTTATGAGATGGATGACGGCCTGGAGCCGGCACCAGTTCAATCTTGGCTCCGTTTATAGCCTGACTTGCCGGTCATTGTCCGCTCGGCTTGCCGGCCCTCAAGCGGCTGCAAGGCGGGGCCGGGATTTGGGCATGGGTCGCTCTCACGGAATCCAATATCCGGGAGCCTATTCGGATACCATGGGTTTGGCCTCTGGGAATAATCAAGGCCTCAACGGAGGGTTCGCATGGCCAGATACAGCCCTGGTGCGGCAAAAGATGTGGAGCGGGCGATGGAGCGCCTTAAGAAAGGCACGCTCAAAAGCGGCAAGGGCGGCAGGGGCGGGACGGTGAAAAGCAGAAAGCAGGCTATCGCCATCGGCCTGTCCGAAGCGCGCAAGGAAGGTAAGAAAGTCCCCAAGAAGAATGTCGCGGGGAAGACAAAAAGCAAGCGCTGACGGGCGCCGCGCCGGCATTGCCATGCGGACATGCATGCCCGCATCCGGGCGGGATTGCGGTCAGTGTCACCGAACCGACAAAGTGCTGTGCGATGGACCTAGTGAATTCTCGAGGGGCCCATCATGTTGCAGTGTTTCCGCTATTTTCGCGCCGGCGCGTCGGCGCTCCTGTTTAGCGTTCTTCTGGCCGGGACGGCGCGCGCGGCGCTGCTGGACCCGATGGAAATCGATGCGTCCCGTCTGTTGCCGCCGCCCCCGATGGCTGGCTCGGCGAAGGCAAACGACGAAGTCGCCGAGTTGCACGCCGTCATGGCGTCGGCATCAGCGCCTCTTGTGGAGCAGGCGCGGCGCGACGATGGTGACGAAAAGCCCGATCTCTTCAACACGGCGCTTGGGTTCGACATCACGGCGCTGGCCGCGACGAATAAGCTGCTGTCGGATATCGCCAATGAGGAAGAAACCGACAGCAAGACCGCCAAAGTCTATTTTCATCGCGACCGTCCCTGGATCGTCGATTCCGCGATCAAGACCTGTGTCGCGGTGCAACCCGGACCGGCGGCGACATCCTATCCGAGCGGCCACGCATCCTTGGGGTTCGCGATGGGCGTGGTGTTGGCAACGTTGATACCCGAAAAAGCGCAAATCATTCTGGCGCGCTCTTCGGAATTCGCCGAAGATCGCCTGGTCTGCGGCATGCATTTCCGCAGCGACATCGTCGCCGGCCAGCAGTTCGGCACCACAATCGCGCTGCTGTTGATGCAGAAGCCCGCTTTCAAGGCCAAAATGGAAGCGGCGCGCGCGGAATTGCGAGCCGCCCATTATATCGATTGACGCCTAACTCGGTCTCGGCTTGAACAGCTTTCCATTCCAAAGGAAGAAAGCCCGGCCGTGAGGCCGGGCTTTCTTTTCAGAGATCGGCAATCGTGGCTACTGCCAGCGATAATCGAGAGCAAGGCCCAGGACATTCACATTGGATGCCGATGTGCCTATCAAGGTGCCGCGCAACGCGTTTCCGGTCATGGCCGCCGTCTGGTTGATCGGTCGCGTATTGTCGAACAGGTGACCGAATGAGAGTTTCAGATCCATCGCAGGCGTAGCGTGCCAGGTAGCGCCGATGGCAACCCAGGTGCGGTTGGCGTCGGGAACGCGCGTCTCCAAGGTGGCGGACGGCGCAGGGGATTCATCCAGCGCCGCACCCACGCGAAGCGTCAGATCGTCGGTAGCGGCATATTCCGCGCCCACCGACGCCATCCAGCTGCTCTTCCAATTGGCAATGGTGACGTCGTTCGGTTGCGCCGGGTTGGCCGCGACGGCGGTCAGGTTCTTGAAACTGGACCAATCCGTCCAGTCGGCGGTCGCCAGAAAAGTCCAGCGCTCCAGGAATTGCTTGCGCAGGCTGAACTGAAGTTCGGCGGGTGTGGCAACCTTGGCCTTTGTTGTGGTGTTGGAAAGTAGCGTGGTGGCGCTGCGGATCGCGGCGCCCAACCCGGCGCTGTCGAGCGAGAAGTCCCATGAGCCGCTTAAAGTGTGATGCACGATTGAGCGATAGGACGCGCCCAGGGTCCAGCCGTCATCGAGTTCGGCACGTGCACCCAGCACAAAGCCATAACCCCAGCCGGACGCATTGATGGTGGACGAGCCGTCCATGCCGCCGGGAACCGATCCCGGAATGGCGGACAGCGCCCCCAACGTGCCGATATCGACGGCGCTGGAGAGCGTGCCCTTGGCATATTGCGCTTGAATGCCGCCACCGATGGTGAAACCGGGCGCCAGATCATAGGCGACCACGGGCGTGATGTTGATGGTGGTGAGCTTGGTGCTCGTCCCGTGGTAACGCCCCGCCCATCCGATCGGATAGCGCGTGGCCAGGCCCCATGGCACCGAAACCGAAAACCCGACGGACCAGCGGTCGTCAAGCCGCTGGCGGATGGCGATATCGGGAATGATGGCGTTGCGAATGAAATCCTTGGGCTGGGCATTGCCACCCGCCGGCGTTCCCGCCGCGGTCAAGGCAGTGGTGTAATTCGCCGAGGAGCCGGGCATGATCGAGACGGCGCTGAGCGCGAAATCGCCGCCGCTCGTGCCTGCGGCCGCCGCCGGATTGTAAGCCAGGAATCCGGCATCGCTGGCGGTTGCGGCAGCACCCGCATAGGCCTCCCCCATTGCTTCGGTGCTTTGCTCGCGCAAGCCAAAGCCTGCCGCAAGGGCAGGGGTTGTAGGTAGAAGGCAAAGCAGAACTAAAGTTTGACGACGCATACTGGTCCCCCGGTTGGCCGGTTCGCGGAATTTGCCCGCACGGGCGTATGCTTCCGCTGAGTGTATAAAGAATTTTTTAACGCTGTCCGCTTGCCACTTTGTTTACCCACCGTGACCTAGGCTTTTGCGGTGGAGGCCGGGACTTTTCCCGTCTGTATGACCCATGAGTGATAGTGGTATGGCGTCTGACGCGCTGGCCTATTCGAAGATATGGCTGCGTTTCTTCGATCCAGAGACCGAGCGCCGGTTCGCGCGCCGGGCTCTTATCGATTCCATGCTGTTCATCCGCATTTATCTGCTTGCGGGCATCCTACTTTATATTCTGTTCGGCCTGCTGGATGCGCGCGTCGGCGGCGGCGCCCTGACCACCATCTACATCATTCGCTACGCGATCTGCTGTCCCATATTGCTGACCAATTTCGCGCTGTCCTTCACTTCTTACTTCAAGAAGATAGGCCAGTATGTGCTGGCGCTTCAGATGGCGGCGTCGGGATTGGGCGTGGTGGCGATGACGGCAATCATGCCCGCGCCGTTCAACAGCAATTACTATGCCGGCGTGATCATGGTGGTGATTTATTGCGGCAGCTTCATCCGCGTGAATTTCATCCCCACCGTGCTGATTTCCCTGATGCTGGTCGGCGCCTATGAATTGTCGGCAGTTATTCTGAATCCTTTGCCGACGATTGACTTGATCTCCAACAACTTCTTCCTGCTGATGGCGACCGGCGTTGGCTTGTTGTCGAGTTACATTCAAGAAACCCAGACCCGCAAAGGTTATATTGCGCACCGCATCATCGAAGAGAAGAACGAGATCACCAACGTTCTTCTGGTCGAAGCCAACAAGGCCAATCATTCCAAGAGCGAATTCCTCGCCAATATGAGCCACGAGTTGCGTACGCCGCTCAATGCCATCATCGGCTTCTCGGATATCATGGACAAGGAAACCTTCGGCCCGGTGGGCAATGCCCGCTATGCCTCCTACGTCAAGGACATCGCGGGAAGCGGCCATCACCTGCTGTCGATCATCAACGATATTCTGGATCTAGCCAAGGCGGAAGCCAACAAACTCACTCTGGACGAACGTGAGATCGACCTGAACCAGATCGTGGCGGAAAGTATCCGCATGTGCGAACCCAAGGCGCAGCAGACCGGTATCGCAATCACCGTCAAATCCTGTGCCGATCAGGTCGTGGTGCGCGCCGATGCCAAGCTGATGCTGCAGATACTGCTCAACCTGGTCTCCAATGCCGTCAAGTTCAGCCATGAAGGCGGCGCCGTCGAAGTGGGGCTGGAGCTGGGCAATGATCGCTCGGTGACGATCGCGGTGCGCGACCAAGGCATCGGCATCCCCACCACCGATATCGAACGCGTGCTGCGTCCCTTCGAGCAGGTGGAAGATTCGCGGACCCGCGCCCATGGCGGCACGGGCCTCGGCTTGCCTTATGCGGTCAAGCTTGCCGAATTGCATGGCGGCGCGCTCTGGATCGAAAGTCAGGTCAATGTCGGCACATCCGTGATGGTCGTGCTGCCGCGCGAACGCTTTGTCGCCTTGCGCGAAACGCCGCCGGGCGAAAAGCTCAAAGTCGCCGTCTGATCGCTGGCGCCAGCCAGGCCGTCAGGGCTTGCGCAGATAGAGCAACCGCACCCGGCCGGTTTTTTCCGTTTCCGTCCAGCACTCGCGCGCGCCCAATCCTTCCGACCATGCCCGCATCTCCGCGTCGCTGCGATACTGTAAAGTCCAGTCGGCGAGGAATTCCATCGGCCAGAGATTGGACAATGCCGTCTCATTCATGTTGCCGATAATGAGAAGGCCTCCCGGCAGCAAGGCATCGTAAAGCCGCCGCACCAGCATCCGCGCGCGGCGGTCGCTGAGATAGTCGAGCAGGCCCACAGAATAGATCAGGTCCTGCGGCGGAACCGCCTGCAATCCGCCATTGGCACGCAGGATATCGGTGAAGGAAATATTGAGGCATTGCAGATGGGCATTGCCGCCCAGCTTGAGGAGAGGCGGATAGGCACGGTTATAGGCATAACCCAGCGCCTGTGTTTCCTGGTCAACCAGGGTGAACTCGACCTTGCCCGAGCGGGCATGAGGCCCTTCCAGGAACGTCTCGATCTCGCGGGCGGGACCGCTGCCCAGGCTCAGGATGCGCGCCGGCCGATCCTGACCATATTCGCGCACAGTCTCGGCGATCTTGCCGCGCACCACCTGCATGCGGGTATCGATGCACTCCGCGACTTCCAGGCCCAGACGATGGACCAGCTGGTGATAAACGCTCGGTCCCAAGCGTTCCCAGTCATAAACCTGGTTCATGATCTGGTAGTCGCCGGGATAACCCAACGGCTTGATATAAGAGCGATCCCAGATCGCGCCAGCGCGCATTTCCGGTGTCAGTACGAGTTCAGTGAATTCCTTGGTCGCCTCGCGTTCTTCGCGGCTCGCCATCACGTCGCGCACGATGTCGTTGCCGGTGAGCCAGAATCCACGCCACTGCTCGATCAGGCGTCCTTCGCAAGCCTCATAGGCGCCGACATCGTCGAAGACCTGGGAAAAGCTGTCGGCGAGATGGACATTCTTGTCCAGCAGGGCGCGATAGGAGCGCAGCACGCCCAGCACATCGGCGCAGAAGGCGCGGTATTCGCGCGGCACCAGCGTGCTGCGTTCGGAAGACAGGAAACTGCCATTGGCGGCGATCTGGGCCTGGACGTTGCGGCTGAGCAGCCGGTCGAAATCGACATAGAAATCGACCAGGCTGAACGCCAGCTTGGAACCGAACACGGTGCTCTCGGTGCGGCAAACCTTGGCACGACCTTCGAAGATCGATAGCCCGGCCTGCTGGAAGATCAGGGGAACCGTCTCGCCCAGCGACAGCTCGTCTTCCACTGCCTGTTTAGCGACCACGGCAATGCCGGTGAGGCTGATGTCATGCAGCTGATAGCTAGCGGATTTCACCCGCACCTTTGGCGGGTGATTGGGAAAAAGCTTGCGCGCGTCGTAGCGCGTGGGGCGGAACCAGATCTCTCTTCCGCTGGAACCCTTCAACTCTTCATAGGCAAGCATTATCTGCATCCGAAAATTGGTTTGCGCGATGCTTCCCGACGCCACCCGTTCTGCCGACCTGGTCGGCCCATTACCCGTCTCTGTGGCGATGCTTGAGTCGTTTCCGACCGCCCGCTCTGAGAGTTAATAAATGGTTAATACAGCAAAGTAATAGTTAACGTCAAGTTTTTTCAGCGAAATTCGGCCCGGCTCCAGGCAGAAAAATCGTCCGTAGACGGGATATTGCGGCAAGATTGTGGCTCGGCGGGAATTGTTACCATTCGGTTCGCCAAGACAAAGGCCGGCGGCGCAGCGCGCGCGCCATACCCGTGCGGATACCCACTCGTTCGTCCGACGCGGAAATTTGGTCTTCCTGTTGCATCTGTCGGCGGACGAGATTCGGTGATCTCGTTGCGCGAATTTCGCCAAGCGCAAGTCGAATTTCTCCTCCGGCGCCGCTCAAATGCGTGTGTACCGGAGCATCGCTGATCAGTTGATTGCTACGATTTGATCCAAATTCGCGCCAACGGATGTCACGCGTTCCGCTGGCGGTTTTGGGATGAAACTTGTGTAAGGCAGAGCGAATCGCAAAAGTTCAAAGAACCGTGATTGGAAAAAGCCTGCAATCATAGGCGGTTGCGCCTCGCGACGGTTTGCGAAGCTTTTTTCCATTTCATTCCTGCTTCCTTTGAGTTTATACGACACTCCGTTGCCGCTTGAATTTTGCGCAGTCGCTACGATTTCAATTTGCGCACTGTTTTTGACTGTGCTCCCGGCCGCGTGATCCCATCGATCGCCGGCGTTTTTTTCAGCGAAGGAACACATATTGACTGGACGCCCGCTTGTCAGTTCCGCCATCGCCCTAAGCGCAAGAGCGCTGGCGATGCCGGCTGCCTTGCCGGCGCGAAGCTTTGTGCGGCTTCTCCTGGCCGGCGGCGCAACCTTGGCATTGATTGGCGGTTTGCATGCGCTGCATGCACCGTCGCCGGCTGTGCCCGCGGCACCGCAACTCTTTCTCGATCACCCGTTCGACCAGGGCGCGGTGCCTGCCGCGCCGTCAATTTTCGAGCAGGAGCAGGCGATGGCGCCAACGATCTTGTTGTCGCGCTGGGAACCGCTGATCAAACAGGCGGCCCACAAATTCAATATTCCCGCGGATTGGATTCGCGCCGTCATGCGCCAGGAAAGCGGCGGCCGCACTGTGCTGGTGGGAAATCTTCCCATCGTTTCGGCGGTGGGTGCGATGGGCGTCATGCAGGTGATGCCCGGTACCTATAGCGAGATGGCGGCGCAGTATGGCCTGGGCGCCAATCCGTATGATCCGCGCGACAATATCTATGCCGGCGCCGGCTATTTGAAATGGCTGCATTTCAAATATGGCTATCCGGCGATGTTTGCCGCCTACAATGATGGACCGGGCAATATAGAGGACCATCTTTATCATGGCCGGCCGCTGCCGGCCGAAACACGTGGCTATATCGTCGCTATCGGAAAATCCCTGGGCGACAAGTCGGTCAGCGCCAATCTTACCAAGGTGGAGCTGACCCAGCCCGACGGCACCAAGGTGGCGATCGATGCCAACAAGGTGAGTGCGGTGCATCCCGCGATACCCGGCATCTATGCCGCTGGCGTGCAATCGGTGATCAGCGTCGGCAAGCTCAATCGCGGCGTGCGCGAGGACGTGGCTGAGGCCAGCAGGCTGCTGCGCGCCCACGGCGCCAGGATTTAAGTGACCCGGCTCGCGCCGCTTTCCGCGGCATGGCGGATGCGACTTTCGTCCAGATCCAGTTCGCGCTCGATGCGCCGCCGCGCCTCGTCCTCCAGGGCGCCGCGGGCATAAAGATCCGCGATCGCGGCACGCTCCGCTTCCAGAAACTCCAATTGCAGCGCCATGGAATGGGCGACGGCTTCACCGCTTTCCAGGTCGCGGCAGGCCGCCACGAAGTAGGCGCGCCGGTCGCCATGACGGCGGCGCAGGATTTCCACCGTATCGGGCGCCAGGCCGGCGCTTTGCAGCCGGTCCAGCCGCGACAGCGCCGCATCAATTCCGGCGACGCGTGCGGCGACTTCGCGTTGCTTGGCTTCATCGGCCTCACGCTTGCCCATCGCACTAAGACCCAGTTTCCGGATCACCCAGGGAAAGGAGAAGCCTTGTCCCACCAGGGTGACGAGAATGACGACAAAGGTCACGAGAAGCAGAAGGCCGCGCTCGGGAAAGGGTGCCGGTCCCGACATCAGCGGGATCGACAGCGCCGCGGCCAGCGAAACCACGCCGCGGATTCCGGTGAATCCGATCGCAAAAGTTTCCTGCCAGGGTGGGGCGGGATCGCGTTTGCGCCAGCTCGGCAATAGCCAGCAAGGCAAGTAGGTGGCGGTGAAGACCCAGACAAAGCGCACCAGAATGATCGCGCCGGTGACGGACACGGCGGCCAACCCCAGCCGCAGCCAATCGGCCTCACCCAACGAGTCCGCGATCACGGGGGCCTGCAATCCCGTCAGCAGGAAGATCACGCCTTCAATCAGATAAATGATCAAATCCCAAACGAAAAAGCCCTGCAGGCGCGTGGCGGGAGAAATATAGCGCGGGCCATTGAAGCTCACGAAGAGGCCCGCGGTGACCGCCGCCAGCACGCCGGAACCGCCCAGGCTTTCGGGAATCCAAAAGGCGGCATAGGGCGTCAGCATCGCCAGCACGATTTCCACACGCGGCTCATGCGCCATGCGGCGCAGGATCAACGCGCCCCAGCCCACCATGATGCCCCAGACGATCTCGCCCGCCACGATGGCGGCGAAACTGCCGACCGCGGCGGTGGGGGAAAAGCGCCCGCCTTCCACCACTGCCGCGATGGCGAAGCTGAACAGGATCAGCGCGGTGGCGTCATTGACCAGGCCTTCGCCTTCCAGAATGGCAAGAACGCGCCGGGGCACGGGTATTCGCTTGGCAATCGCCATTGGCGCCACCGCGTCCGGCGGCGCCACCACTGCGCCCAGCACGAAACCCACCGACCAGGTGAGATCGAGCAAAGTGCGCGCCACCACGGCGACCGAACCGGCGGTGAACAGCACGCAACCGATCGCCATCAACAGGATCGGCCGCAGATGCGCCCGAAAGCCCTTCCAGCTCATGCCAACGCCCGCCGAATAGAGCAGCGGCGGCAGCAGCAAAGTCATGACCAGGTCGGGCCGCAGCGCGATGCGCGGCATGCCGGGGACGAACCCAAGACCGAGCCCGACCAGGACCAGGAAGATGGAGGGCGGCAAGGTGGTGCGCCGGGCCAGCATCGCCGCCAGCGCGGTGACCGCGACCAGGCCGAATCCGATGGGAAGTGCGGCAGTATCACGAAGCCAGATCCCCTTCGCGGCCCAAAAGGCCGGAAAGGGAAGTTAGCCTATTGTTGCGCGACCTGCTTGCGCAATGACGCGATATTTTTTTCGGTCATCCGTGCGCCCTGGGCGCCGAACCGGGCGGTGACATAATTCGACACCGCCGCGATCTCGTCATTGGAATAAGCGTCACCGAAAGCAGGCATGAAGATTCTGCCCTGCGCCGTCTTGCGGTCCACGCCGTTGATGACGGTCTGCGCCACATTGGTAGCCGATGGATCATTGACCGCCCGCACCCCGGTAAGGGTGGCGTATTTGCTGAGCGGACTGATGCCGGTCCAGTCATGACAGCTGGCGCAGGCGCCGGCGAAGATCTTCTCGCCGCGCGGATCCAGATCCGCGGTCACGCCTTCACGGTGCGAGGCAGGCGCCGGCACATTGACGGTGCGCGGCAGGTCGGTGTCCTGGGCGGGCACGCTGCGCAGATAGACCACCAGGGCGTGAATATCGCCCGCCGTCAGAAAGGTCAGGCTGTTGTCCGATGCTTCGCCCATAGGGCCGGCGGCGCCGCCATGGCCATCGGCATGGCCGGTGGAAAGATAGGTGGCCAGATCGTTGTCGCTCCAGGCGCCCAGGCCCGCCTTGGCGTCACTGCTGACGTTGTAGGCGCGCCAGCCGGCGGTGAGGGCGCCGGCGAATTTGCGCTGGTTGTTCAGGGCAAAGGCGAGATTGCGCGGGGTATGGCATTCGCCGCAATGGCCCATGGCCTCGGCCAGATAGGCGCCGCGATTCCAGTCGGCGCTCTGCGTGGGATTGGGACGGAAGCGCTGGTCGGCATTATAGAAGGCATTCCAGAACGCCATCAGGGAGCGGTTGTTGAAAGGCCAGGCCAGCCTGTTCTCGCGGGCGGGTGCATGCACCGCAGGCAGGGTGAACAGATAGGCCTTGATCGCCAATGCGTCCGCATCGGTCATATAGGTGTAGGACGCGTAGGACATCCCGGGATACAGATTCTGGCCGTCATTGCGGATGCCCTTGTGAAGCGCATCCAGGAATTGCTGATCGGTGTAGTTGCCGATGCCGGTTTCCTTGTCCGGCGTGATGTTGGTCGAATACATCGTGCCGATCACCGGCAGATTGAAGGCAAAGCCGCCGGCATAGGGTTGACCACCCTGTGCGGTGTGGCAGGCAACGCAATCGGCGGCATGGGCGAGATATTCGCCCCGTGCGATCGGATCGGCACTCGCCAATTCCTTCGGCACGCCGGCGGGATTGGGGCCGGTATAATCCGCCAGGGCGACGCTCGATCCGCTGGCAAAGGCCGTCGGCCCCGGAATGAGCACCATCCAGGCGGCGAAAAGGAGTCCAACGATGGCGATGATCGCGATCGCGATACCGAAGCGTTTCATGCTCATGCGATTTTCCTGCCCGCCAGAATGTCACGGTCGATGGGGAGTTTGCGAAGACGGATGCCGGTGGCCGCGGCGACGGCGTTGACCAGCGATGGCGGTCCGGCGGTGCAGCCCGGTTCGCCGATGCCGCCCGAAGGCTCATGGCTGGCAACGATATGGACGTCGATCGGCGGCGCCTCGTTGATGCGCATGATGCGATAATTGTTGAAGTTGCGCTGCTGAACCCGGCCGTCCTTGACGGTGATGTCGCCGTATAGCGCGGCGGTGAAGCCGAACATCAAGCCGCCTTGAACTTGGGCCATCAGGGTATCGGGATTGACGATGCGGCCGGCATCGATCACCGAATGCACCTGGCGGATGCGGACATGACCGCCTTCGTCCACTTCGGCCTCGCAGACCGTGGCGATATAGGTGCCGAAGGCGAACTGGGCGCAGATGCCCCGGCCGGCACGCTTGGGCAGGGCGCTACCCCAATTTGCCCGTTGTGCCACCAGTTGCACCGCCGCTTTCAGCCGCGGGGTGCCGTCCAGATGTGCGAGACGGAACGCGACCGGATCTTTCTTCACCTTCAGCGCCAGCTCGTCCATCAGGCTTTCGGTGGCGAAGACATTGTTGTTGGGCGCGACGCCGCGCCAATAGCCGATATTCAATGCCTTAGGCGGGGCCTCGATAAATTCGACCCGGAAATTGGGCGCGCCGTAATTATTCTCGGTGGCGCCTTCCAGCGAACCGCGATCCAGCCCGCCCTTGAGGGGCTTGCCCGACATGCGCACCGACACCGCGCCGCCGGCGATGCGGTGCGTCCAGGCATCGATCTTGCCATTCTTGTCCAGGTTGGCCGACATCACATTGCGATAGGCGGGACGGTACATATCCTGCTGGATGTCTTCCTCGCGGGTCCAGATCACTTTCACCGGTCCATCGACTTTTTGCGCGATACGGACCGACTTCACCACCATGTCGGTGTCCAGTCTGCGGCCGAAGCCGCCGCCCAACATGTAATTGTGAAAGACGATCTTGTCGGGTGTGGTGTTCAGAGTCTTGGCCGCCGCTGCCACGGCGCTAGTCTGCACCTGGCTGCCGCCCCACATTTCGCAGCCGCCATTCTTCACATGAACGGTGAAATTCTGCGGTTCCATCGGCGCATGCGACAGGAACGGCAGCTCGTAGGCGACATCGATGCGGTTGTCCTGCGCCCGGGATAGATTTTTCGGCGCATCGCCATCTTCCTTGGCGACCACGCCGGGCTTCAACGAAGTCGCGCGCAATTCCTGCCACATCTTGGCGGAATCCATCGTGGCGTTCTCGCCGCCGTCCCATGTGATGTCGAGCGAATCCAGGCCCTTCTTGGCCGCCCAGAAATGCGGGCCGACCACGGCGACGATATCGTCCAGCACCACCAATTGCAGACCGGGCATGGCTTTGAGCTTGCTGTCATCGACACGCACGGCCTTGCCGCCGACCACCGGCGAAGCTGCCAGGGCGGCGATCTTCAATCCGTCCATCCGCACATCGATGCCGTATTGCGCCTTGCCGTTGACCTTGTCGGGCGTGTCCAGCCGCTTCACCGACTTGCCGATCAGTTTGAGATCCTTGTCGTCCTTGAGCTTGACGTCCTGGGGGGCGGGCAATTTCGCGGCGGCGGGCGCCAGCACGCCATAAGAAAGCTTGCGGCCGCCATGGGCATCGTCGATCACCTGACCGCTTTCGGTCCGCAAGGTGGCGGGATCGACTTTCCATTGTTGCGCAGCGGCTTGCACCAGCATGGCGCGGCCCGAGGCGCCGACCTGGCGCAGGGCCGTGTAGAAGCCGCGGATCGAGGTCGAGCCGCCGGTGGACATGCGATGCGAACGCGGGCTGCCATAGATCGCGTCGATCGGCGGCGCCGGCAGCGGCGTCACATTCGCAAGATCCACATCCAATTCATCCGCGAGAAGCTGGGAGAGGGAGGTGTAGACACCCTGGCCCATTTCTTCCTGTGGAATCTGGAACGAAATCTTGCCGTCCGGCGCGATGGCGATGAAGGCGTTGGGGTTGAGGACATATTTCGCCGGAGCCGGGGCGGCGGCTTCGGCGGCGCCCTTCTTTTCCTGCGCGAAGGCATCGCCGACCTGGAAGCCCAGCATCAGTCCGCCGCCCGCAGCGGTGCCGACTTTCAGGAAATTGCGCCGCGACAGATCGGCGGCGTCTTTGGCAGAGATGGACATAAAGTGCCTCGGTCAGGCCGTTTTGGCGGCGTTCTTGATCGCCTGGCGGATGCGCACATAAGTGCCGCAGCGGCAGATGTTGCCAGCCATGGCGGCATCGATATCGGAATCGTCCGGGTTCGGCGTGCGGTTGAGCAATGCCGTCGCCGACATGATCTGGCCGGATTGGCAATAGCCGCACTGCACCACTTCGATATCGAGCCAAGCCTTCTGGATCTTGGCGCCATTCGGTGTTTCGCCGACCGCCTCGATGGTGGTGATGGCGCGATTGCCGATGGAACCAACCGGCAGCAGGCAGGAACGCACCGCCTTGCCGTCCAGATGCACGGTGCAGGCGCCGCACTGCGCGATGCCGCAACCGAATTTGGTGCCGGTGAGACCGACGATGTCACGCAACGCCCAGAGCAGCGGCATGTCGTCGGGCGCGTCAATCGTGTGAGACTGACCATTGATCTGAAGCGTGACCATCGCTTTCACTCCGCTGAATTTTCCGGGGCCGGGGGCGTGATATATGAACGGGTATAACGCCTTTTCCCGCGGGGATTTTAGGACATTCCCCTTGCCAGCGCAAAGACTTGCTTGCCGCAAAGCCGAGGGTCAAACGGGAAAATCGGCAGTCCGCGCTCTTGCCAGCAGCGCGCGCAGGATTTTCACTGCGGCCGCTCAGAGAGGACGGCATGACGCACAAGGTTCATAATATTGGCGTGGCGGCCAAAATCGGCCTCTATAGCGACGCCATCGAAACCGCGCCGAATCAGCGCTGGCTCTTCACATCGGGCACGCCGGGGATGGATGCCGCCGGCAAACTGCCCGCCGACATCACCGGCCAGGCGGAGTTGGCCTGGGTCCATATCCTGAAAATGCTGGATGCGGCGGGAATGACGGTCAACGATCTGGTCAAGATCACGCAATATGTGATCCGGGCCGAAGATATTCCGGCCTATGCCAAGGTCCGCGCCCGCATGCTGGGCGAGGCGCGGCCCGCCTCCATGCTGCTGGTGGTGGCGGCGCTGCCCTGGCCGCAATTTCTGCTGGAGATCGAGGCGGTCGCCGCGCGCCAATGAAGTGCCAGTGAAGTGCCAGTGAAGGGTCAGGCGAAATCGGACAGACGCTTGTTCGCCGCCGCCAGCTTTTCCAGCAGCGGCGCCGGCGCGATGGTGTATTTCTTCAGGCCCGCGATCACCGCGCCAAAGCCGATGCTGTCGGCATAGAACATTGGCCCGCCGCGATAGGCTGGCCAGCCATAACCGTAAAGCCAGACGATATCGATATCGGAGGCACGGCTGGATTTTCCTTCTTCCAGGATCTTGGCGCCTTCATTGATCATGGGCAGAAGGCAGCGTTCCCGGATTTCCTCTTCACCGATGGCGCGCGGCGTCACCCCCTTGCCGGCGCGGAAATCCGTGATGATTTTCTCGGTGACGGGCGAGGGCGAGGCTTTGCGGGCGGCGTCATAGTCATAATAGCCCGACTTGGTCTTCTGGCCGCGCCGTCCTGCCTCGCACAACAGATCGCGCATGCTTTCGCCATGCGAGGTTGCGGCATCCCAGCCCAGATCCAGACCCGCCAGATCGGCCATGGCGAAGGGGCCCATGGGAAAGTCGAAATCCGTGATCACCCGGTCCACCGCGTAGGGCGAGGCGCCTTCCAGCACCAGCGCATTGGCGGCGTCCTGCCGCTGCATCAGAATGCGGTTGCCGATGAAACCATGGGCGTTGCCGGCCAGCACACCCACCTTGCCGATCGCCTTGGCGAGTTTCATCGCGGTCGCCAGTATGCTGTTTGAGGTTTTCGCGCCGCGCACGATTTCCAGCAACTTCATCACCGGCGCGGGCGAGAAGAAATGCAGGCCCAGCACATGGTCGGGCCGCGTGGTGACCGCGGCGATCTCGTCAATGTCGAGGAACGAGGTGTTGCTGGCCAGGATCGCGCCGGACCGGGCAATCTTGTCGAGCCGCGCGAAGACGTTTTTCTTTACCGCCATGTTCTCGAACACTGCTTCCACGATCAGATCGCAATCGGCGAGGTCTTCAAATTTCAGCGTGCCGGTCAACCGGCCAAAGCGGATGCGCGCCTCGTCCGCCGTCAGCCGTCCGCGCTTGACGCTTGATTCATAGCCGCTCCTGACCGCGTCCAGGCCACGCGCCAGCGCAGCGCCGTCAGCCTCGACGATGGTGACGGCAAGGCCGGCATTGGCAAAGACGGTGGCAATGCCGCCGCCCATCAGCCCGGCGCCGATTACGCCCACCTTGGTGATGGGCAGAATGGGCGTGTCATCGGCTAGGCCGGGGATTTTCCCCGCCTTGCGCTCCGCGAAGAAGGCGTAACGTTGGGCTTGGCTTTGCAGTGAATTCTTGCAGGCCAGGAAGATGCGCGACTCGAATTCCAGCCCGGAATCGAATGCCATGGTCGTGGCGGCCTCGATGCATTTGATCGCTTCACCGGGCGCCTCGAAGCCGCGGAAGTTGTGCGCAGCACGGAAGTCGGCGAAAATCTTCGGCGAGATTCCAGTGACTTTTTCGTTCAGGTCGCGGGTGCGGCGGGGGCCTTTGCCCTCTGCAATCAATTGCCGGGCGAAGGCGAGCGCGCCCTCCTTCAGTTCTTTTTCCGGCATCAATGCGTCCAGCAGTCCCAGCGCCAGCCCGTCTTGCGCGGAAATCGGCTTGCCGTCGGTGACCATCGCCAGCGCTTTTTCCACCCCGATCAGACGTGGCAGGCGCTGGGTTCCGCCCGCGCCCGGCACCAGGCCCAACGCCACTTCCGGCTGCCCGAGTTTGGCGGAGGGCACGGCGACGCGGTAATGCCCGCACATCGCCGTCTCCAAGCCGCCGCCCAGTGCGGTGCCATGGATGGCGATCACGATGGGCTTTTTCGCGGCGTCCATCGCATTCTGCACATCGCGCAGCGAGGCGCCGGTCTGGACCTTGTCGAACTCCGATATATCGGCGCCGGCGATGAAAGTGCGGCCGGCGCAAATCAGAAGCGTTGCTTTGGTTGCCGTATCGGCTTCGGCTCCGGCCAGCGCTTCGATCAATCCTTCGCGCATGATTTGCGACAGGGCGTTGACCGGCGGCGCGTTCAAGGTGATGACGGCGATGTCACCGTCGCGGCTGAGGTCGGTGACCGGATTGATCGCACTCATGCTTTCTCCTGCTGGAAGGCCTGCAGGCCTGTCTGGGCGCGGCCCAGGATCAAGGCATGCACATCGTGAGTGCCTTCATAGGTGTTGACGGCTTCCAGATTCAGCATGTGGCGGATCACCGGATAGGCGTCCGAGACGCCGTTGCCGCCCAGCATGTCGCGTGCCTCCCGCGCGATCGCCAGGGCCTTGCCGCAATTGTTGCGTTTCATCAGCGAGATCAGCGGCACCGCCGCCGTGCCGTCATCCATCATCCGGCCCAGGCGCAATGCGCCGTTCAGGCCCAGGGCGATTTCCGTTTGCATGTCGGCCAGCTTCTTCTGCACCAGCTGGGTGGCGGCCAGGGGCCGGCCGAACTGTTTGCGGTCCAGCGTATATTGCCGCGCCGCCTGCCAGCAGGATTCGGCGGCGCCCATCGCGCCCCAGGCAATGCCGAAACGGGCACGGTTGAGACAGGAAAAGGGCCCGGCCAGGCCCTGAACGCCAGGCAGCAAAGCATCCTGCGCCACCCGCACATCGTCCAGCACGATTTCGCCGGTGACGCTGGCGCGCAGCGAGAATTTGCCGTCGATGCGCGGTGTGGAAAATCCCTTGGCGCCGCGTTCGACCAGAAAGCCGCGGATTTTTCCATCCAGCTTCGCCCACACCACCGCGACATCGGCGACCGGCGAATTGGTGATCCACATTTTCGCGCCGCTGAGACGATAGCCCGCGCCATCCTTCACCGCGCGTGTCACCATGCCGCCGGGATCGGAGCCGTGATCCGGTTCGGTGAGGCCGAAACAGCCGATCAATGCGCCGCTCGCCAGGCCAGGCAGATATTTCTTTTTCTGCGCGTCGCTGCCGAATGCGAAAATCGGATGCATCACCAGAGAATTCTGCACGCTCATGGCCGAGCGATAGCCGGAATCCACCCGCTCCATCTCGCGCGCCACCAGGCCATAGCAGGTGTAGGAAAGTCCGCCGCCGCCATACTCTTCCGGCAGGGTCAGGCCGAGAAAGCCCATCTCGCCCATTTCGCGCATGATCGCGGTGTCGAAAACTTCATTGCGGAACGCGTCCTGTATGCGCGGCGTAAGCTTGTCCGCCGCATAATCGTGTGCCGATTTCGCCACCATGCGCTCTTCCACGGAAAGCTGGGATTCCAGCAGGAAAGGGTCGGCCCAATCGAAATGTGTTTTCTCCAGGTCGCTCATCTGTGGGCCTTTGTTTTGAACTTTGCGGCTTTCGCCGGTATCCCGGGCGCGGCAGATTTGGGCGGCGGCGGGAAGGTATTCGCGATGAAGTCTTCCATATCGGCAACGGGTTTGGCGCTGGCGGCGGCATCTGGCGTGTCGGCCTTTGCAAAATCCTGACCCAGATCGGGATAGATCACCATGTCCGATGGAACATGCTGGGACTTCAGCGCGTCATACAGTTTCTGCGACTGGGCCGGCGGCACCAGCGTATCGGCGCCACCCTGCTGGATCAAAAAGGGCGGGCTCATGGACTCTATATAAGAGAGCGGGCTGGCGGCATGAACGATTCCGGGCGCGCAATCCGCCAGCTCGCAGCCCAGATAGGCGCCCAGACGCGTGGCCGCACCGGGCTCGGGCGTGTGTCCCGCATCGGCATCCCAACTGGCAAAGTCGGTCGGACCAAACCAGTCGATCACGCCCTGCACGCAGTCCGACGCCATCGGCGCCTTGGATTTCGCATCTGCTGCGGGTTCAAGCGTGGTGACACCACAGCTGGTTCCCACAATGGCGGCGATCTGACCCCCGGCCTCGGCGCCCCACACCATGACGCGGGTGGTGTCGATGCCGTAATCGGTGGCGTGACCGCGCAGCCAGCGCAGGGCGGACTTCACATCCTGTACCGGGCCCGGAAAATGCGCTTCGCCGGACAGACGATAATTCACGCTCGCCACCACATAACCCTTGGCGGCCAGGGCGGCGAGGGTGGCGGGGAAATTGTCGAAGCCGGTTTGATGCCGCGCGTCGCCCCCCGACCAACCGCCGCCATGCACGAAGACGATGGCGGGCCGTGGTGAATCCTTGGGCTTGGCTGGCACTTGATAGAGATCGAGCGTCAGGGGCCGAAAGCCTTCGATCGTCGCATAGGAGAGATCGCGCGCAACGGTGACGCCGTCTGGAAAGGCAACATTTTGATTGATGTCAGACGGTGCGGGTTTGTTCACCGCCGCATCCGCGGCTGACAGTGCGGCAAGCGCAAACAGAGCGCTCAGAAAACTTCTTCGCATCATCGTCATATGTCCGCTTCCGCATCCCGAAAGTGTCACGCGCTCCCGGCCGTTGCAACGCCAGGCGGCGACTGCCGCTGCCTCCGGCGCGCTCGTGATCGGTGGCGCTGGCCGAACGCGATGATGTGCGATTTTCCCCCCGCATTTCCAAACGCGCCGGTGCGGCCGAGGCGGTTTTCGAGGAAGCAAAGAATGACTGCGGTATGATCGTCATAGGGGAGATCTCGCGGCTCGGCGAAGAACTTCTCTTCGGCAACACCGCCGGCGTCTTCTGGGATTGAAGAATCCGCCACCGTTGACGGCGTCTTGCGCTCGGATGGAGGTCTTTTTGTCGCTGGGTCGTTTCAGGCCCCTCCCGGTGCAACGGAGGCTGAAATTCAAAATTTTGGACATTTCAGCAATTTTATTACCCAATTTTGCGTTCATTTCTTCACCCTGATCACTTGAACCGCCCTCTGTGACCCAAAAACACCAGGAAATCCGCGGTCTTTTCTTGAGGCAGGAGTGTTTTCTCTGATATTTTTGCGGGAACGCCGGGCTGCCGGTATAGGACGGGTATGAACCGCTGTTTTCAGGCTGCTTTTTTCGCGGCCGGTCTTGTCGCCTTCTCGGGACAGGCCGGAGCGGCGGAATTGCACCTGCCGCCCAGCCTGACCGCTTTCGGCGCGGCCGAAAATGTTTCGGTATCTTCGGCCGCGACGCTTTCCGACACCGTTCTTGCCGGGCCGGCATCGCGCCTCAGCCAGGATGCCTTGGCGGGTGAACCGTTGACCCTGCGGACCAGCTTTGGCACGGCGTCCACGCTGCATGATTTTGCCGCCAGTGTCGCGCTCAGCGACCGGCTCGCGATCGATACCGGCTATAATATCGATCTCACCCAGCGTTTCGACAATTATGACGGCATGCAATCGCCGCTGATCGCCGATCCCGGCCTGATCGGGCTTGCCAATGGCGGTCACTATGCCGGCGCGACCTATATGCCGGCTTCCGGGCTTCATGTCCGCCTGGGCACGACGCAGTGGAGCGACCGGCTTGATCGCTTGGCATTGCAACCCACCGCGACCGGTCTACCGCTGGCTTATGATCGGGGATATTCCCAATCCCTGGTGGCGGGCGTGTCCTGGGACATGAACAGCTGGGCGAATTTTGGCGTCAGCGCGATCGACAATGTTCAGCAAGGCTTCGGTGCGGTCGCCAATCTCACTTCCAATGACAGGATCAGCACCCAGGCGCTGGAGATGACGGCGCATCTGAAGCTGGGCAATGGCTGGGTGACTACGGCGTCCTACAGCCAGGGCCTGAGCCAGCTCGATCAGCGCAGCCAGCTGCCCACCATCGATACCCGTTCCTATTCCATCGCAATCGCCAAGCATGGCTTGTTCGGCGAGGACGCGCTGGGCTTCTCCTTCTCGCGCCCAACATTGGGCGTGCTCGACAACGGGTTCAGTGCGGTTTCGGCGTCCGGCGACCTGCCGCCCATGTTCATCGCCAATGACCGTTTCTCCAACCAGACCCAGGAAACGGATCTGCAGCTGGGCTATGTCACCAGCTTCCTGGACGGCGCCCTGGCCTTGCAGGCCAACGCCGCCTACCAGATGAATTATCAAGGGCAGACCGGCGCCACATCGGTTTCGCTGCTTAGCCGCGCCAAGATCAAATTCTAGGCGCGTTGCGATGGCCGCTGGCCTTCGCTAAAAGCCACTCCTCTCTCGCCGTACAAAGGAAACCCAGCATGGCCGGGCCGCAATTCGTTTATGTGATGAAGGGTCTGTCCAAGACCTATCCCGGCGGCAAGCAGGTGCTGAAGGAGATCTGGCTGAGCTTCTATCCCGGCGCCAAGATCGGCATCGTCGGCGTCAACGGTTCGGGTAAGTCCACCTTGATGAGGATCATGGCGGGGATGGACAAGGATTTCACCGGTGACGCCTGGGCCGCGGACGGTGTCCGGATGGGCTATCTCAGCCAGGAACCGCAGCTGGATCCGGCCAAGGATGTGCGCGGCAATGTGATGGAAGGCGTCGCCAAGAAACAGGCGCTGGTCGACCGCTTCAATGAGATCGCCGCCAACTATACCGATGAGACCGCCGACGAGATGGCGAAACTGCAAGACGAGATCGAAGCGCAAGGCTTGTGGGATCTGGACTCGAAGGTTGATCAGGCGATGGACGCGCTGCGCTGCCCCGATCCGGATGCGAAAGTCGAAACCCTTTCGGGTGGCGAGCGCCGCCGTGTCGCGCTGTGCCGCCTCTTGCTCGATGCGCCGGACATCCTTCTGCTCGACGAACCCACCAACCATCTCGACGCGGAATCGGTGGAATGGCTTGAAGCGACGCTGCGCGACTATAAGGGTTGCGTGATCCTGGTCACCCATGACCGCTATTTCCTCGACAATGTCACCAGCTGGATTCTGGAACTGGATCGCGGCAAAGGCATCCCGCACGAAGGCAATTACTCCTCTTTCCTGGAGATCCAGGAAAAGCGCCTGAAGCAGGAATCGAATGAGGAAGCTGCGCAGAAGCGCACCATCGCGCGCGAGCGCGAATGGATCAAACAGTCGCCCAAGGCGCGTCAGGCCAAATCCAAGGCGCGCATCAACTCCTATGAAGAATTGGTGGCCAAATCGCAGGAACAACGCGCCAACACCGCCCAGATCATGATTCCGGTCTCCGAACGGCTGGGCGATCTGGTGATCGAGGCCGAGAATCTTTCCAAGGGATATGGCGATCGCCTGTTATACGAAAATGTGAATTTCAAATTGCCGCCCGGCGGTATTGTCGGCGTCATCGGCCCCAATGGCGCGGGCAAGACCACACTTTTTCGTTTACTGACAGGTCAGGAAAAGCCCGATGGCGGCATCCTGAGGATCGGCTCCACCGTGCAGATCGGCTATGTCGACCAATCGCGCGACGCGCTCAATCCCAACAAGAATGTGTGGGAGGAAATTTCCGGCGGCACCGACATCATCGAATTCGGCAAGACCAAGATCAATTCCCGGGCCTATGTCGGCGCCTTTGCCTTCAAGGGTGGCGATCAGCAGAAGAAAGTGGGCCAGTTATCGGGCGGCGAGCGCAACCGGGTGCATCTGGCCAAGATGCTGAAGTCGGGCGCCAATCTTCTGCTGCTGGACGAACCCACCAACGATCTGGATGTGGACACCCTGCGCGCCCTGGAGTCCGCGCTGGAGGAATTCGCCGGCTGCGCCATGATCATCAGCCATGACCGCTGGTTCCTAGACCGTATTGCCACCCACATGCTGGCTTTCGAAGGCGACAGCCATGTCGAATGGTTCGAGGGCAATTATCACGACTATGAGGCCGACAAGAAGCGCCGCCTGGGCATCGACGCGGATCAACCGCGCCGGATCAAATACAAGCGCTTCGCGAGAGCCTAACGGTACCAGCGCGAGAGATTTTGGCTGCTGGCCAGGAGCGGCGCGCGGAGCGTGCGCTAGCACGTGAGCACGCGCGGTTTATAGCGCCAGCGTATGAACGCCAGCGGTCAAAAGATCCGCGCGTTCAGCCGCCTCTGAATTGTTTCGCCAGGTCGCTGAGATGGGTAATCAGGGTGTGGATGTTGCCATTGTTCTGGCCCAGGAAGGAGGTGAACTGGTCGCGCTCCTCCAGCGCCAGCCAGATGCCGGCCACCGAGAAATCCACCACCACCGGCTTGCCGCCGGCGTCGGTGCGGACGCGGAAGTCCACTTCCAGCGGCTGCTGCCCGGAATGGTCGCTGGAATCGAGCAGCTGGGTGGCGACGATGAAATCGTCCGCGGCGCGGGTCTGGCTCCCGGTTACTTTCAGCGTCTGCCCGGCATATTTGGCGAAGTAGGATTGATAGACCGCCACGGCATAATTTTGGAAAGCGCCGTCGAAAGCGGCAAGATCGGCCGGGCTGGCGGTGCGGCGATATTGGCCCAGGGTAAAATCCGCGATGCGTTTCATATCCGTCAGGCCGAGCAGAAAGGATTCGAATTGGACACGGCGCTGCTCGGTCGAGAGCTGTTTGTTGTTCAGCAGTTCGAGCCCCTTATGGATATTGTCCTGGACAAAATCCTCGGCCGGATTGGCGGCGGCGAATGCGGGACCGGCAAGCAGAGCCGCCGAGAAGGCCAGCATTGTGGCCAGACAGGTCCGGCGCGGGATCGGCACGAAGCGCATCATGATTCCGTTCTTTCGGGAGACATTAGGGTCGCGGTTGCATATGGCAAGTTCAAGGCGGGAACCCAAGGTTCTTAACATGAAACCGGGTTCAGAAATCAGGCAGATCTTGCTTTTTGGGAGGGCGGCCATTGCGGATATCATTATCGCGTAGCTGGCGGTAAAGGCTGCGCAGGCTGGCATAATAGTCGACCGAACTTCGTTGGATACCCTGAACCGTTTGATAGGTTTGTGCCCGAAGGTCCAGGACGGTGAAATATTCGCGCCCGGCATCCCACCAGATATGCTGCTTGAAATGAATGTAGGTGGTGGGGTCCAGCCCGACATCCGCGGCGATGCCAAATGCGTCGCGCGGGTTCGAGGGGCCCAGGAAGGGCAGTATTAGATAAGGACCTTCGCCAACGCCCCAAACCGCCAAGGTCTGGCCGAAATCTTCCCCATGATCGGGCATCTTCATGCGGCCGGCGGGGTCGAGAAAGCCGCCAAAACCGATGGTGGTATTGATCAGGAAGCGGCTTGCCGTCTGGCTGCCGCGCTTCAATTCTCCCTGCAGCAGGTCATTGACGAAGGTGGTGGGCAGGCTGAGATCTTCCAGGAAACGATGCACCGAGCGGCGGCCGCCGTCGGGCACCAGCACGAAATAAACCGCCACTGTCGGGATGACGAAATAGCGGTCGACCAAGCCGTTGAAATGCAACATGTCGCGATTGGTGACCTCATAGGGATCATTGTTGGCCAGCATTTCCGGTGTCGGCGGCGCCGTGGCGCAGGCGGTCAGCGCCAAGCCGCACAATCCCAACGCCAGCGCCCGTACCACGCGCATCGATATTCCGCCCCAGCCCTCGAACGGGGGACGTTTTCCGGTAGTTTACCTTGTCTGTCCAGACCTGCCTAGGTCACCGAAAATGCTCTTGTATTCCGCCACCTAGCTAGCATATAAAGATATGTTTATATGTTTTAGGTGAGGCGATGGACAGGCTTGTGGCCATGCTGCGTGCGGCGGGAGATCCGACCCGGCTGCGGCTGCTATTGCTGCTCCGGCAGGCGGAACTCACGGTCAGCGAGCTGATCGAGATCGTGGGGCAGAGCCAGCCCCGTGTTTCCCGCCATCTCAAACTTCTGGGCGAGGCGGGGCTGCTGGAGCGCTTCAAGGAAGGCAGCTGGGTGTTCTATCGCGCCGCCGACCGGGGCAAGGGGGCGGAACTGGGTGCCGCCCTGGCAAATCTATCGGATCCCAGCCTGAGCCAGGCCGACACGGCGCGGCTGGCTCATGTGCGCCAGGCGCGCGCCGCCGCCGCCGCGGCCTATTTCAGGGCCAATGCGCCGGAATGGGAACGCATTCGTGCGCTGCACGCGCCGGAAAAGGATGTCGAGGCGGCCATCGTCAAGCACATGACAGCGCAGCCGATCCAGAATTTCCTGGATGCCGGAACCGGCACCGGACGGATGCTGGAATTGCTTGCACCCCATGCGCGCCGCGCGGTGGGCGTGGATGTGAGCCCGGAAATGTTGTCGATCGCCCGTGACCGGCTGCTGCGCGATGACCTCAAGAATGCGCAAGTGCGGCTGGCCGATACCTACCGGCTGCCTTTCGCCGGCGGGACGGACGCTTTCGACGCCGTGCTGTTCCATCAGGTGCTGCATTATCTCGATGATCCCGGCGCCGCCGTGGCGGAAGCCGCGCGGGTGATGGCGCCGGGCGGGCGCATCCTGATTGCGGATTTTGCGCCACACGCGCTGGAATTCCTGCGCGACGATTATGCCCATCGCCGTTTGGGCTTTTCCGACCGCGAAGTGGAAAGCTGGTTCGCCAGCGCCGGGCTCAAGGCGGGAGACACCGAAACCATCGCGCCGGCCTCGGTCTCGACCGAAAAACTCACCGTCAAGCTTTGGCTCGCCACCGCCAAAAGCACATCCAAAATCAAAGAAGCCGCATGAGTCTGAAAGATCTAATCGTCAACGACCGGCCGATATCGGTGTCGTTCGAATTCTCGCCGCCCAAGACGGATGAGGCGGAAGCGTCGCTGTGGACCGCAATCAAGCGGCTGGAACCGCTGCAGCCGGCGTTCGTCTCGGTCACTTATGGCGCGGGCGGTTCGACGCGGGAGCGCACCCATGCGACCGTCAAACGCATTGTCGAGGAAACCTCGCTAGAGCCCGCGGCGCATCTGACTTGCGTGGCGGCTTCGAGAAGCGAGATCGACGAGATCGTACAAGGCTATTGGGGTGCCGGCATCCGTCACATCGTGGCGCTGCGCGGCGACATGCCGGGAATGGAAGGTCCATATCAGGCCCATCCGGATGGCTATCGCTCCACGCCCGAATTGATCGCGGGCATCCGCCGGATCGCGCCGTTCGAGGTCAGCGTGTCTTTCTATCCCGAACGCCATCCGGATTCGCCCAACCATCACCATGATGTCGAATTGCTGAAGGCGAAAGTGGATGCGGGCGCCAGCCGTGCGCTGGGCCAATTCTCGTTCGACAATGAAGCGACGGCGCGTTTCCGCGATGATGCCGCGAGGGCCGGTGTTGCCGTTCCCATCGTGCCGGGCGTCATGCCGACGACGGCGTTTCGCGGCGTCGAACGGATGGCATCGCGGTGCGGCGCCTCCATACCGGCATGGCTTTCGCGCGCCTATGACGGGCTGGACGATGATGTGGAGAGCCGCCGCATCGTCGCCGCCGCCGTGCTGGCCGATCAGGTGCAGCAGCTGCGCGGCCTGGGTTTCGACCAATATCATTTCTATACGCTCAATCAGGCCAATCTCAGCTATGCCGCCTGCCGACTGTTGGGTTTGACGCCGAAGGATTTGTCATGAGTTTCGATCGTACCGCCCGATTGTCCTGGATGAAGGAGACCGCCAAAGAGCGGCTTCTGCTGCTCGACGGCTCCTGGGGCGTGATGATCCAGGGGTTCAAGCTGGGCGAAGGCGATTTCCGAGGCGCGCG
Source organism: uncultured Alphaproteobacteria bacterium (assembly GCA_903897605.1). GTDB lineage: Bacteria > Pseudomonadota > Alphaproteobacteria > Micropepsales > Micropepsaceae > Rhizomicrobium. The sequence goes on from CAIUCH010000006.1 coordinate 27,708, forward strand.
CTTCGGCAATCATCCCAGCGAGCTCAAGGGCAACAATGATCTTCTGACCCTCACCAAGCCACAGATCATTCGCGATATCGGCCGGCAATATCTGGAAGCGGGCGCGGATTTCATTGAGACCAACACCTTCAATTCCAATTTCACCAGCCAGGAAGATTACGGCCTGGGTCATCTGGTGGGCGAGTTGAACGAGGCCGGCGCGCGGCTGGCGCGCGAGCTTTGCGATCAGCATGCCAGCGGTGACAGGCCGCGCCTGGTCGCGGGTGTGCTGGGACCGGCCAACCGCACTGCCTCGATCTCGCCGGACGTCAACGATCCGGCGTTTCGCAATATCAGCTTCGACGAGCTGCGTGCGACCTACCGGGACGCTACGCGTGGACTGATCAAGGGCGGCTCCGATGTCCTGATGATCGAGACCGTGTTCGACACGCTTAATTGCAAGGCGGCGATTTTCGCCATCGAGGAAGTGTTCGCGGAATTGCAGGTCCGCCTGCCGGTGTGGATTTCCGGCACCATCACCGATTTGTCGGGCCGCACCCTGACCGGTCAGACCCCGGAAGCCTTTTGGCATTCGGTGCGTCACGCCAATCCCTTCGCCATCGGCCTAAATTGCGCGCTGGGCGCGAAAGAATTGCGGCCCTACATCGCCGATCTGGCGCTGGCGGCGGATACGCTGATAAGCGCGCATCCCAATGCCGGCCTGCCCAATGAATTTGGCGGCTATGACGAGACGCCCGAAACCATGGCGGAAATGATGGGTGAATTCGCCCGCTCCGGCCTGGTCAATATCGTGGGTGGCTGCTGCGGCACGCGGCCGGACCATATCAAGGCCTTCGGCGAAGCGATCGCCGGCGTCAAACCGCGCGCCGTTCCGGACAAGCCCCGTCATATGAGGCTCTCTGGCCTGGAGCCGTTCACACTCACGCCGGATTTGAACTTCATCAATGTGGGCGAGCGCACCAACATCACGGGCTCGGCCAAATTCCGCAAGCTGATCGCGGCGAACGATTATGAAGCGGCGCTGGAAGTTGCGCGCAGCCAGGTCGAGAATGGCGCCCAGATCATCGACATCAACATGGACGAGGGCCTGATCGATTCCGAAGCGGCGATGGCCCGCTTTGTCAATCTGATCGCGGGTGAACCGGACATTTCCAAAGTGCCGTTGATGATCGACAGTTCCAAATGGAGTGTGATCCAGGCGGGCCTGAAATGCTGCCAGGGCAAGGCGATCGTCAATTCCATTTCGCTGAAGGAAGGCGAAGCGCTTTTTGTCGAACGCGCCCAAGAGGTGCTGCGGTTCGGCGCCGCGGTGGTGGTGATGGCGTTTGACGAGGTCGGCCAAGCCGACACGCTCGAACGCAAAGTTGATATCTGCAAGCGGGCCTATGACATCCTGGTCGGCAAGGTGGGTTTCCCGCCGGAAGACATTATCTTCGATCCCAATATCTTCGCGGTCGCCACCGGTCTGGAAGAGCACAACGAATATGGCAAGGCCTTCGTCGAGGCGACAAAGATTATCCGCCGCGAGAATCCCCATTCGCATATATCCGGCGGCGTTTCCAACTTTTCCTTCTCGTTCCGTGGCAATGAGCGCGTGCGCGAAGCGATGCACAGCGTGTTCCTGTTCCACGCCATCAAGGCGGGCATGGATATGGGTATCGTCAATGCCGGTCAGCTCACCGTGTATCAGGACATCCCCACGCCATTGCGCGAAGGCATTGAGGACGTTTTGTTCAACCGGCGCACCGACGCGACCGAACGGCTGCTGGACCTGGCGAAGGAATATCGGGGTGATGGCGCCACCGCCGAAGTGGAAAACGCCGCCTGGCGGGCGCTCCCGGTCAATGACCGCATCAGCCACGCCATGGTGCACGGGATCGACGCCTATATCGTGGAAGACACCGAAGAAGCCCGCCACGCCGCCGAGCAGCCGTTGCATGTGATCGAAGGCCCGCTGATGGCGGGCATGAACGTGGTCGGTGACCTGTTCGGTTCGGGCAAGATGTTCCTGCCCCAAGTGGTCAAGTCCGCGCGGGTGATGAAGAAGGCGGTGGCTTATCTTCTGCCCTTCATGGAACAGGACAAATCCGCCGCCAAGCAAAGCGCCGGCCGCATCGTCATGGCGACGGTGAAAGGCGATGTCCATGACATCGGCAAGAACATCGTCGGCGTGGTGCTTCAGTGCAATGGTTATGAAGTGATCGATCTGGGGGTAATGACCCCAGCACAGAAAATTCTTGATGCCGCCCGTGAGCACAAAGCGAACGCAATCGGTCTGTCCGGCCTGATCACGCCATCCTTGGACGAGATGGTGCATATTGCCTCCGAGATGGAACGCCAGGGCTTTGACATTCCTTTGCTGATCGGAGGGGCGACGACCAGCCGGGTGCATACCGCGGTCAAGATCGATCCCAATTACCGCCGGGGCCAGACCGTTTATGCGGCGGATGCGTCGCGTGCGGTGGGCGTGGCGTCCAGCCTGTTCAGCAAGGAAGGCGGCAGCAAATACGCCGCCATGGTGCGCGCGGAGTATGAGACCATCGCCCGCAACCATGCCGGCCAACGCAGCAGCGGCAAAAGGCTCACGCTTGGCCAGGCGCGCGCCAACCGTGCCCGGCCGGACTTTGCCAACTATACGCCGCCGACGCCCAAATTCTTCGGCACGCGGGTCTATGACAATTACGATCTGGGAGAGCTGGCGAAATATATCGACTGGACGCCCTTCTTCCAGACCTGGGAACTGGCGGGTCCGTTCCCGCAAATCCTTGAGGACGCAAAGGTCGGGGCCGCGGCGCGCGACCTTTATCGCGACGCCCAGGCGATGCTGAAGAAAATCATTGCCGAAAAATGGCTAACGGCGCGGGCCGTGATCGGTTTCTGGCCCGCCAATGCGGTGGATGACGATATTCTGGTCTATGGCGACAAAGCGCGGAAATTCCCTATCCAAACCTTGCACACTTTACGCCAGCAGATGGCGCGCGAAGCCGGGCGGTCCAATCTGGCCCTGTCGGACTTCATCGCGCCGATCGGCACACCAGATTATATCGGCGGATTTGTCGTCACTTCCGGCATCGGCGAGGAGCCGCACGTCAAGGCGTTCGAGGCCGCCAAGGACGATTATTCCGCAATTCTGCTGCGCGCCTTGTCCGACCGTTTCGCCGAAGCGTTCGCGGAGCGGATGCATGAAAGAGTGCGCCGCGACACTTGGGGCTATGCGGTGGAAGAGGAACTTTCCAACACCGACCTGATCGCCGAGAAATATCGCGGCATCCGCCCGGCGCCCGGCTATCCCGCCCAGCCCGAACACAGCGAGAAGGCAACCCTGTTCAGGCTTTTGGATGCCGAGCAAAAGATCGGCGTCCAGCTGACGGAAAGCTATGCCATGTGGCCCGCTTCCTCGGTGTCGGGCTTTTATTACTCCCATCCCGAAAGCCGCTATTTCGGTGTCGGCAAGATCGAGCGCGACCAGGTCGAAGATTACGCCCGGCGCAAGAATTGGACGATCGCGGAAGCCGAACGCTGGCTTGCGCCGTTATTGAATTATAACCCTCGCGCGGTGGACGCGGCGTAACCGACAAATCTCTCGCGCTCCTCACGCGGGTTGGGATAAACAGGCTGCATGTCCGTTTGGGGAAAAGTCAGTGGCGCGGCGGCGGGCTTGCTGGTGGGCGGTCCGGTGGGCGCGCTTGTCGGCGCGGTGGCCGGACATTTCATCTTCGACCGCGAAGGCGATCCAGGCGTGGCCTTCACCATCGGCATCGTCGCGCTGGCCGGAAAGATGGCCCAGGCCGACGGTCTCGCCACCGAGGAGGAATTTTCGATATTCCGCCGCGTGTTCGGGGTGCCGCCGCAGGAGGAAGCCAATGTGCGGCGGATCTACAACCTCACCCGCCAGGATGTCGCCGGCTTTGAAGCCTATGCCGGGCAGATTGCCAATCTGTTCAAGGACAATCCCGCCATGCTGGAAGATATTCTCGACGGGCTGTTCGAGATCGCCAAAAGCGATGGCGTACTGCATCCCGCCGAAAGCAGCTTTCTGGAGCGGGTGGCGGAAATCTTTGGATTCGCGCCCAATGAATTTCGCCGCATCCGGGCATCGCATTTCGCGCCCGAGCTGACCGATCCGTATGTGATCCTGGGCCTGTCCTATGTCGCGGATGAGAACGAAATCCGCCAGACCTATCGAAAGCTGGTGCGCGAGAACCACCCCGACAGCCTGATCGCGCGCGGCGTGCCGGAAGAATTCATCAAGCTCGCCAACGACAAGCTGGCCGCGATCAATACCGCTTATGCGAAAATCCAGGCCGAACGGGGCTTGCGATGAATCTGCTGCAGCGGCCATCGCCCAACCAGGATGATCGCGGCGGCGCCGGCGTGGACATGCTGGTGCTGCACTATACCGGCATGACCAGCGGCGCGGCGGCGTTGGCGCGGCTCTGCGATCCAGCGGCGAAAGTCTCCGCCCATTATGCCATCGACGAAGACGGCACCGTCCATGCGTTGGTGCCCGAAGCGCGGCGCGCCTGGCATGCGGGCGTGTCCTTCTGGGCTGGCGCGCGCGACATCAATTCCCGTTCCATCGGCATCGAGCTGGTCAATCCGGGTCACGAATTCGGCTATCGCGCATTTCCCGAAACGCAGATCGTCGCGTTGATTACGCTGGGCCGGGAAATTCTGACGCGCCATTCCATCGCGCCCTGGCGGGTCCTGGGTCACAGCGATGTCGCCCCGCTGCGCAAGGAAGATCCCGGCGAATTGTTTCCCTGGGCCCGGCTGGCCGAGGCCGGCATCGGCCTGTGGCCAGCGCAAGCGGCCGATCCTGGGGCGCATGCGGTGGCTGGGCTGCTGGCGCATTATGGCTATGATCCCGATGCGCCACCGGACAAGCTCGTCACGGCGTTTCAGCGTCATTTTCGTCCGTCCCGCGTGGACGGCATGGCCGATGCCGAAACCCGTCAGGTGCTTTGGGGACTGATCGCGCTTTATGATGCCGCAAAAGGGGAAAGCATATGAAAACCATGGGCCTTTTGGCGGGCATGAGTTGGGAATCGTCGTCGGTCTATTACCAGCTGATCAATCGCCAGGTGCAGCAGCGGCTGGGCGGCGTGCACTCGGCGAAGGTGCTGATGTATTCCTTCGATTTCGGCGAAGTCTCCCGGCTGCAGCAAGCCGCGCGCTGGGACGAAGCGACCCAATTGCTGGCCGGCGTGGGCCACACCCTAGCCAAAGGCGGCGCGGATTTTGTCGCGATCTGCTGCAACACCATGCATCTGATGGCCGATGACGTCGAGAAAGCCGCCGGCGTGCCGCTGCTGCACATCGCCGATCCCTTGGGCGAAGCGGCACGCAAGGCCGGCATGACCAAGCTGGGGCTGATCGGCACGCGCTTCACCATGGACGAGCCGCGCATCATCGCCGATCGGCTGCGCAAGAAATTCGGCCTGGAGGTGATCGTGCCGGATACGGCAGGCCGCGAGACCATCGACGGCATCATCCAGACCGAGTTGGTCAAGGGTGTCATCCGGGATGACTCCCGCGTCCGTTATCGCCAGGTGATGGCGGATCTGGTGGCCCAGGGTTGCCAGGCAATCATTCTCGGCTGCACCGAAATTCCGTTGCTGGTCACGCAGGCCGACGCCACGGTGCCGCTCTACGACACCATGCAGCTGCATGCCGCTGCGATGGTGGATTTTGCGCTGGCCTGAAATCCCACCTATAAGCCCCGCGTCAGACAGCCGGGTGACCGCGGGCAGGGCAACCTGTTCGAGGAAAGTCCGGGCTCCACGGAAAGACGGTGCCGGTTAACGGCCGGCGGGGGCGACCCCAGGGATAGCGCCACAGAAATGACACCGCCTAAGGCCCTAAAGGCCCGGCAAGGTTGAAATGGTGCGGTAAGAGCGCACCGCGTCTCTGGTAACAGAGGCGGCTAGGCAAGCCCCACCGG
>CAIUCH010000007.1 GCA_903897605.1 uncultured Alphaproteobacteria bacterium
ATCATCCAGTTCGCGCCGGGATTGCCCAAGACCCGTTCGGGCAAGATCATGCGCCGCATCCTGCGCAAGATCGCCGAAGGCGACACCAAAAGCCTCGGCGATATCTCAACCCTCGCCGATCCTTCCGTGGTCGATGACCTGATCAAGAACGCAAAGACCTGATGATTGTTTTTCTCTGGTTCCTGGCGTCCATGGGTGTCGCCTATGCCGCAAAGCTGTCGCGGCGGTACCCGTTCCTGTGGTTCCTGCTTGCCGTGTTCCTGTCGCCGCTGGTGGGCAGCATCTTGCTCTGGGCGGCGAACCGCTGGAACTTCAGGCTCATCCGCCCGACATGAGGGTGGCGTAACCGTCCATCGCCATCGCAAGGTCGATGTCCTTCTGCGTTACGCCATTGGCGTCATGGGTGGCGAGCGTCACCTCGACCCTGTTGTAGACGTTGAACCATTCGGGATGGTGATCCATCTTCGCCGCCAGCAGCGCCACGCGGGTCATGAATGCAAAAGCGGCGTCGAAATCCACGAACTGGAATTTGCGGATGATCGCTTCGCGCCCGTCGGCGAGCCGCCAGTCGGGCAGCCGCTTCAATGCGGCTTTCAAGTCATCAATCGGCAATTTTTGCATCACGAGCCTCCAAGGGATATTCGCGTTCGACCGCATAAACACTGCCGTCACTGGTCAGGCGGCTGGAATAAAGACGGAACACATCGACAGGGAATTCGGCACTGGTATAGAGCGCATTATAGGCCAACCATTCGATCATCCTGGCGCCGTCCGGATTGCGCAGCCGCGCCAGGGTGACATGCGGGGTGAATCTATGCGCATCCTGCGGTTGCCCAACCCGGCGGATGGCATTGTCCACTTTACGCTGCAGATGCTCCAGCGCTTCGGATTTCCGCATGCCTGCCCATAATGTGTGTGGCAGCTTGTTGCCGAACTGGCCCACGCCATGCGACTGCAAGGCGAAGGCTGGTGCCGCGATCCCCGCCAACGCGTCGTCCAGCATGGCGGTCTCGCGGCCACCCACCTCGCCGATGAAACGCAAAGTGAGATGCAACTGCTCGCGGCTTTGCCAGCGCGCCCCGGGCACGCCGCCCTGGATCAGCATGATGCTCTGCGCCACGGTCTGCGGGATCGGCAACGCAACGAACAGTCTCATCTTGCGAATTTGCCCAGCGGCAGGCTCTTGCGGAACAGGAACAGCACGGCGCCATAACCGGCCGACGCACAAACTATGGCGACAATCAGCGCCGCCACGTCGGCATAGTGCCCACCTATCGCGCTTTCGCCCAGCCGCGCGCCCGCCCAGGCCCCCGCGCCGCATGCCAGCGCCGCCAGCAAGGCCGGCGTCAAGGACCTGAGGAAAATCTTCTCGATCGCCAGAAGCGCCCGGCTATGACCATACCAGGTCAACATGCCGACATTGATCCAGGCGCCCAATGCGGTTCCCAGCGCCACGCCCGGCACCCCCAGATGCAACCCCCAGACGAACACGACCTTCAGGGCGATGTTGCAGATCATCGCGGTCACGGTGGCGCGTACCGGCGTCATTGTGTCGTGACGCGCATAGAAAGTGGAGGCGATGATCCGCACCATCGCCATCGCCGGCAGGCCCACGCCATAGGCCGCCAGCACCTGCCCCGCCTCCGACGCTGCGGTGGAATCGAAAGCCCCGTGCGCGAACACCGCCCGCATGATGGTCCCAGGTATGAGAAGAAAGGTGAAAACAAAGGGCAATGTCAGCAACAGACTCACCGCCGCGGAACGGTTCTGCGCCGCATCCGATCCGGCTCGGTCGCCCAAGGTCAGCCGGGACGACATCTGCGGCAGCAGGACAGTGCCCAAAGCGATGCCCAGCACGCCCAGCGGCAGCTGATTGATACGGTCGGCATAGTAAAGGACCGTGCGGCTGCCGACCGGCAGATAGGTGACGATCACCGTGTCGATGAAAGGCGCGATCACCACACTGGCGGCGCCGACAGTCACCGCACCGAAGGCGATGAAAAACTCCCTGATCTCCGGCGTCCAGCGCGGCCAGGAGAGTTTCAGCCAAAGACCTTCGCGGCGGCCCGCCCAGAGAATGAAGATCAGTTGCGCCACACCACCGCCGAGCACGCCCCAGGCCGCCGCATAGGCGCTGCTGGGAAACCAGCGCCAGGCGATCAGGGTCGCGATCATGGAGAGATTAAGCAGATTGGACCAGGCCGCCGCGGCCCAGAAGCGATCGATGGCATTCAGCATGGCCGAGAGCTGCACCGCCACCAAAGTCAGCATCAGATAAGGAAAGGTGACGCGCGCCAGGCTCACCATCAGCGCCAACTCGGCCGAATTGTCGGCATAGCCCGCCGCCAGCAGGCGGATGATCTGGGGCATGAAGATCATCGCCAATCCCAGCAAAACGATCTGCGCCGCCATCTGCCAGGAGAAGACGTGATCGGCGAATTTCGCCGCGGCGGCCTTTTCGCCCTTGGCCTGCAATGCCGCGTAACGCGGCAGGAAGGCGGGATTGATGGTGCCTTCGCCGAAGATCGCCCGAAAATTGTTGGGAAACAGGAACGCGACGAAGAAGGCGTCCGACATCAGGCCCTTGCCCATCACCCAGGCCAGCAGCATGTCGCGCGCAAAGCCGGTGATGCGCGACAGGAGCGTGAAACCGCCAACCGAGAGGAGCCGCCGGAACATCAGGGCTTGTTCTTCACGCTGGCCGTCTGCGCGATCAGTTTCTTCACATCCGGCAGGATGCGCGCCACGATGATCTTCACCCCGGCCGGATTGGGATGCAGTCCGTCCGCCTGATTGAGCTTGGGATTGAGCGCCACGCCGTCCAGGATGAAGGGGTAGAAGATCACAGGATATTCCTTGGCCAGGCGCGGATAGATGGCGTCGAACTCAGCCACATAGTCCGGACCCAGATTGCGCTGGGCGTGCATGCCGGTGAAGAGGACGGGCACATGACTCTTTCGCAAGGCGGAAAGAATCGCGCGCAGATTTTTTTCCGTCACGGCAGGCGGCACGCCCCGCAGCATGTCATTGGAGCCCAGCTCCAAGATCGCGGCGTCGGGATGATCGGCGAGCGACCAGTCCAGCCGCGACAGTCCGCTTGAACTTGTGTCGCCCGACACCCCGGCATTGACGATATCGGCGTCGATCCCTTGCGCCTTCAGCGCCGCCTGCAACTGGGTGGTGAATTCGGTTCCCGGCGGCAACCCATAGCCCTGGGTCAGGCTGGTACCCATGGCGAGAATCTTGACCGGGCGTGCGCCGGCGGGACTGAAATTGCCCAATCCGCCAAGCAGCGAAAGCGCCAGCCCCATGCTAAGGAAGAACTTGAATCGGCCGGTCATGATCGCCACGTCCCATCCTATCCTATCGAGCGCCATATGCAGCCCCCTCCGCCTGCCGACAAATTGCCAGCCATTCTGCTCGACAATGTGGCGCTGACGCTGTCGAGCGCCGCGGGGCCGGTCAATATCCTGCGCGGGGTCACTCTGGCGGTGCCTTCCGGTCAGACGGTGGCGCTCACCGGTCCATCCGGCTCCGGCAAATCCTCGCTTCTGATGGTGGCGGCGGGACTGGAGCGTCCCAGTGGCGGGCGCATCCGGGTGGCCGGCACCGACATCACCAACATGGGCGAGGATGCGGCGGCGCGTTTCCGGCGCGGCCGAGTCGGGATCGTGTTTCAATCCTTTCATCTCATCCCCACCATGACGGCGCTGGAGAATGTCGCCGTGCCGCTGGAACTGAACGGTGTCGCCGATGCCTGGGACCTCGCCGCCGCGGAACTGAAGGCAGTAGGGCTTGCCGACCGCGGCCATCACTATCCTGGCCAATTGTCCGGCGGCGAACAGCAGCGCGTGGCGCTGGCGCGGGCCATGGCGCCCAGGCCGCAAGTCTTGTTCGCCGACGAGCCCACCGGAAATCTTGACAGCAGCAATGGCGAGGCGATCGCCGATCTGCTGTTCGGCTTGAACGCGGATCGCGGCGCGACCCTGTTCCTGGTCACGCATGAGGAAAATCTTGCCCGCCGCTGTCAGCGTGTGGTGCGGCTGGAGAGCGGCCGCATCGTCGCCGATGAGCTATCCCGCGCATCAGCGGTTACGGCGTGAGCGGCTTTTCACTCGCCTGGAAATTGGCGCGGCGCGAGTTGCGCGGCGGCCTGAAGGGTTTTCGGATATTCTTTCTCTGCCTGCTGCTGGGCACCGCCGCCATCGCCGGCGTGGAATCGCTCAGCGACGCCTTTCTCACTGGCTTGCGCGATTCGGGTCAGACATTCCTGGGCGGCGATATCGCCGTCACCCTGGTACACCGGCCCACCACAAAACAGGAAAGCGCTTTCCTTGCCCGGTATGGCCGGCAATCCAGCAACGTCTCGATGCAGTCGATGGCCTATGCCCTGCGGGACGGCAAGCAGGCCGAGCGTGAACTGGTCGAAATCAAGGCGGTGAATGACAGCTGGCCGCTATTCGGCACACCAAGTTTCACGCCGGCGCAGAGCCTGCCGGATATCTTGCATTGCGAGGATGACGGCATCTGCGGCGCGGCGGCGGAGCAGACCTTGCTCGACCGGCTGCATATCAAGCGCGGCGATCTGCTCAAGCTCGGCGGCGCCACTTTCCGGATCATCGGCACCCTCAACAGCGAGCCCGACCGCATCTCGATGGGCTTTTCGCTGGGGCCCCATATCCTGATATCGACAAAGGCCTTGGCGGGCACCGGCCTGGAACAGCCGGGCAGTCTGATCGACTACACCTATCGCGTCGCCTTTGCGCATGGCGAGACCATCGAAGGCTTCAAGGCCGATGCCGCGCGCGCCTTTCCCGATGCGGGTTGGCAGATCCGCGACCGCAACGACGCCGCGCCAGGCATCAGGCGTTTTGTCGAGCAGGTGGCGATGTTCCTGACCCTGGTGGGATTGACCGCACTGGGTGTCGGCGGTGTCGGTGCCAGCGAAGCGGTGTCGGCTTTCCTGGATCGCAAGCGTTTCGACATCGCAATCCTGAAGTCGCTGGGCGCGGACGGACGGCTGGTGTTCATGATCTTCTTCCTGCAGGTGATGGCCATTGCGCTGGCAGCGCTTGTTCTGGGTGTCGCGATCGGCGCCACCGCCCCATTCCTGCTGGCGCAATTTTTCGGTGACATTCTTCCGCTGCCGCCGGCCCTGGGGATTTATCCGGGGCCATTGCTGCTGGCGGCGGGCTTCGGATTATTGTCGGCGATCGCCTTTTCCGTGCCGCCCTTGGGCCGTGCCCGCGAAATCCCCCCCGCCAGCCTGCTGCGCGAAACCGTGGCGCCGGACAAGACACGCCTTCGGCCGGTCTATTGGTTGGCGGCCGGCGCCGCCGGCCTCGGGATTACGGGGTTGATGCTGGCACTGGCGCCCTCGCCGCTTTACGCGGGCGGATTTCTGGGCGGCGCGATTGTGCTTTTGGGTTTGCTGCGCGCGGTGGCCGGGGCCCTGACATGGACGTTGCGCAAACTGCCCCGGCCCCGCTCGCCCCTGGCGCGTCTGGCGGTGGGGGACCTCACCCGTCCTGGCGCGGCGACCCAAGGCGTGGTCACCGCGCTGGGCCTGGGGCTGACTTTGCTGGCGACCATCATCCTGCTCGATCGCACCATGGCCGCCGAAGTGAACGAAGCCCTGCCCAGCCGCGCGCCCAGTTTTTTCTTTGTCGATATCCAGCCCGACCAGGTTGGCGATTTTGACCGCACCATTGCCGCCTTCAAGACGCGGCAGGACTATAAGCGCACGCCAATGATCCGTGGACGGATCACGTCCCTGAACGGCGTGCCATCCGCCCAGGCGAAAGTCGATCCGGATGTGAAATGGGCGCTGTCGGGCGATCGCGGCATCACCTACGCGATGACGCCGCCGCCCGGCACCATCATCACCAGCGGAGGCTGGTGGGACGCGAACTATACTGGCCCCACCTTGATTTCATTGGACCAGGAAGTGGCCAAGGGCACCGGTCTCAAGATCGGCGACGCCATGAGCCTCAATGTGCTGGGGCGGCAGATCGACGGCAGGATCGCCAATCTGCGCAAGGTGGACTTCCGCAGCGGCGGGCAGAATTTCATCCTGGTGCTGTCGCCCGGCCTGATCGACAAGGCGCCGCATTCCTTCCTCGCCACCGTCCGCGTCGCGCCGGCGGAGGAAAACGCGATGTACATGGCGGTGACGGAGAAATTCCCCAATATCTCCGCCGTGCGGGTGAAGGACGCCATCGCCCAGGTCGACACATTGTTGCAGCAGCTGGCGCAAGGCATCCGCGCCGCCAGCCTTGTCACCATCCTGGCGGGGCTTCTGGTGCTGGCGGGGACCATCGCGGCAGGCGCGCGCACGAGGCTTTACGATGCCACGGTGCTGAAAGTGGTGGGCGCAACCCGGGCCCAGATCGGGATGGTCTATGTGCTGGAATATGGCCTTCTGGGAATCGCCACCGGCATCATCGCCCTGGGCGCGGGCACCCTGGCCGCCAGCGTGATCGCGCGACAGGTGCTGGACACCAGCTTCGTCTTTGACGCCCAGGCGGCACTCTGGACGGTCGTGGGCGGCGGCGCGGCGACCCTCCTGTTCGGCCTTTTTGGCGCCATCGCGGCCCTGAACGCGCGGCCCGCAGGCCGGCTGCGGAACGCCTGACAAATCCACATTAACGCTTGGAAATCTGGCGTTTAGCACCATTCCGATTTTTTGGCTTGCCGCTTGATACCCCTGTCGCAAATCACGATATAGTGGGAGTTCAAAGGGAGTTCCTCATGGCGGACTATGACAATCGGCTTGTGCGCGGCGCGGCCAGCGGCGTTGCTTCGGTGGATGCCGGCCTGCGTGCCCATATGCTGCGCGTCTACAATTACATGGTCGGCGCGCTGGCGCTGACCGGCGCGGTGGCCTGGCTCACGGCCAATTCGCCGCTGATGGCGGTCCTGTATCGTCAGGTGGCAACGTCCGGCGGTGTTGCGCTGCAGCCCACCATCCCGGGATATATCGTCCTGTTTGCACCTCTGGCGCTGATTTTCTTCCTGTCCTTCCGAATCGCCAGCATGAGCTATAGCGCGGCGCAGACAACCTTCTGGGTCTATGCCGCCCTGGTGGGCGCCTCGCTGGCTTCGATTTTCGCGGCCTATACCGCCGCCAGCATTGCCAGCACCTTCTTCGTGACGGCGGCGACCTTCGGCGTCATGAGCCTGTGGGGCTACACCACGGGCCGGGATCTGACCGGCTTTGGCAGCTTCCTGATGATGGGCGTGTTCGGCATCATCATCGCGATGGTCGTGAACATGTTCTTCCATTCCGCGGCGGTGAATTTCTTGGTCAGCATTCTGGGCGTTCTGATTTTTACGGGCCTGACCGCCTATGACACCCAGAAGATCAAGAATTACTATTATGCCGGCGACAATGGCGAGATGGCGGGAAAGAAGGCGATCATGGGCGCGCTGTCGCTCTATCTCGACTTCCTGAACATCTTCCTGTTCCTGCTCCGCTTCATGGGGAACAGGCGGTAGTTTTCAGAGACATCTCCCCCTGCCAGCGCTTCGCGCGCAGGGGGAGAAATTCCCGACCAAGTTCCAAGACGAAAAAGCCCGGCGCGCTGCCGGGCTTTTTTCTTTATTCGGCAAGGGCTTTGAACAGTTTCTTGTCGAAGACCTTGAGCACCTGGGCGAGGTCATGGCCGCGCGTCATCACCAGGCCACCGGCGGCGATGACGCAATACTGACCCTGTTTGGCACGCAGCTTGGGACGTTTCTCCACCTGGTACAGCGGCATCTCGCTGGCGCGGCGGAAAATGGAGAACACCGCCCTCTCTTCCAGAAAATCCAACGCATAATCGCGCCATTCGCCAGCCGCGACCATCCGGCCATACACGGTAAGGATGCGGTTAAGTTCGCCCCGATCAAAGCGGGTCACAGGGACGACAGCGCCGTTTTCCGGGAATTTCCGCGCCGCCTCCCTGACGAAGGACGCGGCGCGGTGAAACGCTATGGGTTCTTCCGCCATTATGGCCATGATGGGCCGGGAACTTCGGCGCCGCAAGTCTTTCGCATTTGTAATCGCTGCCCTGAAATGGTCACGATTGAACCATGCGCTGGCCGCTTTCGGGACCCAGCATCCCTATGTCGGTTGGCCGTGCTTTTTGAGTCGGCCCGGAACTTCAAGCCCCCCAGCCCTTTCCGGGTTCGGCCTGATCGCGCCAACCGACGCTTCCTCCCTCAGCGCTGCGAACGAATGAACGCTTTGAACAGCGCGTCAAGCTGGCCGAACAGCCCGCCCACCGCGCCTGTAAAGGTCAGGACCATCACGCCATAGGGAATGTAGAGATCCGGCCGGTCGCCGAAGAGATTCGCGGCAGCCACTGCTACAAAGCCGCACAGAGCCCCTGCCGCGGCGCCGCCAAAGGCTCCCGCACCAAAGCCCCGCGCCAGGTCGCGGGCATAGAGCAGCCCCGCCACGCCCGCGATCAGCATGCAGCCGAACATCAGGAAAGGCTTGAGCAAGGGGCGATAATGCGCCGCCACCACCAGCAGCAGTTCGAACATCACGCCCACGGCGATGGCGCGGCGCAGGATCTTGAGATTGACCACCAATACTCCCCTGGCGGACCGTGACGAGAGGCCCGCTTGCGGCTCGGTTTCGATTTCTCTAAACGGAGAAAAACCGGGTTCCCCGCCGACTATGATCGAAATTCAGAATCTCACCAAGCGTTTCGGCCCGGTCGCGGCGGTGACGGATCTCAGCCTGATCGTCAGGCCGGGGGAAGTGCTGGGATTCCTGGGGCCGAATGGCGCGGGCAAGTCCACCACCATGAAAATGGCGACGGGCTATCTCGCTCCTGACCAAGGTTCGGTCCGCATCTGCGGCCACGACATCGTCAGCGACACCATCGCCGCCCAAAAGCGGCTGGGCTATCTGCCGGAAGGCGCGCCGGCCTATGGCGAAATGACGCCGCGCCAATTTCTTCATTTCATCACCGGAATTCGTGAATTGTCCGGCGCCGCGGCACGGACGGCGACCGAACGGGCCATTGCCGGCACCGAGCTTCAGGGCGTGCTGGATCAGCCGATCGAGACTCTGTCCAAGGGTTTTCGCCGCCGCGTCGGTCTGGCCCAGGCGATCCTCCACGATCCCGACGTGCTGATCCTCGACGAGCCCACCGATGGCCTCGACCCCAACCAGAAACACGCGGTGCGCGGCCTGATCCGCGGCATGGCCAAGGACAAGACCATCATCATCTCCACCCATCTTCTGGAAGAGGTGGAGGCGATCTGCACCCGCGCCGTCATCATCGATCAGGGCCGCATCGTCGCCGACGCCACCCCAGCTGCCCTGGCGGGGCGCACGCCCAGCGGGCGGCTCGACGATATTTTCCGTCAGCTCACCACCGGCGACACCGTGGCAAGCGGAGCGGCGGCATGAATTTACTGTGGCCGGTTTTTGCGCGGGAGTTCAGATCGTATTTCGCGACCCCGCTCGCATTCGTCTTCATCGTCATCTTCCTGTTCGCGATGGGCGCATTCACTTTCTATGTCGGTCATTTCTACGACAATGGCGTCGCCGACCTTTCGGTCTTTTTCGGCTATCATCCCTGGCTGTATCTGTTCCTGGTGCCGGCGCTGGCGATGCGGCTCTGGGCCGAAGAGCGCCGCAGCGGGACGATGGAATTGCTGCTGACGCTTCCGGTTCCGCTCTGGGTCACGGTGCTGGGCAAGTTTCTTGCCGCCTGGGCCTTCACCGGACTGGCGTTGCTGCTCACCTTCCCGATCTGGCTGACGGTGAATTATCTCGGCCATCCCGACAATGGCGTAATCTTGGCTTCCTATGTCGGCAGTTTCCTGATGGCGGGGGCCTATTTGTCGATCGGCGCCTGCGTCTCTTCGGCCACTTCGAACCAGGTGATCGCCTTCATCATCAGCGTGGTGGTGTGCTTCCTGTTCACGATTTCCGGCGCGCCCCTGGTGCTGGATGCGTTTCGCGGCTGGGCGCCCCTGCCGCTGGTGGAAGCGATTTCGTCCTTCAGCTTCCTCACCCATTTTGCCGCCATCACGGCAGGCGTGATCGATCTGCGCGATGTCGTGTTCTTCTTTTCCCTGATCGGCCTGTTCCTGTATGCGAACATGCTGATCGTGGATCTGCGCAAGAGCGGCTGATATGATTTCCCGCCGCACCTATGCCTTTTCCGCCTTGGCGCTGGCCGCGCTCCTGTTCGTCGGCATCAACATCCTTGCCGGCAATTTCTTCACCGGCGCGCGGCTGGACCTCACCCGGAACGGCCAATTCACTTTGAGCCGGGGCACCCGCGATATCCTGGTCAAGCTGCAAGAGCCGGTGACCTTGAAATTCTATTACTCGCGGACGACGGGCGCGCGCTATGCCTCCACCGCGTCCTACGCCAAGCGGGTGCGCGATCTTCTGGATGAGTATGTGGCGCTTGGCCATGGCAAGTTGATCCTGCAGGAAATCGACCCCGAACCCTTCACGCCGGAGGAAGATCAGGCTGGCGCGGCCGGACTGACGCCCGCGCCCACCGACCGGGGCGATGTGGTCTATTTCGGGCTCTCCGGCTCCAACAGCATCGACGGGCATCAGACCATCGCGTATTTCGCCGCGGCACGTGAGGCGTATCTGGAATATGATCTCTCCGCGCTGATCTATCATTTGGCGACGCCCAAGAAACCCGCGATCGGACTTCTCACCGCGCTGCCGGTGATGGGCGCGCCGCAAAATCCGCAACCGCTGGCGGCCTATGCCGCGCTGGCACAGGAATATGACGTCACCACCCTGACCAATGATTTCACCGCGATCCCCGCCAATATCGATCTGCTGGTGCTGGCGCATCCGCAGCAATTGTCGCCGCCCCAATTGCTGGCAATCGACAATTTTGTGCTTGGCGGCCATCGCGCCCTGATCTTCGTCGATCCTTTGTCGGAACTGGCGCAGCAGGGCGGACCGCAATCGGCGCTGTCGTCCGACCTGGGTCCGTTGCTGCATAGTTGGGGCGTGGACTTTCCTGCCAACATGGTGCTGCTGGATCGCGCTTCGGCGCAGCAGGTGGCGGCGGGGAGCGATCCGCGCGAGCCGTCCATCGCCTATCCGATCTGGCTGCATCTGACGCCGCAGGATTTCGATCCGCGCGATCCCGTTACCGCCTCGCTGCAAAACATTAACATGGCCACGGCCGGCGAAATCGCGCCGCTGCGAGGCGCAACCACCATCTTTCACACTCTGATTTCCTCGTCCGACCAAGCCAACATGATGGACCGCGCCCAGTTGATGAATTTGCGCGATCCCAGCCACCTGATCGACGCGGTGCGCCCCACCGGCGTGCGCTATGCCTTGGCCGCGCGCATCACCGGTCCTGCCCAAACTGCCTTCCCCAACGCGCCCGGCGCGGTGGCGAAAGGCAATGTGCAACTCATGATCATCGCCGACAGCGATGTTTGGGATGATCGCTTCTGGGTCCATGTCTCCAATCAGCTGGGCCGCCCGGTGGCCGATCCTTTTGCCGACAATGGCGCCCTTATCCTCAACGCGGTGGAAAACCTCACCGGTTCGGACGATCTGATATCCCTGCGTACCCGCGCTTCCAGCGACCGGCCTTTCACGGTGGTGCAGGCGCTGCGCCAGACCGCCGAGGTCAAATATCGCGAAACCGAAACCGCGCTTCAATCCAGCCTGACTCAAGCACAGCAAGCCCTGCGGCAACTGCAACAAGGCGCCGGCGGCAACGCCATCACCCTGACGCAGAAACAGAAGGATGAGATCGATCGCCTGCGCCGCGGCATGGCCGAAACGCGCGGACAGTTGCGCGATGTGCAGCACAATCTTCGCGCCGAGGTGGATGCCTTGGGCAACCGTCTGGCCTTTCTCAACATCTTCGGCGTGCCGATCCTGGTCGGGGCCTTCGCGCTGGTCCTGGGCCTGATCCGCCGCGGGCGCCGCGCGCGGAGGACGGCATGACCGATTTTCGCCGCCGCAATCTGATCGTATTGGGCGCGCTGGCCATTCTCAGTATCGCCCTCGCCGCCATCGTGCTGAGTGTCCGGGCCAAGGAGAGCCGGGCGCGTTTTGCGCCCGGCGAATTCCTGCCGGGATTTGCCACACGCGTGAAGGAGGCCGCACGGATCCATATTGTCTCCCATGACGGCGCCTTCGACATCAATTATCAACCCGCCAAGGGTTGGGTGCTTCCGGCGCGGGGCAATTATCCCGCCGATTTCGACCAGGTGCGTCACACTCTGATCGGTCTGGCGACCCTGGAGTCCGTCGAGCCCAAGACGGCGCGGGCCGACTGGCTATCCTTTGTCGGGCTGGACACGCCGCCCAAGGGCGACGGCATTGCCATCACGGTGACCGACAAATCCGATCATGCGTTGGCCGCCGTCATCATCGGTCATGCCGCCGATCTGGACAGCGCCCAGGGCGGCAGCGGCGTATTTGTCCGCCATCCTGGCGACAACCAAAGCTATCTTGCCCGCACCGTCTTCGCCCTGCACGGCAATGTCGCCGACTGGCTGGAAACCGGCGTGATGACGATCGAACCGGCGCGGCTTAACACCGTCACCATCACGCCGGCGGACGGCGCCGCATTCACGGTGATGCGCGATCATCCCTCGGACCGGGAATACAAGCTGCAAGGCGCGCCCGCGCCCAAGGGGTTGCTGATCAATCCCGTCAGCATCAACCTGATCCCCCAATTGATCACGGAATTCGCTTTTGTGGATGTCGCACCCGCCTCGCAGATCGACTTCTCCAAGGCCGCGCATCTGACCGCCCATACCTTCGACATGCAGAATGTCCATATGGACGCCGTATCCGTGAAGGGCGTGGTCTGGGTCCGGATTTCGGCGCAAGCCGATCCCGGCACCCCCACCATGCAGCGCCAGGAAGCCGGGATGATTACTGCGCGCGCCGCCGGATGGGCTTATAAGCTGTCGCCGGACAAGGGGCGGCTATTGCTGATGAAGCGCGACGAGCTCATGACCAAGGCGGATGCCGGCGGGCCCCCGGGCCAGCCTGTGCTGCCGCCCGGCATGTCCTTTGGCGCACCCAACTGATGGCCGCTGAAGCCGAACCTCTGCGTGGCCTCTGGTACATGCCTGCGCTGGCGTCCAGCTTGGCGCCAGGACAGATGCGCCGCGAAATGCTGCTGGGCGAGCCGCTGCTGCTAGGCCGCATGCGCGACGGACAGCCATTCGCCATGCGCGATATCTGCCCCCATCGTGGGGTGCCGCTGTCGGCCGGAAAGATCCTGGCCGAGAACACCATCGAATGCCCCTATCATGGCTGGCGCTTTCGCCGCGACGGTGTCTGCAGCGCGATCCCGTCGCTGGTCGAGGGCCAGGACCTGGATCCCAACAAGATCCGTGTACGGCATTATCCCGTGCGCGAGCAGGACGGCCTGCTCTGGGTCTATGTCGCGGCCAAGAACGAAGCTCCGGTATCGGAGCCGCCGAGAGTACCAAATGTGGATTCCCGGAGTATCGGCCAGGAAAAGTACGGCCCCGACTCGGAAACACGGGGCCGTGATTTTCCGTCCGGCCGTGCGACCAACCAAAAACCGCGCTGGACCGATATCCAGGACTTTCCCTGCGGGATCGACCATGCCGTGATCGGGCTGATGGACCCGGTCCATGCCGCTTATGTCCATGACCATTGGTGGTGGAAACGTCCGCAGCGCCTGAAGGAAAAACACTACGCGCCCTTGCCGACCGGCTTTGCGATGACGCCCCACAAGCCGTCAAAGCCCGCGTACAAGCTGCTCGGCGACGTCACCACCGAGATCACCTTCGAGCTGCCTTCCACCCGCTTCGAGATCATCAAGGGCAAGCTGTTCGGCAAAGCCTTCACAGTGATCGGCCTGACGCTCTGCACGCCTCGGGATGGCGAGACGACGTCCGTCATCCAAGTCTTTTACTGGCCGGGCTGGCTGTTCTTCATCCGCCCCTTTTTCATGATCTTGGGCCCCACCTTCATCGCCGACGACCGCAAGATCGTGGAATTGCAGCGCGAGGGCCTGAGATTTTCCCCGAATCTGATGCTGATCCAGGATTCCGACCAGCCGGCGATCTGGTACCACCGGGTCAAGAAGGCCTGGGCGGAATCGCTCGAATCCGGCACGGAATTCGTCAATCCTGTGCAGGAACGGATCCTGCGCTGGAAAAGCTGACCGGCCCTTCCGATTCAGGGTTGCAGCGGACGGCAGGACCATCTAGACGGTCCCCTTAACCTACAACTTGGCCGGCCCCCAAAGCGCTTCATCGCGCGGGTCCGTCCGCGCGCGCCAAAAGAGACGAGATGCCCAAACGTACCGATATCCATACCGTCCTGATCATCGGCGCCGGCCCCATCGTCATCG
This sequence comes from uncultured Alphaproteobacteria bacterium, assembly GCA_903897605.1. Classification (GTDB taxonomy): domain Bacteria; phylum Pseudomonadota; class Alphaproteobacteria; order Micropepsales; family Micropepsaceae; genus Rhizomicrobium. Next base: position 14,346 of record CAIUCH010000007.1, read on the forward strand.
GCCAGGCCTGCGAATTCGACTATTCCGGCGCCCAGGCCTGCAAGGCCTTGCGCGAGGAAGGTTACCGGGTGGTGTTGGTCAATTCGAATCCCGCCACCATCATGACCGACCCCGACATGGCGGACGCCACCTATATCGAGCCGATCACCGCCGAGTTCGTGGAAAAGATCATCGCCCGCGAACGGCCCAATGTGCCGCCTGGAAAGGTCTTTGCCCTCCTCCCCACCATGGGCGGGCAAACCGCTCTCAACACCGCGCTGTCCTTGCGCAAGATCGGCGCGCTGGAGCGCCACAATATCGAATTGATCGGCGCCACCGCCGACGCCATCGACAAGGCCGAAGACCGCGAGCGCTTCAAGCAGGCGATGATCGCCATTGGTCTGGAGGTGCCCAAGGGCATCACCTTGAAAGGCCAGCTGCGGCAGAAAAAGGATACCGCCGGCAATATCGTTTATGACGGCGCCAACAATCCGATGATGGAATTGTCGCCCGAGAGCTTCACCAAGGCGCTGGCGGCGCTGGACCAGGTGGGACTTCCCACCGTGATCCGCCCCAGTTTCACGATGGGCGGCACCGGCGGCGGCATCGCCTATAATCGCGAGGAATTCTTTGCCATCGTGGAATCGGGATTGGATGCCTCGCCCACCCGCGAAGTGCTGATCGAGGAATCGGTGCTGGGCTGGAAGGAATTCGAGATGGAGGTGGTGCGCGACAAGGCGGACAACGCCATCATCATCTGCTCCATCGAGAACATCGACGCGATGGGCATTCATACCGGTGACTCGATCACGATCGCGCCCATCCTCACGCTCACGGACAAGGAATATCAGCGCATGCGCTCGGCCTCGATCGCCGTGCTGCGCGAGATCGGCGTGGAAACCGGCGGCTCCAATGTCCAGTTCGCGGTGAGCCCGAAGGATGGGCGGATGGTGGTGATCGAAATGAACCCCCGCGTCTCGCGCTCGTCCGCCCTGGCGTCCAAGGCCACCGGCTTTCCCATCGCCAAGATCGCCGCCAAGCTGGCGGTGGGCTATACCTTGGACGAACTCCAGAACGACATCACCAAGGTCACCCCGGCCTCCTTCGAACCGACCATCGATTATGTGGTCACCAAGATTCCCCGTTTCGCTTTCGAGAAATTTCCGGGCGCCGAGCCGCTGCTGACCACGGCGATGAAATCGGTGGGCGAAGCGATGGCAATCGGCCGCACCTTCGCGGAATCGATCCAGAAGGCCTTGCGGTCGCTGGAGACCGGCCTCACCGGTTTTGACGAAACCCCGCTGTCGAATGACAACACCGCGATCCGCGCCGCGTTGGCCCGTCCCACGCCAGATCGGCTGCTCAACGCTGCCCAGGCGATGCGGCACGGCTTTCCGCTGGCGGAAATCCAGAAGATCACCAGTTATGATCCCTGGTTCCTGGGCGAAATCGCCGCCATTCTTGCCACCGAAGCCGAAATCAAGAATAACGGCCTTCCCAAGGACGAGAAATCCTTCCGCCGCCTCAAGACCATGGGTTTTTCCGATGCTCGGCTGGCCAAGCTGACCGGCCAGAAGGAAGCGGTGGTGCGCGCGGCGCGTCACGCGCTGAACATCCGGCCTTGCTACAAGCGCATCGACACCTGCGCCGCCGAATTCGCGGCCCTGACGCCCTATATGTATTCCAGCTATGAAATTCCGGTTGGCGGCCAGACCGCCTGCGAAGCCAATCCCACCGACAAGAAGAAAATCATCATCCTGGGCGGTGGCCCCAACCGCATCGGCCAGGGCATCGAGTTCGACTATTGCTGCTGCCACGCCGCCTTCGCTTTGTCGGAGCGCGGCTATGAAACCATCATGGTCAACTGCAATCCGGAAACCGTCTCCACCGATTACGACACCTCCGACCGGCTTTATTTCGAACCGCTCACCGCCGAAGACGTGCTGGAGATCGTGGCCAAGGAACAGGAACGCGGCACCCTGGCCGGAGTGATCGTGCAGTTCGGTGGCCAGACTCCCCTCAAGCTCGCCAACATCTTGCGCGACGCAGGGATACCGATCCTGGGCACCAGCGCCGATGCCATCGACTTGGCCGAGGACCGCAAGCGCTTTCAGAAATTGCTCAATGATCTGAACCTCAAGCAGCCGCGCAACGCCACGGTCATGACCGCGGAGGAAGCCGTCAAGGCAGCGGGCGAAATTGGCTATCCGGTGATCCTGCGACCATCATACGTGCTGGGCGGGCGCGGTATGGTGGTGGTGTCGGATGAAGCGCAGCTGAAGGAACAGGTGGCATCCGGCGAATTGTTCCGCATCTCGGGCGATAACCCCGTTCTGATCGACGGGTTTCTCAACCGCGCCACCGAAGTGGATGTGGACGCGATCTGCGACGACGACGCCCAAGTCTTCATTGCGGGCATCATGGAGCATATCGAGGAAGCCGGCGTGCATTCCGGCGATAGCGCCTGCTCGCTGCCGCCCCACACCCTCAAGCCCGCCATCATCGCGGAGATCGAACGTCAGACCAAGGCGATGGCGGTGGCGTTGAAAGTCCGTGGACTGATGAATGTGCAATATGCCATCCAGGGCGATGAAATCTTTGTGCTGGAGGTCAATCCCCGCGCCAGCCGCACCGTGCCCTTTGTCGCCAAGGCGATCGGCTTGCCCGTCGCCGCCATCGCCAGCCGCGTGATGGCAGGCGAGAAACTCGCCAGCTTTCATCTCAAACCGCCCCATCCCGATCACATATCCGTGAAGGAAGCCGTGCTGCCCTTCGCCCGCTTCCCGGGTGTGGACACGATCCTGGGTCCGGAGATGCGCTCCACGGGGGAAGTGATGGGTGTGGACACGACCTTTGCTCGCGCCTTCGCCAAGAGCCAGATTGGTGCCGGCACCAGGCTGCCGGTGGGCGGCGCGGTTTTCATTTCCGTCCGCGATGCCGACAAGGACCTGATCGCGGCACCGGCGCGCGATCTTGTGGCCATGGGCTTCTCATTGGTCGCCACCGGCGGCACGGCGCGGACGCTGGCCAAGGCGGGCCTGCCCGTCGCCACCATCAACAAGGTGCTGGAAGGCCGCCCGCATGTGGTGGATGCGCTCAAGAACGGCGAAATCCACTTGGTCTTCAACACCACCGATGGCGCACAGGCGCTGGCCGATTCCTCGTCGATCCGGCGGGCGGCGCTGACCTTGAAAGTCCCCTATTACACCACCCTGGCGGGGGCCAAGGCCGCCACCGAGGCCATCGCCGCGCTCAAGGGCCAGTCCCTTGAAGTCGCCCCCCTCCAGTCTTACAGTTTAGGGGCTGGGTGACACCCAAATCTTACAAAAACCCAGCACGATCAATGTTTTATGGCGGTACTGAGACCCCATTCCGGACCATCTGGCCGGACGGAGGGTTCTTTTGGCCCAACGGGATTCGACGGCAATGGAAAAAATTCCCATGACGGCTTCTGGCTTCAAAGGCCTGGAGGACGAACTGAACCGGCTCAAGAATGTGGATCGCCATGAAATCATCAAGGCGATCTCGGAGGCGCGCGCCCATGGCGACCTGTCGGAGAATGCCGAGTATCACGCCGCCAAGGAACGCCAGAGTTTCATCGAAGGCCGGGTCATGGAACTGGAAGACCAGATCGGCCGCGCCGAAGTGATCGATATTTCCAAATTGTCGGGCGCCAGCGTGAAGTTCGGCGCCACCGTCACCCTGGTGGATGAAGACACCGACCAGAAGCGCAAATACCAGATCGTGGGAGATGTGGAATCCGACGCCAAGAAGGGCCGCATCTCGCTCTCCTCGCCCATCGCGCGCGCCCTGATCGGCAAGAGCAAGGGCGATACGGTCGAAGTGGCCGCGCCGGGCGGCGCCCGCTCCTACGAAATTCTGAAGGTCGAGTTCGTCTGAATCGTCAGACGATGCCAAATCGCTTCACGCGCGCGCGATAGCTTTCATATTCGGGATAGGCGGCGCGCAAGACGCGTTCCTCGAAGACCGTGCGCAACACCTGCAACACGGTCACGCCCAGCGCCAGCATCGCCGCCCAGGGTTGGGCGAACTGGATGGTGGTGCCGAGCAGGGTCAGAAACTCCAGCACATAAAGCGGATGCCGGGCCCAGCGATAAGGTCCCGACGTCACCAAGCTGCGCGCTTCCGGCATGATCGAAAAGGACTTTCCCAATCGCGCCAGCACCACGGCCGAACCCAGACCGCCCACCAGCAACAAGGCGACGGCAACCATTTGCCAGGGCAAGGACAGGCTGACCGGCTTCAAATGTAGAATGCCGACGCCCAGAAAGGTGCCGGCAAAGCCGCAAAGCCGCGGCAACACGCCTGGCGAACGGCTCACGGGCTCCGTCCGCACCACGATCAGGTAAATCAACAGGAGATTGAACGCGACGGCCGCGAACAGCGCGAAGAATCGCATATTCGCCAAGAGGCTGTCGGGCTGCATCAGAACCGCCCGGGCATCGGCGGCAAGATTGGGCCGCAGTTGCACCGTGCTGTAACCGAACCACAGAATTAGCGGCAGGCCCGCTATCAGATCGTAGAGTTTGCCGCGGCGGAATTCCTGCAGGTCAGTCATTATTTGGTCGCACGGCCGGACGGAAAACCGCTTCGCGCATTGGGCGCTTCACACTTTTCCTGGCCGATGCTCCCTTCTCGTCTCGCCACCAGCGCCACCATTTCCGCGATCTCCGTGAAGCGCCCTTCCGGGGAAAGCGCGCGCAACCGGTCGCGCAACTCGGCTTCGAAATCGTCGGTCCGCGTGCCCAGCTTTTCGGACGACGTGGTGGATTGCGAAAAGGCCCGTCCGACAATCTCGTCTTCGGTGATCGGTTTGCGGATGGTCACGCTCAGTCCGTCCAGCTTCGTGAAGACGGATTGATAGAGCGATGTCTCATAGCGGCGATGTCCCAGCGCCTTGCGCTCCGCGATATGCGGCTGGGCGGCGCGGCCATATCGATCGCCCACCTTGCACAAAATCTTGAACCACTGATTTTCAGGGAGCACCGGATGCGCATCATGGAAGAACACCACCGCGCCGCCTGGAACCAATATCCGGTCCAGCATGGCGAGAGTCGCCAGCCGGTCCATCCAGTGAAACGCCCGGCCGATACTGACCACACGGTAGGGACCCATCTGGGGCACAAGATCGTAGGAACCGCCCTGCCAAAGGGTAAGCGTTACACCGGCAGTCTGGGCAGCCGCCTGCGCCGCCGCCAGCATCCGTGGCTCGGGATCGGCGGCGGTGACGTCCATGCCGGCTCGGGCGAAGGGCAGCGACAACGATCCGGGGCCGCATCCCAGGTCCAGCACCGCGTTGCCTGGGGCGAGCCCCAACAACGCCACCACGCGCGCGATCAGGCACTCGGGGTAGCTCAGCCGATAACGCTCATAATAGGGTACCGCGCTTTGAAAACGGCGCGGTTCATAGGGAACGGGTCGGTCCATAGGAAGTTCTCAAAAGTTCCATAAGTCTTTGCTTTGCCGGTCAGGGCCTTATACTAAGACCTGCCGCGACCCGCCTGGAAATTTTATGGCCAATATTGCCCTTGTCGACGACGATAAGAATATTCTGGAATCGGTCACCATGCTGCTGGAGCAGGAGGGCTATCAGGTCCGCAGCTTTTCCGACCCTGCCGCGGCCTTGACCGCGCTCACTACCACGCCGCCCGATCTGGCCGTTCTGGACATCAAGATGCCGCGCATGGATGGGCTGGAGCTGCTCCGCCGCCTGCGCCAGGGCGCACCCGATCTTCCGGTCATCTTTCTGACTTCCAAGGACGAAGAAATCGACGAGTTGATGGGCCTGAATGCCGGCGCCGACGACTATATCCGCAAGCCCTTCTCGCAGCGTCTGCTGCTGGAGCGGGTGCGGGCGGTGCTGCGCCGCGCCGAAGCCAAAAGCGCGCCCGCCGCACCCGGAGAGCAGAAGAAGGAAGCGCTGGTGCGCGGCAAGCTCGCGCTCGATCCCCAGCGCCATGAATGCACCTGGGAGGGCAAGCCGGTGCGCCCCACCGTCACCGAATTCCTGATCTTGCAGGCGCTGGCGCAGCGGCCAGGCTTTGTCAAAAGCCGCGACAGCCTGATGGACGCGGCTTATGACGACCAAGTCTATGTCGACGACCGCACCATCGACAGCCACATCAAGCGGTTGCGCAAGAAATTCAAGGTCGTGGCCGACGATTTCGATGCCATCGAGACGCTTTACGGCGTGGGCTATCGCTACAAGGAGTAAGCGGCGCTGTTTCCGCATTTCTCCGCTCTCACCTGGCGCATCATCGCCTTCAATGCCTTGGCGCTGCTGATTTTGACCGGCGGCGTGATCGGCGTGCAATCGTCCGGCCGCGGCCTGGTGGAGGAACGGCTCACCGCCATTCAGGAACAGGCCGCTATCGTGGCCGGCACCCTGGCGGAATATGCCACCGATCCCCAGACCCATACCCTGCGCGTGGCGGAAGCCGAGCCGCTGCTGCGCCAGTTGATCCAGCCGACCAGGCTGAGAGCGCGGCTTTATCTTCCCAATGGTCGTCAGGTCGTGGATACGCGGCTGCTGTTGGCACGCGATGTCGTGAAGATCACCGAGCTGCCGCCGCTGGACCGCTGGAGCCGGATCAAGGAAATGGGTCAGCGAATCTATGACGGCGTGATGGGTGTGCGCCCTTTTACCCGCCTTGCCTCTTATTCCGAAGGCGGCGAGGACGGGCGCATCTATCAGGAAGTCAACGAAGCCATGACCGGCCAGGCCTCCAGCGCCGAGCGCGTGGACGACCAGAACAAGCTGGTCCTGTCGGTGGCGGTGCCGGTTCAGCGCTTCAAAGCCATCTATGGCGAATTGTTCCTCACCACCGAAGGTGGCGACATCGACGACATCCTGCGCCAGGAACGATTCGTCCTGTTCGAGGTCTTCCTGGTGGCCTTCGGGGTGATGCTGCTGTCGTCTCTCTATCTGGCGGGCACCATTGCCGAACCGGTGCGGCGGCTGGCGGCAGCGGCGGATCAGGTGCGCTTCGGCTCGGGCGGGCGCGACGCCATTCCCGGATTTCCCGAACGCAATGACGAAATCGGCGACCTGGCCGACAGTTTCAAGGAAATGACCGCGGCGCTTTATGACCGGATCGGCGCCATCGAGCGCTTTGCCGCTGATGTCGCCCACGAACTGAAGAATCCCCTCACCTCGCTGGCCTCGGCGATGGAGATGCTGGTGCGCGCGCCCGACGAAGCGGCGCGGCAGAAGCTGATGGTTCTGGCGCGCGCCGATGTGAAGCGCATTGACCGGCTCATCACCGACATTTCCGACGCTTCGCGGCTCGATGCCGAACTGTCGCGTGAGGCGCGCACCGAGATCGATCTTTCGCATTTGCTCAAGACCATCGTGGATATTTACGATGTCACCGATCGCGGCAAGAATGTCGCCGTCACCTTGCGCGACGAGCTTGCCGCCGGCACCAAGGTGACGGGCCATGACGAGAGGCTGGGTCAGGTTTTCCGCAACTTGATCGACAACGCGATTTCATTCAGTCCGGACGGCACCGCGATCTTGATCACGGCGCAGCTGCATCACGCCTTTGCCCGCGTGACGGTGGAGGATACCGGCCCCGGTATTCCGCCGGACAATCTGGAATCCATTTTCGAGCGCTTCTATACCGAACGGCCGGGCGATACCTTCGGCAAGAATTCAGGCCTCGGCCTTTCGATCGCACGCCAGATCACCCAGAATGCCGGCGGCCGCATCTGGGCCGAGAACCGCCCGCCCCAGGTCCAGGGTGAAGCCAGCGGCGGAGCGCGCTTTGTCGTCGAGTTGCCCATCTCGCATGCGTAAGCAGATCTTCAAGGACGAGTGTTGCAGATGAAGGTGGTCAACATTCACGCCAGTTGTGTCGTGATCGGCAAGCGGGGCGTGCTGATCTTGGGCGACAGCGGCGCGGGCAAGTCGGATCTGGCGCTTCGACTGATCGACGGCGGCGCCAGACTGGTGTCCGATGATCGTACCGAGCTTTATGTCGCGCGCGGCCGGCTTTGCGCCCGGACGCCAAGATCGATTGCCGGGCTGATGGAAGTGCGGGGATTGGGCGTCGTTGCCCTGCCTTTTGCCAGGACTGCAGTCTTGGCATTGGCCGTCAAACTTAGTTCCTCGCGGACGCGCCTGCCGGACGCCGCGTTTTATGAACCCCCGGCACCGATCAAATCGGTCAAATCCCTGCCGTTCATCATGTTGGACGGGGCTTTGCCTTCCGCGCCTGCCCGGATTCGCCTCGCTTTGGCGGCTTTTGGCAAAGGCTTGTTCCGCGAGGATTTTAACCCCACATAGTTAAGCTGGAAATAAGCCTTGCCTTGCGCAACTTCCGGCCTATTTTCCCCTGCTTTCAACGGACCTTTTCATGCTCGGACTTGTTCTGGTTACTCACGGCCGCCTTGCCCAGGAATTCATCGCGGCGATGGAGCATATGGTCGGACCTCAGACCAATTTGCGCGCCGTCTGCATCGGACCGGAAGATGATATCGAGCGCCGCCAGCGCGAGATCGCCGCGGCAGCAAGGGCCGTGGATACCGGCCACGGCGTGGTCATCGCCACCGACATGTTCGGCGGTACGCCCTGCAATCTGGCGCTCACCTTGCTCGACCGCACCAAGATCGAAGTGCTGGCGGGGATGAACCTGCCCAGCTTGATTAAGCTGATCGACATCCGCAACAAGCTGCCGCTGGAACAGGCGGTCAAGGAGGCGATCGACGCGGGCCGCAAATACATGCGCGCCGGCTCGGTCGATCTGGGCGCGCCGGCGTGAGCGAGCCGGTTCGGGCCGTCGCAAAGATCACCAACAAGCGCGGCCTGCACGCGCGCGCCAGCGCCAAAGTGGTGGAAGCTGCCGCCCGGTTTCAATCGGAAATCACCATCGTCAAGGACGGCACACGGGTGAATGCCCGCTCGATCATGGGACTGATGATGCTGGCAGCCAGTCTGGGCAGCGAGATCGGCGTCGAAGCGGAAGGTCCCGACGCCGATGGTGCGATGATGGCGATGCTGGCCCTAATTGACGCGAAGTTCGGTGAAGAGTGATTTGAACCGTCATCGGCGGGTCAAATTACGCCAAGCACGACCGCGCGACAGCGTCTTCGGTCGTGCGCGGCAGGAAGGATAAAATGCGTTTTCGACCCTTGCTCGCAGCCCTGTCACTGCTTCTCGGACTTGTCCCCGCCGCCGCAGCACCGGTCATTCACGCCCATCCCGCGCTGTGGCACGTCAAGGGGCCGGAAGGCGAAGTCTATCTGTTCGGCTCCATTCATCTTCTGCCGGACAATATCGAATGGCACACGCCGGCCATCAACGCTGCCATTGGCAAAGCCAATGTCTTCGTCTTCGAAGTTTCCATGGATGAAAAAGCGCAAACCGAAATCCGCAAGCTGGTTGCCCAGATGGGCCTGCTGGCGCCGGGTCAATCGCTCCGCGAGATGTTGCAGCCATCGGCGCGTGCCGATTTCGACGCCGCGATAGAAACCGCGCATCTGCCGCCGGATGTGGTGGACCATGAAAAACCCTGGCTGGTGTCGCTGCAATTGCTGGTCGCCGAAGGTACCGCCAAGCAATATTCCGCCGATGCCGGCGTCGATCATGCGGTGATGACAATCGCCGCCAAGGCGCAAAAGCCGATGCGCTTCTTCGAGACCATCGAACAGCAAATCCGCCTTCTGGCCGGAAGCGACGACAAGCTCCAGCTGGAGGAGTTCCAAGCCGATCTCAAGGATTACCAGAAAGGCGACGACGATCTTGGTCCCATGGTCGCCGCCTGGAGCCAGGGCAAGGCCGACAAGCTTGCCGCTCTGATGAATTCCGAACTGGCCGCCGAGCCCGAAATGAAAAAGGCCCTGCTCACGGATCGCAATCAACGCTGGGCTCTGCAGATCCAGACCATGCTGCGGGAAAAACGCGCGTTCTTCATCACCGTTGGCGCCGGGCACCTGGCCGGACCCGACGGCGTGCCTGCGCTGCTGCGCAAGGCCGGATACAGGGTCGAGGGCCCATAATCGCAGGGAAAAGCCGGCGGACCGGGATATGCAGTTTTCTTTATATCCTGCTTGCCCCTGCCCCGCGCCGCTGCTATAGCCGGCCCGCAATTGAGGGAATCTCCGACCATGGCCGCCAACACCGATTACGTCGTCAAGGACATCAGCTTGGCCGAATGGGGCCGCAAGGAATTGACGATCGCCGAGATCGAGATGCCCGGCCTGATGGCGACCCGCGCGGAATATGGTCCCAAGCAAATACTGAAGGGCGCGCGCATCGCCGGCTCCCTGCACATGACCATCCAGACCGCCGTCCTGATCGAAACCCTGGCCGCCCTTGGCGCCGATATCCGTTGGGCCTCCTGCAATATCTATTCGACCCAGGATCACGCCGCCGCCGCCATCGCCGCCAAGGGCATTCCCGTGTTCGCGGTCAAAGGCGAGAGCCTGGTCGAATATTGGAACTACACCCGCAAGATCCTGGAATGGGGTGATGGCGGATTGCCCAACATGATCCTGGACGATGGCGGCGACGCCACCATGCTGGTGCATCACGGCCTGCGCGCCGAAAAGGGCGACACCGCGTTCCTGGACAAGCCGGAGAATGAAGAAGAAGAAGTTTTCTATGCCCTGATCAAGCGCATCTTGAAGGAAAAGCCAGGCTGGTTCGCCCAGCTCGCCGCCAGCATCAAGGGCGTCTCGGAAGAAACTACAACCGGCGTGCATCGTCTTTATCAGATGGAAAAAGACGGCAAGCTGCTGTTCCCCGCCATCAATGTGAATGACAGCGTCACCAAGTCGAAATTCGACAATCTCTATGGCTGCCGCGAAAGCCTGGTCGACGGCATCCGCCGCGGCACCGATGTGATGATGTCGGGCAAAGTGGCGATGGTCGCGGGCTTCGGCGATGTTGGCAAAGGCTCGGCCGCCTCACTGCGCCAGGCCGGTTGCCGCGTCTTGGTCAGTGAAATCGATCCCATCTGCGCGCTGCAGGCGGCGATGGAAGGCTATGAGGTGGTGACGATGGAAGAAGCGGCGCCCCGCGCCGACATCTTCGTTACGGCCACCGGCAATATCGATGTCATCACCGTTGATCACATGCGGGCGATGAAGGATCGCGCCATCGTCTGCAATATCGGTCATTTCGACAGCGAAATTCAGGTCGGCGCGCTGAAGAATTTCCAGTGGCACAATGTCAAACCGCAGGTCGATGAAATCGAATTCCCCGGCGGCAAGCGCATTATCCTTTTGTCGGAAGGCCGGCTGGTCAATCTGGGCAATGCGATGGGCCACCCCTCCTTCGTGATGAGCGCGTCGTTCACCAATCAGACCTTGGCGCAGATCGAACTCTTCACAAATCCGGGCAAGTATCAGAAGAAGGTCTATACCCTGCCCAAGACGCTGGACGAGAAAGTGGCGCGGCTGCATCTGGCCAAGATCGGCGTGCATCTCACCGAGCTTTCCACCAAGCAATCCGATTATGTCAGCATTCCCAAGACCGGCCCGTATAAGCCGGATACTTATAGGTACTGATCGCTTGATCCCTGCGGAAAGGGCGCGCTAGCTAACGGCATGCGCGCCCTTTTTCTTTGCCTTGTCCTGACCGCGTTGGCTGGGTGCAGCAGTGTGATCCGCCAGGATGGTGATGCGTTCGAAGCGTCGCGCGTGTCCCCAGAGCGATTCGAAACGGATGACGATTCCTGCCGCATCCAGGCCGAGACGTATCTCACCTATGACGTGCGCGGCATGGAAGGAACCCGGTACCGCCGGAATCGGATCTACAATGCCCTCTATGGCCGCTGCATGATCGCACGGGGTTATCGCCGCCGGCCCAATTACAAGAATTTGTTGCCGGGCTGAGATCGCCCTGACTTCAGGATTTCACCCCGACCCGCGGATCGGGAGTCTAATTCCCTGATCTGACTCATAGGCGTTTATAAAGATGGCATACGGAACAGATTTATGGTATCCTTTGGTTGCGAATTACTCGCAAGTTAAAGGACATCCATCATGGCTGAAGAAGTCGAGATGGAGTACTGCGTGTTGAATATTGCGGCCACTCCACATCCCGCCGGTATATAACGCCCTTTTCCTTGCCGCCAACATAGGTCTCATCGGCCTCCACGTGGCCGCCCAGCTTCGGGTCGCCGTCGATCATCGCCATGTACTTGCGAATTTCGTGCGCCATGCGGAAAGCGGTCGGATAAGAGACACCCAACTGGCGCTCCAATTCCTTGGCAGGGACACCGTGGTGGGAAGTTGTGAATAGATAGATCGCGTAAAACCATTTGAACAAAGGGACGTGAGTCCGAGCGAAAGGCGTCCCAACCATCGGGTGAATGTGATGACCGCACCACGGGCAGGAATACGCCAATTCGGATACTAGACGCGAAAACCGCCCTGTTTTCTTGCACTTAGGGCATTCGAGCGTGCGGCCAAACCTAATGGTCATCAGATGTTCAAGACAGGCCGCGTCATCCGGAAAACGGACCATAAAATCGTTTAATGTGAATGGCTTAGCTTGCTTGATCTTTTTCATTGCCGTCTCCATTCCTATCTATATAGGCGAACGGCTTACGTATGTCAACTTTATAATTGCCGACTCATAAGACTGTCCACAGGGCGCAACTTATGGCCCTGTGCGCCACAGCTAGATTTTCATACTTTATTAACCACAATCTCTATGCCGGATGGCCCCCTGCCGGTATCTTGTTGATTCTACAGTGATTCGACCGTTCGCGGCGGATTCGAGGGGACAGTCAGGCATGAGTCCCAAATTGGGACATATCGGGAAGGGCAAGCCGGGATTCTGCGTGGTCCTGGCCATATTCCTGCCCGCCCCGGCCTGGGCGGCGGACCCGGTCGATTTGGTCATCGGTTTCGACGCCGGCCGGCTGATGGTGCTGAGCGCGCTGGCGGCGGGGGCCGTGGCGCTGGCAATTGCCGCTTCCCTCTGGGCCCTGGCCGAACAACGCAGCGCCCAGCGCCTTCGGCGCAGCCTGCGCGTCACGGGCGCGCGCACCCGCAATGCGGTGGGCGAACGCGATGCCTTGCTGGGCGCCGGCCGCGAGGCGCTGGTGGTATGGGGCCGCGATGGGTCCGGTCCTTTCTCCTATGGCGGCGGCGAGCAGGCGCTGGAATCCTGTCTCAAGGGCGCGGACGCCTTGGCGCTTTCCACCGCGCTTGATGATCTTTCCGATCGCGGTGTCGCGTTCCGCATTCCCCTGAGCGATGCCAGCGGACGCAAGCTGACGGCGCGCGGCCGCGCCGTCGGTTCGATGGCGGCGGTGTGGCTGGAAGAACAGGGCGCGCAAAGCGCCTCGGCGGATTTCCGCGCCATCCTCGATGCCCTGCCCATTCCGGTATGGCTCAGGGACAAAGGCCTGGCGCTCTCCTGGGGCAATCATGCCTTCCTGACCTCGACCGGCGCTGCCGACATCGCCGCGGCGCGCGCCTCGCAAGTGGCGCTGGACAAGACCGAGCGCGATCTCGCCGCGTCCGCCCGAGCCCAGAATGTCGTGGTTGAGGCCAAGCGTTTCGCAGTGGTGAGCGGCGAGCGCCGCGCCATCACTTTCACCGAAATCCCTCTGGGCGATGCCGGCATCATCGGCACGGCGATCGATGTGACGGATGTGGCGGCGGCCGAAGCCCGGCTGCAGCAGCATGTCGATGCCCATGTCGATACCCTGGACAAGCTCGCCACCGCGGTGGCGATTTTCAGCCGCGACCAGAAACTGACTTTCTACAATCGCGCCTTCGCCCGGGTCTGGGGTCTGTCGGAAGACTGGCTGGACCGTCATCCCAGCGATGGCGAAATCCTCGACCGGCTGCGCGAAGGCCGCAAGCTTCCCGAGCAGCGCGATTATCAAGCCTGGAAGCGGGGACGGTTGGCGCTTTACCAGGATGCCCGCGACCGCACCACCGAAGAACTTTGGCACGTCCCCGGCGGCCAGACCATGCGGGTGATCAGTCAGCCCCATCCCTTTGGCGGGCTCACTTTCCTTTACGAAGATGTCAGCGAGAAGCTGAACCTGGAATCCAGCTACAACACCCTGATCAAGGTGCAGTCGGCCACCTTGGATACGCTGCTCGAAGGCGTCGCCGTGTTCGGTCCCGATGGCCGGTTGAAACTGCACAATGCGGCTTTCGCCCGTATCTGGGATCTGGACACCGATGACATGCGCGGAGAACCCCATGTCCGCGCCATTGCCGCTCTTTGCACCCTCAAATTCGGCGACGGCGCGATGTGGGACCGCCTGATTCAGGCGATCGTCTCCGAAGCCGGCGTGACGCGCGATCTGGGCGAGGTCGAGCGCAACGACCGCACCATCTTGTCGCTCGGCCTGTCGCCGCTTCCCGACGGCGCCAGCCTGGTGACATTCGCCGATGTCACCGACCGGTTCCGCATCGAAACCGCGTTGCGCGATCGCAACGACGCGCTGGAGGCCGCCGACCGGCTCAAATCCGATTTCATCAAGCATGTCTCTTATGAACTGCGCACACCGCTCAACACCATTCTGGGTTTCGCCGAGCATCTTGCTTCGGGCGTGCCGGGGGATCTCAATCCACGCCAGACCGAATATGTCGGCGCCATCGTCGAAGGCTCCAATACGCTCAAGGACCTGATCAACGACATTCTGGATCTGGCGCTGATCGAATCCGGCGCGTTGCGGCTGGAGCTGGAGCGGATCGATCTTTATGGCTTGCTGGCCGAGATCGCCAACCATGCCGGCGATTGGGCCGCCAAGATGGGTCTCAGCCTGGAATTGGATTGCGAACAGGATGCCGGACTGTTCCTCGCCGATCAGCGCCGAATGCGCCAGATCGTGTTCAATCTGCTTTCCAATGCCTTCAAATTCACGCCTTCGGGCGGGATCATTCGCCTGTCGGGACGGATCGTGGGCGAGGATGTGCAGATCACCGTCGCCGACAATGGTCCCGGCCTGGCGCCCGATGTGAAAGCCAATGTGTTCGAGCGTTTCTCGGCCCAGAATCAGACCGGAAGGCGGGCCGGCGCCGGGCTGGGACTGGCGCTGGTCAATCGCTTCCTGGAATTGCATGACGGTTGGGTGGAAATCGAAAGCAGCAATGGCACGGTGGTCCGCTGCCACATCCCGCGCCGCATCGCCGACAGCCGCGCCGCTTCGTTATAAGCGTTCGGTCAATTGCGCCGCGCCGGCCAGGGCCGGCAGATTTCGGTTACAGTCCGTTGCCGTTCGCGCTTGGCTATCAGACGCCGATAGGGGCTCAGTGCTGCGCAATCGGTACCCGCACGATCAGCCCGTCCAGGTCCGAGGTGACGCGCAACTGGCAGGATAGGCGGCTGTTGGGCGCCGCCGTCTGGGCGAAATCCAGCATCGTCTCTTCCATCTCGGATTTGGCCGGTAGCGCCGCCAGCCAGGCCGGATCGACATAGACATGGCAGGTGGCGCAGGCACAGGCGCCACCGCAATCCGCATCGATACCGGGGACCAGACTTCTAACCGCCCCTTCCATCACCGACCAGCCAGCGACGACCTCTACCGTCTGCTCGGCGCCATCGGGCTGAATGAAGGTGATCTTGGGCATGGCGCTTATCTAGTCCTGGGCCATCTGTTTCATGGGGATGGAAAGATCGGCCAGCTTCTCCGGCGGGACCTTTGCGCCATCCGCGATCAGCTTCCTGCCGGTCAGATATTCCGGCGCGGCATTGATCGCCTCCACCGCCGCGACCACGCCGTCCCTGAGATGGAAGACGGCGAATTTGCGCGAAGCCGGATCGCCGCGCAGCACCAGCCGGTCGGGGGGCCGGGCCAGCCCGGCGATTTGCAGCTTGAGGTCATATTGGTCCGACCAGAACCAGGGTACCTCGCTATAGATTTTGGCGCGGCCCACCATGGCCAGGGCCGCGTGCTTGGCCTGATCGATGGCGTTCTGGACACACTCCAGCCGGATCTCGATGCCCTCGCGGCCATGATGGCGGGTGCAGTCGCCGGCCGCGAAAATCGAGGGATCGGACGTCATGGCATTGCGGTCCACGATGATGCCATCCTGGCAGGGCAGCCCGGATTCGCGTGCCAACATGTCATTGGGAACCACCCCAATCCCTACCAGGACCATATCCGCAGGATGTGCTGTTCCGCCCGCCACTACAGCTTCTATTTTATTATTTCCTTCAAAGCTTTCCACGCCTGTGTTCAGATTCAACTTTACACCGGATCGGGTATGCTCGGCGGCATAGAAATCCGAAACCGGCTGGGAAACCGCCCGCGCCATCAAGCGATCCGCCGCTTCGAACACCGTCACATCCAGACCCCGCTTGGCACCGACCGCGGCAACTTCCAGACCGATATAGCCACCGCCGACAATGGCCAGGCGGATGCCCGACTTGAACCCGTCCTGCAGGCCATCCACGTCGGCGATATCGCGCAGATATTGAACCCCCGGCAGCCCGGCACCTGGGCAGGCGAGCCTGCGCACCCGCGTGCCCGTCGCCAGCAGCAATTTGTCATAAGCCAGGGTCCGCCCATCCTGCAGCGACACCGTCTTGGCGGCACGGTCGATCTTGTCCACGCGGGCATTGAGAATCAGATCGCAACCGGCTTCGCGGTAGAATGCAGCCGGTTTCAGGAACAATCGCTCGCGGGCGAAGGTGCCTAGCAGATAGGCCTTGGAGAGTGGCGGGCGTTGATATGGCGGGTAGGCTTCGTCGCCGATCATGGTGATGGCGCCTGAGAATCCTTCGCTCCGCAGGCTTTGAACCGCTTGCACGCCCGCCTGGCCCGCACCGACAATGACAATCTGTCCCGACATGATTTTTCCGCAGAAACCGGCCGGGGGCTAGCATGGCTTCCGGGCCTGGCGCAAACGCCCCGATGCCGTTGAGACAGTGGCCAAACGCGGGCTAGAACAAGACATGACGGACAGGTTTCGCATGATGGTGCCGCTGCCGGATCTGGCGGCCACCCAGGCCTTGGGCATGGCGATCGCGGGGCAGCTGACGCGCGGCGACGCCGTGCTGCTGCAAGGCGATCTGGGCAGCGGCAAGACCACCTTGGCCCGCGCCATTCTTGTGGCCCTTGGGGTAGCGGAAGCTGTGCCGAGCCCTACCTTCACCTTGGTGCAGGCCTATGACACGCCCCGCCTCACCGTCAGCCATTATGACCTTTATCGCCTGAAGCGCGCGGCGGAACTGGACGAGTTGGGGCTTGGCGAGGCACTGGAAGACGGCGCCGCCCTGATCGAATGGCCCGAACGGGCCGAAGGCCGCCTGCCCCGCGACGCACTAACGATTCGCCTGCAAGCCGACGCCGAGCGCCGCGCGGTGCTGGAAGGCCCAATGCGCTGGCAAAGCCTGGAAATCGCCAATGTCTGACCGCCAGAATTTTCTCCGCGCCGCGGGATGGGGTGACGCAGAGATCGCACCGCTGCCGGGCGATGCCTCCACCCGTCATTATGCCCGCCTGCACCAGAATGGCCGCCGCGCCATGCTGATGGATCAGCCGCGGGGAGCCGAGACCGCGATTGCGCCCTCGGATGCCGATGAATCCGTCCGCCGCGCCCTGGGCTACGACGCGATTGCGCGGCTGGCCGGCGGCGACTGCCGCCGCTTCGCCGCCGTCGCGGAATTCCTGCGTGGGCGCGGATTTGGTGCGCCCATCATCCATGCCGCCGATTATCCGAATGGCTGGATGGTGCTGGAGGATCTGGGCGACACGTTGTTCACCGATGTGCTGGCCAAGGGCGGTTCGGAAGAAGAATTGTACAAGGCGGCGGCGGAAGTCCTGGCCAGGATTCACCAGGAGGACGCCCCTGCCCTGCTGGCGCCGGACATTCCTCTCTTCATCTATGACGAGATCGCGCTGGTCGCAGAAACCGATTTGATGCTGGAATGGTTCCTGCCGCTGGCGCTGGGACGAAAAGCGACGGAGAGCGAATATCAGGAACACAGAGCCTTGTGGCGCAAGGTCCTTGGCGCCGTGGCGGTCAGAACACCTGTCTTCGTTCATCGCGACTACCACGCCCAGAACCTGATGTGGTTGCCGGAACGAAATGGTCTGGCGCGAATCGGTCTGATCGATTTCCAGGACGCAGTGGCCGGAAGCCGGGCCTACGATCTGATCTCCCTGATCGAGGATGCGCGCCGCGATGTCGCGCCCGAACTGGCGAAGATCACCGCCGCCCATTATCTGGCGGCGATGCGCGCGCAAGGCACACCCCTGGACGAAGCCCATTTCCGCGCCGAGATGGCGGTGATGGCGGCCCAGCGCAACACCAAGATCGTGGGCATCTTCGCGCGGCTTTATGCCCGCGATGGCAAGCGGCGCTATCTGTCCTATCTGCCGCGGGTCTGGACCTATCTGGAGCGCGACCTGTCGCATCCGCTATTGGGCGAACTGCGCGCCTGGTACGACCGCGTCCTTCCCAAGGAACGGCGCAGCTTGCCAGAACTGGAATCCGCGTGATCCGCCGCGCCATGGTCATGGCGGCGGGCTTGGGCGTGCGCATGCGCCCGCTCACCGATGACCGTCCCAAGCCGTTGATTCCGGTCGCCGGCAAAGCATTGATAGACCATTGCCTGGACCGGCTGGTGGCCGCGGGCGTGGAGTTGGCCGTGGTCAATCTTCACTACAGGGCTGAAATGCTGCGTGCCCATCTGAGCCAGCGCCGCGATATCGAAATCCGCTACTCGTCGGAAGACGATGCGCTGCTGGACACCGGCGGCGGCGTGGTCAAGGCCTTGCCCCATTTCCAGAACGAGCCTTTCTTCATTCTCAATTCGGATTCCATCTGGGTGGAAGGTTACAGTTCCGCCCTGCCGACCATGGCACGGCTTTGGGACGAAACACGGATGGATGGTCTTCTGCTGCTCGCTTCCATGGTGTCGGCGCTGGGCTATGAAGGCTGGCGCGGCGATTTTCGCCTTTCCGCCACCGGCCATGTCAGCCGCGTGCCGGACCGGGTGATCTCGCCTTTCGCATTCCCCGGTGTGCAACTGGTTCATCCTCGGCTGTTTGCCGAACCGCCGGCAGCGGTCTTTTCCACCAACGTGATGTGGGATCGCGCCATCGCCAAGCAGCGCCTTCACGGCACAAGACTGGATGGGGTGTGGCTGCATGTCGGCAGTCCGCAGGCGCGCGACGACGCCGAAGCCTTTATTGCCCGGCTGGGACGGGCGTGAGCGGCGTCTTCACGATCGGCGCCAGCGCAGCTTTCGGCGAGACCTTGGCGCGCGGCCTGCTGGAGCGGATAGAACAAGGCCCATTCGCCTTGTCTGAGGTCACGATCTATCTGCCGACGCGGCGCGCGGCGCGGACCTTCGGCGAGGCTTTCGCACGGGTGCTGGGCGGGGCGGCTTTGCTGCCGCAATTTCGTGCCCTTGGAGACAGCGACGAGGACGATTTCCTGTTCGACGCGGTAAGCGACGGGCTGGAATTGCCGCCCGCGATTTCGTCCATCCGCCGCCAATTGCTGCTCGCCGCGCTGATCCGGCAATGGAGCGCGCGCCAGGACGAGAAAATGAATTTTTCCCAGGCCGCCGCCCTGGCGGAAAGCCTGGCCAAGGTGATCGACGATGTCGAACGTCAAGGCGCCGATCTTGCAAACCTGGACGCGCTGGTGCCGCTGTCCCTGGCGGCGCATTGGGAAAATGTCACCCGCTTTCTGGTCCTGATCCGCGATCAATGGCCGGCATTGCTGGCGGCAGAGGGCGCGATCAATCCCGCCGCACGGCGCAATCTGGCTCTCGCCCATCTGGCGGAACGGCTCCAGAAACACCCACCGCGCGGCATGGTGATCGCGGCGGGATCGACGGGCTCCATTCCCGCCACCGCAAGACTGCTGGGAGTGATTGCGCGGCTGCTGCAAGGCGCATTGGTGCTGCCGGGCCTGGACCGCAGGCTGGACGAAAAAAGTTGGCATGTGCTGGATCCTGGGCATCCGCAATATGGCCTGAAGCAATTGCTGGATTCGATCGGCGCGGCGCGCGATGACGTAAAGGACTGGCATGGTCCCTGTCCCGATCCGGCGCGTGAGAGTCTGTTGCGCGAGTGTCTGCGGCCCGCGCCCACCACAGATGCCTGGCGCGCGCTGGCCGATGCCGGTGGCGGCGATATCGCGCAGGGCCTTGATGGCGTCACGCTCGTCACCGCGAATGATTTGGCGCAAGAAGCACTCATCATTGCGCTCGCTTTGCGCGAAACACTCGAACATGAGGGCCGCACCGCTGCCTTGATTACGCCTGACCGGACCTTGGCGCGGCGCGTGGCAAGTGAGTTGGGACGCTGGCGGATCGCCATCGACGATTCCGCCGGCCGGCCATTGGCTCACACAAGCGCCGGCGCGTTCCTGTGCCTGCTGGCGGAAGCGGCCGAAGTCCAGTTTGCACCGGTGCCGCTTTTGGCGCTGCTGAAACATCCCTTCGCCACCATGGGCGAAGATCCCGCTCTGTTCCGTCATCAGGCGCGCATGCTGGACCGGCTGGCCCTGCGCGGGCCCCGCGCCGATCCGGGCGTTGCCGGAATTGCCAGGGCTATTGCCGGCGCCACTGCAATAGCCCGTACCGAGGAGATCACGCAAGCTTGCAAGTCCCTCGCCGCTTGGTGGGTGCGCGTGTCAGCGCTCCTGTCGCCACTGGAGACGGCTTTCGCGAAGTCTGAAATAGCGCTGCAAGATCTTCTCGCCATTCATCTCCAAACCGCCGAGCAGCTATCCTGTGCCGAGGCGCAGGATTGTCCGGTTTGGCGCGACGCGGACGGCGAAGCGGCGGCTTTGTTTTTCCAAGCCTTCCGCGAGGACGCCGCCGGGCTGCCCTCCCTGGAGCCCGGTGCCTATCCGGCCTTGCTGCGCGCGCTGGCGATGAAGACCCCCGTGCGTCCCCGATTCAATCGCCATCGCGCCATCGCCATTCTGGGCCCGCTCGAAGCACGCCTGCAAAATTTCGATCTCACCATCCTGGGCGGACTGAATGAAGGAACTTGGCCACAAACCACCCCGGCGGATCCTTGGTTCTCGCGGCCGATGCGCGAAACATTGGGACTGGAACAGCCCGAACGCGGCATCGGCCTGGCGGCGCATGATTTCGCCGGGCTGGCGGCAAGTGGTGACGTATTGCTGACGCGCGCCGCCAAAGCCGATGGCGCACCGACCATCGCGTCGCGCTGGCTGCAGCGGTTGACGCAATTGACCGGCGGTCTTGGCCAGGAAATTTCCGGCGGCCCCTATGCAGAGCGCGCGCGCCAACTGTGCGATGTGCGGCCCGTTCCGCCTATCCTGCCGCCGGCGCCAAGACCGCCGGTCGAAACGCGGCCCCGCAGACTGTCCGTCACCGAAATCGAAACCTGGCTGCGCGATCCCTATGCGATCTATGCGCGCCATGTGTTGAAGCTGCGGCCGCTGGACCCGCTGGATGCGCCGATTGGCCCCATGGAGCGTGGCACCGCGCTGCATCGCGCCTTGGAATTGTACAAACGCCGCTTTCCCGGCGCACCACCGGACGATGCCGTGGCGCAGTTGATGGCGATAGCGGACGGCGTGTTTGAAGAACTTGCCATTCCCAGGTCCGCCTTGTCGGTGTGGCGCCCGCGTTTCCAGAATGCGGCTCGCTGGTTCGCCGAGCTGGAACGCGAGCGGGCGGACGGCATTTCGCGCAGCGTATTGGAAATCCGTGGCACCCGCATGTTCGCCGCGCCCGGTGGCGATTTCATTTTAAGCGGCGTGGCCGATCGCATCGACCTTCTCAATGACGGCAACGCGGCCATTCTGGACTACAAAACGGGGCGGCCCCCCAGCACTCCGCAGGTTCGCGAATTGCTGGCGCCGCAACTGCCGCTGGAAGGCGCCATCCTGGCGGAAGGCGGTTTTCCGGACCTTGGCAAGCTGGCCGTGGAAGAACTTTTATATCTTCACATTTCCGGCGGCGCCGAAGGCGGCAAGATACAGCCCATTCCCGATGTACCGGATCTGATCGCAAAAGCCGTCGCGCAGCTTGCCGCACGCATTGCCCGCTTCGACGATCCCGCCACGCCCTATCACGCACGGGTACGCCCGTTCAGCACCACCTCCGAAGGCGATTACGATCATCTGGCGCGGGTGCGCGAATGGTCGGTTTCCGGCACGGAGGAGGCATGAGCGGCAACCTCGCCTCCGATCCGTCGCTGTCGGCCTGGGTGGCCGCGAATGCCGGCGCGGGCAAGACTTACACCCTGGCCAATCGCGTGGCGCGGCTGCTGCTGGCGGACGCCAGGCCGGAAAAGATTCTCTGCCTCACATTCACCAAGGCAGCGGCCGCCGAGATGCAGCACCGCCTGTTCCGGCAGCTGGGCGAATGGGCGATGCTTCCCGACGCCAGATTGGCGGAAAACATCCGCGCCATCGGCGCCGAGCCGGATGACTTGCCCAAGGCTCGACGCCTGTTCGCCCAGGCGCTGGAGACGCCGGGCGGCTTGAAAGTGCTGACCTTGCACGCCTTCTGCCAGATCGTGCTGGCGCGCTTTCCCATCGAGGCAGGTGTATCTCCCGGCTTTGATGTCCTGGATGACGCCTCGGCCCGGTCGCAGATCGCCGAGGCCCGCCAGATCGTCCTGGAACGCGCCGGCGATGGCGAGACACGCTTGCATGATGCGGTCGCGCGGCTGGCGACGGAAGCAGGCGAAGCGCGGCTCAACGATATTCTGCAGGCCGCGTTGGGCAACGACCGGCGCAAGATGGATCGGTTCTTCGAGGGCCTGAACGGCGTGCCTTTCGAAGATGCGGTCTGGCGGGCGCATGGCGCGGAACGCGGCACCGATGCCGCCCAAGATTTCTGCAACGCACTGCGGGGGGAAATCGAGCTGCTGCGTGCCGTGCGCGGCTGGCTGCATGACGGCGGCAAGCTCGATGCCGAAGCGGGAACCAAAGTGGCAAAGATTCTGGCGCTGGATTTGGCGCCGGAAAGTTTCGCGCTGCTGCGCGATTGGCTGATGACCAAGGACGGCGCGCCGCGCAAGAAGCTCGCCGCCAAAGCCCTGGCCGATGCGCGGCCCGATCTACTCGCCTACCTGACCGATCTGCAGGAGCGCTTTTGCCGGGCCGAAGACCGCCAGCGCGCGGCGCGGGCGGCGCAGCTCGCGGAAGCGGCGTTGACCCTCATCGACGCCATGCGCCGGGAATATGCCCACGCCAAGGCGCGCCGTGCGGTTCTGGATTATGACGATCTGATCGTGAAGACCCTGGCCTTGCTGGAACGCGGCAATGCCGCGCAATGGGTGCTCTACAAGCTCGACAATGGCATCGACCATATCCTGATCGATGAAGCCCAGGACACCAGCCCGGAGCAATGGGCGATCGTGCGCAAATTGACCGAAGAATTTTTCGCCGGTGCTGGCCGGGACCGGAAATTGGCCCGGACCGTCTTCGCGGTGGGCGACGAGAAGCAATCCATTTTCAGCTTTCAGGGCGCCGATCCCACCCAGTTCGACATCAATCGGAATTACTTCGAACGCCTTGCGGCCCAGGCCGAGCAACCCTTTGTGGACCAGCCGCTGGTCACGTCACGCCGCTCGGCGCCGGAAATCCTGCAATTCGTGGATCAGGTTTTCTTGGGCACCACGGCGCGCGCGGGTCTCACGTCGCGCGACCAGCCGATCACCCATCTGGCCCACCGTGCCGCGGCCAAGGGCGGGATCGAATTCTGGACCGCCCTGGCGCCGGGCCCTGTGGTTGCCGTGGATCCCTATCTTCCGGTCGACGCGGTGCAGCCGGACAGCCCAATCGTCGTGCTGGCGCAGCGCATCGCCGGACAAATCCAAACCTGGCTGGATTCTGGTGCGACGCTGCCCGGCCATGAAAGGCCGATCACGCCTGGCGACATCATGATCCTGCTGCCGCGCCGCGAGCCGTTCGGCGGGGAAATCATCCGACAATTGAAGTTGCGGAATATCCCGGTGGCGGGCGCCGATCGCATCACGCTCACCGAACAGATCGCGGTGATGGACCTGATGGCGCTCGGCCGTTTTGCCCTGCAACGGGAGGACGATCTCAATCTGGCATCACTGTTGCGCTCGCCATTATGCGCTGTGAGCGAGGATGATCTCTTCGCCCTTTGCCACGGGCGCACGGGCACAGTGTGGCAGGCGCTCCGCGAGCAAAAAAATCAGACGCGTTTCGAA
This sequence comes from uncultured Alphaproteobacteria bacterium, assembly GCA_903897605.1. Taxonomy (GTDB): domain Bacteria; phylum Pseudomonadota; class Alphaproteobacteria; order Micropepsales; family Micropepsaceae; genus Rhizomicrobium. The sequence goes on from CAIUCH010000007.1 coordinate 38,450, forward strand.
GCGGCGCATATTTTCCTGTCCGAAATGTTGGCGCGGGCCGATTTCGCGCCGCCCTTCGAATTCTACGGCCATGCTCTGACGGCACTGGACAAGAAACACGATCTTGTTGCCCGGCTCGGGCCGGAATCGACCGATGCGATCGAGGAATTTCTTTCCCTAGCGCTGGCCTATGAACGCATGCATACGCCGTCTCTGGAAGGTTTTCTGGACTGGCTGGCGCGCGGCAATACCCAGATCAAGCGCGACATGGAGCGCGGCCGCAATGAAGTGCGGGTCATGACGGTGCATGGCGCCAAGGGACTGGAAGCCGATATCGTCATCCTGCCCGACACCACCGCCTTGCCCGATCCGCCGTCGCGCAAGGGGCATCTTCTGTATGGCGAGACCGGCGTGCTGTTTCCCCTGGCCGAAGGCGACGCGCCGCAAAGCGTCAAGGCGGCCAAGTGCGCCGAGGAAGACCAGACGCTGCGAGAGCATCGCCGCCTGCTCTATGTCGCGCTGACCCGCGCGCGCGACAGGCTGTATGTCTGCGGCTTCGAGAACAGGCGCGGCGTGCGGGACGGTTCCTGGTACGCATTGGCGCGCGCGGCGGCCGAAGCGCTGGGCCGGCCGATCATCCGGCATGGCGAGGCTGGATCGGCTTTCGGGCATGTCGAGGATGAAACGCGCGCCTCCGAAGCGGCAGAGGCGCCAACCGCAAGGCCATTGCCGGGATGGATGACACGTCCAGCGCCACCAGAGCAGGTTTCGCCTCGCCTGATCCGGCCGTCCGATGCGCTCGATATGCCCGAACAGGCACCCTTGTCGCCGCTGACAGCCGGACCCGGCCGCTTCAAGCGCGGCAATGTCGTGCATGCCCTGCTGGCGCGGCTGCCGGACGTTCCGGCCGAAGAGCGCCGCGCGCTGGCAATCCGATATGCGATGGCACGAGGCTTCGACGCTGACGCTGCCGCGGCGCTGGCGGATGAAACATTGCGGCTGTTGGACGATCCACAATTCGCGCCCGCCTTTGCACCGTCCAGCCGCGCGGAAGTCGCCTTCCTGGCGGCCCTGCCCGAACTGGGTCCCGGCGCCCAGGTCAATGGCCGGGTGGACCGGCTGGCGGTGACGGACACGGAAGTTCTGATCCTGGATTTCAAGACCAACCGCCCGCCGCCTGCCCATGAAGAGGATGTCAGTCCCATTTACCTTGCCCAGATGGCGCTCTACCGCGCCGCCGCGGCCCAGATTTTCCCGGACCGGCGAATCGACTGTGGCCTGGTTTGGACCGATGGACCCTCCCTGATGCGGCTTTCCGACGCCATTCTGGACCGCCAGATGGCCCTGATCCGCAGACGGCTTGACCCCGAAGGGGCCCATTCCTAGATATAAGAGCGTCGGCCAGGAAAAGTGGCAAACCGGTTGTCCGTCCGGCCGCGCGGTCTTAAAAGTGCGAGTTAAAGGACAGCAGCCATGCCCATCAAAGTCTCGGATGCCTCGTTTCAGGCCGATGTTCTGGACGCCACGAAGCCGGTCCTGGTGGATTTCTGGGCCGAATGGTGCGGCCCCTGCCGCATGATCGCCCCGGCATTGGATGAACTGTCCGCCGAGATGGGCGACAAAGTGACCATCGCCAAGATCAATATTGACGAGAATCCGCACGTCCCCACCAAATATGGCGTGCGCGGCATTCCCACCATGATGATCTTCTCGCAAGGCCAAGTTGCGGCGACCAAGGTCGGCGCCTTGCCCAAATCCAAGATTAAAGAGTGGATCGAATCCTCGATCTGATTTTTCCCGCCTTCCCGGCGTGACGCCGCGGAAAACCGCCGATACGATGGCTCGCAAGAAACATCGGTCGGGGGTTTTCATGCGGCGTTCGGTTCTTTGCAGTCTGGCGGGCCTTCTTCTGACCGGCGCGGCCTTCGCGCAAACCTCCAACGACGATGCCGGGCTGCTGACGCGCTTCGATGCCGCGATCAATCCCCATGATCTGGATGGCTGGATGAAGCTTCTGGCGGCGGAGCCGAACCAGGTCGGCTCGCCCCATGACAAAAGCAACGCCGACTGGATTTTGAAACAATTCCAAAGCTTCGGCTGGGATGCCCATATCGAAACCTACCGCGTGCTCTACCCCACGCCGGTGAGCGAGACCTTGGAAATGCCGAACCTCAACGGCAAGCCCTGGAAGGCGACCTTGCAGGAGCGGCCGATCCCCGGCGACAGCTCCGCCACCGCCAAGCAATATGCCCTGCCCGCCTATCTGGAATATCAAGGCGACGGCGATGTCACCGCGCCGCTGGTCTATGTCAATTATGGCAATGAGGACGATTACAAGCGGCTCGAGACGCTCGGCATTTCGGTCAAGGGCAAGATCGTCATCTCGCGTTACGGCCAGGGCTGGCGCGGTCTCAAGGTCAAGCTGGCGCAAGACCATGGCGCCATCGGCGCGCTGATCTATTCGGATCCCGCCGATGACGGCTATTCGGTCGATGCCGTCTATCCCAAGGGTTCGATGCGTCCGCCGCAGGGTTTCCAGCGCGGCTCGGTCGCCGACATGACGATCTATCCGGGCGATCCGCTCACGCCCGGCATCGCGGCTACGGAAAATGCCAAGCGTCTGACGCGCGAAACCTCGCCTTCAATCCTCAAAATCCCGGCGCTGCCGATTTCCTATGCCGATGCGCAAGTGATGTTGGGCGCGATGGACGGCATGGTGGCGCCAGACAATTGGCGCGGCCATCTCGGCATCACCTATCGCGTCACCGGCAAGGTGCCGGTGCATCTGGCGGTGAAGTCGGAATGGAGCCTCAAGACCATCTATGACGTGATCGCCACCTTGAAGGGATCGCAATATCCCGACCAGTGGGTGATCCGCGGCAATCATCATGACGGCTGGGTGTTCGGCGCCAGCGATCCTCTGTCCGGCCAGACCTCCCTTCTGGCCGAAGCGAAATCGCTGGGGCAGCTGGTCAAGGGCGGCTGGAAGCCCAAGCGCACCATCGTTTACACCAGCTGGGACGCGGAAGAGCCCATGTTGCTGGGCTCGACCGAATGGGCCGAGGATCATGGCGACGAGCTGAGGCAGAAGGCGGTTCTCTACATCAACAGCGACGGCAATGGCCGCGGCATTCTCAATGTCGGCGGCAGCGAGGATCTGGAGAAATTCGTCAGCGACACATTGGCGGGCGTGATCGATCCGGAGACCAACCAGCCGGTGGATGCGCGCCGGCGCGCCCACCTGCGCATGGCCGGGCCGATGGCCGACGAGCATGATCGCGCCATGGGCCGCCAGGCGGCGGATGCGGCCAAAAATATGCCGCTGGAGCCGCTGGGTTCGGGTTCGGACTATTCCGCCTATCTCCAGCATCTCGGGCTGGCGACGTTGGATTATGGCTTTGGCGGCGAAGGCCGTTCCACCGGCGTCTATCACTCCCGCTATGACACCTATGAGCATCACAGCAAGTTCGTCGATCCTGGCTTTGTCTATGACGCGCTTCTGGCCAAGACGGTGGGCCGGGCAGTGATCAAGGCCGCCGATGCCGATCTGCCGATCCAGCAGGCATCGGACTTCGCCGATGCCATCGACCAATATGTCGGCGAAGTGAAGCGTCTGGCCGATACGCGGCGTGGCGCGGCGGAAAGCCAGAAAAAGATGCTGGCGGACAATGTCTATGCCCTGGCCGCCGATCCCACCAAGCCGCACGCCAATCCGACAGCGCTGCAGGAGGTGCCGAAATTCGATTTCGCGCCATTGGACGATGCGGCGGCGAATTTGAAGAAAAGCGCCAAGGCCTATGACGACGCCCTGGCGGCGAATGGCGCCAGCCTGCCCGCCGCGGATCGCGTACGCCTGCAAGGCGTGATGCAGTCGATCGACCAGACCCTGCTGCTGGACAAGGGCCTGCCGGGCCGCGACTGGTACAAGAACTCGATCTATGCCCCCGGCCGCTTCACCGGCTACGGCGCCAAGACATTGCCCGGCGTGCGCGAGGCAATCGAGGAAGAGCGCTGGAGCGATGCCACCCAATATATCGGGCTGACGGCGGGCACCATCAACGCTTACAGCGCACGGTTGGACCAGGCGACGGCGATCCTGAAGCGTTAGCTATTATCCGTCAGGACATGGCCTGCCAAATAAAGCGAGCCGCAGATGAGAATCCGCGGCGGCGGCTCCTTGGGGTGGGCGCGGGCCCAGGCACCCACCTGCAGCATGGCGTCCTCCAAATCCTCGGCCGGCGCGGCGTCCAGGCCGGCGGCGCGCGCGGCATCATAGAGCGCGCCGGCGCCCAGGCTGGCCGCCGCACCGGGGATAGAAACCGTCACAACATGTCGCGCCAAGCCTTTGAAAGCCGAAAGAAATCCCACTGCGTCCTTGGTCCTTAGCATGGCGCAGATCAGATAGAGCGGCCGGTCCACCTTTTCGTCCAGATCGGCGATGGCGCGGCTAACGGCGGCAGCGCAGTGCGGATTGTGGCCTCCGTCCAGCCAGATTTCGGAATCGGCGGGGGCATCATCCACCAGTGGGCCATGGGACAGATGTTGCAGCCGTCCCGGCCAATCGACGCTGCGCAGGCCCTTTTCCACCGCCGCATCTTCCCCCCAGCCAAGGGTCCGCCCATCCCGCGCGGCATGGCGAAGAGCGGCGATGGCGACGGCAGCGTTATCGATCTGGTGGCGGCCGATCAGGCGCGGCATCGGCAGATCCAGCAGCCCCATCTCGTCCTCATAAACCATGCGGCCATGCTCCTGGCGGCCGAAGAAATCCTGGCCATACACAAAGGCTGGGGCACTCACCTTGTCGGCGCGGCGCAGGATCACTTCCCGGGCAATCTCGTCCTGCGGACCCACCACCACCGGAATGCCGGACTTGATGATGCCGGCCTTCTCGCCCGCGATGGTGGCGATGTCGTTGCCCAGAAATTCCAGATGATCCAGCCCCACCGGCTGCACGATGGTCATGGCCGGCCTGGGCACAACATTGGTGGCATCGTATTTTCCGCCAAGACCGACCTCCAGCACCAGGGCGTCGGCGGGATGGCGCGAGAAAGCCAGGAACATCGCCGCGCCCGTAATCTCGAAAAAAGTGATGGGGGCGCCGTCATTGACGCGCTCCACCTCCTCCAGGACATCGCAGAGCTCGTCTTCGGAGATCAGTTCGCCCGCGATGCGGATGCGCTCGTGAAAACGCATCAGATGGGGCGAGGTGTGCACATGGACCTTGAGCCCCTGCGCCTCCAGCATGGCCCGCGCGAAGGCGCAGGCCGATCCCTTGCCGTTGGTGCCCGCGACATGGATCACCGGCGGCAATATCAGCTGCGGATTGCCCAGAGTGCCCAGCAACCGCAGCATGCGGTCCAGCGCCAGATCGATCTTCTTGGGATGGAGTGCCAGCAGCCGGTCGAGAATCGCCGAACTGCGCGGAAACTCATTCATTGCGCGGCAACGGCAGCACGCCCGTTGCCGTTGAGTGCAGGCGGCGGCAGGTCCCTGGCCTTGGGCCGCGGCTTCTTCAGGAGCAGATGCAGCAGGCGGGACAGGGTCTCGCGCATCTTGCGGCGCGGCGTCACCATGTCCAGCATGCCATGGGCGAGAAGATATTCGGCCCGTTGAAATCCTTCCGGCAATTTTTCGCGAATGGTCTGGGCGATGACCCGAGCGCCGGCAAAGCCGATCTGCGCGCCGGGCTCGGCGATCTGGACATCGCCCAGCATGGCATAGGAGGCCGAGACCCCGCCAAAGGTGGGATCGGTGAAGACCGCCACATAAGGCAGGCCCGCTTCCTTCAGCATCTGCACGGCGATGGTGGTGCGCGGCATCTGCATCAACGAGAGCATGCTTTCCTGCATGCGGGCGCCGCCGGATGAGACAAAGAGAATAAAGGCCCGCTTCTCCGCCACCGCGGCTTCCGCCGCCTGGACGAAGGCTTCGCCCACCGCCATGCCCAGCGAACCGCCCAGGAAATCGAACGCCTGCACGGAAACAAGGATCGGCAAACCATCGAGCGTGCCACGCGCGGCGCTGAAGGCTTCCGGCCGCGCGGTCTTGGCGCGCGCCGCCTTGATCTCGTCACTGTAGCGTTTTTCGGCCTTGAAGCGCAGCGGATCGCTGGTGACCTGTGGCGGCGGCAGCTCTGTGTAGGAATTGGCATCAAAGGTGAAGGCGAAACGCTCCGCCGGGCCGATCCGCAGATGATGGCCGCAATTGGGGCAGACATAGAAATTCGCCACCAGCTCGCGGTGAAAAATCATCTCGCCGCAGGCCGAGCATTTGCGCCAGAGATTTTCCGGCGTATCGCGGCCACCGCCCTTGGTGATCAATTTCTTGATGCGGGGGCGGACGAGATTGGTGATCCAGTTCATGCCCGCACCTTAGCACCGGCCTGGGCGTGAATGGAATCCGCCAGGGCGCGGCAAAGCTCCGAGACCGCTGCCACGATCTTGTCCTTGCCGTCCTTCTGCCGTTCGGCGATGACGCTGACGATGGCCGATCCCACCACCGCGGCGTCGGCGATGCGGGCAATCTGGGCCGCCTGGGCCGGCGTGCGGATGCCGAACCCCACCGCGACGGGAAGCGTGCTGGCTTTTTTGATCCGCGCCAGCGCCGTCTTGACGTCATTCTCGGCAAAGCTCTTGGTGCCGGTAACGCCGGTGATGGAGACATAGTAAAGATAACCGCTGGCGCCATTCAGAACCGTCACCAATCGCGCGTCATGCGTGGTGGGCGTCACCAGCCGGATGATATCGATGCCGGCCGCGTTGGCGGGCTTGAGCAGTACCGCATCTTCCTCCGGCGGCAGATCGACGATGATGAAGCCATCGACGCCAGCTTCCGCCGCTTCGCGCACGAAGCGCTCGGCGCCACGGGCATGGACGGGATTGTAATACCCCATCAGCACGATCGGGGTCTTGGCATCGCGCTGGCGAAAGCCGCGCACCAGCTTGAAAGTGCGCGCCATGGTGGCGCCCGCATGCAATGCCCGCAAGGACGAGGCCTGTACCGCCGGGCCATCGGCCATCGGATCGGAGAAGGGCATGCCCAGCTCGATCAAATCAGCGCCTGCGCCCGGCAAGGCTTCCAGGATCGCGCGCGAGGTGTCGAAGTCGGGATCGCCCGCGGTGACAAACGGCACGAAGGCGGCACGGCCCTGCGCCTTCAATTCGGCAAAGCACGCCGCGATCCGGCTCATATCTTTTCCCCAAGCGCTTGGGCAACGGAGAACACATCCTTGTCGCCGCGGCCCGACAGGCAGACCGCGATGGCCTGGTCCTTGCGCATCTTGGGCGCGATCTTGGCGACATGGGCCAACGCATGGGCCGATTCCAGCGCGGGAATGATGCCTTCCAGCCGGGAGAGAAGCTGGAAGGAATCCAGCGCCTCCTGATCGGTGGCGGAGAAATATTTCACCCGCCCGATATCCTTGAGCCAGGAATGCTCTGGCCCGACGCCGGGATAATCCAGCCCGGCGGAAATCGAATGGGCCTCCAGGATTTGGCCTTCGGCGTCTTGGAGCAGATACGACCGCGCGCCATGCAACACGCCTGGCGATCCCTTGGTGATGGTGGCGGCATGGCGCGATGTGTCCACGCCCTCGCCCGCCGCTTCCACGCCATGGATTTCGACCTCGGCGTCGTCGACGAAAGGATGAAACATGCCGATAGCGTTGGAGCCGCCGCCGACGCAAGCCACCACCAGATCGGGCAGTTTGCCGTCCTGCGCCAGCATCTGGGCGCGGGTTTCGTTGCCGATCACGGTCTGAAAATCGCGCACGATGGTGGGATAAGGATGCGGCCCCACTACCGAACCGATGATGTAGAAAGTATCCTCGACATTGGCGACCCAGTCGCGCAGCGCCTCGTTCGTCGCATCCTTCAGGGTGCGCGAACCGGAGGTGACGGGCCGCACCGTCGCGCCCAGAAGATTCATCCGGAAGACATTGGGCTTTTGGCGTTCGGTATCCACCTCGCCCATATAGACCACGCAGGGAAGCCCGAAGCGGGCCGCCACCGTCGCCGTCGCCACGCCATGCTGGCCCGCGCCGGTTTCCGCGATGATGCGGGTCTTGCCCATGCGCCGCGCCAGCAAAATCTGGCCCAGGCAATTGTTGATCTTGTGCGCGCCGGTGTGATTGAGGTCTTCGCGCTTCAAATAGATTTTGGCGCCGCCGAAATGCTCGGTCAGGCGCGGCGCGAAATAAAGCGGGCTCTCGCGCCCAACATAATGGGTGAGAAGCCCATCGAGTTCCTTGTGAAAGGACGGATCATTCTGCGCCGCTTCATAAGCCTGTTCCAGCTCCAGCAGCAGCGGCATCAAGGTTTCGGCGACGAAGCGCCCGCCAAAAGCCCCAAAATGCCCCGACGCGTCGGGACCGGACCGAATGGAATTGGGCAATGTGCTCATGCGCGCACCGGTTGTTTCGCCGCCGCGACGAATTCGGCGATGCGGGTTTCGCTTTTCACGCCGGGCGTGCTTTCCACGCCGGAAGAAACATCGACCATGGTCGCGCCGCTGATTTCGATGGCGCGGGCGACGTTTTGCGGCGTCAATCCTCCGGCCAGAAACCAGGGGCGCGCGAATCGCCGGTCCTGCAATATCTGCCAGTCGAACGGCGCGCCATGGCCGCCGGGGCGGGTGGCCCCGGCCGCGGGCGATGCGTCGAACATAAGTATCTCCGCCACATCGTCATAGGCAATGGCCCTGGCGAAATCGCCGGGCTCGGCCACCGGCAAAGCCTTGATCACCGGGATGCCAAAGCGGGCGCGAATATCGGCGGCGCGCTCGGGCGTCTCCTTGCCATGCAGCTGGAAAAAATCCGGTTTCACCGCGGCCGCAATCGCCGCCAGCCTTTCGTCGCTTTCGTCCACCACCAGCGCCGCCTGCCGGAGCCGCCCGCGCATGCGCGCGCCCAGCATCTCGCCCTGCTCGAGGGTCAGATTGCGGGGGCTCCTGGCGAAGAACACCAGCCCGCCAAAATCGGCACCGGCGCGAACCGCCGCATCGGCAGCGGCCGCCGAATTGATCCCGCAGATTTTGACCTGGACCGGCATGGGATGGGGCTTATGGGCTGGCAAAGACCCAAAATCAAGCAAACCGGGACCCAGCGCCTAACCTCAGGAAAAGCCCAAGCTTTCGGCAATCGCGCGGGCGGCTTGGACCGGGTCGGGAGCAGCGGTGATCGGCCGGCCGATCACCAGGATACTGGCGCCGGCGTCCAGGGCTTCGCGGGGGCCCATGACCCGCTGCTGGTCGCCCAGATCGGCGCCTTTGGGCCGGATGCCGGGCACCACCAGCAGGAAATCCGGCCCCAGGGTGGCACGCAACATGGCGATCTCGTGCGCCGAACACACCACGCCGTCCAGGCCGCATTGCCGGGCGAGACCCGCCAGCCGGGCGACCTGTTCTGCCGCCGGGCCGCGTTGGCCGACGGCTTCCAGATCCGCGTCCGCCAAGCTGGTCAGCACCGTCACCGCAATCACCTTCGTATCGGCCTTCACGCCACGTGCGGCTTCCACAGCCGCTTTCAGCATGGTGGGACCGCCTGCGGCATGGACGTTGAGAATGTCGACGCCAAGATTGGTCGCCGCGCGAACCGCGCCCGCGACCGTATTGGGAATGTCATGGAATTTGAGATCCAGAAAGATCGGCAACCCGATACCCGCAAAGGCCCGCACGCCATCGGGCCCATGGGCGGAGAAAAACTCCAGCCCCAGCTTTACGCCGCCAATATAGGGTTTCAGGCGCGCGGCAAGGGCGCGCGCATATTCCAGATCGCTGGTGTCGATCGCGACAAAAACGGGATTCGGGGTCACACTTTTGGCGTACCGCCATTTAGGCGTTCGCGCAATTCCTTGCCGGTGCGGAAAAACGGCGCACGTTTTTCACCGACCGACACCGGCTCGCCGGTGCGCGGATTGCGACCCATCCGTGACGGCCGCACCTTTACCGAGAAAGCGCCAAAGCCACGCAACTCCACCCGATGACCGTCGGCCAGCGCCTTGGTGATGCTGTCCAGCATCGTCGTAACGATTCGCTCCACATCGCGGTGGTAGAGATGCGGATATCGCGCGGTCAGCCGCGCCACCAATTCAGACTTGATCATCCCAGCCCCTACGGGACATTACCGACCGTGTAACGCCGCCCGGCTCGGTTAAATTGTCAGAGGGGCCAAGGCGCGTCAACGGGAAGCTCCTGAAAGTTCAGGCTTTTTTTGCGTTCCTATTAAGCCTGTTGGCGGGGCTTGAGGGGGCCATAGTCCGGCTGGTTCCCTCCTCTGCCCCCCGCTAGGCTGGCCATTTCGACATTGGGAGAGGTCATGGAACACGATCCGGCGCTGGAAGCACAGGAACACGCCGAACATGCCGAGCATGCCGCCCATGCGCGGGACCCCTTCATTTCCAAGGTTTCCATAACCATTGCGGTGCTGGCCGTGCTGGCGGCCGCGGCCGGCAGCCTGGAGACCGTGGAAGGCGGCCGCGCCATCACGGAATCCTCGGAAGCGGTCCTTGCCCAGGACCAAGCCACCGATGCCTGGAATGAATACCAGGCCGATAGCCTTAAGCGGCATATGTACGATATCGCCGCCGAAAACGGACTGGCCCATTACCGCGCCGACAGTGCCAGCGAGCGCGGCGCCCAGACCAAGGCCCGGGCCAAGGCCGACGACGCGGAAAAGGAACGCGACGCCAGGATCGTGGAAAGTGCCCGCCACGAAGGACGCCATCACTGGTTGACCGGCGCCGCCACCCTGATCGAAATCGGCATTGCCTTGTCCACCGTGGCGATCATCACCCGCCGCCAGGCCTTCTGGCTGGGCGCGATGGGATTGGGTGCTGCCGGCATCGCCCTCTTCGCCACCGCCTATCTGACTTGAAAGCTGGCCTGCGAGCCGGCCCGAGAGCCGGAATGCGCAAACCGCAGGACTGAAGCATCGGGGCCCCGATTATATTGGCGGCTTACAAGCCAAGAGGATTTCGTGGGCAACTCTTCCCTTTCATACCGTGACCTTTTGCTGGCGCTGGCAGTGGTGTTCGTCTGGGGCACCAATTTCGTCGTTATTCGGTTGGGATTGAACGCGTTGCCGCCTCTTCTGTTTGCGTCACTGCGGTTCACCTTCGTGCTGGTGCCGATGGTGTTTTTTCTGCCCCGCCCCAAGATGCGGCTCGCCAATTTGGTGACCTATGGCGTTGCCATCGGCCTGGGGCAATTTGGTCTTCTGTTCATTGCCATGAATGGCATGATCTCGCCTGGCCTGGCGTCATTGGTGGTGCAGATGCAGGTTTTCTTCACCATCGGTCTATCGATGCTGCGCAGCGGCGAACGGCTGAAGCCGCACCAGCTGGGTGCATTTGCCCTGGCCTTTAGCGGCATCGGCGTAATCGTGGCCCATAACGGCCATGGCGCCACCATCGCGGGCCTGGTCCTGACCCTGGGCGCGGCGGCCAGCTGGGCGCTCGCCAACCAGAGCTCCAAGGAAGCGGGAAAAGTGAACACCCTCGCCTATGTGGTCTGGGCCAGCCTCTTTTCGCTGCCGCCACTTTATCTTCTGTCGCTCTGGCGCGAAGGCTGGCCCGCGATCGTGACAGGGCTGAGCCATGCCACGCTCGGCACTTGGGCAGTGGTGTTGTGGCAGAGCGCCGGCAACACGATGTTCGGTTATGGCGTCTGGGCCTGGCTGCTGGCGCGTCATCCCGCCGCGACGGTGTCGCCTTTGTCCTTGCTGGTGCCGGTATTCGGCTTCGGCGCTTCGGCGCTGATTCTGGGCGAACCCTTGGAAGGCTGGAAGATCGGCGCCGGCCTACTGGTGATGAGCGGCCTTGCGCTCAATCTGTTTTGGGGGAGACGTCAGCCAAAATTCACGCCCGTGCCGGAAGCGAACGCGCCTTAGTCTTTGCGCCCGGGGACCCGGAATACGACATAGCGGATATGACCGCCGGCATGCGGCTTGATCCATTGCGCCATGCCCGCCGGGATTTGGATGATGTCGTCCTTGTGGATCTCGAGGCTCTTGGTATCGCCGCTCAGGGAAGAACCGCGAAACTCGGCTTCGGAAATCATCCGGGAGTCCTTCATGTCGCCGCCATAGATCAGGGTGGCATCGCCGTCCAGGACCACGATGTTGTCGATCCCTTCCAGATGCAGTTCGGTCTCGGCGACCTTGTCGCGATACATGATCACACCCTGAAAGCGTTCGCCCTTGAGCGCGACATTGGCGGCGCCATCTGTCGGCGGCGCCATCACACCACCGGGCTGATACACAAGATCGGCGGCGGCGGCTGGCGCGGCCAAAAGCGACATGATCCCGGCAGCGATCCAAAATCCTTGGCTATTGCGCATCAAAACCTCTGTAAATTGCTGGATTAAAGGTACGCCAAAGACCGGGCAAGCAAAAGGGCGCGCCTCTTATCGAAGCGCGCCCCTGCCATGACATTCGATCCTAGCGGCGCGCCTTGCGCTTGGCCTTGCGGACAACCTTCTTGGTGGCTTTTTTCGCCTTCTTGCCGGACTTCTTCGCCGGCTTCTTGGCCTTTTTCACCGCACCCTTGGCGGCGGCCTTGGCGGTCTTGCGCTTGGCCTTGCGGCGCTTCTTTGCCTTCGGCGCCGGCGGCTCGCCCGTGAACATACGGGTCACCGCGTCTTCCAATTCATTGACCCGCTGGGCCAGCACGCTCTTCTTCTTCGCAGCCATAAAATGCTCCTCGGTTGGAAATGCACACAATCATGATTCTGCAGGCAAACAAATGAATCGTTAATTGGTTCCCTACGCCAAGACACCGGACCGTAAAGAAAAAGGGCGCGCGATAAATCGCGCGCCCCAATTCGGTCCCTCTATCTTCAGCCCTGACAGGCCGAAGATGAAGCGAAGGTTCGACTATTCCGTATCACCCTTCTTGGTCTTCTTCTTGAGCGCGGCGCCCAGAATGTCACCCAGCGACGCGCCGGAGTCCGACGAACCGAACTGCGCCACGGCTTCCTTCTCTTCGGAGATTTCCCGCGCCTTGATGGAGAGGGAAACCTTGCGGCTGGATTTGTCGACACTGGTGACCAGGGCGTCGACCTTGTCGCCTTTGCCGAAACGCTCCGGACGCTGGTCGTTGCGATCACGCGCCAGGTCGGCCCGGCGGATGAAGGACTTCACGCCATCGGCCAGCGACACCTCGATGCCACCGTCATTGACTTCGGTGACCGTCGCGGTGACGACCTGGTTCTTGCGCAGCGCCCCGCCGCCGGCACCGGCCTTTTCGATCGGATCGCTGCCCAGCTGCTTGATGCCCAGCGACACGCGCTCCTTCTCGACATCGATGTCCAGCACCTTGGCCTTGACCATCTGGCCCTTTTCATAGGCCTTGATCGCCTCTTCGCCCGGTTCGGTCCAGGACAGGTCGGAAAGATGCACCATGCCGTCGATGTCCTGGTCCAGGCCGATGAACAGGCCGAACTCGGTGATCGATTTGACCTCGCCTTCGATGATGCTGTCGATGGGATGGCGATCGGTGAAGCCGGTCCAGGGATTTTCCTGGGTCTGCTTCAGGCCCAGCGAGATGCGGCGCTTGTTGGAATCCACTTCCAGCACCTGCACATCGACTTCCGTGCCGGGTGTGACCAGCTTGGAAGGAGCAAGATTCTTTTTCACCCAAGACATTTCGCTGACATGGACCAGGCCTTCGACGCCCGGCTCCAGCTCCACGAAGGCGCCGTAATCGGTGACATTGGTGACCTTGCCGGCGAACTTGGCGCCGACCGGGTATTTGACGCTGACGCCTTCCCAGGGATCGGTCTGCAGCTGCTTCATACCCAGCGAAATGCGCTGGGTGTCGTGGTTGATCTTGATGATCTGCACCGTGACGGTCTGGCCGACGGAGAGAACTTCGGTCGGGTGCGAAACGCGGCGCCAGGCAATGTCGGTGACATGCAGCAGGCCGTCCACGCCGCCCAGATCCACGAAGGCGCCGTAATCGGTGATGTTCTTGACGGTGCCTTCGACCACTTGGCCTTCGGCGAGCGAGGCCACGAGTTCCGAACGCTCTTCGGCGCGGCGTTCTTCGAGAACGGCGCGGCGCGAGACAACGATGTTGCCGCGGCGGCGATCCATTTTCAGGATCTGGAAAGGCTGGGGCTGGTTCATCAGCGGTCCAACATCGCGGGTGGGACGCACATCGACCTGGCTGCCAGGCAGGAAGGCCACGGCGCCGTCGAGATCGACAGTGAAGCCGCCCTTGACCCGGCCAAAGATCACGCCGCTGACGCGCGACTGGTCGTTGAAGGCCTTTTCCAGCTTGATCCAGCTTTCTTCGCGGCGCGCCTTGTCGCGGGAGAGCACTGCTTCGCCCAGCGCATTCTCGACTCGTTCCAGATAGACTTCGACCTCGTCACCCACCTGCACATTGGCGGGCACGCCCGGCATCGCGAATTCCTTCAGCGACACCCGGCCCTCGGTCTTGAGGCCGACATCGACCATGGCGAAGTCGTTCTCGATGGCGACGATCTTGCCTTTGATGACGGCGCCTTCCTGAGGCGATTGGGTAACGAAACTCTGTTCCAGCATGGCCGCGAAATCCTCGCGGCTGGGGGAAGCGATGGAATTTTCGCTGGTGTTCTTGGTCTGCATTGCGACGCGGGCCATTCGAAATCCTTAAGGTACGGTCATGCCGAATGGCATTTGCCACTGGACTTCCCATGCGGATGCATGGGCGAAAACGTTGATGGAAGAAGTAAGCGGTTGGCCCGAAAGCCGCCGGGCCTCCTTAGCCCCTGTGGCGGTCCTTGAGCGCGCCTTCGACCTTGGGTGAAACCAGGGCAAGGGCTGCCGCGAACGCCGCGTCTATACCCAAATCGGAGGTATCGAGCAAGGCGGCGTCCGGGGCCTGCTTCAGGGGCGAAATTGGCCGGGATTTGTCGGCCGCGTCCCGGGCATTGAGTTCCGCCAGGAGGCCCTGCTCGTCGCGGAGGATGCCCATGCCCTGGAGCTCCAGCCAGCGGCGATGGGCGCGAAGCGCCGGCCGGGCATCGATATAGAGTTTGGCGACCGCTTCGGGGCAGATCACGGTGCCGATATCGCGCCCGTCCATCACCGCGCCGGGACTGCCGCCCGGGGGGGATCTGAGAAAGCTGCGCTGGAAATCCAGCAGCGCCTGGCGCACCGCGCCGATCGCCGCGACATGGGAGGCCGCTTGCCCCACCACATCGGTGCGGATGGCGGGATCGCCAGCCAGGGACAGGTCGATGGTCTGCGCGCCCTTCACGGCATCGGTTTCGTTTTTGGGATCGCCGCCGACGCTGAGCACCGCCAGCGCGGTCAGACGGTACAGCGCCCCGGAATCAAGATGCGCGAAACCGAAATGTGCCGCCAGTTTTTTCGCCAAGGTGCCCTTGCCCGACGCGGCGGTGCCGTCCACGGCGATGACAATCGATCTGCTCATGGATCTGGCACCACGAAGTCGGCGCCGAGACCGCGCATCAGACCCTGATAGCTGGGAAAGCTGGTGGCGATCATGGCGATGTCATCCACCATCACCGGGTCGCGCGCCGCCATGCCCAGGGTAAGAAAGGCCATGGCGATGCGATGATCCATATGGGTCGACACCATGCCGCCGCCCATGACCCGGCACGCGCCTGTCACGGTCAGGCCGTCCGGCGTTTCACTGACGGCGACCCCGTTGGCTTCAAGGCCCCGTGCGATGGCGGAAAGCCGATCGCTTTCCTTGACCCGCAATTCTTCCAGCCCCTGCATCACGGTGACGCCGTCGGCGAAAGCGGCGGCGACCGCCAGGATGGGATATTCGTCGATCATGGACGGCGCGCGTTCGGCCGGCACGGTTACGCCTTTCAAGGCGGAATGCCGCACGACCAGGTCGCCGATCTCTTCGCCGCCGCTGCTGCGCCGGTTTTGAATCCGGATATCGGCGCCCATTTCCAGCAAGGTCTCGATCAGGCCGATCCGCCGGGGATTGAGCAGGATTGCGGGAATCGAAATCTCGGAGCCCGGAACGATCAGCGCCGCCACCAGCGGAAAGGCCGCCGAAGACGGATCGCGCGGCACCTCGATCGCGCAGGCCAAAAGTGGCTTGCGCCCCGCGACAAGTATTTTTTCACCGCCATCCCCCAGCGGCTCGACCGAAATCCCGGCACCGAAGGCACTCAACATTTTTTCCGTGTGATCACGGGTGAGTATTTTCTGTGTGATGCAGCTTGTTCCTTGCGCGTTCAGCGCCGCCAGCAGCATCGCCGACTTCACCTGGGCCGAAGCCACCGCCACATCATAGGAAATCGCCTTTGCATCCCCGGCGCCGATCACCGTGAGTGGCATCAACGCCTTGGCGCCCTGCGCCTGGTAGCGTGTGCCAAACCGGGTCAAAGGATCGAGCACCCGCGCCATCGGCCGCGACCTGAGGCTGGCATCGCCGGTGAAAGTCGCGGTGATCGGCGTGGTTGCAATCGCTCCCATCATCAGCCGCGAACCGGTCCCCGAATTTCCGAAATCCAGGATCTTGTCCGGTTGCCGCCAGTTCCCGACCCCAGTGCCCGTCACCCGCCAATGCCCTTCGCCGTCGCAGGTCACCACCGCGCCCAGGGTCCGGACCGCGCCAGCCGTATTCAGCACGTCCTCGGATTCCAGCAGGCCGGAAATCCGAGTTTCGCCCCGGGCCATGCCGCCCAGGATCAGGGCCCGCTGGGAAATGGATTTGTCCCCTGGAACCAGCGCAATCCCCTTCAGGGCGGCGCCCTTTCGGGCGCCCAGAGGCTGGACTTTGTCGGGTACCGGGGTGGCAGGCATCGGGGGACTTCGATTGACCTTTACAGGCGAGGCGAGAAGTGGCAAACGCGCCCCTCCAACCATCTCTTCTTCATAGGAACGAGCACCTTGGTCAAGGCGGATCTTGGAACGAAACGGGGCTGCCCCAGTTGTGGCGCACGCTTCTACGACCTTACGAAGCGTCCGATCGAATGCCCGAAGTGCGGCTTCTCGTTCGAGCCGGAAGCACTTTACAAGCAGCGCCGCGGCCGTCAGCCCGAGCCCGCAGTCGCCGTCGTGCCCGTTGCCGAGGCGGAAGACGAAGAGGCGGAGAACGAGAATGAGGAGGCCGAAACCGAGGAAGAGGAAGAGGAAGTCGTCGAGCAAGCACCGCTGATCGTGGCCGCCACCGGCGAGGAAGAAGACGAAACCGCCGAAGAAGAGGAAGCCGAGGCGGAGTCCGGCATGAGCGTTGTCGAGGGTGACGAAGAGGTCGCCATCGAGGATATCGAAGTCGAAGACGAGGACGACGACGAGGAAGGCGATGACAGCCTTCTCGCCGAAGTCGAGGAAGACGAAGAAGACGTCGCCGGCATCATTGATCCGGGCATTGCCAAGGACGAAGCCTAGACAGGGAATTGCGCGCCGCCCGCGACCAGCAGGGAAGGCGTCTGAAATCGGGGCCATAGCTCAGCTGGGAGAGCGCCTGCATGGCATGCAGGAGGTCAGCGGTTCGATCCCGCTTGGCTCCACCATTTCCCGCCTCCACGATTTTGCAGAACCCGCACCGCCCGCGCCAGCGGGAAATGGTGGAGCCAAGCGGCCGAGTGCGCCGCGCGCCAGCGTCTTAAGGCGCACGAGGCGCGCAGGCGGGTTCCAAGCGATCACCACCACGTCCTCCCCACCTGACGCCAAATTCACCCGCCCGGGACAACTCGCTACAATTGCAGCAGACATCGCGTCCCTGGCGGGGCTAAAATCCCTGGCCGTCAACGGATATGTCTATTGAGCGCCTTTCTGGACGCCCGCACCCTCCCCCGGGAAACAATTCTTTCTCCCGATCTGGCGATCATCGGCGGCGGACCCGCCGGCATCAGCCTGGCGCTGGCGATGGCCGATAGCGGCCAGAATGTCCTGTTGTTGGAAGCGGGCGCCCTGGCCTTCGAGGCGGGCGCGCAAAAACTCTATCAGGGCAGCGAGAGCGGCGTTGCCTACACCGCATTGGACGGCGGACGACTGCGGTTTCTGGGCGGCAGCACCAATCATTGGGGCGGCTGGTGCCGGCCGCTGGACAAGATCGATTTCGACAGTCGTGACGGCGTGCCCCATTCCGGCTGGCCCTTTGCACGCAGCGAGATCGAACCGTATTTCGCGCGCGCCCAGTCACTGGTGGAGGCGGGACCCTGGATCTATGACGGCGCCGATCATTCAGTATCGGACAGCGGTTCGCTGCTGCGGCTGGGACCCGGCGGCGTCTATACGAGCTGGTTTCAATTCTCCAAGACCCAGGGCGGCATCCTGCCCACCCATTTCGGTGAGCGTTACCAGAACGATCTCAAGCGCGCACCCCACATCACGCCGCTGCTCAACGCCAATGTCACCGGCATCAAACTCTCAGGCGACGCAAGTCATGTCGACCATCTCGATATCGTGACCCTTTCCGGCAACCGCCTGACGGTGAAGCCCCGCTATACGGTGCTGGCGGCGGGTGCGATCGAGAATGCGCGGCTTTTGCTCGCCTCCAACGACGTGATGGCGGCGGGCGTGGGCAATGGCAATGATGTGGTGGGCCGTTTCTTCGCCGACCATCCCATTCCGCGCAACGTCGCCACCCTGGTGCTGTTCGACGGAAGGGTGGCGCCCTTCTATTCCAACTTTCTGACCTTGCCGAACGGCGCGGTATTGCGCGCAGTCTTGTCGCCACGGGAAGAATTTCTGCGCGCCCATGGCGTGGCGGGATCGCTGTCCACCGTGGAAAACGAAATCAAGCTCGACCCATTGGCGATCGCCGCGGTGGAAACCACCGCCGGGGCGCTGGGGGTGGATGCATCGGGCGCCAAGGCTTTTTCGCTTGGTTGCGGCATGGAGCTGGCGCCGGACCCCGAGCGCCGTGTCACGCTCGGCCAGGAACGCGACGCGCTCGGCCTGCCGCAGCCCAATCTCCACATGACGATCACCGACGATGACTTTTCGCATTTCCGCCAGACCCTGGCGGAGCTGGGCCGCCAGCTGCTCGCAGCGAAATCCGGCATGATCCATCTGAGCTACAGCCAGCGGCACGACTGGCTGGCCGCGATGGATTGGGGCAATCACCATCTGGGCACCACCCGCATGAGCGCCGATCCCAGGCAGGGCGTCGTTGATGCCGCCAGCAAGGTTCACGGTGTGGCCAATCTGTATGTGGCGGGCGGTTCGGTATTTCCCACCTATGGCTCGTCCAATCCCACGCTCAATTTGGTGGCGCTGACCTTGCGCCTGGCCGACCGGCTGAAAAAGGTGATGGCATGAGACGGCGCAATGTTCTGGCCGGATTGGGCGCGCTGATCGCAGCGGCGGCGGGCGGCGTAGCCTGGAAGTTCCATTTCTTCGGCAAGCATTATCCGCCGACACCCTATGACGACCTGCTGAACCAGATTGCCGATCGCGAGCCCGCCATCGTCTTTGGCCAGGCCGCTGGCAAGTCCATGCCGCGTGCCGGCGCGCTGGCGGCTCAGCTGCGCCGGGACGGCCGCACCTTGTCCGTGCGCGCCGCCATGGAGCCGGGTGAGGCGCAAATCTCCGAAGTGGCAGGTTGGGTGGTGCCGCAAAGTGTGGCGCTGTACGCCGCGCTGGCGGCCCAGGCCTGAGCCCATCGCTGCCACGATCGCGCCGCAATCGGGGCTTGAAGCAGAACAAAACGACACCATCTTTCTTCTGTAACTTTCGGCGCTCGCAAGAGGCCGTAGTTTTGCAGGCCGCTCGGAAGGAGGGCTTGAAGATGACGCGCAATCTGTATTTCGACAGCCCTTTTCTCTTGGGTTTCGAGCCGCTGGAACAGCTTCTGGAACGCACCGCCAAAAGCGCGGGCGACAGCTATCCGCCTTACAATATCGAGAAGGCCCAGGATGGCGGCATCGTCATCACCCTGGCGGTCGCCGGCTTCGGCAAGAATGAGATCGCCATCACGGTGGAGGACCGCCAGCTGGTCATTCGGGGCCGTCAGAATGAGGCCGGCAGCAAAACGTTCCTGCACCGCGGCATCGCGGCACGACAATTTTTGCGGGCTTTCGTGCTCGCCGATGGCATCGAAGTCAAATCTGCCGCGTTGGAAAATGGATTGCTGAAAATAGATTTGTCGCGTCCGGACATCCAACCCAGCGTCAGGGTCGTAGAAATCAAGACTGGAGGCATATCATGAATGACATTTTCACGGCTGAATCGGGCCAGGGCCGGATCGCCTATATCAAGCCCACTGGCAGCGAAGAGGCGCACCGGCTTGGTTTGATTCCGGCCAATGTCGAATTGCCCCAGGGCGTGACGCTTTATGTCCTTCATGCCGAAGACGGCCGTGTGCTGGGTTATACCGACGCCTATGCCTCGGCCTATGGCGCGGCGGTGCAGAATGAACTGACACCGGTGAGTGTGCACTGAGCCTCGCCGGTCCCATGTTTGGAAAAAAGCCGGAAGCCTCGCTTCCGGCTTTTTTGTTTCGTGGAGCATTGCTAGTCTCCAATCTCGGGAGGGACTTGCATGCGTTCAATCACCATCGCCGCCATGCTGGTGTTCCTATCGGGGACCGCGTTCGCGCAGGGCGTTCCAGCAACAGCTCCCCCGCCCGGCGGTTCGACCACGCCCGCGGCGACCGATGCGGCACCCCCGGCCAATGCTCCGGCTGCTGCGGCCATTCCACCCATGACCGGACCGCAGATTCTGATTTCGACCAGCATGGGCGACATCACCTTGCAGCTCGATTCCGTGCGCGCGCCCAAAAGTGTGGCCAGTATTCTGCGCTATGTGAGGGACCGGCATTACAACGGCACGGTGGTCTACCGCGTCGTCAAGGGCTTCATCATCCAGATGGGCAGCTGGGACGCCAACGTCAAAGGACGGCCAGGACACGCCCCCTCGCCGCTGGAGGCCAACAATGGCCTCAGCAATTTGCGCGGCACCGTGGCGCTGGCGCATGGCGATGATCTGGGCGCTTCGGCGGATCTCTTCATCAACCTCGCCGACAATACCGCGCTCGATCACAGGGCTGAGGATACCGGCAATGCCACCGGCTTCACCGTCTTCGGTCAGGTCGCTTCCGGCATGGAGGTGGCCGATGCCATTTCCAATGTCGCCGTGGGCGATCACGGTCCCATGCCCGGGCAGGCGCCGGTCGATCCGATCCTGATCAAGAAAGTCTCGGTGGTGGGCGAACCGGAAACGCCCGCACCCAAAGCGCCGGCGAAGAAAAAGAAATAACCTCAATGTATCGACGCGAGAAGTTTTGGCTTCTGAGCAGGGTTGCCTAGCGACAGCGTAGGCAACGCGCGGAGCGTGCGCCTATCACATGAGCACGCGCGACGAACTCAGAAGACAAAAGGACCGCGCCTAGGCAGCTTGGCTCGAAGAGCCGGTCTGGTCGATAAGGATGGCGTATAGTGCTTCGCCGCTTTGCGCCGAACGCAGCTTTTCGCAGGTCTGCTGATTGCGCAGAAGGCGGGACACACGTGCCAGTGCCTTCAAATGATCGGCACCGGCATTTTCCGGCGCCAGCAGCATGAACACCAGATCCACCGGTTGACCGTCCACCGCCTCGTAATCGATCGCGCTTTCCAGGCGCGCGAAAACGCCGGTGATGCCGGTGGCGCCCGCCATGCGGCCGTGCGGAATGGCAATGCCCGAGCCCACGCCCGTGGTGCCCAACTTTTCGCGTTCATTCAAGGTTTCAAAGATCTGCTTTTCCGGCAGATGCGCGCGCGCGGATGCGCGCGCTGCAAGTTCCTGCAGCAGCTGCTTCTTGGTCTGGGCTTTCAACGAGGCAAGCACCGCTTCGGGAGCGAGCAGGTCGGAGATGTTCATCAAGCTTCTCATACGGTTTGCGAGCTGCCTTCCGGGGTTCCGCCCTGTCCCCGAAAAGCGGCGGGTTCATAGGCCGGTGCTTTCCGAAAGTCAAACTTGACCCGAGCGCCGCCAGAATGGCGGCATTTGGTGGAAATCAAACACCTGATTTGAGTCGACGGCGCTCCACGGAAGATGGGATTCGCATGGCTTCGCGATATTTGGCGACCGTGCGGCGCGCGATGTTAACGCCATCGGCGGTCAGCAATGATACGATGCGATCGTCGGAAAGAATGTCGCGGCCTTCCTCATTCTCGATCATTTCGCGGATGCGGTCGCGCACCGCCTCGGCGCTGTGCGATTCGGCACCGTTAACCGCCTGGATCGAAGCAGTGAAGAAATATTTCAGTTCGAAGACACCGCGCGGCGTGGCGATATACTTGTTGGACGTGACACGGCTGACCGTCGATTCATGCATCTGGATGGCATCGGCAATGGTGCGCAAATTGAGCGGCCGCAAATGCCGCACGCCATAGGTGAGGAAACCATCCTGCTGGCGCACGATTTCGCTGGCCACCTTCAGGATGGTGCGGGCACGCTGATCCAGGCTTTTCACCAGCCAGTTGGCATTGTTGAGACAGTCGGTGAGGTAGGTCTTGGATTCCTTGTCGCGGGCGCTCTTGTTGACCTTGGCGAAATAACGCGAATTGACCAGCAGCCGCGGCAGGGTGTCGGAATTGAGCTCGATCAGCCAGGCGCCGTCTGGGCCGACCCGCACAAATACGTCGGGGACGACGGGGGCGACCTGTTCGGACCCGAACGCCAGTCCGGGCTTGGGATTGAGATCGCGGATCTCCGCGATCATATCGGCGATGTCCTCGGCATCGACGCCGCAAAGCGCCGTCAACCCCGCCACATCGCGCCGCGCCAGTAGATCGAGCCGCGTCAGCAACATCGCCATGGCGGGATCGAGCCGGTCCCTTGCCTGCAACTGCAGCGAAAGACATTCGGCCAGGTCGCGCGCGGCCACACCCACCGGATCGAAGCCCTGGAGCACGCCCAGCACCGCCTCGACATCCTCGATCTCGGTGCCCAAACGTTCCGCAAGTTCGCCGAGGTCGCCCCGCAGATAGCCGGCCTCATCGATGCTGTCGATCAGGGCCATGCAGATCATGCGGTCGTCCGGCAGAAGCGCGGCGATCGCGACTTGCTCTTCCAGATGTCCCTTGAGCGTGCCGACGCCCGCAACGGTCGACTCCAAAGAATCTTCGTCGCCGTCGAAACGGTTGGCGGATTTGACGCTGGTCCAGTCGGTCAGCGGCTGTCCGCCTGCCGGCGCGGGCGCGGCGGCATCCGCGTCATACATATTGTCATGCGCCGACTGGTCCAAATCCGCGACCTTGGAGAAATCCTCACGCGCCAGGGATTCGTCGGCACGTTCGGAAGGGCTGTCACGCTCCACCGTCTCGCGTTCGGTTTCGCGCGGCGCGGTTTCATCGCGCTCGAGGAGCGGATTCTTTTCCAGTTCGGTTTCGCAATATTCGGCCAGCTCGATATTGGACAATTGCAGCAGCTTGATCGCCTGCTGCAATTGCGGCGTCATGACCAGCGACTGGCCTTGCCGTATTTCGAGTCTCTGCCCCAATGCCATGCGTTTGCGCGCCTATAACGAGAACTTCTCGCCCAGATATACGCGGCGTACGTCACGGTCGGCGACGATATCGGCGGGCGTGCCTTCCTTCAGCACACGGCCATCGTGCAAGATATAGGCGCGGTCGATGATCTCCAGCGCTTCGCGGACATTGTGGTCGGTGATGAGAACGCCGATGCCGCGATCCTTGAGGTGGCGAATGAGATCGCGGATTTCACCAACCGCAATGGGATCGATGCCGGCCAAGGGTTCGTCGAGCAGGATATAGGAAGGGTGGGTCGCCAACGCGCGGGCGATTTCGACCCGGCGCCGTTCGCCGCCCGACAGCGCGATGGCCGGGGTATTGCGGATATGGGTGATACCGAATTCGGCCAGCAGAGCTTCGACCGCCGCCTCCAGCCGCGCCGGATCGGGCTCGATCAATTCGGCGGTGGCGCGGATATTCTGCTCGGCGGTAAGGCCACGAAAAATCGACGCTTCCTGCGGCAGATAGCCGACGCCCATCCGCGCCCTGCGATACATTGGCAGGCTGGTGACGTCATGGCCATCCACTTCGATCGAGCCGGTGTCGGCGGGGATGAGTCCGGAAATCATGTAGAAGCAGGTGGTCTTGCCGGCGCCATTGGGGCCCAGAAGGCCCACCACTTCGCCGCGGCGAACCGACAGGCTGACGGACCGCACCACCGGGCGCTTGTTGAAGCTCTTGCCCACCCGGCTGACCACCAAACCACGACCGCCCTCGACCACGCGCGGCTTCACGGCCGCGCTATCGGCGGGGTTTTCGGCGGGATTTGGGCTCTCTTCAAAACTCATACAAAAATCATGCCTGTTTGTGCTTAACGAAGCCCTAATTGGCGCCTTGCGGAGGCGTCGCACCAGAAGACGGCGGCGGCGTGAAGATTCCTTGCACACGCCCACCACCGGGCGTTCCAGGCGTTGCACCCGTTGCTTTGGTACCGCCACCCAAGGTTGCAAGACCGGTATCCAGATTGACGGTGAGCTGGCTGCCGCGCATCACATTCTTTTCCTTGGTCAGCACCACCTTGCCCGTCATCGTGACAGTGTGCGCCACCACGTCATAGAGGCCATTGTCGCCAGTGACCGTACCGCTGTTGGGCGAATCCACCACCACATTGCCGGTGGCGAAAATCTTGTCCGGCTTGTTGTCCTTGCCCACGACATTGAGACGCACCGAATTGGCCCGCATCCGCATGTCGCCCTGGATCACGACCACATTGCCGGTCCAGGTGCCGGTCTTGGAATTACTGTCGGCGAGGAATTTGTCGGCGGAGACATTGATCGGCGCATTGGCGTCATGTTTGCCTGTCGGAGCCGGGGTGGCCGCCATGGCTGGCGTGGCCAGAATAAGCAGCAGGGTAAAAGTCAGGCGCGTCATTTCTTGTTCCCAATCAGCGTCATTTGCACATGCCCATCCAATGCAAGCTGATGACTGCCGCGATCATAATGAAACATGTCGGCGCGCAAGGTGCCCAAAGGCCCCTGCCCCGTCACCTCATTGTGCCCATGCACGATCCATTTGTTGAGATCAAGCGATGCGGACTGACTGTGCAGGGTATAACCAGAATCGGAAAAGACATCGATGCCGCCACCCAGCTCCAGGTTGCCTGCCTTCATGTCCACCACGCCATTGGCGGCGTTGGCGTTAAGCCAGCCATTCTTGTCCAGCACCAGATCGGCCTCGACCTTGCGCAGCCGCGCCCGCTTGGGATTCTTGGCGTCCTGGATCGCCGCATCGGCGGTAATGACGAAGGGATTGCCGTTGCCATCCGCGCCGATCAGGCGCGGCTTGATCATCGCCAGGTCATTCTCGATCGAACCCAGCTTCTCATACGTCATCGAAACCTTGTTGGGCTGGCGGGCAACGAAGAAGAAGGCGAGAACCGCCGCGATCACCGCGAAGGCCGCCGCCGGCAGGGCCCGCTTCATCACCCCAACGAACTGGGTGTAGCGCAAGGCATCCATGGCGGTGGAACGCGCGCGCGCCGACCAGTCGTGGCGTGGCGCCGCGCCTTCCGCCCGCGGATTCATCCCAGCCCCGCGCGCAGGCAGTCATGGATGTGCAAGATCCCCGCGGGTATCTTGCTCTGCGCCGCCAAAACGAAAAGACGGGTGATCTTCTTCTCGTTCATGAAAGCCAGGGCTTCGGCGGCAAGCTGGTCGGGCCGGGCAATCTTGGGATTGCGCGTCATCACCGCGCGCGCTGGGCGGGCGAGGAAATTGTCGCCATCGATATGACGCGAAAGATCGCCGTCGGTGATGATGCCGGTGAGCGCGCCCTCGCCATTGACGATGCCGACACAGCCGAAACGCCGCTCCGCCATCACCAGCAGCACTTCGCGCATGCTGGCATCCTCGCGCGCCAGGGGAAGCTCCTCGCCGGTATGCATCAGATCGGCGACCCGGATCAGGGCGCGGCCCAGTGAACCGCCCGGATGAAAATCGCGATACTGGTCGGCATCGAAACCCTTGCGCTCCATCAGCGCCACCGCCAGCGCATCGCCCAGACCCAGCATCATGGTGGTGGATGTGGTCGGCGCCAGCCCCATCGGGCAGGCTTCGGGCGCCCGCGGCAACAGCAGCTTCACATCGGCGGCCTGCATCAGGGTCGAGTCGGGATTGCTGGCGATGCCGATCAGGGGAATGCCGAACCGCTTGGCATAGGTGATGAGGTCGGAAAGTTCCGCGGTCTCGCCGCCCCAGGACAGCATCAAGAGCACATCCTGGCGGGTAATCGCGCCCAGATCGCCATGGCTGGCCTCGGCGGGATGAACGAAATGCGCGGGTGTACCGGTCGAGGACAGGGTGGCGGCAATCTTGCGCGCAATATGGCCGGATTTGCCCATGCCGCTGACAATGACGCGCCCACGGGCCGCCAGAATGGTCGCCACGGCACGGCTGAAATCCCTGTCCAGCGCCTCGGCAAGGGTTCTCAGGGCATCGGCGGCATAGGTGAGGACCCGCCCGGCCGCGGCAAGGTCGGAGGCCTGGTCCGAATCGGCAGACACGGCCTTCAATTTGGTCTTGTTCGGGGCCATTTATCCCTTTGATTATGCAAAGAAAAACTGGAAACCGTGTTCCGTCCGGGACGGCGCGGCCCAGGCGCGAATTCCACGCCAAACTTGGCCCATCGGGGGCCAGGGTTCAAGTTACTTGACCCCCATCTGTCTGGCGCGCGGGCAAGCCCGCTACCAGCCGTTCGGTACGCTGTCGCTACCGAACTCCCCACCAAAGGCTTCGTCTTGTGGTGGAAGAGGGCCTGGACCAAGTCGCACCAAGCCTGGTGCGAGGGATTTTCGTTCCTGGCTAGGAGCTTCGCGCGGAGCGTGCGGCCGGCCGCTCGCCCAAGCTCGCGGCGTTCGTCGCTTTCGCAGGTCCACCGGACCTGCTCACGCGCTTTGCGCGACGCGGCTCACAGCATGTGCAACGACGCCAGGGACGAAAAGACCCGCACCTAGTGGGCGAAGATGTCGACTTCTTCCCAGCCCGCCAAATCCAGCTCCGCGCGGGCGGGCAGAAAGTCAAAACAGGCCTTCGCCAGACCCGTACGGCCCTCGCGCACCAGCATGGCATCCAGCGCCCTTTTTAGCGCATGCAGGTGCGCCACGTCGCTGGCGGCATAGGCGAGCTGCTTTTCGGAAAGCTCGCTGGCACCCCAATCCGAGCTTTGCTGCTCCTTGGACAATTCCACACCCAGCAATTCGCGCACCAGATCCTTCAAGCCATGCCGGTCGGTATAGGTGCGCACCAGCTTGGAGGCGATTTTGGTGCAATAGATCGGCGTGCAGACCACACCGAGATAACGGCGGAACATCGCCACATCGAAACGGGCGAAATGGAACAGTTTGGTGACAGACGGATCGGCGAGCAGCCGCTTGAGATTGGGCGCGCCATATTCGCCGGCTGCGAACTGCACCGCATGGCAAACTCCATCGCCGGCCGACAATTGCGCCAGGCAGAGCCGGTCGCGAAAAGGATTGAGACCCAAGGTCTCGGTATCGATCGCCACCAGCTTGCCCAGATCGAGCCGGTCCGGCAGGTCGCAATGATGCAGATGAATTTTCATGTATCTCCCCGTTTCACATGGGAGAATACGCATCCCCCTGGGCTAATGCCAGCCGCCCGCGATCCGTTATAGTGGCCTGGCGATATGATCCAAATGGCGCGTCATCTCTGGCAGCAAAACCGTGCCGGCCTTACCGGCTCGGTGCTGCTCCATGTCCTGTTCGTCCTGATCGTCCTGTGGTGGGGCATTACCCATCCCATCGCCAGGCAGCCGCCCCTGAAGGCCATGCTGGTGGATCTGGTGATAGCGCCAACCATCATTCCCGGCCCATCGGGCGGTGCGCAAACACCGTTGCGCGCACCGGTTCCGGCCGCGCCCAAGATCGAAGGGGTCCGGCCAAAGGCGGTGACGCCGCCGCCGGACGAATTGGAGTCGCGGATCGCCCAGATGGCGCAGCTGCGCGCACCCGACACAGCCCTGCCCGCGCCCGACAATGGCGCCGGCGCGGGCACCGGCAATGGCGGCGGCTATGCGCTGGCCGATTTCGTGCGGGCGCAGATTTTGCGCCGCTGGTGGCCCATGCTGGAAAACGATGCGGCGCGCGGCATCCCGGTGGCGATCCGCCTCAAACTGTCGCGCGCCGGTGTAATCTCCGACGTGCAGATCGTGGACCAGGCGCGCTTCGTCACTGACAAGCTGTTTCGCAACATGGCCTTGTCGGCACGCAACGCCGCGCTCTTGGCCTCGCCGATCTCATTGCCGCCGGGGAAATACGAGGCGGTGATGGATATCGCGATCACCTTGGACCCGCACGCAGTGCTTCGTTGATTGCCCCATCTGGAACCAAGGCGCTCTATCGTCGGCAGGAGCCGTTGAAATCCTTTGAGCCGCATGATCCGGAATTTTAATTCATCGACGGTTCGTCGCCCTCATGTTAGCCTGGAAAGCGATTTTCGCAGGAGGGTGACATGGCGCGGCTTGCCACAGTTCACGCCAACACGACTTCGCGACGCGGCCTCCTGACAGGTGGGCTGGTCGGCGGCTTTGTACTTGCCTTTCACGTACCAATTGCGCGAGCGCTCGCTCCCAATGTGACAGCCGGCGCGCCGGCGCAAACCGCGCCCTTCGCGCCGAACGCTTTCATCCGCATAGACCGCGCGGGAAAGACCTTGCTCGTCATGCCGCAGGTGGAGATGGGACAGGGCGTCTACACGTCCATCGCCATGATCATAGCCGAGGAGTTGGACGCGAACTGGAACAATGTCGCGCTTGAAGCGGCGCCCCCCAATGAGAAGCTGTACGCAAATCCAATGCTTGGCGTGCAAGCGACCGGAAATTCCAATTCCATCCGCGCCTTCTGGATGCCGCTGCGCAAGGCCGCCGCTGGCGCGCGGTTGTTACTGATCCAAGCCGCCGCCAAGCAATGGAATGTCGATCCGGCAAGCTGCACGACCGCGAATGGCGCGGTGCTGCACAAGCCAAGCAACCGGATGCTGACATACGGCGCGCTTGCGGACAGTGCGAACGGCACGCCACCGGCTGATCCGCCGTTGAAGTCGCCCAAGGACTTCCGGCTGATCGGAAAGCCGCAGAAGCGGCTCGATACGCCCGCCAAGGTCAATGGCAAGGAAATCTATGGCATCGATGTGATGCTGCCGGGTTTGAAATTCGCCACCATCGCCGCCAGTCCCACCTTCGGCGGCAAAGTCACCCGTGTCGATGACAGCAAGGCGAAACAAATCCCCGGTGTCCAGCAGGTCGTGGTGCTGGACGATATGGTGGCCGTGATCGGCGATCACATGTGGGCGGCGAAACGTGGCCTCGATGCGCTTGCCGTCATCTGGGATCCGGGCGCCAACGCGCAGGTCGATTCCGCGCAGATCTGGAATCAAATCAGGGCCGCCAGCGACAAGGACGGCCTGGTCGCCAAGAAGGTCGGCGATGCCGACAAGGCGCTCGGCGACGGCGACAAGATCGAAGCGCGGTTCGAGGTCCCCTTTCTGGCCCATGCGACCATGGAGCCGATGAATTGCACGGTGCATCTGACGCCTGGCGGCTGCGAATTGTGGCTGGGTACCCAGATCGCGGCCCGGGTGCAATCCACTGCGGCGGCCATCGCCGGCCTGCCGCTCGACAAAGTGATCGTGCACAACCAGCTGATCGGCGGTGGCTTCGGCCGCAGGCTGGAGCCAGACATGGTGATCAAGGCCATCCGCGTCGCCCAGCATGTCGACGGTCCCGTCAAGGTGGTGTGGACGCGCGAAGAAGATATGCAGCACGATCTTTATCGCCCGATCTATTATAATCGCCTCACCGCGACGCTCAAGGACGGTGTGGTCGATGGCTGGCATCATCGCATTACCGGCTCGTCGGTGGTGGCGCGCTGGTTGCCGGCGGCCTTCAAGGCCAATCACGATGTCGATTTCGATACCGTCGACAGCGCCATCGATGTCCCCTACGCCATTCCCAATTTGCGTATCGAAGTGGTGCGCGACGAACCGCCGGCGGTCCCCACCGGTTTTTGGCGCGGCGTCGGCCCCAACAACAACGTCTTCGCTATCGAGAGCTTCATCGACGAGTTGGCGGCGAAGGCCGGCAAGGATCCGGTCGAATTCCGCCGTTCGATGCTGACCAAGCAGCCCCGGCTGCTGGGAGCCCTCAATCTGGCGGCGGAAAAATCGGGCTGGGGTGAAAAACTGCCGCCGCGCCATGGCCGCGGCGTCTCGGTGCAGGTTTCTTTTGCCAGCTTCATCGCCACGGTCGCGCATGTCGAAGTGGACAGTCAGGGCGGCGTCCATCTCCACCGGCTCACCACCGCTATCGATACCGGCATCGCGGTCAATCCGGATACCATCATCGCGCAATTGCAGGGCGGCATGATCTTCGGCTCGACCGCCGCTTTGTGGGGAGAAATCACCGTGGCGAAGGGCCGGGTGCGGCAATCGAACTTTCATGATTACCGCATGCTGCGCATGAATGAAGCGCCCGTCATCGATGTCCATCTGATCCAAAGTGGCGAAGCCCCGGGCGGCATCGGTGAGACCGGCGTGACCACCGCGCCACCGGCCATCCGCAATGCGATCTATGCCGCCACCGGCATTGCCTTGCGGCGGCTTCCCATCGATCGGGATATTCTGGCAGGCAAAAAGACCGCCTGACGGCAGCCGGCATTTGATCCGCGCGCGACCAAGTCGCGTCAGGGCAGATCGCGCGCGACGCGAAAACCGGCCAGGCTGGAATAGTCATATTCGCCGCCGTCATCCGCCGCGCCATTGCGCGAGGCCGAGCGCACGAAGATCGGCACATTGTTCCAGGCGCCGCCGCGAATGACATGCCTGGCGCAATCGCCGCCACCTCGCGCCGATGTAGCCCAGGCGCCGCCATCCTTGGGCGCATCGACATAGCTGGGGTGCCAGCAATCCGCGGTCCAGTCCCAATCATTGCCCATCAAGCCGTAAAGCCCGAAGAGATTGGGTTTGAACGCATCCACCGGTGCCAGGATGCGATTGTCCCATTGGCTGCCGCAGCCATTGCAATTGGCATTGCCGCTGCCAATCGCCTCCCCCCACCAGCGCGCGGTATTGCTGCCCGCGCGGGCGGCATATTCCCATTCCGCCTCGCTGGGCAGACGATAAGGTCCCGTCCGCGCCGCCAAGGTTGGATGTTCCGCCTTCACCTGTGTGTTCAGCCAGGCGACATAGGCCAGGGCATCCTTGTGATCCAGACAGACGGCCGGCCAATCCGGCGGCTCATTCTCGGACGGCGGATAGGCCAGCCCGCGGCCCGCCTGTTGCCAGCCCAGATTCAACGTCTTGTTGCAGGGCTTGGGCTGGTAGCCGGTGTCGGCAAGGAAGGCCAGAAACTGCTTGCTGCTGACGTCGGTTTTGCCCAGCGCGAAGGCTTTCACGGCCACGACATGCTGGGGCCCTTCGGAATCGAATCGACCGGGCTCGGAGGCCGGGCTTCCCATCAGGAATTTGCCCCCGGGGATCGCCACCATCTGGGGACAGCCGACGCATTCGGCGAATTCCCGCGCGGTCGCCATGCTGGATGGCGGCGTATCGGCGGCAAAGACCGGCGCGGCGATGATGAACAGGAGGAAAGAAACAAGACAAGTCCGGGCGTGCATGGGCGTTTTGCGTCCGATGATATTCTATATCTCCCCCACACCAGCATATAGTGTGGTTCCACCAAGCTGACCAGTTATCCCGGAGACCGCCATGCCTGACGTCCGATTGCCCGCCCTGGCCGAGCTGGAGAAGAAAGTCCTGTGGCTGGCAAGCTGGACCATCCACAATGCCAATCATCTGCGCGACAATGACGACGGCCTGAAGGTCGGCGGACACCAGGCCTCTTCCGCCTCGCTCGCCACCATCCTGACGGCGCTCTATTTCGCGGTGCTGAAGCCGGAGGACCGCGTCGCGGTCAAGCCCCATGCCGGGCCCGCTTTCCACGCCATCCAGTATCTGTTGGACCGCCAGAGCCGCGAGAAGCTGATGAATTTCCGCGGATATAAGGGCGCGCAATCCTATCCGTCCCGCACCAAGGATGGCGAGATGGTGGATTTCTCCACGGGCTCGGTGGGGCTGGGCGTGGCGCAGACTTTGTTCGCCAGCATGGTGCAGGATTACGTCCAGGCCCATGGCTGGGCCAAGGATCGCGCCACCGGACGGATGATCGCCCTGATCGGCGATGCCGAAATGGACGAAGGCAACATCTTCGAGGCGCTGCTGGAGGGCTGGAAGCAGGGCGTCGAAAATCTCTGGTGGATCATCGACTATAATCGCCAAAGTCTGGACGCGATCGCGCGCGAGGGGTTGATTTCACGGCTCGAGGCCCTGTTCCGCGCTTTCGGCTGGGAAGTCGTGGTTCTCAAATATGGCGCGCTGTTGCAAGCGGCGTTCGCCGAACCGGGCGGCGAAAGGCTGCGCGAATGGATCGATGCCTGCCCCAATTCGCTTTACTCGTCCCTGCTGTTCCAGGGCGGCGCGGCGTGGCGCAAGCGCCTGACCGACGAGCTGGGCGACCAGGGTCCCGTCAGCGCGCTCCTGGCGCGGCGCGACGACCATGAACTCAGTGTGCTGATGTCCGATCTGGGCGGCCACGACATGCCGACCTTGCTGGAGGCGTTTGAAAGCCGCGCCAACGACAAGCGGCCCACGGTCTTCATCGCCTACACGGTAAAGGGTTTTGGCCTGCCGTTGCAGGGACACAAGGACAATCACTCCGGCCTGATGACCGAGACCCAGATGGCTGCGTTCCGCGCCGCCAATGGCGTGCGCGAAGGCCATGAATGGGAAAAATTCGAAGGCGCCAAACTCCCGGCCGCACAGATTGAAGCCTTTTTGAAACAGGTGCCTTTCGCGCGCGACGCCAAACGCAATCTGGAGGCATCGACAGTGGCGATCCCGCCGGCCCTGCCTCAGCCCAAGACCGAAGGCCTGATGTCCACCCAGCAGGGGTTCGGCCTGATCCTGGCTGAGATCGGGCGCAGCGACGCGGAATTTGCCAACCGTATCGTCACCACCTCGCCCGACGTCACGGTCTCGACCAATCTGGGCGGCTGGGTCAACCGCCGAAAATTGTTCGCCCGCCAGCAATCCAAGGATCTGTTCCGCGCCGAGAAAATTCCGTCGACTTATGTCTGGGATTTCGCGCCCGAGGGCCAGCATATCGAACTGGGCATCGCGGAGATGAACCTGTTCATCCTGTTGTCGGCACTGGGCCTGTCGCATCAATTGTTCGGACAGCGGCTGCTTCCGATCGGAACCTTGTACGATCCGTTCATCTCGCGCGGCCTGGATGCGCTGAATTACGCCTGCTATCAGGATTCGCGATTTCTGTTGGTTGCGACGCCGTCCGGCATCACGCTCTCGGGCGAAGGCGGCGCCCATCAATCCATCGGCACGCCCCTGATCGGCATGGCCCAGGACGGACTCGCGGCATTCGAGCCCGCCTTCGTGGATGAATTGTCCGTGATGATGCGCTTTGCCTTCGACTACATGCAACGCAGCGGCGAAGCGGAGCCCGATGCCCGCTCCTGGCTGCGCGACGCCACCGGTGGTTCGGTCTATCTGCGCCTTTCCACCCGTCCGCTGGAACAGCCGCGCCGCGCCATGACGCCGGAACTGTCGCAGGCAATTGTGGACGGCGCTTATTGGTTGCGTGAACCGGGACCCAATGCGGAAGCGGTGATCGCCTATACCGGCGCAATGGCGCCGGAAGCCATTGCCGCCATTGGCCGGCTGGGCGAGGACCGCAGGGATATTGGCCTGCTCGCCGTCACCTCGGCCGACCGCCTAAACGCCGGCTGGACCGCGGCGCAGCGGGCGCGGGAAAAGGGCCTCGCCCATGCCTCCAGCCATATCGAGCGGTTGCTGCAGCCCCTGCCCCGCCACTGCGGCATCGTCACCGTGCTGGATGGCCATCCCGCCACTCTGGGTTGGCTGGGCGCCGTTCTTGGACACCGAACCCGTTCCCTGGGTGTGGAGCATTTCGGCCAGACCGGATCGCTGGCAGAACTCTACCGGCATTATGGCATCGACGCGGACGGCATCGTGACGGCGGTGGAGGCGATCGCCCCCGGCCGGCCCGTGCGCCATCTGCGCAGCCTTTAGCCCCGCGAATTCACCGGTCATTCCGCCGGAGCGGAATGCGCGGCCACCATGCGGTTGCCGGCGCGCCAGGCCAGGAGCGGAATGACCAGCGCGAAGATCAGCACCACGCCCAAGGTGATGATGGCGGTGGAATAAGTGCCCGTGGTCTCGTGGATATAGGCCATCAGTAGCGGCGATGGGATGGCGGCGAAGCCCCAACCCAGCAGAATCCAGCCATAGATGCCGCCGACATATTTCGAGCCGAAAAAGTCCGCGGTGAAGGATGGCATCACGCCAAAGCCGCCGCCATAGCAAAGCTCGATCGCGCAGACCACGATGGTGAAGATAGTCACATCGTGCACGGTGGGCAGATAGAAGAAGAGCGGAATCTGCACCGCAAAGATCAGGAAATAAGCCTGGGCGCGGCCAATCTTGTCGGAGATCCAGGCCCAGAGGATGCGGCCGCCGCCATTGAAGATGCCGATGATGCCCACGATGGCCGCCGCCGCCGTGGCGCTGATGCCGAGCTGCTGCTGCGACAATGGTGATGCCTGGCTCACAATCATAATGCCGGCGGAGGTGTTGAGCGACAGCATCGCCCACAGCATCCAGAAGCGGCCGGTCGAAAGCGCCTGTTTGGGCGTGTAATGCACGGGGCTCGCGGTCTTGGAGACTTTGGTCTTCGGCACCCAGCCTTCCGGCACCCAATTCTGCGGCGGATTGGCGAAGAATTGCGAAGCCACGATCACGATGGCGCCATAGACGAGACCGAAATCGATCAAGGTGGTGGGAACACCGGAAGAGATGATCAGCCGCGACGCGATCGGGCCCATGATCAGGGCGGCAACGCCGAAGCCCATGACATTGACGCCCGTCATCAGCCCGCGCATGTCGGGAAACCATTTGGTGATCATGGCGACGGGGCAGATATAGCCGAGGCCCATGCCAAGGCCGCTGAACAAGCCATAGCCGAGATAAACGCCCGGCAGCCAATGATGATTGACGGAATAGGACGCGATCAGAAAGCCCAGTCCATAAATCAGCCCCGCGAAGGTGGTGACGATGCGGGGCCCGACCTTGTCCTGCCACCAGCCGCCGATAACGGTGCCGATGCCCAGACAGGCCATTGCCATGTTGAAGGTGAGCGTGACCTGGACCTGGGACCAATGCTCGCTGGCCATCAGCGGCTTGACGAACACGCTCCAGGCATAAACCGAACCTAGGCATACCTGCACCAGCAGCGCGGCAACCGCAATCAGCCAGCGGTTCCGCAACGTCCCGTCACTCATATTTTACTCCCCGGATTTTTGGCGCGTTGGCGTTTTTTGAAAAGATAGACCGGCACGATGCAGAGCGCGCCCAGAATAGTTCCCGCGGCCTGGTACCAGTAGAAAAATGGAATGCCGAACAATTCCGGCGTGACGCGGTTGAAGATCGGAACCCATAGCAGCGCGACAAACGGGACCGCGATCCAGAGATAGACTGGATGAAATCCCCGTCGCGCCGGTTGCTGATTCATACCTTCCCTAAGGATAAGAAGACGCCGCCGAGAGCGGCGGCGTTTCTGAAACTAACGTAACAACTGCCGAACCTGCAATTGCTTCCGGCGATGAAAAAAGAACGGCGCGCCGCTCCTTCCCCTTTACTGCGTAGCGTAGCGCACCACGTTCTTCTGCCCGACCTGGCCGCTATAGACCGCGCCTTTGCCATCGGCCCAGATGCCCTCGCCGCCACTGGTCGCAACCTTGTCGGGCTCGGCATAGGTGTCAGGAATAAAAGCGGTGACAATGCCGTCCTTCACGCTGCCGATCCGGATGCCACGCTTCCAGCCGGGATGGTAACCATAGCCCATCGGTTCGCGGGATTCGGAATCCGTCGAATACAGGATGTCGTTCTTGTCGATGTAGATGCCGCTGGGCCGCCCGAACTGGGTGAAGATTTTCAGTAGCTTGCCGTCCTGGTCGAATTCCTGAACGCGATTGTTCCAGCGGTCGCCGACATAAAGATGACCCGCCTTGTCCATCGCCAGGCAATGCGCCACTTCGAACTGGCCGCCATTGATACCGTGTTCGCCCCACTGCTTGATGAATTTGCCTTTGGCGTCGAACTTCATCACCCGGGCATTGTGGCCCGGACCAGCCTCGTGACCATCGCTGACAAAGATGGTGCCGTTGGGTGCCACCAGTACGGCATTGGGCTCATTAAAGGTCGTGGAATCGTTGCCTGAGGCACCGGGCGCGCCCAACGTCATCAACACCTTGCCGTTGGTGTCGAATTCGATGACGTCATTGCCCTTCTTGGCCACGGCGTCGACATGACCATCCGCGATCCAGAGGTGATCGTGCCGGTCGATGAAGATGTCATGCGGGAACAAAATCATCCCCGCGCCAAAGGCCTTGACGAAATTGCCTTTGGAATCGAACTCCATCACCGGATCGAGCGGACTTCCGGCGCAATTGTTGGCGCCGCAGCGTTCCGCCACCCAGATGTTGCCCTTGCTGTCGCCCGCCACCGACGAAGTCGAGCCGAATGTCCGGCCAGCGGGTAACTTAAAAAAATGCTCGTCCGCCTTGTACGGGTTGGATCCCGCGTTGAGCGCGTTGCGTGGATCACTGGCGGATGTCGACAGAACGCCCGACGCCTTGTTGGCCGTGTCCAATGCCGCAATATCCGATGGCGGGAATTGCGGCCCGCGCGGACCCCGCGCCTGCGTGGCGGGACCCCCCTGTGCCGCGTCGGTGGCCGCCGCGCCAGGCGCATTGGCCTGCGCCACTTGAACCGGTGCTGCGGCGCTGGCATGCGGCTTCGCGCCTTCCGCCGGCGGCGGCACGAAGGCGATCGCTTTGAGATATTCGCTGCGGCGGTCCATTTCCTTCGAGCCGGCCGGATAGCCATTGGCCTTCAGGACAAACGACAAAATGTCCGCATATTGATCGCGGCTGAGCTTGCCGGGATTGTCCTGCGGCATCGTATTGCGGATGCGGTCGAACAACTCACCCAATGTCAGTCCCGCCCAGTCGGAAATGAACTCGGCACCCACCAGCGCGGGCGCCTCGCCATTGCCGCTGAGGCCAGAGCCATGGCAGGCGGCGCAATTCTGGGCGTACTGGTCCTGACCCCGGGTCGACTGGGCGTCGGTATAGACCCCATCCAACACCGAGCTGGTGGTCTGCGCCCATACCGTGCCGCCAAGAGCAGCCGACATGCAGAGGGCCGCGGCTAGCACTACAATTTTGTTACGCATTTCTTTTTCCTGCCCGTTTTCGTTTCATGTTGTCAGCGGCTCTTCGGCCGCTCTCCGGCCGCTCGCTTAGGCTCGCGGCGTTGGCCTAGCTTTTCTTGGTGGTCCGTAGCGACAGCGTGCGGACGCGAACCTAGAAAAGCTGGCCCCTCTCCGAGCGAAGCGAGGGAGGCGCCGCTCACCCATTATCGGGCAAAGTATAGCAAATATACTCGCCAGAGTAGTCGCCGCCCGAAACCGCGACAATGATGTACTGCTTGCCATTGACCATATAGGTCATCGGCGAGCCGGATTGCGACGCGGGCATCAGCACATTGCCGACTTCCTTGCCGGTGGC
>CAIUCH010000008.1 GCA_903897605.1 uncultured Alphaproteobacteria bacterium
GACCGCCTCGAACTCCATCGTCGCCTTGTCGGTCTCGATTTCGGCGAGAATGTCGCCGGACTTCACGGTATCGCCTTCCTTCACCAGCCAACGGGCAAGCTTGCCCTCTTCCATGGTGGGCGACAGCGCAGGCATCAGAATCTCGGTGGACATCAGGCCAGCACATCCGTGTAGAGTTCATTGACACCCGGCTCCGGGCTTTCGGTGGCAAATTCCGCCGCGGTCACGACGATCGCCTTCACTTCCTTGTCGATCATTTTCAGATCGTCCTCGGTGACGATACCGTCCTTGACCAATTTCTGGCCGAAATGGTCGATGGGATCGCGTTTCTCGCGCACCTCGGTCACTTCCTCGCGGGTGCGGTACTTGGCGGGGTCCGACATCGAATGACCGCGATAGCGGTAGGTTTTCATTTCCAGAATGATCGGACCTTTGCCGCTGCGGCAATGCGCCATCGCTTCGGCGCCGGCGGCCTGCACGGCTTCCACATCCATGCCATCGACTTGCACGCCGGGAATATTGAAGGAGACGCCGCGCTTGGAAAAATCGGTCAGGGCGCTGGAGCGCGCCACGCTGGTGCCCATGGCGTATTGGTTGTTCTCGATGACGTAGACCACCGGCAGTTTCCACAGCTCGGCCATGTTGAAGCTTTCATAGACCTGGCCCTGGTTGGAGGCGCCGTCGCCGAAATAGGTCAAGCAGACGCCATCATTGCCGCGATATTTGTTGGCGAAGGCCAGACCCGTGCCCAACGGCACCTGGGCGCCGACAATGCCGTGGCCGCCATAGAATTTCTTGTCCTGGCTGAACATGTGCATCGAGCCGCCCTTGCCCTTGGAATAGCCGGTGGCGCGGCCGGTGAGCTCGGACATCACGCCCTTGGGATCCATGCCGGAGGCCAACATATGGCCGTGGTCGCGATACGCCGTAATGAGTTGATCGTTGGAACGGACATTGGCCTGCATGCCCACCACCACCGCTTCCTGGCCGATATAGAGATGGCAAAAACCGCCGATCAGCCCCATGCCGTATAATTGACCAGCCCGCTCTTCGAAGCGGCGGATCAGCAACATGTCGGAATAGAGTTTCTTGAGGGCCTCGGAATTGCTGCGAGCAGTGTTAGCGGCGGATTTTTCTTGTTTTTCGGGGCGTTTTGCGGGGTCGCTCATGCGAAAGGGCGCTCTGTCTGGCGGGGTCAAAAGGCAGGGATTGGGTTTTGGCAAGGCGCGGAGGCCTTGGCAAGCTTTTATAATATTGTTGCGCTGCACACTTACGAACAGTGTTCGCAGCGAGATTTCCGCCTGTAAAGTCGATCACCGCGGAGCCGAGCCGGCGGATTGCAATTTTCGCCAATCTCCCTTTGGCTGGGCGAGCGCCGATCAACCGGCAAAAGGACCCCAGCATGACGCAACTGCCGCGCTTGATGATGTTTGTGGCGCTGCTTCTTGTCGCGGTGAGCATGGCGCAGCCTGCCGGAGCCGCCGACGCGCCGCAGGCCATTTCGCTTTTCGGCCAACCGCTCTATACGCCGCCGCCTTCGCCCGAGGCGCAGACCAAATACCAGACCGCCAAGGCGGATTACGAGGCCGATCCCGGCAACGCCGACAAGCTGATCTGGTATGGCCGACGCGCCGCCTATGCCGGCCGTTTTGACGACGCTATTCGTATCTACAGCGAAGGCGTGCGGAAATTCCCCCAGGACGCGCGCATTCTACGCCACCGCGGCCACCGCTACATCACCACCCGCCAATTCGACAAGGCGATCGCCGATTTCGAAAAGGCCTATGCGTTGATTGCGGGAAAAAAGGATGAGATCGAGCCGGACGGTGCGCCCAATGCGCGCGGCATTCCGGTTTCGACCCTGGACGGCAATATCCGCTACCATCTGGGGCTCGCTTATTACCTCAAGCATGACTGGAAGAATGCGCTGCGTCTTTATAGCGAGGAGGTCCGCCTTGCCGACAATGACGACCGGCGCATCGCGGCATCCTATTGGGTTTACCAGATCCTGCGGCGCATGGGCGAAGACCGCAAAGCGTCTGCTTTCCTCAAGACCGTGCCGCAAAAGCCCGACCTCATCGAGAATGAGGCTTATTGGCGTGTTCTACGCCTGGATATGGGCGCGATAACCGAAGCGGAAACGCAGAAGGATGGAGCAAAGGATCCTTCGGGCATCGCGGTGGCCTATGGAGTCGCCAATCATCATCTCTTCGGCGGCGACAAAAGCGGCGCCTTCAAGCGCATGAACGACATCCTCGATACCTCGGGATGGGCGGATTTCGGCTATATCGCCGCGGAATCGGATCTCGCCTTCTACAAAGCGCGCACAACAAAATAAGAGATCAATGCACCGTGCGGGGAACGGCAACCTGGTTGGGGGCGCCGTCCATCAGTTGGCCGCGCGCCAGCTCCTCGACCAGATCCGGGTCGGCATGACCGTCTTCCATCAGCTGGATGCGGTGGGCCAGACGGTCGCGAATCGACGAAACCTGCGCCAGTTTCTGCTGCTGAATGCCAAGGCGGGCCTGGGTCTGGTCCAGAACCAGAAGACCGCGTTCACCCCAGATGGCATAGCTGCCGAAATAGCCGACCACCGCGATTGACAGTGCCGGCAGGATCAACGCCATGAAAAATCGGGTGACGGAACGCTTGATTCGCATCCGCCCAACGAATCACACACTGATTCGGCCGGTCAAGGGGAAAAGTGTAAAAAATCCAGCGATTTAGACGGAACTCAGTGCCGCAAGATCGATCGCCCGGCATAGACCGCAGCGTCGCCCAGCTGCTCCTCGATTCGAAGCAGCTGATTGTATTTGGCGAGCCGGTCCGAACGGGCTAGCGAGCCGGTTTTGATCTGACCGCAACTGGTCGCCACCGCCAGATCGGCGATGGTGGAATCCTCGGTTTCGCCCGAACGGTGGCTCATCACCGCGCGATAGCCTGCCTTGTGGGCCATCTGGATGGCATCCAAGGTCTCGCTCAATGTGCCGATCTGATTGACCTTGATCAGGATGGCGTTGGCGGTGTGCGCATCGATGCCTTGCTTCAGCCGTTTCACATTGGTGACGAAGAGATCATCACCCACCAATTGAACCATCTTGCCGACGGAGTCGGTCAGCATTTTCCAACCCGCCCAATCGTCTTCCGCCATGCCATCCTCGATTGAGATGATGGGATAGCGGGCGCAAAGGTCGGCATAGACCTTCACCATCTCGTCCGGCGCCAAGGTCTTGCCCTCGCCTTCCAGGACATATTTGCCGTTCTTGAAGAATTCGGTGGACGCCGGATCGAGCGCGAAGAACACGTCGCCGCCCAGCCTGTAACCGGCTTTCTCCACCGCCTTGGAAATGAAGCCCAGCGCTTCGTCGGGGTTTTTCAGATTTGGCGCGAAGCCGCCCTCGTCACCCACATTGGTGTTGTGCCCGGCATCGTGCAGCGATTTTTTCAAGGTGTGAAAAATTTCCGCGCCCATGCGCAGACCTTCGCGGAATGTCGGCGCCCCCACCGGCATGATCATGAATTCCTGGAAGTCGATGGGATTGTCGGCATGGACGCCGCCATTGATGATGTTCATCATCGGCACCGGCAACAACTCGGCTTTGGCGCCGCCGACATAGCGATAGAGCGGCAGTCCCGACGCCATTGCCGCCGCTTTCGCCACCGCCAGCGACACGCCCAGAATGGCATTGGCGCCCAACCGCGCCTTGTTGGGCGTGCCGTCCAGCGCGATCATCGCCTTGTCGATGCGGGTCTGCTCTTCCGCTTCCATGCCGCACAGCGCGTCGAACAATTCGCCGTTCACCGCCGCGACGGCCTTCTCCACCCCCTTGCCGCCAAAGCGCTTGGCGCCATCGCGCAGCTCCATGGCTTCATGGGCGCCTGTCGAGGCCCCCGACGGCACGGCGGCGCGGCCAAAGCTGCCATCGTCCAGCCGCACATCCACTTCCACGGTGGGATTGCCGCGGCTGTCCAGGATTTCGCGACCGGTGATGTCGAGGATGGCGGTCATGGCGGTCCCTTTTCACAAATTTGGCGCAGTCTTTACGGGAAGTTTGCAGGATTCGCCACCCGCCAGGGCCGCCAGCGCGACGGAGAACCCTTGCCCGGGACGTTTCAGCAAGGCGAAGGGCTTTTTGCTGGAGAAATTCCTCATGTCTCGTCTCAAATTGGTTGTTCTGGCCGCAAGCCTGCTGGCGGCGGCGCCTCTTCCCCTTCTGGCGGCGACGCCGGGGGCGGTGCAGGCGGAACAAAGCCCGACCATGCCCGGTCCGGACGCCGGGTTCGGCCGTCACCATGGCGGCAAGCTGGCCGGAA
Organism: uncultured Alphaproteobacteria bacterium; assembly: GCA_903897605.1. Lineage (GTDB taxonomy): Bacteria > Pseudomonadota > Alphaproteobacteria > Micropepsales > Micropepsaceae > Rhizomicrobium. The sequence continues at coordinate 4,315 of CAIUCH010000008.1, forward strand.
TGTTGTCCCCGCAGCAACGCGCCGCCTTCATGATGCAGGCCCACGAACAGACCCAGGGCATGTCCCAGGACCAACGCCGGGCCTGGCGCAAGGATCAGGTGCAAAAGCTGACCAGCATGTCCGAGGGCGACCGCCAGAAATTCCAGACCGATCTGCAGGCCCGCTGGGACGCCCTCCCGGCCGACCGCAAGGCCCGCTTCGAGCAACGCCTGGCAGAGTGTAACGGCCCGCCCCCCGCGAGATAATGCCGTTAATCTGCTAACATGACCCTGCGCCGGCGACGGCGCGGGGTCTTTTTTTGATTTATTGGGGAGAATTCATGCTTGCAGTACCTGCCGCGATATTGAGTGCCGCCGTCACCATCCTCACCGCAATAGTCCTGATTTACACCATGTCCGTGGTCGGTAAAGCCCGGCGCATGCACAAGATTTTTCCGCCCGCGATGGGCGGTCATCCGGAAGTCGAGCGCGCCTTGCGCGTTCAGGGCAACACAGTGGAACAGGTGGTGATCTTCCTGCCGCTGCTGTGGGTCGCCACACTTTATTTTCACGGCTGGATCCCGGCGGCATTGGGTGTCGTCTGGTGTGTCGGGCGGGTGCTGTATGCGATCGGCTACATGAAAGAAGCCGACAAGCGCGGACCGGGTTTCGGCATCGCCGCATTGGCCTCGCTGGCGTTGCTGGTGCTGTCGATCTGGGGCGTCGTTGTCAGCTGGATGGCGGCGACAGCAATTTAAGCCTTCGCGCGTTTCACCACCGCATCGATCTCGACCAGCTGTTCCAGCAGGGCCGGGAAATCCTTGAGCTTGACCATGTTGGGGCCGTCGGACGGCGCATGGTCGGGATCCTGATGCACTTCCATGAAGACGGCGGCAACGCCTGCCGCCACGGCGGCGCGCGCCAGATACGGCACCATGGTGCGGTCGCCGCCGGACTTGTCGCCCTGCCCGCCCGGCTGCTGCACCGAATGGGTGGCGTCGAACACCACCGGCGCGCCGAACGCGGCCATGATCGGCAGCGCCCGCATGTCGCTCACCAGCGTGTTGTAGCCGAAGCTCACGCCCCGCTCGGTTGCCAGCACATTGGGATTGCCGGCACCGGTGATCTTGGCGATTACATTCTTCATGTCCTGCGGCGCCAGGAACTGGCCTTTCTTCACATTGACCGCTTTGCCGGTATGGGCGGCAGCGACAAGCAGGTCCGTCTGGCGCGACAGGAAAGCGGGGATCTGCAGCACATCCACCGCCTGCGCCACCGCGGCGCATTGATCGCGTTCATGAACGTCGGTGAGAACCGGCAGATCGAATTTGGCGCGGATATCGGCAAAGATTGGCAGCGCATTTTCCAGACCGATGCCGCGGGCGGTATTGGCGCTGGTGCGGTTGGCCTTGTCGAAGCTGGTTTTGTAGACCAGGCCAACGCCCGCCTTCTCGCAAATCTCCTTCAGCGCGCCAGCCATGTCGAAGGCATGGCCCCGGCTCTCAAGCTGGCAGGGCCCGGCGATGATGGCGAGTTTCAAGGCGTTGCCGATCTCGACCGATTTGAGGCGGACGATTTCGTTGGGCCGAATGACGGGAGTGGTGTTCATGGCCCCATTTTAGGGGAGCGCGCCCTCAAGCGCAAAGGTGGCTAGTGGAACGCCGCGGCGGCGATGGTGGCCGGTCCCGCCACCGGCGCGAACATGTTCATCGCTTCCCAGAACAGGCTGGTTTTCACCCGGATGACATCGCCCGGCTGGACCGCACTGAGCTGGCGGGTCTGGATCGGCATCTCGGCCGTGCTGCCTTCATGACGGATGTAAAGCGTGCTTTGCACCGCCTGGTCGGTAAAGCCGCCTGCCAGCGCGACCGCATTCAAGGCATTCATATGATCGACATAGGGATATTGGCCAGGGCGGTTGACCGCACCAATGATGTAGAATGGCCGGTAGGTGGCGATTTCGACATTGACACGCGGGTTCTTGAGAAAGCCCTCGGCAAGCGCCGCGCCGATACCTTGCTCCAGCCCCGGTGCAGTGGCGCCCGTTGCCCGCAAGGTGCCGATCAGCGGCAGCCGGACCATGCCCGAACCATCCACCTGATATTCACCGGAAAGATCGCTCTCACCGAAAACCGTGACGCGGATCTTGTCGCCGGGACCGAGCTGATAGTCGGACGTGACACGGTTCGCGGCATAAGGGTCGCGATAGACATTTCGCGGATCGTTTGACAGCCGCGTGTCCGTTCGCTTATCGCCCGCGTCATGGCCTGTCGGGTTGGTCTCAGGCTGCAGTCCCAGTGCCCCGGACGCGGCCGGCCGCAACGGAATATAGCCATAGGCGCCCGATTGCTCCGAAGCGGGGAACGGCGCTGTTTCGAAACCGCCTCGCAATTGCTGTGGCGGTGATTGAGAATCGGTTGGCTGGGATTGAGGTGGCGTGTAGCCGGGGATCGGCTTGATGCCATAAGGCTGCAAATCTGGAGCGGAATTCTGGACCGGGACAAAGCCATAGGACTGGGCCTGCTTCGGATTCTGATCTTGGCCGGACTCCGGCGATGGTTCTTGCGCGCCCGCCGCCCGGACGCAGAAGACCAGCAGCGCCAAGGCGCCCGCGATCATCGATAATCTGAGGAAAATCAGCGCGCTCCGGCCCATGAGCGGCGAGGATATAGAAGCGATTCTTACGGAATCACTACGACTTGTTCCCGCGCGGTTAAGGAACCCCTAATTATGGCGGTTGCAGGCGGAACCAATGGTTATCCGCTCTTTAACGAACGCAGGTCGGCATTATCGATTATACTGCCATCATGAAAACGCTTCGCACCCTGGCCTGTGGCTTATGCTTGGTGGGCGCCGCATCGCTTCCGGCTGTTGCCCAGGCCCTGCCGCCGACATCGCAGCAGCTGCAACAGCAGCATGACCAGACCATCCGCAATGAGAGCAGCATGGTTCACGACAATCTCAACCAGAGCATCGCCCAGACGCCGCCGCAGCCGACACCGATCATCACGCCGTCAGGCCGCGTAGTGTCCCATCCGCCGGGCTATATCCCGATGCCGAATCCGAACCGCTAAGACGTCAGACCAGCCGGCTCTTTTGCACCGCCGCGGCGATGAAGCTGGTGAACAGCGGATGCGGCTCCAACGGCCGCGATTTCAGTTCGGGATGAAACTGAACGCCAATGAACCAGGGATGATCGGGAATCTCCATGATTTCCGGCAGACGCCCGTCCGGCGACCAGCCCGATACTTTCATGCCATGCTCGGCCAGCTGCTTTGCGTAATTCACATTCACTTCGTAGCGATGCCGATGCCGCTCGCTGATCTCGGTGGTGCCATAGACCTCCGCCACCCGTGACCCGGGTGTCAGCGTGGCGGGATATGCGCCCAGCCGCATGGTGCCGCCCAGATCGCCATCGGGCTCACGGGTTTCTTTTTCGTTGCCCTTGGTCCACTCGGTCATCAGACCGATCACCGGATGTTTTGGCTGACCAATTTCCGTCGTGCCGGCGCCTTCCAGACCCGCCAGATCGCGCGCCACCTCGATCACCGCCATGTGCAGGCCGTAACAGATGCCAAAGAACGGAACCTTACGCTCGCGGGCAAACTTTACCGCTTCGATTTTTCCTTCGGTGCCGCGTTCGCCGAAGCCGCCGGGCACCAGAATGCCACTGACATTCTCCAGGAAAGCCGCCGCGTCATCGCGCTCGAACACTTCGCTGTCGATCCAGTCCAGATGCACCCGGACATTGTTTGCCAGCCCGCCATGCGCCAGCGCCTCGCTGAGCGATTTGTAACTGTCCTTGACCTGCATATATTTGCCGACCACGGCGATGCGGACATCGCCTTCGGGATTCTTCACCCGTTCGACCACCGCCTCCCAGCGGGTCAGATCGGGTTCCGGCGCATTGTCGAGCCCGAAGACCTTCAGCAGCTGGGTATCGAGCCCGACCTGATGATAGGCGACCGGCACACGATAAATCGTGTCCAGATCCAGCGCCGGAATCACGCGCTCGGCGGCAAGATTGCAGAACAGGCCAATCTTGCGGCGTTCCTCGTCCGGAATGGGATGGGACGCGCGGCATAGAAGAATGTCGGGCTGGATGCCGATGGCGCGCAATTCCTTGACGCTGTGCTGGGTCGGCTTGGTCTTCATTTCACCCGCCGCTTCGATATAGGGCACCAGGGTGAGATGGATGAAGGCGGTCTGGCCGCGGCCCAGATCATTGTGCAACTGGCGGATGGCTTCGAAGAAAGGCAGGCCCTCGATGTCGCCGACCGTGCCGCCGATCTCGACCAACAGGAAATCCAGGCCATCGGTGTCGGCCAGCACGAATTCCTTGATCATGTCGGTGACATGCGGGATCACCTGCACGGTGCGGCCCAGATAGCCGCCCTTGCGCTCCTTCTCGATCACCTGGCTGTAGATGCGCCCCGAAGTGACGTTGTCGGACTTCAGCGCCGAGACGCCGGTAAAGCGTTCATAATGTCCCAGATCGAGATCGGTCTCCGCGCCATCGTCAGTGACATAGACTTCGCCATGCTGAAACGGGCTCATAGTGCCCGGATCGACATTCAGATAGGGATCGAGCTTGCGCAGACGAACCTTGTAGCCGCGTGCTTGCAGCAACGCGCCAAGGGCGGCGGACGCCAGACCTTTTCCGAGGGAAGAGACCACGCCGCCGGTGATGAAGATTAACCGGGCCATGGGAGGCCAACATGTCGAAAAGAGGCGCCACCCTCAAGCGGAAAATATAATTATTTTCCGTCGCGCATGGCGGCGATCATTCGCTGCGAAAAACGCTTGTTTACTGGGGCTTGGGGACTTGCGGGCCCGAAGGCGCGGGCACGTTCACCGGCGCTTTCGGCTTGGGCGCGACGGACGGACCCTGACTGGTCGCAGGCGCATCTAGAATCGACCGCTCGTTGCGGCCATGCAGCGCCAGGAGATTGAGTCCGACGCAGGTGAGAAAAAACAGCGCCGCCAGGATCGCCGTGGTGCGGGTCAAGGTGTCGGCCGCGCCGCGCGGGCTGAACAAACCACCCAGACCGCCACCGCCGCCGCCCATGCCGAGCGCACCGCCTTCGGAACGTTGCAGCAGTACGAAGATGATCAGCGCAACCGCGATCACCAGTTCGGCAAAGACAAGAATGGTCTGCATGGCGTCTATTCCAGGTAATTATCTTGGCGTCTGGCCGGTTGCCAGGGCGTCAGCCATGACTTGGGCACCGGACGGTCGGGGTCTTTAGAACAAAGCGGGGCAAATGGGAAGCCAAGGCGGTAAACCGGCCCGGATCTTGGAAAAATCTCTCAGCTGGCCAGTGCCGTGGGCTGATTGCGGGTCTGGATGATCGCGATCGTGGCGTCTATCTCGCGCAACTGCTCGGCGGGGGATTTCTCGGGACAGATAAGCCGGTGCAGGTCCAATGCGGCCTCGCTCAGGGCCGGCATCAATGTGTCATGGCCTCCGCCATTCTTGAGCGCCTCGCAGGCGGCCTGGACGGCGTTACACCGTTCGAGCGCCTTGTTCTGCCCGGTGTCGGCACAGCGGCGTTCGACCGCTCGGGCCAGATTGCCGAGCCTTCCCAAATCCGTCGCGAATGCCGGTGTATCGGGCCGCTCCTCCTGCAGCAGACGCCAAAGAATGCAGATTTGAAACGAATCGCGGCGCAGCTTTTCCGCCGCGAGCTTGTCGCGCCCCAGGTTCAAATCCGCATCCAGCTTCTTGGCAATGACATCGGCCGACATCTTGTCCTTGGCCTTCATTTTGAGCGAATTGGGCGGATTGAACACTTCCGCATCGGACGTTCGGTCCTGGTCGCGGCGGCGGTCGGGTCCGACATAGTCGGTGGTGATGACAAAGCCTTTGCGGCGCTCGATATGAGCCTCGATGCGGCTTCCGAGCTGCGCGGTTGAAAACGGACGCAGCAAAAGATCGTCGGCGCCGGAATTGACCACCTTGGTGATCAGCGCCGAGCTTTTTTCCCATGCCGTGACAATGACCACGGTGAAGGGGTTATAGCCGGCCACGCCTTGGCGCAGCTGCTGGATGGCAAGACAAAGTTCATCGGCGACGCCTTGCGCTTCCGCCAGCACGATATCGGGCGTTTGCTTTTGAATGACCTCGATCATCGACTCCAGCGTCGGCACCGTCTCGGTATGGCGGAAACCCAACGAATACAGAGCAGAGCGCGTCGCCGTGCGATTGGACGGCACCGGATCGTAGATCAATGCTTCGACGCTGTCATAGCTAAGACGCGCCATTCCCCACCCTCGCTTTATGAAGCCAGAATGAAGCGCCGCCTGTTAAAGAAAGGTCGAAATTCCTGGTTAATAGGCGCGACTTGCAGCGATGATTGCCAGGAAATCTTGTGCCTTCAGGCTCGCGCCACCAACCAGAGCACCATTTACATTGTCCAATGAGAGAATGGTCTTGGCATTGGAAGGCTTCACAGAACCGCCATACAGAATCCGCATGCCTTGACCCGCCGCGCCCAAATGCTCGACCAGACATTTGCGGATATGCGCATGCATGGCGGCAATGTCATCGTCACTGGGCGTTTTGCCGCTGCCGATCGCCCAGACCGGTTCATAGGCGATCGCGGTATTTTCGGCGCTGGCTTCTGGCGGCACGCTGCCTTTGATCTGGCCATGACAGATATGTTGGGCCCGTCCCTCATCGCGCTGGGCTTCGGTTTCACCGACGCAGATCACGGCCATGAGACCGGCACGCCAGGCAGCCCGCGCCTTGGCCGCGACATCCGCATCGCACTCGCCATGATATTGGCGGCGTTCCGAATGGCCCACGATCACGGCGGACGCGCCCGCGTCCTTCAGCATCTCGGCCGAAATGTCGCCGGTGAAGGCGCCGCAGGGCTCGGCCCGGCAGTCCTGTCCGCCCAGAGCGAAAGCGCCTTTCACCTGCCAGGCGGCCCGTGCGATCAGGCTGGCAGGCGGGCAGACCAGCACATCGCAGGGCATCGACGCGGCAAGGCCATTTTTCAGATCCTCGAGCTCGGCCAGATCGGCGCAAAGCCCGTTCATCTTCCAGTTGCCCGCTATCAGTTGACGCAAATCCGCTTCCTTTCGAAGGCCTTTTTGGCCGCGGCCGGCGCCGCTTGCCCTGATCCGCCCCCCTCCCTATCATTCGCCGCCATTTTCATACAACCCGTGGGACGTTCTTATGATTCAGTGGATGCACCAGCTTTCCAAGTCCTGGGCGGCGTCGATTCTCATGGGCGCCCTGGCCTTGAGCTTCATCGTCTGGGGCATTGCCGACGTCTTTACCGGGCAGAGCGTGGGCGCGCTGGCCACGGTGGGTTCGACCGAGATTTCCAGCCAGAGCTTCTCGCGCACCTATCGCAACTTCCTGCGCAACCAGGGTCAGCAGATGGGCATGGACCTCACCCCCGAGGTCGCCCAGAAAATGGGCCTGGACCAGGCGGCGCTGCAACAGCTGATCAGCCGCACCGCGTTGGACAATGTCGCGGCCAATCTCGACCTGACGGCTACCGACAGCGAACTGGCGCAGCAAGTCCGCGCCCTGCCCGCCTTCAAGGGCGCCACCAACGAGTTTGATCACAACATCTTCCTGCAGGTGATCGGAAACGCCGGGTACAATGAAGGTGATTTTCTGGGAGAGATGCGCGCCGACCAGGCCCGCTCCCAACTCACCGTTGCGGTGGAAACCGGCTTTGTGCTGCCGGACAGCTACACCAAGGGCCTTTTTCTTTATGTCACCGAACAACGCGCCGCCGATTATGTGATCGTCTCGCCCGATGCGGCGAGCACGATCGCGCCGCCGCCTGACGCCGTGCTGGCGGGTTATATCAAGGCCCATCCCGAACATTTCTCGACCCCGGAATATCGGGAAATCGAATATGCCCGGATCGCGCCCCAGGACGTGGTCGGCCAAGTCAATGTCAGCGACAAGATGATCGCCGACGAATTCAAGTCCCATGAAGCGAACTACAACATTCCGGAAAAGCGCGACATCGAGCAGATCGAGTTCGCCAATCAAGCGGATGCCAAGGCGGCGCGCGACAGAATTGCCGCCGGAACCAAGTTCGAGGCGATGGCGGTGGAGCGCAAGATCACGCCGCAGAATCTGTCGCTGGGTACGCTCGCCAAGACCGACATTCCCGACCAGGCGCGGGCCGATGCCGCCTTCTCGTTGCCGGCGAACGAGGTCAGCCAGCCGGTCCAGGGCGCGATTAACGGCTTTGTGCTGCTGCGCGTCACCAAGATCACGCCCGGCATCGCGCGCACACTCGATGACGTCAAGGATCAGATTCACCAGGCCTTGGCGTTGCAGATGGCGGGCGCCAAGATCACCGACATCGTCAACGCCTTCGAGGATGCCCGCTCGGGCGGTGCCGATATTGCCGCGGCGGCCAAAAAGACCGGCATGAAGATCGGTCACATCGCCGCGACGGACAAGACCGGCTTGACGCCGACCGCAGAGAAGATCGCGGATCTTCCCGTCGATCCTGAATTCCTGGCGACCGCCTTCGCGGCGGAAGTCGGCGAAGACAATGACCCCTTCCCTGCCAAGAGTAGCGCTTATTATGCCCTGAAGGTCGGTGGCGTGACCCCCGCCAAGCTCAAGCCGCTGGATCAAGTTCGTGCCGACGCGCTGGCCGCCTGGTCGGCGGAGGAAAAAACCAAGACCCTCGCCGTCAAGGCGGTCGCATTGGCGGCGCAGGCCCAAAAGGACGGCAACCTGATCGCCATCGCCAAGGAATTGAAGGTGCCGGTGCAGCAGAGCCCGGCGCTGACCCGCAACACCAATGACACCACATTCTCGGCGGCCTTGATCGGAAAATTGTTCGAAGCGGCGCCCGGCGCCGTGGTCCAGGCGCCGCAGGGAACCGGCGGCAACTACATCATTGCCCGCGTCACCGGTATCGCCCACCCCCAAAACGCCAACACCGCGCAGCTTTATAATGCAGGGCGCGGGGAAATCGCGGTACAGGCGGCGTCCGACCTTTCCACCGCGATGGCGAATGCGGCGCGCCTCCAGCAGGGCGTCAAGGTCAACCAGAAACTGCTGCAACAGGCCACCGGCGGCGCCTCGTGACAGTGAGTCCCGACTTTGAAAGCTTCGCGCAACTCTATGCCGCGAAGAAACCCCAGGCATTGTTCCGCCGCCTGGTCGCGGATCTGGAAACACCGGTTTCCGCCTTCCTCAAACTGGGCTTCGAGGAACACAATGCCGGCCGCGACAACGCATTTCTGCTGGAAAGCGTTCAAGGCGGTGAAACCAGGGGCCGCTACTCCATCATCGGGTTGAAGCCCGACCTGATCTGGCGCTGCCGCGGCGATGCCGCCGAGATCAACCGTCAGGCTCTCAGCGCCGAAACTTTCGTGGCGGAAAAGACCAAGCCGCTGGACTCACTGCGCGCCCTGATCGCGGCGACTCGGATGGAGTTGCCCGCCGGCTTGCCGCCAATGGCAACCGGCCTGTTCGGATATCTGGGCTATGACATGGTGCGCCAGATCGAACATCTGCCCGATATGCCGCCCGACCGGTTGGGTCTGGACGATGCAATCCTGCTGCGTCCCACGATCGTCGCCATTTTCGACACGGTGAAGGACGAGATCGTCGTGGTGACGCCGGTCTGGCCCGACCCGGCGATCGATGCCCGCGCCGCTTATGCGCGGGCGAGCGAGCGCATCGAGGACGCGGTTGCGGCGCTCGACAAGCCGCTGCCGCCCAATGTTGAGGCGCCTGCCGACCTGCCGCTGGACTCCAAAATCGACTCCAACATGACCAAGGAGGAATATTTCTCGGTCGTGGCGCGGGCGAAAAACTATATCCGGGCGGGCGACATATTCCAGGTGGTGCCAAGCCAGCGTTTCCGGCGCGCCTTCAGCTTGCCGCCCTTCTCGCTCTATCGCGCCCTGAGACGGTTAAATCCCTCGCCCTTCCTCTACTTCCTGTCTTTTCCCGGTTTCGCCATCGTGGGCTCCAGTCCGGAAATCCTGGTCCGGCTGCGCGACGGCAAGGTGACGATACGGCCCATCGCCGGCACCCGGCCGCGCGGACCGACGCCGGAAAAAGACGCGGCCTTGGCCGAAGAACTAATGTCCGATCCCAAGGAACGCGCCGAGCATCTGATGCTGCTCGATCTGGGCCGCAACGATGTCGGCCGGGTGGCCAAGATCGGTACCGTCAAGGTCACCGGCAGCTTCTTCATCGAACGCTACAGCCATGTGATGCATCTGGTGTCGAATGTGGAGGGCGAAATCTGCCCCGGCCTCGACGCGGTGGACGCATTGGCGGCGGGACTGCCGGCCGGCACCCTCTCGGGCGCGCCCAAGATCCGCGCCATGCAGATCATTGACGAATTTGAAAAGGAAAAACGCGGCCCCTATGGCGGGGCGGTGGGCTATTTCGGCGCCGACGGCTCGATGGATACCTGCATCGTGCTGCGCACCGCATTGGTCAAGGACGGCATGATGTATGTCCAGGCCGGCGGCGGCGTGGTTGCCGACAGCGAAGCGGAAGCGGAATATCAGGAGACCGTCAACAAGGCCCGCGCCCTGATGGCGGCGGCGGAAGAAGCGGTGCGCTTCGCCAGCGCCGCGAAGAAGGGCCAGTAATCCCTTCGACCAAAACTCAGCGCGCCGCAACCACCGAATTGTGCATCGTCTTCAGGCGGATTGCTTCCGACACCGGCACCAGCCGGACGCCGTGATCCTGTGCCAGCCATGCCGCCACCAGACGAAGCGTAATGTCATGGGGATGGCCGATGGCGATGGCGACGCCGGACGTCTTTGCCTTGGCCGCCAGTTCATTCAGACGGCTCTCGATCGCTGAATTCGTCAACACATTGTCCAGGAAGACATCCCGCCCCGCGCTCGCCACGCCGAACATATGGGCCACCCGCACCACCTGGGAGCCGGAAATCGTGCGGGAATCGAAGAAGAAAAGATGGCGTTCCGACAGCGCCCGTGCGACGGGCATCAACGAGGCCGTATCGGTCGAGAATTTGCTGCCTTCGTGATTGTTGATACCGGCGATGCCAGGCACGCGTGCCAAAGACCAGGCGAGCCGTTCGGCGATATCCGGCGCCCCGACTTTCAAGGTCATCGGCCCGGGATCGAGAGATCCGATCGGCTCCATCGGCACATGGGCAAGAACTTGATGGCCGGCTTGTTCGGCCTGCACGGCCAAGGCAGGCGTCACTCCGGCATAGGGCAGAAACGACAAGGTCACATCCGAAGGGAGCGACATCGCCTCGACGGTGCCGGCCAGATCCCCGCCCAGATCGTCAATACAGATCGCGATGACCGGCATCGAGGCGTTTGGAAGACTGTTTGGATCGCGGGCCAGGGTTTCATCGGCCGAACCGGACACGGCGCCGTGCGGCAGATTTTCCCGCAAGCCATCCTGCAAAACGTGACTGACGACCGGAATGAGCGCCGATGCATCACGGCGCGAGGCGGAAACATCGCCCAGGGACAGGTCCACCTTTTGTGCCGTCCCCAACGCGTCGGATGCCTGGGCCGTGATGTCGGGCGTGATGGCTTGCGCAAATTTTCCCATCCCCAACAGGGCGGAAGGCGCACCGGCCACCAGTGAGGCGACGAACAAGGCCGTCAGCGCACCGTCGCCAGCATGACGGCTTGCGGCATCCTTGATCCGGCGAATCGCAAAATCCCAGCGCATGGCCGAGTTGCGCGTGACAGATGATTCGAGTCAATCGCAGGGACCTACTCGATAGAGAGCGCCGGCTTTCTTCCCCCGCGCGCGAAGCGCTGGCGGGGGAAGATGTCTTTGAGCGCCTGCGCGAAAAAGACAGATGGGGGCAACAAAAACCAGTCGCAGCCGATCAATCGGCTGCGACTGGCGCACCGCCGCCCGATTTGGCTTTGCGGCACAGCCAAACCATGCCGATCAGAATGAAACATGCCCAACCCGACGCCCAGAAGATGTCGTCGGCACTTAGCAGATAGGCTTGGCTGGTGATGGTACGGACCAGCAATGCCTTCGCGCCCAGATCGGGCAAGCCCAGGCGGTGCAGTCCCGCCAATGCCTGATTGAAGGCCGGATTGAAGGTGGTGGTGAGGTCGGCCATGCGGCTTTGATGAAAGGCCTCGCGCCGATCCCAGATCGTGGTGACGACAGAGGCCGCGAAGCCGCCCGCCGTGATGCGCGCGAAATTCGACAGGCCGGACGCCAACGGAATGCGCTGCGGCGGCACCCCATCGAGCAGGATGGTGATCATCGCCAGGAAGAAGGTGGCCATGGCGACACCCTGTACCAGCAGCGGCAGCATGAAGGCGAAGAGGCTGGCATCGGCGGTCAGGCCGGCGCGCATCAGATAGGAGATCCCGAACGCCACGAAGGCGATACTGGCGATGATGCGCGCATCGACGCGGGACATCATGCGCGCGGTCAATGGCGTCAGCAGCACGGCGATCGCCCCGGTCGGTGCGGCCACCAGTCCCGCCCAGGTGGCGGTGTAGCCGATCTGGGTCTGCAGCCATAACGGCATCAGCAGATTGTTGGCGAAGAACACGGCATAGCCCAGGCAGAAGGCCAAGGTGCCGAGTGCAAAGTTCCGGTTCTTGAACAGCGAAAGGTCCACAATCGGATTCGTCTGGGTCAGTTCCCAGATCAGGAAGGCAACAAAACCCACCCCGGTGATGATGGCCTCGACCACAATTGTGGAGGACGAGAACCAGTCCGCATCCTTACCGGAATCGAGCATGACTTGCAGCGCACCGACCCAGATGATCAGAAGCCCCAATCCCACCGTATCGATCGGCAATTTGCGTGTCGGCGTTTCACGGCTTTTAAGTGCGCGCCAAGACAAGAATACCACAATGAAGCCGACCGGCACATTGATGAGGAATATCCAGCCCCAGTGATAATTATCGGAAATATAGCCGCCTAGGATGGGGCCGCAGATCGGCGCCACCAAAGTTGTGATCGACCAGATGCCAAGTGCAGTCGCCCGCTTGTGCGCGGGAAAGATGGAAATCAAAAGCGCCTGCGAGCCGGGAATCATCGGGCCGGATGTGCCGCCTTGCAGGATGCGGAAGAAAATCAGCGAGGACAGGCTCCAGGCCACGCCGCAAAGGAATGAAGCCACGGTGAAAAGGATCACCGAGGCGACAAAGGTTCGCACCACGCCATAGCGGCCCATCAGCCAGCCGGTAAGCGGCACGCCAATGCCATTGGCGACGGCGAAGCTGGTGATCACCCAGGTGCCTTGATCGGGGCTGACGCCGAGATTTCCCGCGATGGTGGGCAGCGAGACATTGGCGATGGTAGTATCCAGCACTTGCATGAAAGTGCCCAACGCCAAGGCCAGCGCCGTGACCGCCAGAGCGGAACCCTGCATCGGCGGTGGTTCGGCCTGCGCCGTCGCGACGGCACCGGCGGGTTTGGCGCCCGGACTGCTCATTTGCTCCGCGCCGCCTGCGATGTCTGGGCTGCCCCATTCTGTGCCAGAATTCGAGCGATGATGACGTCGGCATGGGCGTTGCCGTCATCACCCAGATCGGCGCGGGTTTCGGCGAGGCCGACCCGCGATGTCACAAGCGAGCCGGAGGTATCGGCGACCGATACGCTGGTGGACACCGACAGTCCCACGCGGAGCGGATGCTGAGCCAATTCCTGGGGGTCCAGGGCAATGCGGACCGGCACGCGCTGGACGATCTTGATCCAGTTGCCCGAAGCGTTCTGCGGCGGCAGCAAGGCGAAGGCGCTGCCCGAACCGGCGCCCAATCCTTCGACATGACCATGATAGGTGACCTTGCCGCCATAAATATCGGCGGTGATGGTCACGGGCTGGCCGATGCGCATGTCCTGGAGCTGCACTTCCTTGAAATTGGCATCCACCCAGACATCGCTGAGCGAGACGACCGCCAGCAGCGGCGTACCCGCGGCGACTTGCTGGCCCAGTTGCACCGTGCGCTGGGCGATCACGCCATCGACCGGCGCCACGATGCGCATATGGACCTGCGCGATCGCGGCGGAGCGCAGGGCCGCCTCGGCCGACAACACATCGGGATTGTTGGCGACATCGGTGCCCGCGATCTGAGACAAGGTTTGATCATGACCACTCTTGGCGGCTGCCGCGGCCGCTTGCGCCGCCTGGACATTGTCGCGGGCGTGCGCCAGCTCTTCGCCAGACACGGCGCCATCGGCAGCGGCCGATTGGCGGCGCTGATAATCGGTGCGGGCCAGCGACAACGCCACTTCGGCCTGCGCCAGCTGGGCGTTCGAGCCCTGGGCATGGGAGAATTCCCCATTCACCGTGCGAACGGCGCGCGCCAGATTGGCTTCCGCCGCAGACAGATTCACATTGGCGACCGTCGGATCCAATTCCATCAGCAATTGCCCACGCTTTACCGTCTGGGTGTTGTCGGCATGCAGCGCCATCACCGTGCCGTTCTCGCGGCTGGTGACGGCCACGATATTGCCGCTGACATAAGCGTCATCGGTGGTTTCATAAAAACGCGCATCGAGGAACCAGTAGGCGCCATAGGCGAGCGCGGCGAGCAGGACCACCGCGCCCAGAATGACGAAGCCGACCCGGCGGCGGGAATTGTTGCTGGTGTTGGCATCGCTCATGGCATCAGTCCTTGGCAATATTCGTTTGGGATTCGGGTTCGGAATTAAAGCCGCCACCCACTGACAAAAGCAGGGTCACGCGCTGAATGGTGGCGTTGGCGACCAGGGCCGCCATCTGCTCGCGCGAGGTCAGCAATGTGTTTTCGGCGTTGAGCATCAGGATCTGGTCGGAAAGGCCGGTCTTGTAGCGGGTCTCGGCCAGCGCGAAGGCACGCGTAGCGCTGTCCAGGGCGTCCTGCTGGTCGGCGCGCTCGCTGGCAAGGCTCGATACTTGCGTCATTGCGTCGGCGGTCTGGCGCACCGCGGCCAGCACCGTGCCGTTGTAATCGTCGACCGCGGCATCCAGCTCGGCCGTGGCGCCGGCATAATGGGCGCGGATTTTGCCGGCATCAAAGATCGGCAGATGGATGGCGGGGCCTGCGCCATAGGTGAAGGAATTGCCGGTCAGAAGATTGGAAAGTCCGATCGCCTGGAACCCGGCCAGGGCCGTGAGATTGATATTGGGATAAAAATCGGCATGTGCCGCCTCGCGGTCCTTGGCTGCCGCTTGCACCCGCGCTTGCGCCGCCAGAATGTCGGGACGCCGCGCCAGCAGATCCGCCGGCAAGGCGGTGGGCAACGGCAAGGCGGTGTCGAGATTGGTGGTTGGCCGAGCGATGGTGGCGTAAGCGGCCGCGCCCTGCCCGGTCAGCGCCGCGATGGCATGGACATCGATGTCACGCTGGGCGGCGGTGCGCTTCACATCCACCCGCGCCAGTGCCAGCAGCGCCTTGGCCTGTTCCACCGCGCTGGCGTTTTCCAGCCCGGCATTGAAGCGGCCCTGGGTGAGTCTCAGAATCTCCTCGCGCTCCGCCACGGTCTGTAGCGCGATGTCATTATCCTCATAAGCCAGCATGAGGTTGATGTACGTCTGGGCCAGGGCTCCCGCCAAAGCCAGGCGCGCCGCCGATGCATCCAACGCGGCGGCCTGGGCGCTGTCCTTGGCGCGGGCGATGATCGCGGCCTGTTTGCCCCAGAAATCCAGGTTCCAGCTGAGATTGGCCGCCATCTGGCCGTACCATTGATAGGTGCCGCCGAAAGGCGGGGGGATGATGTAATCCTTGCTGAACAAAAGACGCTGCTCCTGGCCGTCCAGAGTCACTTGCGGCAGATCCTCGGCACGAGCGCCCGAGAGTTGCGCCTGCGCCGCCCGGATACGCGCCAGCGCGCCTTGCAAGCTGGGGTTGCCGGACAGGACCAGCCCGGCCAAGCGATCGACCTGGGGATCGTGGAAGGCTTTCCACCATTCATCAGGAAATTTTGGCGCGGCCTCGGCGGAAAGGCCCAGGCTCTGCGGCGCTATCTGTGTCGCCTGCGGCGTAGTGGTGGGTGCCGAGACGCAGGCCGACAGCAGCAGGGCGGATAGCAGGGAAAATGCTTTTTTCATGGATGGTGTCCCCGCTTTTGACGATTCTCGCGGTGCTCTTTGCGGCGAACAAAATGTTCGGCCAGCTTTTCCTGCCGCTTGCGCCCGCGCGGACTGTGTTCGTCGCGCTTGCCTTCGGTTGCCGCCGTCAGCCGGGTCAGCAATTTGACCAGAAGCTTGATCTCCAGATGGCTGAAATCACCCAGAAGTGTGTTCCAATGTTCCACCACCCGCGGCAGCAAATTCTCCACCATGGTGAGGCCCTGGGGCGTCAAGCTGAGCGACACCACGCGGCGGTCGGTCTCGCTGCGGGCACGCGCGATCAGATCGCGCTGTTCCAATTCGTCCAGGATCCGGGTGAGAGAGCCGGCATCATGACAGATGTCGCGGGCAAGCTCGGCGGCGGTGGAATGACCCCATTCGCGCAGCACCATCAGTACCGACCATTGCGAGTAGGTCAGCGCTTCCTCGGCGAAGATCGCCTCCATCTGCGGCAGCATCAGATTCGACGTGCGGCGGATCAGATAGCCGACGGAATTCTTCATGCTGTAATGGCTGGCGCGATAGAAAGGCCGCATGCCCCTGTCCTTCCTGGGGACAATGACTGTACAGGCAATCATTGCTTGAGCAAGCATATAGGCCCCTCCGCCGGGGACCACAATCCCGCTTTCGCGCCTTGCCAGACCTGCGGAAATAGCGGACCTAAGTCAGCATGCCCGCCTTCGTCTATGTCCTGATGACGCAAAACAAGTCCGGCCGGACAAGGACTTATGTCGGCTGGACCTTGGACCTGGAGCGCCGCCTGGCGGAGCACAATGACGGGGGCGCCAAGGGCGCCAAATCCACCCGCGGCCAAACCTGGGCCCTGATCTATGCCGAAAAATACCGGACCCGCCGCAAGGCGATGGCGCGCGAATATGCCCTGAAACAGGATCGCGCCTTCCGCAAGGCGCTGCGGTCGCCTTGAAGGCGCTTTTCTGGCAAGCTGCGCGAAGGGGAAGTGCATGATTTTCGAACAGGTCGCGACAGAAGGCTGTCAGTCCTATCTTTTGGGCTGCAGCCAGACCCATGCCGCGATCCTGATCGATCCCAATCTCAGACAGATGGATCACTATCTGGGGCTGGCGGCACGCGACGGCCTTCGCATCCGCTATGTGCTGGATACCCATACCCATGCCGATCATTTTTCCGCCGCCAGGGAACTTGGCCGCAACTTGAGCGCGCGGGTGGTGACGCACCGCCTGTCGCCCGCGCCCTATGCCGATTTCCGCCTGTGCGACGGCGAAATCCTGCGCGTCGGCCAGATGCGGCTGTCGGCTCTGCACACCCCCGGCCATACCCGCGATTCCATGTGCATCGTGGCAGAGGACCGCGTTTTCACCGGCGACACATTGCTGATCGGCGGCACCGGACGCACCGATCTTCCCACCGGTGATCCCGAAGCGCTGCACGACAGTTTGTTCAACCGGCTGCTGAAACTCGACCCCGCCCTGAAGGTCTTTCCCGCCCACGATTACAAAGGCCGCAGCCATTCGACCATCGGCGACGAGATCGCCGGCAATCCGCGCCTGCAAAAGCGCGAGCGCGGCGCCTTCGTGGCGATGATGCGTGAACTCAATCTGGCGGCGCCCACGCATCTGACCGAGGCGCTGCGCACCAATATGAGCGGCGGCAAGACCGTGGCGCAGATGCTGTCGGACGCCGCCGCCAACATCGCCTTCATCTCCATGGCGGAATTGGCGGAGCGCGTGAAACGCAGCGATCCGGAACTGGTGCTACTGGACGTGCGCGAGAAGGACGCTTTCGCCGCCGGCCATATTCCCGGCGCGCGCCATTTGCCGCGTGGACAGCTGGAATTGCGCGTCAATACGGAATTGCCGGACCCCACCCGGCGCATCCTGGTGTGCTGCGAATTCGGCCATATTTCCACCCTCGCCGCGGCCACCTTGCGCGAACTGGGATTTACCCAGGCGGCGGCGCTGGATGGCGGCATCAAGGCTTGGCGCGAAAGCGGCTTTCCCCTCATCCCCGATTGATCACGGTTATCAGTCATTAACCTTGGTTGCCTATGTTGACCCGGCATTTTCGGGACGACAGGCGCATGTGCGGCATAGCGGTGGCGATCAATTGGGACGATGCGGACGGCGCCGTCCGCCGCCTGATCGCCGGCATCCTGCATCGCGGCGACATCACCGATCCGGTCGTCAGCCCCTGCAAGGACACCGCGATGGCCACGCGGCGGCTGCGCATCGTCGATGCCGAGCATGGCGCGCAACCCCAGGCCTCCTTCGATGGACGGCTGCTGGTTTGCTTTAATGGCGAAATCTACAACCACGCGACGCTGCGCCGTGAATTGGAACAGCTTGGCGTCGTCTTCCGCACCAGAAGCGACACCGAAGTCCTCGCCAATGCGCTGCAGGTCTGGGGTGTGCAGGCCCTGAAGCGGCTGGTTGGCATGTACGCCTTCGTCGCCATCGATACCGCGACGGGCGAATTTCTGGCCGCCCGCGATCCCTTTGGCGTCAAGCCGCTCTATCTGATTCAGTCCGGCACCAGTTTCCTCTTCTGTTCGGAAATGCGGCCGCTGCTCGAGACCTCTCCCGAGGGCGAGGTCATGCTGCTGCCACCCGGCTATCTGCTGACACGCAATTTCTGCCGCCAATTCTATCAACTGCCGCAGCCCGCGACCCTGAACAGCGGTTCGCCGGAAGCGCTGGACGCGATCCTGTCGGAGGCCGTGCGCATCCGCATTCCGCCCGACCTGCCGGCGGCCGCGCTTTTCAGCGGCGGCATCGACAGTACTTTGGTGATGCATTATGCCCGCCGCTACCAGCCGCAGATGCCGGGTTATATCATCGCCGGTCGCGGCGCGCCCGATTACCGCTATGCCAAGGCCTATGCCGATGCCACCGGGCTGGACATGCGCGAGATCGCGTTCGAGGCGCAAAGCAGCGACACCCTGCCGCTGCTGGAAACCGTGGCCCAGACGGTCGAAGCCTTTGAACCGGCAATCGTCCGCCCCAGCCTCTATGCCTATCTGGTGTCGCGCCGCATCCACCAGGACGGCTTTCGTGTCGCCCTGTGTGGTGAAGGCGCCGATGAATTGTTCGCGGGTTATGGCCCGCTCGAGCATGTCTTCGCCCAAAGCAATGCATTGGGCGCGAATGTGCGCGAACAATGCCTCAGCATGATGCACCGCGCCAATCTGCAGCGGGTGGATCGCTGTTCGATGCGTTTTGAATTGGAGATCCGTGAGCCGTTCCTTGATCCCGCTGTGGTCGAATATGCCTGCGGACTGGACGCCACCGCGCTTCTGAAGACCGTCGACGGACGGCCGCGCGGCAAGCAGCCCTTGCGGGCGCTGTATGATCTCTATCCGGACGAATTGCCCACCCTGATCCGCGACCGGCGCAAGATTCAATTCGACGAAGGCGCCGGCATCGATTCCGAAGGCGCGGGCTGGACCGCCTTGTTCGAGGAGGCGATCAGCGACCGCGAGTTCCAGGACGGCAAGCGCGAATTCGCCGCCTTCGAAATCGCCAGCAAGGAAGAGCTCTTCTATCTGCGCGCGCTATCCCGCTCGATGGACGTGAACCGCGTTGCGCATCTTCGCAGCCGCACCCGGCTTTATGTGCCGGAGAATACGCCCGCGATGCCGGAAGACATGAAGAAGCTCCGCCCGGTCAACGCGTAAGAGCTATTCCGCCGCCTGCCGGTTGCGCTTGTCGAACGAAGCCCAAACCCCGCCATCGCCGTCCCAGGATCCGCTGGTCGCGCCCTTGGAATATTCCGTGGCGCGCTGCTCGAAGAAATTGGCGTGTTCGACGCCATTGAGGATTTCGACCAGCCAGGGCAACGGATGGGGTTTGAGCTGCTTGTAGCCGCTCTCCGTTTCCTCGAAATTTCCGAAAGCGGGCGACAGTTTCAGCTGGGTCAAGCGCCAGTCGGCGATGTAACGGACATAGGCCTTGATGTCGGCGGGGGTCATGCCCTTGATCTCGCCCAGGCTGAAGGCGAGATCGACGAACCGTTCTTCCAGGCCGACCATGGTCTTGGCGACGTCCATGATGTCGTCGCGCACCGTCTTGGTGACCGCGCCGGTCTCTTCGTTCCAGGCGTGATACAGCTTGGTGATGCCTTCGCAATGCAGGCTTTCGTCACGCACCGACCAGGACACGATCTGTCCCATGCCGTTCATCTTGTTGTGGCGGGGAAAGTTGAGGAGCATGGCGAAACTGGCGAACAGGGACATGCCTTCGGTGAAGGCGCCGAACATGGCCAAGGTGCGGGCGACATCGCTGACCGTGCTGACGCCGAAGGTATGCATATAGTCGGCCTTGGCGCGCATCTCGTCATAATCGCGGAACGCCTCGAACTCGGTCTTGGGCATGCCCAGGGTCTTGAGCAAAAGCGCATAGGCGTCGATATGCACCGTCTCCATGTTAGTGAAGGCGGCCATCATCATCTGCACTTCCAAGGGCTGGAAGATGGGGATGTAGCGCTTGAGGTAATTGTCGCCGACTTCGACATCGCTCTGGGTGAAGAAGCGAAAAATCTGGGTCAGGAGCCCCTTCTCGGCGTCGCTGAGATGGCCGGATTGCCAATCCTTGATGTCGGCGCCCAAGGGCACTTCCTCGCCCATCCAATGGGTCTGCTGCTGGCGCTTCCAGCAGTCATAGGCCCAGGGATAACGCTCGATGTCGTAGGTACCGCTGGAATCGAGCAGGCCGATCTTGCCTTTCCCAATCAGAGCGCGCGGGTCGAGGGCGCCAAAGTTTACTGACATGCCAAGCACTCTTCATAGTCGGTGCGGGTTTCGGTCACGATCTTGGTTTGCTCGGTCTTTTCCAACTGCCCGGCGAAGCCGGCCCGGCTGATGGATTTGGAGCGGCAATAATAGAGGCTCTTGATCCCCCGCTCCCACGCCGTCCAGTGCAGCATGTGAAGGTCCCATTTGTCGATGTCGGCCGGGAGGAAAAGATTGAGCGATTGGCTCTGGCAGATATAGGGCGTGCGGTCGGCCGCCAGCTCGATGATCCAGCGCTGATCGATCTCGAAGCCGGTGCGAAAGACAGACTTCTCGTCCTCATCCAACTCTTCCAGATGCGCCACCGAGCCTTCATGCTCGACGATGGACTGCCAGACGGCGGAGGTGTCGATGCCTTTCGCTGCCAGCAGCGCCTGCAAATACGGATTGCGTACCGAAAAGGCGCCCGACAAGGTCTTGTGGGTGTAGACATTGGCCGGGATCGGCTCGACGCAGGCACTGGTGCCGCCGCAGATGATGCTGATGCTGGCGGTGGGTGCGATGGCGATCTTGTGGCTGAAGCGGGCCTTCATGCCCCGCTCGGCGGCGTCGGGGCAGGCGCCGCGCTCTTCCGCCAGGATATAAGATGCCGCATCCGCTTCGCGCCGTATCTTCTTGAAGATACGCAGATTCCAGGACTTGGCCATCGCGCTTTCCATCGGGATGGATTTGGACTGCAGGAAGGAGTGAAAGCCCATCACGCCCAGGCCCACCGACCGCTCGCGCAGGGCCGAATATTTAGCCCGTTCCATGCCATCCGGCGCATTCTCGATGAAGCTGGTCAGCACATTGTCCAGCATCCTGAGCACGTCCTCGACAACGCCTTCCTCTTCCGACCACTGGTCCCAGGTCTCGATGTTGAGAGAGGACAGGCAACACACCGCGGTGCGGTCGGTGCCGGTATGGTCGATGCCGGTGGGCAGAGTGATCTCGCTGCAGAGATTGGAGGTGTTGACCCGCAGGCCCAACTCGCGCTGGTGCTTGGGCAGCGCCCGGTTCACCGCATCGATGTTCAGGATATAGGGTTCGCCGGTCTGCAGCCTTGTCTCCAGGATGCGCTGCCAGAGCTGGCGGGCGTTGACCTCGCGCAGGACTTCACCGCTCTTGGGGCTCTTGAGGCCGAACATCGCATTGTCGCGCACCGCATGCATGAATTCGTCGGTGATGTTGATGCCGTGATGCAGATTGAGGCCCTTGCGGTTGAAATCGCCCGACGCCTTGCGGATTTCCAGAAACTCCTCGATCTCGGGATGCGAGATGTCGAGATAGACCGCCGCCGAGCCGCGCCGCAGCGAGCCCTGCGAAATCGCCAGGGTCAGGCCGTCCATCACATGAATGAAGGGAATGATGCCCGAAGTCTGGCCGGTCTTCACCTTCTCGCCGATGGAGCGCACCTTGCCCCAATAGGTACCGATGCCGCCGCCATTGGAAGCCAGCGCCACATTCTCGTTCCAGACCCCGACAATACCTTCCAGTGAATCGGAAACATCGTTGAGGAAGCAGGAGATCGGCAGGCCGCGCTTGGTGCCGCCATTCGACAAGATCGGCGTCGCCGGCATGAACCAGAGTTGGCTCATGGCATCGTACAGCCGCTGGGCATGATAAACGTCATCCGCATAAGCGCAGGAGACCCGCGCGAACATGTCCTGGAAGCTTTCGCCCGGCATCAGATAGCGGTCGGTCAGGGTCGCCTTGCCGAAAGCCGTCAGCAGGATATCGCGCGAACGGTCCAGCGTCAGATCGGCGGGGACGGGCTTGCGGTTAAGCGGGCCCGGCATCGGCGGCTGAGCCGTCGGCCTGGCGACGTCCTGGGTGACGATTTTGCGAACCCGGACAACTTCCACCTTCGCTGCCGTGGCGGATTTCTTCGCCAGTTGCGGACGATAAGGGGTCTCGACCAGCTGACCCTGTTCGTCGAAATCACCCAAAAAATCGAGTTTGCCGGCAGCCGACATTTACGCCCCCAATAACTGACGCGGCTGGGCAGCCCCTGCCCAAATCCGCCTAATATTCCTGGGTTGCCGACAGGGGAATTTAAGGCATTGGCCGGATCGCTTTTCGATCCACCAGATGCCTCGGTTACCCCTAGAAGTATGACAAATCGAACAACCCTGCCGCCATATCTAGTGCCCCAAACATGGGTTGCGTCAAGCCGTTTTGGCCTGTGGATAAGCCCACAAGCAAAAAAAATTCACGGCAACAGAAAATCAACCATCACATTCGCGCCGGCGCCGCGAACCTCGGAATCGACCCCAAAGACGTCGCGGATAAGGGGCGCCGTCAGCACCCCCTCGCCGGCCACACGGCCTTGTTTCAAAGCGAGAATATGGGTGGCGTAACGTCCCGCCAAAGTCAGGTCGTGCAATGAGGCGATCACTGTTCGCCCGCTGGCCGCCCAGGCCGAAAGCCGCGCAATGGCGGCGAAAGCATGGGCGGGGTCCAGGCCCGTCACCGGCTCGTCCACGATCAAAATGTCGGGCCGCCCCACCAGCGCGCGCGCCAGCATGGCGCGGGAGAATTCACCGCCCGAAAGCGTGGTCACCGGCTGCTCCTTGCGGTCGGAAAGATCGTGATCCGCCAGCGCCGCTGCGATGGCCCCGTCAAAGCCAGGCGGCAGCGAGCCCAGAACCGGCAGACGCGCGGTAAGCCCCAGCGCCACCAGCCGCTCCACCGACAAGGGCCATTCGCAGACAGGGTTTTGCGGCAGATAGGCGCGCCGCAGCGCCAGATCGCGGCGGGAAATCCGGGGAAGCAGAATGCCGTCCAGGCTCACCTCGCCCTTGGCAGGCATGATCAGCCCGGCCAGCACCGACAGCAAAGTAGATTTGCCGGCGCCATTGGGTCCGATCACGACAATGAAATCGCCGGGACCTGCGGTCAGCGAGACATCGTCAAGGATGGCACGGCCACCCCGCGTCACACTGATATGATCGGCGATAAGGACGCTCATGGTGAGATCCTTTTCAATCGTATCACCAGCCAGAAGAAAAATGGCGTGCCCACCAGGCTGGTGAAGACGCCCAGTTTCAATTCCGGCCCCACGTGAATCAGCCGCGCGGCAATGTCGGCGATCAAGAGCAGCAATGCCCCGCCCAAAGTGGCGGGCAAAAGAATGCGACTGGGCTGATGGCCGACAAAGGGCCGCGCTAGATGCGGCGCCACCAGGCCGATGAAGCCGATGGCGCCGGTGACCGATGTCGCGGCACCGACCGCCAGGGCGGTGCCTGCGATGGCGGCGATCCGCAGACGCGTGAGATCGACGCCCAGGCTTGTCGCCTGTGCTTCGCCCAGACTGAGTGCGTCCAGTGCCCGTCCGGTGGTGGCCAGCGCGGCGGCCCCGACAAGGATAAAGGGAAGAATCAACCAGACCTGGGCCCAACTCTTGTCCGCCAGCGAACCCAGCAACCAGTTCATGATCTCGTACGCGGCATAGGGATTGGGCGCGAAATTGAGCGCCAGCGCGATGCCGGCCGCGGTCAGGCTGGAAACCGCGGCGCCCGCCAATACCAGGGTGATGGTTCCGCCGCCCTGGCCCAACCCAAAGGTCAGGGCACAAGCGACAAGCGCACCGGCCAGACCCATCACTGGTCCCGCCACGCCGAATATTGCCGTAACACCGAAATAGATCGCCAGGATCGCGCCCAGCGCCGCGCCGGTCGAAACTCCCAGCAATCCCGGCTCGGCCAGCGGATTGCGGGTCAGACCCTGCAGCACCGCGCCCGAAAGCCCCAGAGCACCGCCGACCAGAAGCGCCAGCACACTGCGCGGCAGGCGGACGTCATTCACGATCAGGGCGGCCAGCCTGTCATGGCCGGACAGGATATCGCCCGGCGACAGCCACACCCGGCCCGCCAGCAACGACAGAAGGAATGCGATCGCAAGTAGGGCGGTCAGAACCAGCGACAACCGCTTCATGGCACGCCGCCGGGCTTGGTCATCGCGCCCTGCATGGCGGCGCGCAATTGCAGCGCGGCCATCGCGCTCTCGGGCACGCCGCAATTGAACAGCGCCGCGGGATAGACGATGCGCCGCGCGCCGAACAGTTTCAGCAGCACCGGATGCGCGTTCTGGTCGGCGCGCAGGCTGGGCGTGTCGATATAGTCATCGCCATAGGCAAGGATATCGGGCCGCGCCGCGATCAAGCCTTCGACATCGTAATAGCCGTCATTGGCGGCGATATTGATTCCGCCCGCCGCTTCCAGCACGGCGTTGAACAAAGTAAGCCGCCCCGGCACGAAACCGCCGCCGCCCCAGCCCATGACGCGGACGGGACGCGACGGTCTTGACGCGGCCAGCTCCCACAGCGCCGCATCCATGCTTGCGATCAATGCCTCGGCGCGGGGACTTTCGCCCACCGCGTCACCGACCAGGCGGGTGACGGCGCGGATCTGCTCGAAATTCTCGGCCGGGGGTACTTCCACCACCCGTGCTCCGCTTTGCGCCAAAAGGCGGCGCATCTGCGGCGTGGTGAAACTGTCAGTGAGAATAAGATCCGGCCTGGTCGTCAGCACCTCTTCGGCGCTGTTGTGATTGACGGAAATTTGCGCTGCCTCGGGCCACAATTTCAGCGCCGCTTTTTCCTTGGAGAGAAACGTCACCGAGGCGATGCGCGACGGGGGCGCCAGATCCATCAGCAACTCGTCGGTGCAGATCTTCAGGGACATGATGCGCCCCGGTTTGATAACGGAGCGCGGCGCGGCCATCCCCTGCCCCGTCAGCAGGAGCAGAAAGACCGCCGCGCCAAGTCCCCGCATCATTCAGAAGCTCGCCTTGATCCCTGCATAGAAAGCCCTGCCGGGTTGCAGGAACCCTACCGGATTTTCATAGCGCCGATCGAACAGGTTATTGACCCGTCCGGTGAGCGCCAAATTATCCGTCAGGGCATAGGACGCCGCAATATCGGCGGTAAAGTAAGGATGCGCGTTCAGCCGGGAAACCGAGAAATCGCGGCTGCCGTCGATCCAGCTTCCGACATAGAGCAGACTGGCATCGAGGTTGAGCGCCTCCATCGCCTGCCAGTCTATATCGCCGCTGATCTTGTTCTTGGGCCGCCGCACCAGTTCCTGATGCAGACCGGCATCCACTGCCTCCGTAGTGGTATAATCCGCCCGCAGCTTGAGCGTGTCGAGCGGCTGCCAGGCCAGATAGGTTTCAAGACCCTGGGTGCGCGCCCGACCGATATTGACATCGGTGGAGAATGTGACCGGATCGGTCTCGATCAGATTGCGGATATCGTTGTGAAACCAGGTGACGCCGCCGCTGACGCCGAACAAAGTCTGGTCCAGGCCGACGTCATAGCCGGTGCTGGTTTCCGGCTTGAGGTTGGGATTGGCGAAAAAGAAGAACGCCGGAAAGCTCTCGAACAGCTGGTCCAGGGACGGCGCCTTGAAACCGCTGCCGTAGCTGGCATGCAGCCGCGTGCCGGTCGCCGCCACCGCCAGCACCGGTGCGACATGCCAGGTGGTCCGGTCGCCGAAGCGGCTATTGTCGTCATAACGCACGCTGACGCTGTTGTGAAAATCCACCCCCGATATCAGGCCCGGCAGGGCGGACTGCAATTCCGCAAAGCCCGCATTGGTGGTGATGCCCGCCGAGATTGGAAGATGGATGGCGTCGCGGGCGGTCTCGGCGCCCAGCACAATGACTTCGCCATCCGCGATCGAAACATGGCCCTGCCAGTCCAGCTTGATGCGATCGCCGGAGGATGGGATGGAACCATTGTTGGGGTCCATGTCACTGGTGACCGTGCTGGAGTAACCCAGGCCGATGGTCTGATCGACCGGCCCCAGCACCAGATGCACGGTGCCGCGCGCGTCATAACTTGATGTATCGATGCGGGTCTGGAGCGGTGAGGGAAAAGACGCAAAGGTGATCGGATCGAAGGCATCGCCGGTGATGCGCGACAGGCTGTTGCTATAACGACCGGCAAAACCCAGATCGAAAATCTGCGTCAGGTCATAGTCCAGTTTGGTCGAGGCGGTGACATTGTCGAAATAATCGTCATTTCTCTTCTGGCCGACGGGCAGCAGATCCAGCGGCGTCACCGGCGTCGCGCCGGCATGCAGATGCGCCAGACTGGCGCGATAGTGAAAATCATCCTGCGAACCGCTCACCGTAGCGCTCTGGTTGAAGGTGTCGAAGCTGCCGCCTTCCGCGGCCGCGGACAGGCTCAGCGGCCCATCGCCGGATTTTGTGAGGATGTTGATGACGCCGCCAATGGCGTCGGAACCGTATAAGCCCGACTGCGGTCCACGCAGCACTTCGACCCGCGCAATATCCACACTGTTGAATTTGCCGAAGTCATACGCACCGCTGGGACTGGACGGATCGGAGACGTCGATCCCGTCCACCAGCACCTTGGTGTGGTTGGAGTTGGCGCCGCGCATGAAGATCGAAGTCTGACCGCCTTCGCCTCCGGTCTGCACCAGATTGATGCCGGGCACATCGCGCAACACGTCCGGCAGCGAGCGCTGCTGGTGCGCATCGATGTCGACGGCATCGATCAGGGTGATGGAGCTGGCCACCTGGTCGGCAGGCGTGGCGATGCGGGTGGAGGTCACCACCACATGCTCTGGCGGAACCTTGAGGTCATTTTCGCTTTGCGCCGAAGCGGAGAGAGAGAATGCCACCAGCGCGGCACTGGACAGAAAAGCAGTTTTCAACATGAAGTCTCCTGAACGGGTTCAGGAGCCGGCACGGCGGATTCAGGATATGAAATATTCACGAACGCCCCGCGACGACTCCATTCTCGTCGCCGCAACGGTTCACCCCGTAATCCTCGGCGCACCCCGGCCGAAAACTGGACGACCGTGCGAGGCAGGTTTCCTGGCTCCCGGGTTGTCGCTTTCGTCCGCCTTCCCGATCCTTTTGGAATCAGTGGCAAATCGGACGAGTGCTCGCCGGTTACAGTTGCGGGGGCAGCCACGGCATTGCACCGCGTTCCCTAAACCTTGCACGTGATCGAAGCTTTTGCGCTTCCGCCCGGGCAAATGCAACCGCGGGACTGCCCTGCAATTGGATAAACTCCACTCACATTGCAAGGGAATTGGGCGCTATCCGGACCCAGGTCTTTGCGCTAGGGTTCTGAACAATTTCCCATGATCAAGGATGTTCCATGCCGCTGCAGATCAATGATATCGCGCCGAATTTCACGGCCGAAACCACCGAAGGCAAAATCGATTTCTACAATTGGGCCGCCAATCACTGGGTGGTGATGTTTTCGCATCCCAAGGATTTTACGCCGGTCTGCACCACCGAATTGGGCCGCGTCGCTCAGCTCAAGCCCGAATTCGACAAGCGCGGCGTCAAGGTGATCGGCCTGTCGGTCGATCCGGTGGAGAACCACGCCAAATGGTCCGCCGACATCGCCGAGACCCAAGGCATGGCGCCAAACTATCCCATGATCGGCGACACCGATCTCAAGGTCGCCAAATTGTACGGCATGCTGCCCGCCGACACCTCGGGCACCTCCGAGGGCCGCACCCCCGCCAACAACGCCACGGTGCGCAATGTCTTCATCATCAGCCCGGACAAGCGCATCCAGCTGATGATTGCCTATCCCATGACCACGGGACGCAATTTCGACGAGATCATCCGGGTAATCGACTCCATGCAGCTGACCGCCAAACACAAGGTGGCGACGCCGTCCGACTGGAAACAGGGCGGAGATGTGATCATCACCGGCGCCGTCAGCGATGAAGAGGCCAAGACCCTCTTCCCTGGCTACAAGACCCACAAACCCTATCTGCGCACCACCAAGCAGCCGCAGTAACAAGCGCATTCATTTGCAGCAAAATGCCAGGCGCCGGTAACGGCGTCTGGCGTTTTCGCATTCAATGGCGCTTGAAAAACTGGACTTCGCGTTCGTGCTTTTCGGATGCCAGGCGGGCGGAATGCCCGTCGCGAAAACCGACGTTATTAACGCTTAACCCGGCGCAAACGCGCCATTGCTCTCGAATAGGCGCCCAGCTCACGCTAAACCGTAAAAATTATGGGCTTGCTCCGGCCCTTGGGTCCGCCCTTCAGATCTCCCGGGTCGATAGTTTGAGTTTGGTCATGAACCTGAGTCCCACCGAGGCCGCTTGCCGTTTTGGCATCAGCATCAAGGCGCTGCGCCTGTACGAGCACCGCGGCTTGCTGAAGCCGTTGCGCTCCCGGGCCGGCTGGCGGACCTACGGCCCAGAGCAAATCGCCCGACTGCACCAAATCTTGGCGCTCAAGGGCCTGGGTCTGTCTCTAGCCAGCATCGGCCAGCTTTTGTCGGCGACCGATACGCTGGACGCCGTGCTTGCATTGCAAGACCAGGCGCTGGCTCAGGAAGGCCGGCGGATCGCCAGGGCCCACGCCTTGATCCACAAGGCGCGGGCGCAACTGAGGGCTGGCCAGCCTCTTTCCATCGACGATCTCGCAACCCTGTCCAAGGAGACTTCGATGACGTCCAAGCTCACCCGCTCCACGCTGTTTCATCCCGCATTGGTGCCGCACCAGCACAGATATTTTCGTCCCGAGGAAATCGAGGCGCTATCCAGCCGCGAAGATTTTGATTACGAGCAAGATCACGCCGTCTGGGCCAAAATGATTGCCGAGCTGAAGGCAATGACGATCGCTGGTGATTCCGGCTCGCCTGCGGCGCTGGACCTGGCTCGGCGTTGGGTGACGCAAATCGAAAATTTTACCAAAGGCGACAAAATTCTGACGACCAAGCTTCGGAACATGGTGAAGGACGCTTTCGCGGATCCCATTACGGCGCAGCAAATGCCTTATTCCAAGGAAGATTTGATCTTTCTCGGAAGGATCTTCGAAAATCTCACGGCACCCTGATCCCACAGGTCATGACGTCACATCCATTCAAGTGCTCTTGAAATACTGAATCTCATGCTCGTGCTTTTCTGCGGCTTTGCGGGTCGCGAAAGTGCCCAGATTGCGGCGTTTTCCGGTCTTGGGATTCTTCTTGCGCGAATAAAGGCGGTATTCGCCGGATGCCAGCTTGCGGATCATGTCACTCTCCTAGTCGATCCAGAGGCCGCGCTTGCGATGCCAGTGCTCGATGGAAAGTTTTGGATATTCCTGGAAGCGGGCATCGCCGCGCCCGAAGTCCGGCTTCACCCAGGCCGGCTTGTATCGCAGCATGAGATGCACTTTGGAGGGCGGCACCGGCAATCTTGTGTCGATAGCGGAGGCGAAAGGGTGCACCAGCTCCGGCCAGCGCGGATCATAAGCCCACAAGGCTGCGGCGCACCGGGAGCAGAAATGGCGCTGGGCCTTGCTGGTCTCGCAATGTCCGTCTTCGTCTTCAATTTTGGCGCGGAATATCCGGACCGCCTTTTTGCCCCGCACCTTCAGGGTCTTGTAGTCGCCCATCAGATTGATGGCGAACCCGCCGCCGCCCGCCGTCTTGCGGCAGATCGAGCAATAGCAAAGCTGATAGGGATAGGGGGTGTGGCTCATCACGCTGAAATGCACTGCGCCGCAACGGCAGGACCCTTCAAGCTTTTTGGCCATCATGTTTCCTTTCCAGCGCGAGCGGGCTGCCAGATCCACCGATCTGTGCCAGGATAACACCATGACCGAGGCTTCCGACACCGGCATCGTCACGACAACGGTTGCCAATCGCGCGGATGCACGCCGCATCGCCGATGCTTTGCTGACGGAACGATTGGCAGCGTGCGTCCAGTTGCTGGACATCGAAAGCCATTATCTCTGGAAGGCCGAGCAGAGAACGGAGCCGGAAGTCATGCTTCTGATCAAGACCCGCGCCGACCGGTTTGAAACACTCATCGCCCGCATCAAAGCGCTGCACCCCTACGAGACACCGGAGATCGTGGCCCAGACCTTCAGCGCCGGATACGCGCCCTACCTCGCCTGGATCGCAGAGAGCAGCGGCTGACGAAGAGAAATCCGAGCCGAAGTATCGGGGGCAATTTCATATCCAAGGCCAGCCCGGCAGCACGGCGCGGTGTGCGATTGCGCCGTCCTGCCGCCAAGCTCCGCCTGCCAGCAAAAAGCCGAAATAGATGCTATATACCGCTTCCACCAACCCTGGCGGCGAAATTACGCCGCAAACTCAGTACCTTACGGCTAGCATGCTGCTTCTGATCGA
>CAIUCH010000009.1 GCA_903897605.1 uncultured Alphaproteobacteria bacterium
CATCTTGAACGAGATGAACAAGGCCATCCATGGCGCCCGCGCCGAGCTGGGCGAACATGCCCCGCGCATCGAGCAGATCAAGATCCCGACCGACAAGATCCGCGACGTGATCGGCACCGGCGGCAAAGTGATCCGCGAGATCGTGGAAAAGACCGGCGCCAAGATCAATATCGAAGACGACGGCACGGTGAAGATCGCCTCCGCCGACGGCGAGTCGATCAAGGCGGCGTTGAAATGGATCCGTTCGCTCACCGCCGAACCCGAGATCGGCGAGATCTATGACGGCAAGATCGTCAAGGTGATGGATTTCGGCGCCTTCGTGAACTTCTTCGGGCCCAAGGACGGCCTGGTCCATGTCAGCGAACTGGCGTCGCAGCGCGTCGCCAAGCCGTCGGACGTGGTCAAGGAAGGCCAGGCCGTGAAGGTCAAGCTTTTGGGCTTTGACGATCGCGGCAAGGTACGCCTTTCGATGAAGCAGGTGGATCAAGCCACCGGCGAGGACCTGTCCAAGAAGCAGGACGCGCCCCAGGCCTGACGCCGGCAGCCAGAAACAGCGCCCGCCAGCTTAACGTTGGCGGGCGTTTTTCTTTGCGCGGGACGCCGCCCCCAGTTAGGTTTCGCCGCGTTTCTTGGGAAGGCACGGGTTTTGACGGTCCTAATGCGGCTGATCGCCCTCACACTGATCGCGACCGCATTGGTGCTGCTGGGTGCCGATGCGCTGACCTCCCTGGAAAAGGGGGGCGACATTACCGTGCGCTCGCTGGGCCTGATCTGGTTGCTTATTCATCCCAGTTCGCTGGAAGCTTTCAAGGACTGGGCGCAGCACCATGCGCCGTTCCTGGCGCAAACGATCTACTCCGCGTTGGCGATGCCGGGTTGGGGCCTCATTGGAGTGGTCGGCGTGCTGATAGCCTTCATTTTCGGCCGCGAGCACGGTGCCGAATAGGCGACGCGTTCTTTTGAATCCTGGCGGCGTCGCGCGTGCTCACGTGCTATCGCACGCTCCGCGCGTCGCCTACGCTGCCGCTAGGCAACCCTGGCCACGCTTCAAAATCGACGCGCCGGCAGTCTCAACGGTTCTTACCTGGAACCCACAACACATCGCCCATGCCGTCATTGTTGGCGGCGCGCGCCATTACGAAGAGATGATCCGACAGCCGGTTGGCATAATGAACCGCCGGAACATTGACGGCCTCTTTGCTCGCCAGCTCCACGATGGCGCGTTCGGCGCGGCGGGCGATGGCGCGGGCCAGGTGCAGATGCGCCGCCAGGGCCGCACCGCCAGGCAACACAAAAGATTTCAGCGGTTCGAGGCGTGCGTTCATGGCATCGATTTCCCGTTCCAGCCGTTCCACCTGGATAGGGACGATGCGCAGGCGGTCCTCGGTCTTGCCGTCTTCCGGCATGCTCAGATCCGCACCCAGATCGAACAGGTCGTTCTGGATGCGGGCCAGCATCGCGTCATAATCGCCGTCCGCGTCCAGCCTGGCCACGCCGATGGCGCTGTTGGTTTCGTCCACCGCGCCGATAGCGGTGATGCGTGCCGAGTATTTGGCCGCCCGGCTGCCGTCGCTGAGACCGGTCTCTCCGAAATCGCCAGTCTTGGTGTAGATTTTATTGAGCCTGACCATTCTGGCGGTCCTTTTGTCCTCTGGCGGCGTCACTCGTCGCTCATGGGCGTCATGCCCATGTCGCTCCTCGCTCCTGGCCAGATGACAAAATTCCTCGCCAGCCGCACGCCTAGGTTATCCACTTGCGGGGTAAATCCTAAGGACTATGATCCCGCCATTCTGCCGAAAAGCCCACCAAAAAAGAGAGTGCCATGCCGGTCGAAGTGCCCGAAATCATTGAAGTCGATTCCAGCCGCGTCACCTGCGACGGCATCGGGGGCAGTCTGGGCCATCCGCGCGTCTACCTGGAAATGGGAGACAAGGCCTTCGTGGAATGTCCCTATTGCGACCGCCGCTTTGTGCTGCGGGACGGCGCGCCAGGCCACTCCCATTGAGTAGCGGGGATTGACCCTGAAAAAAGGCGACCATCTCTATCTGATCGACGGCTCTGGCTATCTGTTCCGGGCCTATCACGCCTTGCCGCCCTTGACCCGCAAATCCGACGGCCTGCCGGTGGGGGCAGTGTCCGGCTACTGCAACATGCTGTGGAAATTGCTGGAGGACATGAAGGCGGGCGACGCGCCCAGCCATCTGGCCGTGATCTTCGATGCCAGCGAAAAGACCTTTCGCAACGAAATCTACAAGGAATATAAGGCGCATCGTCCGCCCGCACCGGAAGACCTGATCCCGCAATTTCCCCTGGTGCGCGACGCCACCCGCGCCTTCGGCGTCTCCTGTGTCGAGATGAAGGGTTTTGAGGCGGACGATTTGATTGCGACCTATGCCCGCATGGCGCGCGAAGCGGGTGCGCGCTGCACCATCGTCTCCTCCGACAAGGATCTGATGCAGCTGGTGGTCGACGGCAAGGTCGAGCTTCTCGACACCATGAAGAACAAGCGGATCGCGTCCGCCGAAGTGTTGGAGAAATTTGGCGTCACGCCCGACAAGGTGGTGCAGGTCCAGGCCCTGGCCGGCGATTCGAGCGACAATGTGCCGGGCGTGCGCGGCATCGGCATCAAGACCGCCGCCGAACTGATCGGACAATATGGCGATGTCGAAACCCTGCTGAAGCGCGCCGGCGAGATCAAACAGAATAAGCGGCGCGAAACCTTGATCGAGAATGCGGAGAATGCACGCCTCTCGCTCAGGCTGGTGACCTTGGAATTGAACGTGCCGGTGAAGGAGCAGCCGGACGAATTCGCGGTTCATCAGCCAGATCCGAAAGAATTGATCGGATTTCTCAAGGCGATGGAATTCAGCACCATCACCAAGCGGGTGGCGGCGCATTTCGAGATCGCGGATTTGGATGGTATCGCCTCCGCGCCCGGCGTGACGAATGCGCCGGAGCTTAGGATCGAATTGCCCAGGCCATCCGCCGATGCGCCGCAAAGCGACGCCGCCATCCGCGCCCCGATCGATCACGGCGCTTACGTTACGGTGACGACGGCCAAAGAGATCGACGCCTGGGTGACGCGCGCCCGCGACAAAGGCATCGTCTGTGTCGATACCGAAACCACCTCGCTCGATCCCATGCAGGCGGGCCTGTGCGGTGTGTCGCTGGCGGTGGCGCCAGGGGAGGCCTGTTACATCCCTTGCGGACATCGCAAAGGCGACGGCCTGCAGCTCGATGGCAATGAAAAAATCCTGCAGTTGAACGAGGCGGTTGTCATCGCCGGGTTGAAGCCGCTGCTGGAAGACCCGGCGGTTCTGAAGGTGGGCCAGAATCTCAAATTCGATGCCCTGGTTTTCCTCCAGCGCGGAATCCGGCTCAATCCGATCGACGACACGATGCTGATTTCCTATGTGCTGGAAGGCGGTCTGCATGGCCACGGCATGGACGAATTGTCCGTGCTGCACCTTTCCCACACGCCGATTTCTTTCAGCGAAGTCGCCGGCAAGGGCAAGGACAAGATCACCTTCGATTGTGTGCCGGTGGCGGAAGCGACCAAATATTCCGCCGAAGACGCGGATGTGACTTTGCGCCTGCATATGCTGCTGAAGCCCAAGCTGGGTGAAATGGGCAAGCGCGCAGTCTATGAAACCCTGGAGCGGCCGCTGGCAATGGTGCTGGCCGATATGGAGCGGGGTGGCATCACCATCGATCCGGATCTATTGCGCCGGCTCTCCAACGATTTCGGCAAGATCCAGGGCGGGTTGGAAATCCAGATTCACAAGCTGGCGGGCGAGAATTTCAATATCGGTTCACCCAAGCAACTGGGCGACATCCTGTTCGGCAAGATGGGCCTGGAAGCCGGACGCAAGACCAAGACCGGCGCCTGGTCCACCGATGTCGATGCGCTGGAGGAAGTCGCGGCCCAAGGCCACGAGATTGCCAAGAAGGTTCTGGAATGGCGCGGGCTGGCCAAATTGCGCGGCACCTATACCGACGCGCTGCCCGGCTACATCAATCCCAAGACCGGGCGGGTTCACACCTCATACGCGATGGCTTCGACCTCGACGGGGCGCCTGGCCTCCACCGATCCCAATCTGCAGAACATCCCGATCCGTACCGAGGAAGGCCGCCGCATCCGCCAGGCCTTCATCGCCGCCAAGGGCACCAAGCTGATCAGCGCCGATTACAGCCAGATCGAGCTCCGCCTGCTGGCGCACATCGCCGACATTCCGCAATTGAAGAAAGCCTTTGCCGACAATCTGGATATTCACGCCATGACGGCGTCTGAGATATTCAGCGTACCGGTCAAAGACATGCCGGCGGAAGTGCGCCGCAGGGCCAAGGCGATCAATTTCGGCATCGTCTATGGCATTTCGGGTTTCGGCCTCGCCAACCAGCTTGGCATCGCGCAAAGTGAAGCCAGCGATTACATCAAGAAATATTTCGCCCGCTTTCCCGGCATCCGCGTCTATATGGAAGACACCAAGCAATTCGCCCGCACTCATGGTTTCGTCGAAACCTTGTTCGGACGGCGCATCCATATCCGCGAGATCAATTCCAAGATCCCCGGTTTTCGCGGCGGAGCCGAGCGCGCCGCCATCAATGCGCCGATCCAGGGGGCCGCCGCCGACATCATTCGCCGCGCCATGGTGCGGCTGCCCGGCGCGCTGGCGGACAAGAAACTGTCGGCAAAAATGCTGCTCCAGGTGCATGACGAACTGATCTTCGAAGCGCCGGACAAAGAAGTCGAAGCCACCCGCAAGCTGGTGATGACGGTGATGGAAAAAGCCGCCCTGCCGGCGGCGGAGATTTCCGTGCCCCTGGTGGTGGAAGCCCGCGCCGCCGACAATTGGGATGCCGCGCATTAGATAGTTGACATGGTCATGCATCTGTATGACTTTGTCATGTATGTCGGAAGCCGACCTGCGCGCCCGTGAAATCCGCCGTTTCAGCCGCTTTTACACACGGCAGATCGGCGTGCTGGCCGAAGATCTTCTCGACACCCCTTTTTCGCTGGCGCAGGCACGGGTGATTTACGAAATCGCCCAGGGTGAGCCGGTGACGGCGGCGGCCTTGCGCAGCGTGACGGGGCTGGATCAGGGCTATCTCAGCCGCATGCTGGCGGGGTTCGAAAGACAGGGCTTGGTCGGACGGCGCGCGGCGCCGGATGACGGCCGCATCCGGCTGTTGCATCTGACGGCCAAGGGACGCACGGCATTCTCGCGGCTGGATGCCCGCGCCCAGGCGGCCACCTTGACGATGCTCGACGCGCATGGCGAGCGTGCGCAGCAGGACATCGTGCATCACATGCAGGCCTTGCAGCGTCTGCTGTCGCCGGAGGCCAAGGCCAAGCCCGCGATCCTGCTCAGGCCGCCACGGCCGGGCGATCTGGGCTGGATCATCCATCGCCAGACAATTCTCTATTCCCAGGAATATGGCTGGGATGCGTCCTACGAGACTCTGGTGTCCGAGATTGTGGGCAAGTTCAAGAATGGTCCCGGCGAACAATGTTGGATCGCGGAATTGGACGGCGCCCTGGCGGGCGCGGTTTTTGTGGTGCGCGAAAACGAAGATGTCGCGCGCCTGCGCATGCTGCATGTCGAGCCTTTCGCGCGCGGCCAGGGGCTGGGCCGCACGCTGGTCGATACCTGTATCGAATTTGCCCGCGGTGCCGGATACAAAATCCTGCAGCTATGGACCAATGACGTGCTGGTTTCGGCGCGGCGGATCTACCAGGCCGCGAATTTTCAACTAGTCGGGCAAGAAAAGCATCACAGCTTTGGCAAGGATCTGATAGGCCAGACCTGGGAGCTGAAACTTTAAGCCTTTATTTCCGGGCGCTTTCCGCACAGCCGGCAAGCCGGATCGGGGTTCAGGGCCACGGTCCTGAAACGGGTGGAGAGCGTATCGGCAATCAGAATCTTGCCCGCCAGGTCTTCGCCAATGCCGGTGATCTGCTTCAGGATCTCCAGCGCCTGCAACGAGCCCATCACGCCTGCGGCTGCACCCAGCACACCCGTCTGCGAGCAGTTGGGTACGGTGCCGGGCGGCGGCGGGGTGGGGAACAGACAGCGATAACAGGGATAGGCGTGATTCTCGTCCCAGGCCTTATAGGTGGCGAGCTGACCATCAAATTCCGTCACCGCCGCCGAGACCAGAATCTTTCGCGCACGGTAACAGGCATCGTTGAGAAGAAAGCGGGTCTCGAAATTGTCGGAGCCATCGGCGACAATATCGTAACCGGCGATCAGCGCTTTCACATTCTCGGACGTCAGACGGACCTGATGCGGCACGACCACGACACCGGGATTGAGTGCGCCCAGATTTTTCGCGGCGGCCCGCACCTTGGCCATGCCCAGATCGGAGGTGGTGAAAAGAATCTGGCGCTGCAGATTGGACAGGCTCACCGCATCGTCATCGACGATACCCAGATGCCCAACCCCGGCCGCGGCCAGATAGAGCGCGCAGGGACTGCCCAGTCCGCCGGCCCCGACAATCAAGACGCGGGCATCGCGGATTTTTGCCTGCCCAACGCCGCCCACTTCCCGAAGCACGATATGGCGGGCATAGCGTTCCAATTCTTCGTCGTTCAGAGCCATGGGGTTCATGTAATGCCTGGCGGAGCAGCGGAACAGCCCCGGCATCCCGTCTGATGGTGCTTCGCGGCCGGCGGTTAACTTCGCTCTCCGGCGAAAGCGGATGTTTTTTTGCGTTCCCACCGCAAGCCCTTGAATTTACCAAGCTTTCGGAAGTCCATGGCGCCCCGATTGTGACAGGTCTGCCGTACGTCTAGGCTTTGGGCGCGCGGTAATAGAGGCCGACCGGAAGACCGGAGGTCACTGCCACATCGAACAGTGAGGAATAATGTCTGCCTTCGGCCTTGAAGCCCACGGCTTCCGTAATCTCAAGCAGGTGAACTGGAATCTGACCGCCCCCGCACTCTATGAGGAGGCCGTCCGTCGCGGCGAAGGCCATGTCGCCAAGGACGGCCCGCTGGTGGTCTTGACCGGCCATCACACCGGCCGTTCGGCCACTGACAAATTCGTCGTCAAGGATGCCAACACCGAAGCCAATGTCTGGTGGGACAACAACAAGGCGATGAGCCCGGCGCATTTCGACGCGCTCCACGCCGACATGATGGCTTTTGCCGAAAGCAAGGAATTGTTCGCCAAGGATCTGTTCGGCGGCGCCGATCTGACGCACCGGATCAAAGTGCGCATCATCACCGAATATGCCTGGCACTCGCTGTTCGTGCATCAGCTTTTGATTCGCCCGACCGCCGATGATCTCAAGAATTTCGATCCGGAATTCACTATCATCGATCTGCCCAGCTTCAATGCCGATCCGGCCAAGCATGGCTGCGCCACGCAGACGGTGATCGCGGTCAATTTCACCCAAAAAGTGATCCTGATCGGCGGCACGTCTTATGCCGGCGAGATGAAGAAATCCGTTTTCACCATCCTGAATTACATCCTGCCGCCCAAACGGGTGATGCCGATGCATTGCTCGGCCAATGTCGGAAATGACGGGAAATCCGCTATTTTCTTCGGTCTTTCTGGCACCGGCAAAACCACTTTGTCCGCCGACGCATCGCGCACCCTGGTGGGCGATGACGAACATGGTTGGGGCGAGCATGGCGTCTTCAATTTCGAAGGCGGCTGCTACGCCAAGGTTATCAAACTCTCGCGCGAGGCCGAGCCGGAAATCTTCTCCACCACCGAACGCTTCGGCACGGTGCTGGAAAATGTGGTGATGGATCCCAAGACGCGTGCGCTGGATCTCAACGACAGCAAATATGCCGAGAATACCCGCGCCGCCTATCCGATCGATTTCATTCCCAATGCCAGCAAGACCGGTCGCGCCGGCCATCCCAAGAATGTAATCATGCTGACGGCCGATGCCTTTGGCGTGCTGCCGCCGATCTCGCGGCTGACACCCAGCCAGGCGATGTATCATTTTCTTTCCGGCTTCACCGCCAAGGTGGCGGGCACGGAAAAGGGATTGGGCAAGGAACCGCAGCCGACCTTCTCAACCTGCTTCGGCGCGCCCTTCATGCCGCGCCATCCGTCGGAATATGGCAATCTGCTGCGCGAGCTGATCGCGAGCCATGGCGCGGATTGCTGGCTGGTCAATACCGGCTGGACCGGTGGCGCCTTCGGTACCGGCGCCCGCATGCCGATCAAGGCGACCCGGGCGCTGCTGAACGCCGCCCTGGATGGCAGCCTGGCGACGGTGGATATGCGGGTCGATTCCCATTTCAAGTTCCTGGTGCCGGTGGCGGTGCCGGGGGTAGACACCAAGATCCTCAACCCCCGCGACACCTGGGCCGACAAATCGGCTTATGACGCACAAGCGAAGAAGCTGGTCCAAATGTTCCGGGATAACTTCAAGAAATTCGAGGCCCATGTCGGCCCCGATGTCTTGCAGGCCGCCCCGGTCCTGGCTGAGGCTGCTGAATAAGCCATTGTTTTTAAAAGTAAAAGTCCCGGCAGAGTGATCCGCCGGGGCTTTTATTTTGCGATATATGCTGCACCTTATGCTGCAGCATAAGGTGCAGCATAAATCTCAGATTTTCCGGTAAACCCACACCCGGGCGGGGGGCAGATTGGCCCAGACCAGGGCGGCGCAGGTCACGCCGTGGCCGGGCGGCGCCAGCACCGGGGCATGCATGCCATAGGAAAATTGCACCAGCGCGGCGTCCGGGGCCAGGCGCGCGGTCAGCGATTCGACATAGGTCTGGCGGCGGGAAACCGGGAAATTGAGCAGCGGAATGCCCGAAACGATGCCGGCGAATAGTTCGCAATGGCGCGCGCCCAAGGTGCGGGTGAGGTCGAAGGCATCGCCCTGGATTACCTGCACGCCATGAAAGCGCGCCGCGATGGCGGCCGCGAAATCGGCATCATATTCGATCACCGTCAGCCGTTCGGGCGCGATGCCGCGCGCCAGAATCGCGCTGGTGATCACGCCGGTGCCGGGCCCCAGTTCCAGAACCGGGCCGGGACGGTCCGGATCGATTTGATGGGCGATGGCGCGGGCCAGGGCCCGGCTGGACGGCGCCAACGCGCCGATCTGCTTGGGCCGCGCGATCAAGGCGCGCAAAAAACGAAGATTATCCGTAAGGGTGTCGGTTCGGGCGGTCACGGGCTCGCGGCGCTTTAAAGCCCGGCCAGCTTAGGCCGTCTCGCCACCGTTCCAAAACTCTTTCAGCCGGGCGAGGAAACCTTCCGCCTCGGGTTGGCAACCGGCTTTGCTCTCGGCCTCGAATTCACGCAGCAATTCCTTCTGGCGCCTGCAAAGCTTGACCGGGGTTTCGACCGCGACCTCGATATAGAGATCGCCCCGCTGGGCGCTGCGCAGCACCGGCATGCCCTTGGCCTTGAGGCGGAACTGCCGCCCCGGCTGGGTCCCTTCCGGAATCGTGACCTTGGCGCGGCCGCCATCCAGGGTTGGAACCTCGATATTGCCGCCCAACGCTGCGGTGACAAAAGACACTGGCGCGCGGCAGTGAAGATTGTGGCCGTCGCGCTGGAAGATCGCGTGCTCGCTCACCGAAATGAAAATATAGAGATCGCCATTGGGACCGCCATTCTGTCCCGCCGCGCCTTCGCCCGAAAGCCGGATGCGGGTGCCTTCCTCGACACCGGGCGGCACATCGACGGTCAGGGTGCGTTCCTTCTGCATGGTGCCCGCGCCACGGCAGGTCTTGCAGGGATGGCGGATGATCTTGCCGGTGCCGCGGCACTGGGCGCAGCTGCGCTCGATGGTGAAGAAGCCTTGGGTCGCGCGCACTTTGCCATGACCGGAACAGGTGGGGCAGGTCTCGGCATTGTGACCGGCTTCCGCGCCCGATCCGCTGCAGGCCTCGCAAGCCACCAAAGTCGGCACCTTGATCTCGGCGCTGCGGCCGCGGAACGCTTCTTCCAGCGTGATTTCCAGATTGTAGCGCAGATCCTGGCCGCGATTGCCGCGCTTGGGCCGGCGCCCACCCATCAGATCGCCGAAGAAATCCTCGAACACTTCGGAGAAGGAACCTGCGAAATCGAATCCGGCGGCGCCGGCGCCGGCGCGGCCCATGCCGGCTTCGAAGGCGGCATGACCGAAGCGGTCATAGGCGGCGCGCTTCTGATCATCCTTGAGGATGTCATAGGCCTCGCTGATTTCCTTGAAGCGAATCTCAGCGGTCGCGTCACCCGGATTTTTGTCCGGATGGCATTTCATCGCCAGCTTGCGATAGGAGGATTTAAGATTCTCGACCGTGGCGCCTTTGGCGCATTCGAGAATCTCATAATAACAGCGCTTGCTCATATCAACACCCGCCCCCTCCGACCTTCGCACCTTACCGGTGCTACGGCCACCTCCCCCGCCATCGCTGTGCGAGCGGGGGAGGAAGGCCGGAGCATTTCTGACTCGTTACGCCTTCTTCTGATCGTCGACTTCCTCGAAGTCGGCGTCCACGACATTGTCATCGGCTTTCGGTGCTTCGCCGCCTTCCGGCGCCGCGCCGCCGGCTTCCGCCTGGCTTGCCTTGTACATTGCCTCGCCCAGCTTCATCGAAGCCTGAGCCAAGGTGTTGGTCTTGGCCTTCATGTCCTCGGCGTCGTCGCCCTTGATCGATTCCTTCAGCGCAGCCGTCGCGGCTTCGATCGCCTGCTTCTGGCTGGCATCGACCTTGTCGCCATGCTCGGCCATCGCCTTCTCGGTCGAATGCACCAGTGCGTCGCCCTGGTTGCGGGCCTCGATCACTTCGCGGCGCTTCTTGTCTTCCGCGGCATGGGATTCGGCGTCCTTGACCATCTTCTGGATGTCTGCATCCGATAGACCGCCGCTGGCCTGGATGCGGATCTGCTGCTCCTTGCTGGTGGCCTTGTCCTTGGCGGTGACGCTGACAATGCCGTTGGCGTCGATGTCGAATGTGACTTCGATTTGCGGCACGCCACGCGGCGCCGGCGGAATGCCCTGCAGGTCGAAGCGGCCCAGCGATTTGTTGTCCGCCGCCAATTCGCGTTCGCCCTGGAACACATTGATGGTGACGGCGGTCTGGTTGTCGT
Source organism: uncultured Alphaproteobacteria bacterium (assembly GCA_903897605.1). Classification (GTDB taxonomy): domain Bacteria; phylum Pseudomonadota; class Alphaproteobacteria; order Micropepsales; family Micropepsaceae; genus Rhizomicrobium. The sequence goes on from CAIUCH010000009.1 coordinate 11,052, forward strand.
CCGCGGTCGAGAAGATCTGCGACTTCTTGGTCGGGATGGTGGTGTTGCGGTCGATCAGGCGGGTGAAGACGCCGCCCAAGGTCTCGATGCCCAAGGACAGCGGAGTGACGTCGAGCAGAAGCACGTCCTTGACTTCGCCCTTCAGCACGCCGCCCTGGATCGCGGCGCCCATGGCGACCACTTCATCCGGGTTGACGCCCTTGTGCGGCTCCTTGCCGAACAGCGCCTTGACCGCTTCCTGCACCTTGGGCATGCGGGTCATGCCGCCGACCAGGATGACTTCGTCGATCTGCTGCGCGGTGACGCCGGCGTCCTTCAACGCCTGTTTCACCGGGCCGATCGTCTTCTGGATCAGGTCGTCGACCAGGCTTTCCAGCTTGGAGCGGGTGATCTTGATGGTGAGATGCTTGGGACCGGAGGCGTCCGCCGTGATGAAGGGCAGGTTCACTTCGGTCTGCTGCGCGCTCGACAATTCGATCTTGGCTTTTTCGGCGGCGTCTTTCAGGCGCTGAAGCGCAAGTCGATCCGAGCGCAGATCGATGCCGTTTTCCTTCTTGAACTCGTCGGCCAGGAAGTTGACGACGCGGGTGTCGAAATCCTCGCCGCCCAGGAAGGTGTCGCCATTGGTGGACTTCACTTCAAAGACGCCGTCGCCGATTTCCAGTACCGAGACGTCGAAGGTGCCACCGCCAAGGTCATAGACCGCAATGGTGCCGGACTGTTTCTTGTCCAGGCCATAGGCCAGCGCCGCGGCGGTGGGTTCGTTGATGATGCGCAGGACTTCCAGGCCCGCGATCTTGCCGGCATCCTTGGTTGCCTGGCGCTGGGCGTCGTTGAAGTAAGCGGGAACGGTGATGACGGCCTGGGTGACTTTCTCGCCCAGATGCGCCTCGGCGGTTTCCTTCATCTTCTGCAGGATGAAGCCCGAAACTTCCGACGGCGAATATTTCTTGGAATCGCGCCCGGCAACCCAGGCATCGCCATTGTCAGCCTTGACGATGGTGTAGGGCACCATGCCCATGTCCTTCTGGGTCATGGGATCGTCGAAGCGGCGGCCGATCAGCCGCTTGATGGCGAAGAAGGTGAATTCGGGATTGGTGACGCCCTGGCGCTTGGCGGGCTGGCCGA
>CAIUCH010000010.1 GCA_903897605.1 uncultured Alphaproteobacteria bacterium
GAAGGCATCATCCCGGGCGGCGGCACGGCCCTGCTCTATGCCTCCAAGAACCTCGCCAACCTCACCGGCGACAACGAAGATCAGACTCAGGGCATTGCCATCGTGCGCCGCGCGATCCAGTACCCGATCCGCATCATCGTTCAGAATGCCGGCCAGGAAGCCTCGATCGTCGTCGGCAAGCTGATGGAGCAGAAGTCCAACACCTTCGGCTTTGACGCCCAGAACGAGAAGTATGTCGACTTCATCGACGCCGGCATCGTGGATCCGACCAAGGTGGTGCGCGTGGCGTTGCAGAACGCGGCGTCGATCGCCGGTCTGCTCATCACCACCGAGGCGATGATTGCCGAACGTCCCGAGAAGAAATCGCCCCCGATGCAAGGTGGCGGCGGCGGCATGGGCGGCATGGGCGACATGGACTTCTAGTCCGGCGTTCAACCGATCAGAAATGCGAAAGGCCCGGTGACAACACCGGGCCTTTTCATTTGCCGGCGAAGTGCCGTCCAACGACAAATCGCGTGCCATGGCGTACACAAATCTGCGGCGACAATTATCCATTTTGTCGGCGCGCTGCACGTCGTCGGATGGATTGCCGGACGCCGGTGGCCTCACCACCGCCGATCGACACAAGAGGCCTGCAGCGATTGGCATTAACCAATTACCCGGCGCCAGACCGTGCCGCTTAACGCTGCCGCCGGAAATTCTTGGAAGGTGAGAGGCAAACGGCCCACCATCCAGCCGTTGATTGATTTCAAGATTGCGTATTTGCCAATTGGATAAGGAAATTCAACCCCGGAGGAGCAATATGAGCATGATATATGCAGTAGCACGGCTTATCGGTGTCGTTGTCGCCATTGTCGCCGCCTTTGTCGCCATTCCTCAAACCGCCACCATTCTTCTGGTCATGGGCGGCATTTCCATTCTCTCCTATAAGCCCGAAGATTATGTGAGAATTTATGCTTCGGCGATTCTGCTGATGTTGGGCGCCAAAATGCTCGGCGAAATTCCCGCGGTGGGAATGCCGCTGGCCGCAATATTCGGCAATCTGGGCACCTTTCTTGTCGGCTCCTCGATCGTCGCGATTGCGCTGCGGGCTTTCACCCTCATCAAATCGGACTGGATCAAGGCGTAACGGTTCGCAATGGGCAGGGCCTTGCGCCCTGCCCCTCACCGCGCGCCGGTTTAGGACAGTCGCGACGGCATAGGCGACATGGATTTCCAAGCCTGTGGCACGTTCCTACGCTGTTGCTAGGAACTTTCCGGGCCATCCATGCCGATCAGGAAAACGAATAGCCCGGTGGCAACATCTGGGATACAGGAATGGGCCGGTCAGGTGACGCTTTTGGCGACACCTGATCGGCTTTTTCCATTTGTTTTCCGGTCATCCAACGCTTGCCGCCTTGCTCCTCGGCTGTACCGGATCCTATTTCATTTGCGGTGACGATGTTTTTGGACGGTGCCCGCTTTTGACCCGAAGCAGACATGTGGTTTTGGCCCTCTCAGGGTTGGATCCCAGGTTCGAACCCGCTGGGGTGGCTTAGCGCAGAATCTGGACTAGCAAAACCCTTCGACGGAGACTGAACGGACTATGCACGACGTCTTGGCCGGCCGCTTGGCAACCAAGTGCATGTCGAGTAATGATCCCATCAACGTTTCTTGCAACGCGACGAGCGCGTACTCCGCCTCTGGTCCAGCTCTTTATTTTTGGAGAAGCCGCATGAAATCCTTCCTTGCCGCCACCATCGGCCTTTGCACTCTGCCCGCGATCGCGTTCGCCGCTCAGGTCGAGCACTTCCCCGCCGGGAGCAATACGCCGGGCGGTGTCTCGCCGGCGTTCTCCGCCGCTGTGCAGGCGGGCGACACCCTCTATGTGTCGGGCACGACCGACGGGACCGATCCGGACACAGGCAAGCTGCCGGTGGACGCCACAACCGGGGCGAAGGTGGTGCTGAATAACGTCAAGAAGGCGGTGGAGACGGCTGGCTACACAATGGATGACCTGGTGTGGCTGCAAATATTCACGTCGGACCTGAAATATTATGGTGACTTCAATGCCGTGTACCGGACCTACTTCAAGGGTCCCTTGCCGGCCCGCGCCTTCATCGGGGCAGGCAGCTTGTTGGGCGGGGCGCACTTTGAAGTGATGGGCATCGCCGTGAAGCCGAGTGCGGCGCGCAACAAGGGCAAGTAGGCTATCCCCGGCGCCAACACCGGGCCATTTCGTTTGCCAGGACCAGTCCCTTGTGGCGATGGACTGATATCGACTCCATCAGCACGCGCTGCCGCGATCTCGTCACTCGGCCGATGTCACATAGATCGTGTTCTGACCGTTGACGACATACAGATGAAGCTGGTGCAGCACGTCCATGCCCAGCGTGAAGTCGGGGATGCGCGCGTCCGTCGAACGCGCCTTGCTCCCCAAAACCAGCTCGCCGTCAGCATCGCGGAGCATGCCGTTGGTCTGGATCAACACCGGAACATTGACCGCCATGACACCGCCGGAAAAGGCGATCTGCGAGAAGGTATGGGCATAGACGGGCTGGCCCATTCCGTCCTTGAGGTCGCCCGCAGGCGCCACGCCGGGCATATTGGCTTTATAGCCCAAGGTGAGCTCGGCGATGTCGCGCCGCATGACACTGCGCGCTGAACTGGTATCGATAGTGGCCTGGACCAAGTGACCTTCGATCGTCACAGGCACCTGAATCTTGCCATCCAACAGGGTCATGGGAATCACGCCCACCTCGGAATGCGACCAAAACACCACTTGATTGGGATCGCGGCATTGGGTCGGCGTGAGATAGTTGACCGCCTTGCCCCTGAAATCCAATTCGACGTCATATTGCTTGAAGAAATCGTTGGTCAGAAGGCCGTCATAAGGGGCCGACTTGTCGATCTCGCCGTCACTGGCGACCATGAGCTGCATATTGTGGGCCGTGGCCGTACCGATGGTAAAGGCGCCGATGCGGACACGCGTGCGCATGGCATAGGGGTCCTGGTTGCCTTTGACGTCATAGACCGGCGTTTGCATCGGCCCAAGGCCTGGTCCAGCCATATTGCCCGAGAAGCCAGTACCAGCGGATAGGATGGTGCTGCTCAACCTCGCGTTTTCGGGCAGGCCCAGTTCCTTCACCGTCGCTTGTGAGACTTTCGTGGGATTGGTGCCGATATCGAGCAGGAACTGCTTGGGCTTGCCGTTGATTTCCACCGGCACCGTCATCAGATCGCTTCCAGGCACTTGTTTCAATTCGACCGAGTCGGCGACGGACGGCAAGGTGCACGTTCGCGTCTGCGCCGGAGTCTGTGTCTGCGCCACTACGATCTGCGGCGCTGCCGTTTGCGATACAGCGGCGGTATTCAAACCCGATAATGGGACGAAGGCGACAAGTGCTGGCTGGATCGCTGCAGTTGTCGGAGCATTCGACGCAACCATTGCCGGCGCCACCGGGATTTGCATGGGCGATGGGCGCGACAAGTCAGGCGGCGGCGCCAGCTTCTCGGCTTGGCTGTTCGCCGAGGCTTCTGTCCGATCAGATGCCGTCGCATCCCGGCCGGTCGCGTCGTTGCCGCTACTTTGGTCCGCAGAGACCTCGTTCGCCGCCGACTCGCCCGTCTGAACGGCTGGCCGCGCAATCTGATCAACGGCGCCCGGGTTTGTTGACAGAGCGGTTTTGAGGTTTTCCTTGGCGTCGGCCATGGGGATGGGATAGGCGATCCCGAACAGGGCATTGGCGGCACCCAAGGCCGCAGCCAGGAACAAAACGCTGCCTGTCAGTCCCAGAATGCGCTGCCCGGCACCGAACGGCTTCTTGCCCAGAATGTGGAAGATGCGTTGCGACAGCGGGCCGCGATTGGCGGCCATCGCCAGGACGGGCGCCTGTTCCCATCCCTCCATGAGTGTGAGTGCCTTGGCATATTCCAGCCGATTACCCGTCAGCGAAACCGCGATCTCGTCGCAGCACAGTTCGCGCTCGGCGCGGATGCGCCTGTTCAGCCACCATATGGCGGGGTGATAGAAAAGCAGCGTCTCGACCAGGATCTGCAAAAGGTTCACAAAGATATCGTGACGCCGGATATGGGCCAGTTCGTGCGCAATCACTGCCCTGAGCTGCGCTTCCGACAGGCCGGTCAGCGCTGAAACCGGTAGCAATACGATGGGACGAATCCAGCCGATCACTCCAGGAGCTTGAAGCCAGCCGCATTCCAGATACCGGATGGCGCGGTTCAGGCCGAGTTGACGCTGCAGCTCGTGGCAAAGGGCGAGAATGCGAGGGCCCGGGACGCTGGATTGTCTGCGGCGATTATGTTCCAGCAGCAGCAAGCCGCCCGCGAAGCGCAAACTGAAAAGCGCCACGCCGCAAAGCCATGCCCCCACCAGCCAGGGCAATATGTTTGGTGAAAGAAAATCCGACGAAATAAATTGTGACGGGTCAAAATGCTCCGGAGGCAAAGCGATTGCCGCGCCGTTGTTCATGGCCGTTGACGTGGCGCCAAGCGTCGTTGGCGTGGCGACTGGTGGATTCACGGCTGCGAGTTCGGCAAAAATCTGGGGGCTGGGCCTTGCGGGAAGTAAAGCGTGGATCGGCGTGGCCGGTTTCATCAAAACAAGAAATGTCGCGACGGGCACCATCAGCATTGCAACCAGCGCAGCGGCGGCGACAAGGTATCGGGTGGACGGACGGCGGGAAAAAGCCATCAGGATCGCGGCCAGCGCCGCCAAGCCAAGGCATTGCCACAATGAGTGGATCAGGGTCCAGCCCAGCGCGTGCATGACGTCCATAGAGAGCCAGCTATTGAGCGTTGCCATTATCGTCTCCCTTGTATTCATCTAGAATGCGGCGGAGTTCTTCGATTTCTTCGGGTGAGGCGCGGTGTCCGGCCAGGGCATGCATCATGAGCTGACTGGCGGAGCCTTCAAAAACACGCTGCAGCACATCGGTGGCGAGCTGCCGCTTGGTCTGGTCGGCGGGACGGCAGGCTTCATAGACATGCGCGCGATTGGTCTCGTCGCGGCGCACGGAGCCCTTGGCCGCCATGATTTGCAGCAGCTTGAGGACCCCGGTGTATCCCAGACTTTTCTTCTCGTTCAGGGATTCGAGGACTTCCCGGACGGTCGATGGCCCCTTGTTCCAGAGAACATGGAGGATTTCGAGTTCTGACGCCGTGGGTTTTGCTGGAATTCGTTTCATGGCTCGAACCATACTACGAAGAAATTCGTAGAGTCAACGAAAGACTTCGTACTTGGTGCGAAATTGTAAAGCCTTGCTGCATCGCAAAATCATTGACGAAATTGTCTGGCAATTCAGGGATGTGAGCCGGATTTGTGTTCGGCTTCCGCGGCCTGAAGCTCTTTTGTCAGGAACGCTGCCGTCGCCATGTCGGCCCGCGCCCAGGAATCCCATCTCAGAAAACTATGGATTTCGTTCGGCAGCACCAGCTCCTCATAGCGTACATGCTGTGCGCGCAACCGCGCCGCCAGATCGACCGTCTGCTGGAACTGCACATTGCGGTCGTCATCACCCTGGATCAGCAGCACCGGCGATTTCCAGCGCGCCACATCCGCAACCGGCGAAGACTGGAACGCCACCTTGAGCGCCTGTTCCACATCGCCTTTTTCATAGCGTCCCCCCTGCATGCCAAGGCTGGCCGACTGGGTGAACCCTTCCGACAGGGTGCGGGACATGTCGTGCACACCCATCAGGTCCACGCCCGCCTTGAACATTTCGGAATTGCGCGCCAGCGCCAGTCCGGTGAGATAGCCGCCATAGGAGCCGCCCCAGATGCCGATGCGCTTGGGATCAACGCTTTTCTGCGCTTGCAGGAATTTGGCGCCGGCCTGCACATCCTTGTATTCGGCGGCGCCCGCCGGCCCGGCATGATCGGGATGATGAAAGGCACGGCCGTAACCGATGCCGAGCCGGTAATTGACGGAGAGCACGACAAAGCCGTGTGCCGCCAGATATTGGTTCACGGCATAGCCGTTGGCGTAATAGTCCATGGAGTGCCAACCCAGCTGCATCTGCCGCGACGGCCCGCCATGGACGAAGATGATCCCCGGTTTCGCGCCGGCGCCAGGATCGCTTTCAAAGAGCTGGCCATGAATCGTCAAACCGTCCGCGGATTTGAAGCTCACCGCTTTGGGAACCACCAGCGCGTCGCGGGGAAAATCCGCAGGCAATCCGCCGCTGGAAAGGTCATGCCGGGACTTGCCGTCGGCGCCAGCAAGCCCGATGCCGTGTGGTGTCCTGGCGTCGGCATCGATGAACGCGACGTGTGCGTCGTCACCGAAGACCGGTTTCACTTCCAGGCCAACGCCGGTGGTGACGGCGGCGGGCGCCGCCGCGTCCACCGGCACCCGGAAGATGTGGCACCGTTCGCCATCATCCTTGGCCGCGCCGGTATTGGCGCTGTAGACCAAAAAGCGCCCGTCGCGGCTTTGCGCGACAGCCTCGACCATGAAGGGACCGGGTGTGAGCAGCAGCGGATTGCCGCCGCCATTGGCGGATACCGAATAGAGGTGCGGCCAGTTGTCGAGATCGGCAAGAAAGACGATCCGGTTGCCCGCCGCCCAGTGAAGATTGGCCTGGCCTTCCGTATCGGGATAAGAGCCCGAAAGCGTGTTCGGACTTTGCCATACCAGATGGCTCTCGCCGGTCGCGGCATCCGCGATCCAGATCGACCAAGGATCGGGCGATTGGGTGAGGAGCGGCCTGGGAGGGCCGCCGTCGCCAGGGCGGCGGACGAACGCGATTTGCCTGCCGTCCGGCGACCAGCGGGGGTATGACGCCTTGTCCGTGGATGGCGCGGGCCAAGACAGGAATTTGTCCTTCAAGCGATAGATCCCGATCAAAGCGTGATCCTCGCGGTTCGAGACAAAGGCAAGCCGCGTTCCATCCGGCGACCATTGCAATCCGCCGTCCCTGCCATGATCGAAGAACAACCTTGCGGGCTTGGACTTGCCGTCCGGCGATATGCTCCAAACCTGATGATCGGCGATATAGGCAAGCGCGCCGCGCGAGGAAATTCTTGGCGCATCGCCTTCGGCGATCTTCACGGGCGCACCGCCGTTCAGCGCCGCCCGCCAGATCGTCACCTTGGGCTGATCGGCGGCGGAATCCGGGTCCGGCGCCAGATCGCCCGCCGCCGCCCAGTTGGCGTCATGGTCGCCGCCCCGGATATACAAAAGCATTCCGCCATCCGGCGAGAAGGTGAGCTGGGTGATTTCCTGGCCGTCGTCGCTTTTGTATTGCGTGACCTGGCGCGGCGCATAACCCGGCGCATCGGCGATCCATACATTGCGCGCGCCGTGCAGGTTTCGCACAAAGGCGATATGGCCACCCGTGGCATTGGCGACGAGTTCGCTGATGAAGGGATAATCGAGCACCTGTGCCATTGTGAACGTAGCGGGCGCGGCCCAGGCACTCCCCGCCGCCAGCCCCAGGCCAACGAGATTCAGTAAGGCGAGATACCGAAATTTTTTCATCCGAACCGTCCCCATCGCAGCGGCTTTACCTTACCGCCGCAATGGCGGGCGCGGAAAGATCCACTTCCACCCCTGTTTCGAGCATTCTCGGCCCGCCATTTATGCAAAGCGCGGCGCGGTTGGGTGGCAGGTCGCGATAAGTCCGCGGCCCGATCGTTCAGTAATCGATGCCCTTGACATAGCCGCTGCTCGACACCGCCTGGAAGCGGTTGGGATTGGCGGCGATCAGCGCGGCCGCGACGTCATCATCCACCCGGCCATGGCCATTGAGCGCGCTGTCGCTGACCACCGTCTGACCGCGCAGATAATCCGATGTCGCCTGGGTGGACCGTTCCGAAGAATCCATCATCTGCCGCATGTTTCGCAGACTGTTGTTGGTGATTTGCTGCACTTCTCTCTCGTCGGCATTGATCTGGCCCATGATCACCGCATCGTTGGTCTTATAGGTGCTGAACATGTTGGCCACCGTGGCGACTTCCTGGTCGGCATAGGCCTGCGGCACGGTGATCTCGTAAATGCTCACCGTCCACACCCCCATCGGACCCATCGCGCTCTCCATCACTTCGACCCAGGTCGTGCCCGGCCCCTCGGCGTTGACGATGCTGCCTTGCAGGAAATAATTCTTGCCGCCGCCTTGGCTGGGCAGAGTCTTGACGATGGAATAGTCGATCGAGGGCGCGGGCTTGCGCTGTTTCTGGGCAAGCTGGGCGAGCACCTGCTTGAACGCGGCATCGCCGGGGGTGCCGAAGGGAATGGCGACGAAATTGCCCGGCGCGCTGCCGCCGGGTCCGCGGCCCAGCGCGCGGCTTTGCGGATTGCGGTAATCGATCGCCTGTTGCGCCATGCCGAAGCGCAGCTTCTCGCCATGCGGACCATCGGCGGTGATATCGCCCTGGTGGGAGCTGGTAATTCTCCACCCCGCCGGCAAGCCGACCGAGCCGGCGCCGTCCGGGAACGGCGTCTGGATGAGTTTCTGGGCGGGGGCGGAGGGCTTGATCGAGTCGGTCCCCGACGCGGAAGCCGCGGGCGCCGCGCCGGACTTGGCGGTGGATGCCGATGAAGACGCGGCTGGCGCGGCCGATCCTGACGCATTGGCGATTGCCGTCTGGGCCCCCGCCGAACCGGCTTTAGACGCCGCCACGCTTTGCAATTTCGCCAGCATGGGTTTGAGGCTGGTGCGTAAATGATCGGGCGTGTCGCTCAAGACCGCGCCCGCGCCCGGCCCGGTGGCCGAGACCGCGACCAGCGCCAGGCCCGCCATTTGCGGTTTGCCCTTGGGCGGCGTCACTGTGAAGGTCACGGCCAGGGAATTGCCGTCCGGGCTTTTCATCACCTTGTCGATATCGGGGCGGGCGCCAAAGGTGCTCTGGGCATATTGCAACACCTTGCCCATCGCACCCTGCGCCGTGTGCTGCGCCGGCAATTGCGCATAGGCTATGGTGCCGCCGCCGGGATTGTCGATGGTTGTCACGCCGGCCGTGGCCGCGGCCACCGGACTTGAAATCAACACCAGGCCCAGAACCCAACAAGATTTGAGCATGAGACGATGCCCCCGCCCTGACAGAGCGATCAGCCTAGCGAAGCCGCAGGGCATGAACCAGAGAGGAACGGAGGACGGCGCAAATTTAACCTGTCTCTATTCTCCGGTCGCGCGTGGCGCTTCCAGCACCCGCACTGCCTGGCCGCCCCGCGCACCCGCAGGCGACAGGCGCAAGGCGCTGAGTGCGGCACCCGCCAGCGCAAAACCCACCCCGACCACCAGCGCGATCCGCGTGCCGTTCAAGGGATCGCGCGCCAGCAGCATCGCCACCAGCGCCGCACCGATGGTCTGGCCCAATAGGCGCGCCGTGCCCAGCATGCCCGAAGCGCCACCGCTGCGCTCGCGCGGCGCCGCCGCGATCATGGTGCGGTTGTTGGGCGACTGGAACAGGCCGAAACCGCCACCCGCGAGCGCCATCCGCCAGACAATGTCGGTCACGCTGGGATGGTCCGGCAACAGCGCCAGCGCCGCCAGCCCGCCGGCAAACACCACAAGTCCCACCCCGCCCAAAAGGCCCGCCGGATGTCTTTCGGCCAGCCGGCCGGCGATCGGGGCCGAAAATCCCACCGCGATCGGCCAAGGCGTGATCAGGAGCCCGATCTGGACGGCCGAGAAACCGAAACGGTCCTGCAGATAAAATGGCAGCGCCACGAAGGCCAGCATCTGGGCGCAGAATGACGCCACCGAAGTGCACACCGAAAGCGCGAAGATGGGAATGCGCAGCAGGTCCACCGGCAGCAGCGGCGAAGGCGCGCTGAGTTCGCGGCGCACCAGCACCAAGCACGCGATCGCGGCGACGGCGAATTCGGTCACGAACAGATACGGCGCCTCGCCATGGCCGGCGCTGTCGATGGCGGCGATGCCAAGGCCAAAGGTGGCGGCGCTGAGGATCGCACCCCGCCAGTCGAATGGATGCGACCCGCGCGGCGTGTGCGGCAGGGCCCGGCGGCCGACCATCACGGCCGCGATCCCGACCGGAATATTGACGGCGAACAACCAGGGCCAGTTTCCCACCGATAGGATGGCCGCGGCGATAGTCGGCCCCACCGCCGCCGACACCGCGACAACCAGGGCATTGATGCCGATGCCATGGCCCAATTGCGTTCGCGGATAAGTGTAGCGCACCAGCGCCGCGTTCACGCTCATGATCCCGGCAGCACCGAAACCTTGAATGATGCGCGCCAGGGTCAGCAGCAACAGCGTGTGCGACAAGGCGCAGAACAGCGACGCCAAGGTGAACAGCGCCAGACCCGCCAGATAGACGCGGCGATAGCCGATGATCTCGCCCAGCGAGGCCAGCGGCAGCAGCGAGATGGTGATGGCGAGTTGATAGCCATTGACGATCCAGACCGAGAAGGATGGGCTGGCATGCAGATCCAGGGCGATGGTGGGCAATGCGACATTGGCGATGGCGCCGTCGAGCACCGCCATGACAATGCCCAGCACGATGGTCAGGATCGCCCAATAACGCTGGGGCAGCGGTAAGCCGTCGTCGGATTCGGTCATGAGCGCGTGATAATAGCTCCGGGGCGGCACCGCAATTCGGGACCCGGTCCCATCCCCCATGCAAAGGCCCGGTGTGAAACCGGGGGATATAGGAATAGGCCGGTCAGGTGACGCTTTTGGCAACACTTGGTCGGCCTTTTTCATTTGCGATTATCGTGAAGTCCACTCACGATCCATATACATTGATGAGAAGGATACTAAAGAGCACATCGCCGAAATGCGCTTCCGCTCAACACGCAACGCCCGTAACAACCCAGACTGCAGCATTCAATGAAAGCTCACCCTGAACGACCTTTGGTGCCAAGGCGGGACGAAGTTTTCTCTCCACATTTTCCCGCATCTCTGGATTTTCTCTAACTATCTTTCCGACCGCGCCTACTTTGAGCAACACCTTCAACATTTCTTCCAAGCCACCGCTTGAGACGGGGCAATCATGTGGTTCAATCAACACTTGCTCAAAACCAGCTGCATTTAACGTCGTTTGTAGAACTTCTCGTTTCTCGAAGCTGAAAGGGGTTTTGTCGACGTACTGCTCTAGTCCAGCCGCGCGAAGCGGCATGATATCCAACTCATTTTCGTCCAACGAACGCCAACAAACGAAAGCCAATCGCGCGGATGGCTTCATTATACTATGAAAGTTGCGGAACGTCGCAACCGGGTCAGCGAATCTCATAACACCAAATCGCGAGAAAATGCCGTCGATGCTATTTTTTGGTAGGCGAAGCTGTGAAGCATCGCACTCGATAAAACGGGTTTGCTTTAGCCCGAACGCGCGTTCGCGAGCTCGCTCCAGCAAGAGAGGCGCAATATCAACTCCAATTACCTGCCCGTCGGGGCCAACTATTTCGGCAAGTTGCAGCACCGTTTGTCCGACACCGCACCCAACATCGATTATTACGTCCGATTGTTTGGCCCCTAGTGCATCTATGGCGAGTTGCCCAAGAGGGAAAAGCTGTGGGTCTAAGAGTTCGGAAACTTCGAGCCATGCCTCGGCCGCAAAAGTCGCTATGGAGGCCATGAAGCGCCTTATTCTGAAATGAGCACACCAGGTTGGTATATCACTAATATCTTAGTGCCGAGAGTGGTGGCCAGGTGACGCTTATGGCAACACCGGGCCGGCCATTTTCTTTTGGCCTTACGATTCTATCGGTGACCTAATGTCCCCTCTTCGAGACCTGAGCTCGTTCTTGAAAAGGAATTGCTTGTCTTGCGATTCCTAAAGAAGCGCTGAAACAGCCGGTACACGATTAAGAGCGGGATATCCACTGCCGTAAATCGCGCCGCGTTTCTCTCCGGCGATTAAGTCGCATCTCGCGCTGGCCTTTTGCGTCCCGAGTGCGCGCCTCCTCCGTGCTATGCGCACGCCATATGGAAGGATATTGAACCAATTGTTATGCGGTTTGCCCCTCATGAGAAGTGATAGCCCGGCCGACCATAAGAATGATCACTGTCGCGACGACCAGTCCAGCACTCTGCACAAGCATCGCGGAGGCATAATTTCCGGTCGCCTGTTTAGTCACCCCAATCAATGTCGGCCCCACAAATCCGCCCAATGCAATAAATGTGCTGATCAAGGCGATGCCTCCAGCCATTGCAGGACCGCTGAGGAACGATGAGGGCAAGCTGAAAAAAGGTCCGAAATAGGCCATCGAGCCTACAATGGCGATTGTGAGCGCGGCCACCATCAGCAAAGGAGATCGTGCAATACTGGCCAGACTAAGGGCTATCGCTGCGACCAACAATGCGATGGCAATATGCCAGATTCGTTCGCGTCGGCGATCGCTGGAACGTCCCCATAAAATCATTGCCGCTCCACCAGCTATGTAAGGCAACGCGGTGACAAAGCCGGTCATAAGATTGGAAAAACCCATCTCTTTTATCATTTGCGGCAACCAGAGCTGAATTCCATAGAGTGCGACGGCATTGCCAAAGGCCACCAGAGCAATTGCCAAGAGGCGTGGATTGCGGAGAGCCGCCCATAAATTACGTTCCGCCGCCGCATCCTCGCGTTCGACTTTGGACAAAACCAACTCCTTTTCGCGCGTGGAGAGCCAGGGCGCGGAGCTTGGTCCATTGGGCAGCCATTTGAGCACTGCGAAGGCCAGAAAAATGGCGGGTAGGCCCTCCAGCAGGAAAAGCCATTGCCAACCCTGTAGGCCTCCACTGCCTTTCAGGCCAAGGATGGCGCCGGACAATGGGCCACCGATAATGGAAGCCACGGGAATTGCGGTCGTGAAAATGGAAGTGAAGCGGGCGCGATAGGAACGCGGAAACCACAAGGTGAGATACAACACCATCCCGGGAAAAAATCCGGCTTCAGCCACCCCCAGCAGAAACCGCAATAGATAGAAGCTGAGGGGGCCTTTAATCAGCGCGGTCGATGCGGAGACCAATCCCCAAACCGTCATGATGCAGAAGACCGATCGGTTTGCACCGACGCGCTCGATGATTAAGTTGATTGGCATTTGGCACAGCGCGTAACCCACGAAGAAAATGCCTGCGCCAAACCCGAAGACGGAAGGCGAGAAGCCCAGTTGCTTGTTGAGCGTCAGGGCCGCGAAGCCGACATTGACCCGATCAAGATAGTTGACCACATAAAGCAGCATCATGAAGGGGATGATGTGCCATGCGCATTTGGCAAAAACCTGATCCTGCTCGGTCATGACAGCTTGAAGACGCGTTCCGCATTGGTCTGGTAGAGCTTTTTCTTGTCGGCGTCGCTAATGGGAAGATTGTCGACCGTTTTCACTTCGTTGGCGGAGTACTGGAAGGGATAATCCATCGAATACATCAAGCGGTCGATGCCAACCACTTGCTGGCAGAACAGGAGCACCGGCTCCCAGAACATTCCGCTGGTGGTGATGGGGATATTCTCTTTCACATATTCGCTGACCTTGCGTTTCAGCTTGGGCATATGGGGAAAGCGGTTGCTCTCCTGGTAATTGTGCTGGAAGTGATCAAAGCGCCACAGCCAATAAGGAAGGCCTTCGCCGGCATGGCCGGCCACGACTTGCAGCTTGGGGAAACGGTCGAAGACGCCCTTCATGATCATACGCAAAAGATGCGTGCTGGTCTCCACGGCAAAGCCATAAAAGGCGCCTTCGAGCCCGGCTTCGATCAAGGGGCCGATCATGCGCGCAGGCGGGGTGGAGGGATGCAGATAGATGGGAACGTCGAGCGCTTCGGCGGCGGCGAGAATGTCATAGAATTTGGGCTCGTCCAGATATTCGCCTTGGGTGTTGGAGTTGATGATCACGCCCTTCATGCCCAGCTTCGTCACGCAGCGTTCAAGTTCCTTGGCGGCGGCGGCCGGATTTTGCGGCGCAACGGCGCCCAGGCCCGAGAAGCGATCGGGATGTTTGGCGATCGCTTCCGCCAACTCGTCGTTGAAAGTGGTGGCCAGCGAGGTCCCGGTTGCGGCATCGAATATCTGCACCCCGGGGCTCGCGATCGAAAGGATTTGCCGTGCGATGCCGGTTGAGTCCATGTCCCGGATGCGGCCCTCGCCTATATCAACAAGGCGGCCTGCCAATTTCTGCATCTTCTCGGCATTGCCCAGAAAATAGCCCCACTGGGAAAGAAAGCCGGGATCGTTGACGGTCTTCTCTTCGATCAATTTGCGGTAAAGACCCGGTATCTCTTTCGGCTGATAGGCTTCTTCCGTGGCGATGCGCAGATAGCTCGATTTCTTCCCGGACGAATCTTGCGATGCAATGCTCATCATTTCACCTCTTCGATCGCTTTCGCCTCCCATAGCATGGCGTAGGTATGGTCACCAACTGGTCGTCCGCGTCTAGGAAAAGCATCTAATACTGTTTCAGTCATGGCCTACCCATGCTGCCAACCGGGACCGGCCGCCACCACGCAGTCCGCCGGCATCGGTGCCGTGGTCAGGGTCAACATCATGGCGATCAGGCTATTGCGCAGAGATCGTTTTATCGTTCCGCCCTCCCCTCAGCGGCCGATCTGGCGGCTGACTCCATTTTCCTGGGCGTTCAGCGAACGGTCTTCGCCGCGGGTTATATGGCCGCCATCGTTGCTGGCGTCGAAACGCTCCTGTGAACGGATGCCGCGATCCTCGGCATGAAGATCATGCGCCTGGGCCGTGGTGATCTCGCCGCTGCGGCGCTCCGCATTGATGCGATGATCCTGATGGTTAAGTCGCGCATTGACTTCGGCGCGGCGCGGATGGTTGGCGCGCCAGTCCATCGCACTGGCCGAATTCACGGTCAGGACCGCAACAAACAAGGCAAGGATCGACGGTACGGCGAATTTCTCCATGGACATATTCTTCTCCCAAAGGATTTCGAACATGCCCCTCCTATCCATGCCGAGCTTCTCCCGAGACGGCGGCGATATGACATCAACGGCGGCGCGGGGGCGCTTGCGGCGGCCGGATTGTCAAAAAAATGAAGCAACGGAAAGAAACGGGTGCGCCGTTATTCGGGTTCGCGCAGATAGGGCTCGACTTTGCCCTTGTATTTCACCGTCATGGCATTGCCATGCCGGTCTACGGTCTTGCCCACCGCCAGCCGAACCCAGCCCTCGCTGACGCAATATTCCTCGACATTGTTGCGATCCACGCCGTTGAAGCGGATACCCACGCCGCGTTCCAGCAACTCCGGATTGTGAAAAGGGCTTTTGGGATCGGTGGAGAGCCGGTCGGGCAATGCGTCGCTCATAGGCAAGTCCTTGAATAGATTGTGGCTTTGATAAGCCCAACGCCGGCTTGATTGCAATGGCGTTTCGCGCTCAAGTCCCGCCCGCACAGAAATCCATCAGGGAGATAAAATTGGCTTTTACCATCTATGACGCGTGCGTTCCGCCGCTGGCTCACATGCTGGGCAGCTTCTATACCGTGCTCACCAAGGCCGAGGCGCATGCCAAGGAAAAAGGCGAGGACGCCAATTCCTATCTCGAGCTCCGGCTGGCGCCGGACATGCTGCCCCTCGTCAAGCAGGTGCATATCGCCACCGACATGTCCAAGGGTGGCGCGGCGCGGCTGGCCGGCGTGGACATTCCCGCCTACGAGGACAATGAGACCAGCATCGAGCAGTTGAAGGCGCGCCTGGTCAAGACCATCGCTTATCTGAAAAGCCTGGACGCCGGCAAATTCGCGGGCGCCGAAGACCGGCAGATCCATTTGAAATTCCCGCAAGCGGAGTTTCATTTCAACGGCAAGGACTATTTGAACAATTGGGTCCTGCCCAATGTCTATTTCCACATCACCACCGGCTATGACCTTCTGCGCCAAAAGGGCGTTGCCCTGGGCAAGCAGGATTTCCTGGGCGGCCAGAAATAGCAGCCATTGCGGAAGCATGGAAAAAGGCGGCGCGCAGGCGCCGCCTTTTTTTTCTGCAAAACGATCCGGTTCTAGCGGAGCGTCTTTTTCATCGGCTCCAGATAATGTTCGTGCCAGCCCGAATCGAGATCCGAGAACTGGCCAGCCGGGAAGCCGGTATGGTCGAGCACCAGATGGGTCCCCGCGCCTTTTGCCGTGAGCTCGAATTTCACCATCGAATAAATTCCCGGCGCCCACGCCGTATCGCGCCAGGCCTGGACGATGCGCTTGTCGGCGACCAATTCGACATTGCGCGCCACGATCACCCCGCCAAACAAGGAAAGCCCGCCGCCCTCGGCGCGGTCTATCTTGGCGGGCGCGCCGGTGAGGCTGGAGAATAGTTTTTCATCCAGCAGCGCCTCGTAAACGCGATGCAGCGGCGCGGCAATGTCCGCCTCTTCCCGCAACGACGTCAGCGACGCGGTCTTCGCCTTGCCGGTTTTTGCCTCTGCAGGCGCGGCGCGGACAGACGTGGCCGCCAATCCTGCGCCGGCGCAAACTAGGCCGCCCAAAAGCGCGCGCCGGCGCGTTGTCGTACCCGGCTGTTGATTGGAAAATATCATGTCGCCCCCTGATTGCTCCGATCGCGGCATCCGTTCGCCGCCGGTCTCGAGTGAAGCACCGGTCAAAAGATGTTCAAGATCATCTTTTGCGGCCCGCCATCCCGGGATGCGTGTGGTGCGTCTTTCAGAGGGACATTATAGTCCGTTGCCGCACCATGGGCCATGGCTTGGAGGTTTTGATGCCTTACTCTTCGGATCACCGCCAGGAAACCAGGACAAGGATCATCAAAAGCGCCCGCAGGCTGTTCAACCGCTTCGGTTTCGACAGCGTCACCATCGGCCAGATCATGGACAATGCTGGCCTCACGCATGGCGGATTTTACCGGCATTTCGCCAGCAAGGGCGATCTCTATGCCGAGGTTTTGGACTGTTTTTTCACCAACCCGGACTGGGATTGCGGCTGGGAGGGCGCCGATGTCGATCCGGATGCCGGTCAGCTCGCGCCGCAGATCGTGCGCACCTATCTCTCCCGCGCGCATTGCGAAGAGATCGAGAATGCCTGCCCCATGGTGGCATTGCCGAGCGATGTGGCGCGCGGCGGCGCCAATGCCAGAAAGGCCTACCAGACCGCCTTCGAAGCCATGGTGGAGATATTGCAACAGGGGTCGCAAGGTCAGCCGCATCCCGACCGCGAAGCGGCCCTGGCGATTGCGGCTCTCTGCGTCGGCGGCATGGTCATTGCCCGCGCCAGCGACAATGCGGCCTTGGGCGAGGAATTGCGGGAAGCGGCAATGGCCACCGCGCTCCGGCTGGGGGGCTGGGACAGCAATCGGCCCGCCGGCGGCAAAAATGCGGTCTGACCGGCCGATCCCGGGGACTTGTGAGGGATCGAAAATGACTTCATCGCGCCGACTTTAGCGGTAAAGTGAGCCGCAGGGCGGCACGGCTGGTGCGCCGGCCAATCGCGGGGAAAAGCCATGACCGTCAAGCGCAGAGATTTTCTCACCGGTGCGGGCGGCCTGCTCGCGGCGTCCACGGCCCTGATGCCAGCCGCCGAAGGCGCCCCCGCAAAAGGCGAAGCGGCGCAAGGCCTGCAACTTGCCTCGGATTCTCCCAAGGCTTCCTTCAATGGCGTCTACCAAGGCGACCGGCTTGGCCAGATCGCCTTTCCCATGGGCGGCATCGGTGCTGGCATGATCTGCCTGGAAGGCACGGGCGCATTGTCCCATGTCTCGATCCGCAACCGGCCCGAGATCTTCAACGAGCCTTGCGTCTTCGCCGCCATCGCCGTCAAAGGCGCGCAGGCGGTCGCGCGGGTCCTGGAAGGTCCGGTGCCCACCAGAAAAATCTTCGGACCGGCCGGCTCGGGCACCGGTTTTCCCGGCGCCATCTATGGCCTGCCGCATTTTCGCGACGCGTCATTTCAGGCGCGTTTTCCATTCGGCACGGTCCAGCTTAGCGATCCGCTATTGCCGCTCGCGGTCGAAGTCACCGGCTGGAGTCCATTCCTGCCGGGAAATTCTCACGATTCAAGCCTTCCCGTCGCCGGTCTGGAATATCGTTTCACCAACCGCTCGGCATCGGATGTCGAAGCCGTATTCTCGTTCAACGCCAAGAATTTTCTGGCGCCGGAGAAAGCCCCGCCCGAACGGAATGCGGTGCGGCCGACGACCGGCGGTTTCACGCTTTGGAACGGCGCATCGCCCGGCAAACCCTGGGAGGAAGTCGCTTTTACCGCCGCCGTGAGCGAACCCGACGTCAAAGTGAACCTTAGTTGGTTCCGCGGCGACTGGTGGGACGCCTTGACCCTGGCCTGGAAGGATATCGCGCGTGCCGCCAGCTACGACGCCCCGCCGCCCGCCAGCGGCGGGCCCAGTCCCGGCGCCACGATCTTTGTTCCCTTGCGCCTGGCGCCGGGCGCCTCGCGAACCATCACGGTGCGGCTGGCCTGGTACTGCGGCCACAGCAATATGAGATCGGCCGACAATCCCTTTGCCTGGCCCTGGCCGCAAGATCAGGGCGAAACCTATCGCCCCTGGTATGCCGGCCGCTTCGGCGACATCGAAAGCGTCAATGCCTATTGGCGCGACCATTACCAAGACTTGCGCAGCGCCACGTCCCGCTTCCGGGATTGTTTCTACGACAGCAGCTTGCCGCCCGAGGTCATCGAAGCGGTGTCCGCCAATCTCAGCATTCTCAAATCGCCGACAATCCTGCGTCAAACCGATGGCGCGGTGTGGGGATGGGAGGGCTGCGACGACAATTTCGGCTCCCCTGGCGGCACCGGGTCGTGCACCCATGTCTGGAATTATGCCCAGTCCCTGCCGCATCTTTTTGCCGACCTGGAACGCAGCTTGCGGGAGACCGAGTTCGGCCCGTCGCAAAACCAGGCTGGTCATCAGGCCTTCCGCAGCGCGCTGCCGATCCGGCCGGCGGAGCACAAATTCCATGCCGCCGCCGATGGTCAGCTTGGCGGCATCATGAAAGTCTACCGGGAATGGCGGATCAGCGGCGACACGCAATGGCTGAAGAAACTCTGGCCGGCGGTGAAGCGCAGCCTCGATTATTGCATCGAGACCTGGGATCCCGGTCATGACGGACTGGTCGAGGACCCGCATCACAACACCTATGACATCGAGTTCTGGGGCCCGGACGGGATGTGTTCGAGTTTCTATCTGGGCGCATTGGAGGCCGCGATCCTGATGGGGCGCGACTTGGGCGATCCCCAGCCGCTTTATGCAAAGCTCGCCGCCAAGGGCAAGACGCGGATCGAGACGGAATTGTTCAATGGTGAATATTTTTATCAGCGTGTCCAGCTGAAGGGCTTCCATGGCCCCTATCCGCTGAAGACGGGATTTTTCAACGACTATTCCTCCGACACGGTGGCGCTCTTCAACAAGGAAGGTCCGAAATATCAGTATGGCAGCGGATGCCTCTCCGACGGCGTGCTGGGCGCCTGGATGGCGTTCGTGTGCGGCGTGGGCGAGCCGTTGGATCCGGTGAAAATCACCGATCATCTGCGTTCGGTTCACCGCTACAATTTGAAGGCGAACCTGGCCACCTTGGCCAACCCCCAGCGCCCGAGCTATGCGGTCGGCGATGAAGGCGGGCTGCTGCTCTGCAGCTGGCCAAAGGGCGGCGATCTTTCGTTGCCGTTTGTTTATTCCAACGAAGTCTGGACGGGAATCGAGTATCAGTGCGCTTCGCACATGATCCGGATGGGTCTGGTCGCGGAAGGACTGGAAGTCGTGCGCACCTGCCGGGCACGCTATGACGGCCGGGTGCGCAATCCGTTCGATGAATATGAATATGGCCACTGGTACGCACGGGCGATGTCGTCCTATGCGCTGCTGGAAGCCTTGAGCGGCGCGCGTTTCGATGCCGTGGAAAAGATTTTATATCTCAGGCCCGCGATCAAAGGAGACTTCCGCAGCTTCCTGTCAACCGCCACCGGCTTTGGCACCATCGGTGTCAAGGATGGCCGCCCATTCCTGGACGTGGTTTCGGGTCAAATTCCGTACAAGCGGATTGCCTATATCGCCGCGTAACCGAAAGGCTTCTATTTTCGCGCAGGGACCACCGTAAAATATTCGTCCTTGAGGGTTCCATCCTGCTGGATCACCTTCGCGACAAAGCCGCCATCACTTTGCCTTGCCGGGCCGGCGTCTTTAACTGCGGCGACGACCGGATCGGCGGGGCGCATCCTGGGCCGAACTTCCGGAATAGCCGCGGGCATTTGGGTCTGCGCGCGACCGGTCAGGAGCGGATTTAACGCAGGCTGCGGGATTGGCGGCGCAGACGATGACACGGCGATGCGCGGAATGGCGGCCGCCGGATAACGCGTTTGCGGCGCAAGCCTGGCGATCCATCCCTTGATTGGCCCCGTCGCCGCAAGCCAGGCATCGCCGGCCGACTGCGCGCCGGCTTCCGCGTCGATCAGTACGGTGCGGTAGATCGGCGGGCGGCCCGAGGCGAGCAATACCGAGCAGGCGGCGACGAAAAGAATTGAGAAAATCACGTATTTCGTCGCCGAACCGTCGCTCGCGGAACCATCTGTGCGCACTTGCCCCATGCGGCTGCTGCTGGCGACCAGATTGGCAATACTTTTCTCATAGGCCTGAGCAATGCGCCTTGCATCCTGTTCACGCTTCGACCGCTCTTCCGGGTCGGGAAGATGATCGACGTCATCGCGCAATTGATCGGCCAGCGCAGTATAGCGATCGCGCGCCTTGCGCAGCTCCATCAGCTGCTCAACCGGTTTGGTCTCTATTCGGCCCTGAATCATGCGCTGGACGCCTCTGCGGTCGCGCATCGGAGTGAGGTCATATTATTCCCGGCCCCTTGCGAATTTCAATGCAAGGCAAACGAAGAGTACGCCCGAATGGGTGGCTTTGTTGTTCATAAATCACGTCTTAAAATCGCTGACGCTCCCGGCGGGAAACGAACCCCAGTTTCAGTCTCGAGAGAGTTTTTCGAACTCCTACAAACGGATAGCTGCCTGGAACTTCTGATCTATCAGAGGCTAAGTTCAGCTGCAAACCGTCACGAATTGGGGCGAATTTCATGTTTCCCGGTTCAATCCGGGCCGAAAACCGGTTCCGGCTTGGGAGAAAATCCGGCATGCGAACACGAAAATAACGGGAGGCGCGCTTCGACCTGCGCGGCTAGCGCCGAAATGGCGGACTATTTTGCCGTCGTCAATATCGCGATGATGAGGACGAAAATAAAGGTAGCAATCCCAAGCGCAACCATTTGACACCCCTCGGCCCAGACGGTTCGGTCAATGCATGGCCCGGGCCACCGGCTTTGTTATGCGATGGAACGCGGTGTCCTGGTTTATGCCAGCCATTCCCAATCTGAAACGGCAAGCACCTGTGTTTTGCCGATCAATTGGGAAACATCGCTCTTGAGGTCGAGGACGCGGCGCAACAAGATCGTCCGGCCGCAATGAAGGCCTGTAGTACGAAAGTTGGAGGACGCCACGGAGAAATATTCCAGCTTCGCGGAATTCTATCCCTTCTATCTGAGCGAGCATGCCAACCGTGTCACGCGGCGGCTGCATTTCCTGGGCTCCAGCCTGGCGCTGTTATGCCTGCTGGCGCTGGCTTTCACTGGCGACCCCTGGTGGTTCGTCGCCGGTCTTATTGCAGGTTATGGCTTCGCCTGGTTTTCCCATCTGGTGTTCGAAAAAAACCGGCCAGCCACATTCCGTTATCCGCTTTACAGCTTCATGGGCGATTGGGCGATGTTCTGGCAGATGCTGACAGGCAGGATTGCTTTTTAGCCGAATGAAGTGCGCTTGGGCTTCAATCTCGGGCATCGGATCTGGCGAGTTCGGAATCATCCATTCCCGGCAAGTTAGGATTTGGAAAGTGCTATTCTGGGATTCGACCGCGCAAACCCGACGTCGGAAGATCAGTGCCGCGCGGTCGCCGAAACGCCCAGCGGCAAACTTGCCGCTGCGCTGCCACTTTCACTGGCCAGCGACTGGCTGGGATCCACGAATAGCCACGCCATGGCACCGACGACGGCCATGGCGGCCGCGACATAGAAGGCCATGGTCCAGCCAAACTGCGCGGCGATCCACGGCGTGAGCGATGAGGTGATCGCGCCCGCGACCTGGGCGCCCATATTCATGACACCCGAGACAACGCCGGTATTGGGGCCGGCGATATCGGCGGCGATCGCCCAATAGGGACTTTGCGCCAAATAGAGCGCGCCCGCGCCGCCCGCAAGGATGATGCAGGCCACCAGCGTGTCACGCGCTTCCGAGCCGAATACCAGGAACAGCGCCGAGGCCAGCATCGCCACGCATCCGAAGACGCAGCGCCCGACATAGAGACCTTTTACCTGAGAGAGGCGATCGCTGATCGCGCCACCTGCCAGGCAGCACACCGTCATGGAAAGGAACGGCATCATCGAATAGAGAGCGCTTCGTCTCAGGTCCACACCGCGCACATCAGCGATATAGATGAAGAACCAAGACAGGAAGATGAAGGCGATATAGCCGAAGGCGAAATAGGAAATGGTGAGAAGCCAGACATCCTTGCTGGAAAAAATGGCCCGCCACGGCACCGGCTTGCGGTCCTTGGGCTTAACCTCCGTCAATCCCGCCTTTATATAGGTCAATTCGGCAGAATTTACGCCGGTGTGATCTTCCGGATGATCGCGGGACGCCAGATACCAGACCAAGGCCGCGACCAGCCCCACCACGGCCGAGAACCAGAACGAGGCGCGCCAGCCATAGGCAAGCATGATGGCCGTCACGATGGGCGGGGTCAGACCCGCGCCTACGCCCACGCCAGCGAAAAGCCAGCCAGTGGCCTTGGCGCGCTCCTGCGGCGGAATCCAGCTGGCGATGAATTGGTTCGCGGCGGGATACATCAACGCTTCGCCCATACCCAGCACCAGCCGCACGGCGATCAACTGAGTCAGAATGTTGCCCAGCCCCGGAGACACAAGCGTGGTCGCGGCGCTGAACACGCCCCACCACACCAGGGCGAGGGTAAGCGTCTTGCGCGGTCCGTACCGGCCGGCCAACCAGCCAGCGGGCACCTGAAAGCCGGCATAACCGATCAGAAAGCCACTCAGCACCCAGCCAAGATGAATCTTGTCGATGCCGAATTCCTTCATCAGCTTGATGGAAGCAACCGAGATGTTGGTGCGATCGAGATAGGCCACTGTGCTCAGCACGAACAACCAGAACACCAGGAACAGCCGTACTCTTGATCTATCGGCCATCTTTGTCCTCATTGGGCGACGATGTGTTCCGCCAACGCGGTCCAACGCCCGTGCCGGCGAATAAAGGTTATCGTGTATCTCAGCGCCAGCCCATCCGGTTTGGCGCCGTCGGTCCGGTGGAACGTATCGGTGCCAACAACGACCGCGGTATCCCCATCAACGACTATGGTTTCGTCCGTCAGGGATTGCGATTGCCCGGGATCGGCTTTACCCGCAGTCAGACTTTTGATGAATCGTTCCTTGTTGCCCGGCTGGCCTGCACCGGAGGTGGTAATGAACTTATCATCGAGAATGCGCTGAAGCGCAGCCACATCATGTTCATTCTCTGCGGTCACCCAATCCCTTAAGAGGGTCATCACTTGTTGCTTTGCTTCGGTCTCTGATGGGCTTCGAGAGACCTCAGCATGGGCAGTCGCTGACAGTGCGGCCAATGAACCAGCGAGGGCCAGGCCCAGTAATTGTCGCTTCATGATAATCCCGCCTGAATTCGAGCCAGAGGTGGCGTTTCGCCTACATCGGGTAATGTAACCCCTCTCTAAGGGGCCATGGCAAGAGTTCGTCCACCCGGCCCACGGTCAGTTTCGACAAACGGGCACGATGAGCTTCGCTAGGTTATCCCATCTGGTGTTCGAGAATAGCCGGCCAGCCACATTTCGTTATCCGCCTTACGGCTTCATGGGTGATGTTCTGGCAGATATAGGCGTGAAGGATTTGTATGGTGACGAGAGCTACAAAGCTGTTCGCGTCACAACTTTCGATCTGGGTGGCCAACGTGGCAAAAATCTAAAAATTCTAATATCCGCGTTGCCGGCTCTTCCCGATGCCGCAGCCGGGCTTCTCTCCACGGACCTTTTTCTGCAATATGACGTTGACTTGGACTTTGGCGCCCAGCGCTTGAATTATTTTTCTCAGGACCATTGCGAAGGCAGGGTCGTTTATTGGCCGGAACGCCCGTTGGCAATCTTGCCGATCGATTTGAGCGATGGGCATCTCAATCTGGAAGTCACGCTTAATGGCAAAATTTTCAGCGCCGTTTTGGATACGGGAACGCCGGTTATGACCACTACCGTCACAGAGGTTGCTGATATCTTCAATTTCGAAAAAGGGTCACCGGAATTGCCGGTCATTAGAGAAGATAAAGAAAACCATGTACAATTATATGGTCATAATTTTGAGCTACTCTCTTTTGGCGACATCGTTGTGCTTCATCCGCAGATAGAATTAGCGGCCACTAAGTCCCATTCGATGCTGGAAGGCTCCGCCCCCCCGAAAAATCACGACTGGGAGTCTCCTCATCGACATGAATGTGCTGAGGCAACTTCACATCTACATCGCCTATCGGAAAAAGAAGCTCTACATCACGCGAGCCGGAAATGGTGAGTCCGTGCTTGTTAAAGCTATCTCTACGGCTTCGCCCTGGCCGCATTGAGCCAAAGCGAACCTTCGCGAAACTGCTGCATATTTTTTTCCAACAAAGGATTATCAGAGCAGCACTCTCCATTAGCGACCACACGCAGAACTAATTCAACAGAAGCCGTTTCGATTCTATATTCGTGCATTCCATTGTCATTGGCGATGAGAAAAGATTTAAACCCGGGGTCAGCCCTGATAACGTCATCCAGAATTAAATCATAAAGTTCGTCAAGCAAACTTCCGCCGTCCTCTATTTGCCCAATTGCCACCATGTCACAAATCCTATCTAGGCGAACAATACAGCCTGCATGACGCAACTTATGATTGGACATTTCGGGGTAACCACGACGAGCCATTTCCAGTTCTTCATTCTGGAAATGACGCATTAAGCTTTCGCGTAATTTTTCTAAAATGGGTAAAGACGTTGTGTGGCGTCGTCTCCAGTTGCACGAATACATTGCCAACCGGAATTCAGAATATCGATTATCGCCTGATGCTCTGCATCAATATCGCCATAAGGAATCGATAGCGACGAAGGAATTCCCTCAGCGTCACAATTAATTCGTAAAACTGTACGTCCGCATCGAGAAACTCCTTAGACTCTCTGCCGTATTGGCGCATGGCTTCTCCAACGCGCGTCGCCGCCGGCGCCAATTGCTTGCAAAGATGTTCGACCTTTTCAAGGTCGGAGGCGGTCAGGAGTTTTTTTCAATCATGCTCCCGACCATCGAGAATTATGCACCCTCGGACATTGACTCTGTTACGAGCCGGCGCGGCGTTTTCATGGAAAATGAGCGGTTTATCAAATATCAATCGGGCACCAGCAAAATCCAATATGAGTAATTTCGGACGAAAGCTCACGTGGCGAAGTCACGAGAAATATGCTTCAAATACCTTTTGACTGCAGGTCGGCAAACATGCCTGGATTTACTCCACGCGCCTGTTCTCGCGCGAAATAGCATAAAGGTCAGCATATCCCGTCACCTCCGAATGGGGCGACGACCTAATTCGCAAGCTGGATAAGAATGCGAATGATTGCCGTCAATATACTATTTCCCACACTTTCGTCACGGGCACTTGTCGATATCCCAGATAATTCGGATTATGCGGTGTTGAGCCATGCGAAGGGGATGACGGGTTGCAGCCGTGCAGGTGTGATCCATCAACCAGCGCTTACGCGCTATGTCCCACGACAGCTACTCTCTGCAGTTAAACTTTGATCCGCACATAGACCTCATGCGTGCCGGTCGCTTGTTCTATTAGTGCATCAATTTTGTTCCGGATTCCGAGGAATGCATGCTTCGCGACGAAATAACGGCTTCCATTAACCCGCATGTCCGGCAGAAAACTGGAAGGCAAGCCGTAGCAGCCCATCTGAACGTTGCTCTGATTAGCATTGTACTGTGCGGGACACTGTTACAACTGTTCGGCATGCCAATGGCATTAAACAACTATGGCATGCAGGTCGCATGGTTGTTGCTGCCTATCATGTTGCTCCAACCACTTCACTGGGGTTTGATTCACGAGGCCATCCATTCTCATTTGCTTCCTAATCGTCGCGCTGACGACTTTTGCGCCAGGCTGCTGTCTATCACGCTCGGCGTACCATTCGATGCAACGCGCTTCAGTCATTTGGTTCACCACCGATTTTCCAGGCACGGTTACGACCGACCCGATGTGTACGACGGACACGGTTCATATGCATTTGCATGGTTGAGATATTGGGGCCGCCTGTTCGGCGGTGTTTATTTGGGCATACTGGTTTCACCGCTAATCGCCTGCGCGCCGACATCTGTCGGCCAGCGTCTAATGAAAGAACTAATTCCCGTG
Source organism: uncultured Alphaproteobacteria bacterium (assembly GCA_903897605.1). Lineage (GTDB taxonomy): Bacteria > Pseudomonadota > Alphaproteobacteria > Micropepsales > Micropepsaceae > Rhizomicrobium. The sequence goes on from CAIUCH010000010.1 coordinate 26,352, forward strand.
AATGAGGACGGCGATATCAAGGTGCGGCAACTATTTATTTCGCTGGTTTCGAATCCATCCAAACGCTGGCGCACAAGGCGCGATTTTGGAATGACGGTCGCTTTGTATGGAGTTAGCGCCTGGGCATATGGCTCGTGGTGGCCAATGCTGGTCGGCAGCATGTTTGTTCGAGGCTTATGGCATTCATTTGCGGATAATATTGCGCATCATGGCGTTGGGCTCGACGAGCCAGAGCGAGCTCGTAATTATACATTGCCGCGTGCGCTTCAATTTCTCGTCATCAATCAACATCTGCATCTTACACATCACCTTTATCCTTCCGCACCATGGACTACGCTTCCTGCGTTGCGTGCTCCCGAAAATGGGGCCGCAAGCGGCAATTATTTTCGCGCCGCGTTTCGTCAAGTGAGCTGCATTTATCCTTGCGCTCCAATGACCAGTGGCAATTGCATTCAAGGGGTAATCTCGTCGCGCTGCAATTTTGATCGGCGCTCTGATCTGACTAAGAACAAGCCTTCCAAGCAGATATCCAATGAGTGTTTGGAGTAAACTCAACTAATACCGCCGCTAACAATTCGGACCAGCGATTTCGATGAATAACTATCCCTCCGCATTTGAAGCTCGACGAAGGCTGAAGCCCATCCTTCATTTACCCGTTGGCACACGGGAGATTGGCTAGGTGGCGGAGCGTACCAACACTACCAAGATACAGTCAAATAGGCTCACGCGCTGGGCCATCCTTGTTACTTCTGTCTTAATCACTATTTGCCCAATTCATGCCACCAATGCTGCGGCAGATGAACCGCTGCAGCGATATAACTACAAAATTCATGATTCGCTTTATGGTGATATCGGCTCCTACAGCAACACCGTTGTGAGAAGTGGTAAAACCACGACCGTCGCTACTGAAGCGCACATCAAGGTGACTTTCCTCGGAGTCACTTTATATAGGCAGGAAGTTTCCCGCACCGAGCGCTGGGTCAGCGACCGGTTTGTTTCGTTTCATGGTGTCACGGTTGAAAATGGCAAGACCACTGAAATAAACGGATGGGTGGAGGCCGATCACTTCATCGTTAGTTCTCCAATTGGCAAATTCTCGGCGCCGTCAACGATCCGATCTGCCAATCCGTGGTTCGCGGCCACAACCGGCGGTGATACGATTCTGATGCCGGATACAGGCCTAATCGACAAGATGCACACGAGCGGTGGCGATGAAATAACTATAAAGATTGATGGCGCGCCTAAGCGAGTTTCGAAGTATCAAATCGAAACTGAGATATCGCGGGAGCAATACCAAGTCTGGATCGATGACAGCGGCACGCCGGTAATGTTTAACATCAAAGACCATGATGGCACCGACACATTTACATTAATTAGGTGAACTGTTGACCAACCGACCCGTCAGCAACGGCGGTTCAGACGTCATTGAAGTGCAGCGAAATTCCGACACGCATATTGATCAAACTTGGTGGTCGGCTATTCACAAAAACCTGACCCGAAACTGGAAGCGGGCTGGCCCTGACGCTCTTGGCCCGAATTAGCCGAAGGTGATCGTTTGGTACACTTCGCAACGCGATGCTGTTGTTTCTTATTATTTTGATATCAATGGCAGCAGTGAATTGAAATGCGTTTTGGGTCAAAAGCGACAACGGGCCGTCCAAATGATAGAGGGTGTTCCGCGTGGCTTCTCTTTTTGGAAACCTTTACTACGGTGGACTATGAAGTTTTGGTTCCCGGTTCAAGCTACTCTATGCGCAGTCCTATTCGTGAGCGCCTGTTCCACGAACAGCCCTGAGGCGATTGCGCAAAATGACCCTTGGGAGCCAGCTAATCGCGCCGTTTTCGATTTTGACATCAAGCTCGATCATGCGGTCGCCAAGCCAGTTGCGAAATTCTATCGCGGCAAAGTGCCCGAGCTTGCACGTGAAGGTATCCACAACGCGCTGACCAATTTGCATTCACCTGTGGTCTTTACTAATGACGTGCTGCAAGGAGATGGAAACAAAGCAACAGACACCTTTGGCCGCTTCATGATCAATTCGACTGCCGGCATGGCTGGTCTGGTTGACATCGGTGCCAAAATAGGCATTCCGGGTCACGACAATGATTTCGGCATTACTTTGGGTAAAGCAGGCGCTGGCGAAGGGTCGTATCTGGTGCTTCTGACCTGCGTGGCGTTTTTTGTACCAGGCGTAATGTTAGAAACTGGTATGGAAAGGACGTGATGCATGGCGAAGAAGCGGTTTAGCGCGGAACAGATCGTGGCTTTGCTACGCCAGATTGAAGTTGGCCTTGCGCAGGGAA
>CAIUCH010000011.1 GCA_903897605.1 uncultured Alphaproteobacteria bacterium
CCACACTCATCGCTGGGATATCGGCCACCAGCGCCAGAAGCAATCTGCTGGCCGCCCGATCCGCCGGTCAGCAACAAGGTGGCGCAAACGCCGCCACTGAACTAACATCGCAACTGGACCACTCAGTGGGGGCCGGTCAGTGATGGGCGCTGCTATGCGATAGGTATTGCGGCCCGAGCGCCGAGAAGACCTCTGGCACATGCATAAAATGCGTCACGCCCACGGCCATAACGACCCTACGCACCGCGACATGTTCACCATCGTCAAGCGCGAGATCAAAGCCCGCGCCCGCCTCGGTAATCGCGGTGACGGAGCGTTCATCCAGCTCTGGCACGAAGCGCCGCTGAAAATCGAGTGCATAGGCATTGAACTCAGCAAGCGGAACAGGCAGGGCTTCGTCGTAGGTGATGCCGTTCTCGAGGCAATAGTCCCTAAGTGTGTACGCACCGAACGGCGCGGACAGGCAAGAGGCGAAACGATCAGATTTCAGCGTCATGCCCTTGGGCATGTGGAAACGCCAGGTGGTCATGGGTTTTCCGAATATCCGGAAATCGACGCCCAGATGACGCAAATGTGCCGCCACCGAAAGCCCATAGGGGCCCGCGCCGACAATCGCTACGTCAGGAACCTTGGTAGCCCCGCCCACCTGAAAACCGAATAAAAAATCAGAATAGATTTAGAGGTGTGCGATCGGCATCCCCTTCGCGGGTGAAATCTCGCGGTAATCTTAATGGTTGAGGACGATACCGACGGAAGTCGGACGGAAATTCCAACACACACATCCGAGCGAGTAGAGTATTGGCGGAGCCGGAGTCCGTCCAAGCCAGCCGATTTATCCAAAGAAATGATCGGCTTACTCATCGAGTGGTGTTTTAGTCCACAAGGTGAGCAACAGCTCTTCAGACCGTTGGGGTAGCCGTCAAACAAATACCTTCCGCCGGCTGTGCTAGCTGACTGATGGCCTGCGCGCAGCCTTTTTGGACTTAATGACGATCTTGGCTGGCGTCAGCGCGGTCTCGTCCTCGCCTTCTTTTACCGCCTCGATATGAATCTCGCCCGGCTCCCGGTTGGACTGGATGATGATCTGCGCCAGTCCACTGAAGACGGAACGGATCCTGCCTTTGTCGCTTTCCAGGCAGTTGGGATCACCGTTGCCCACGCCGATCAATCGGCCGGCGCCCGAGACATTAAAACCGACCGGATTGCGCGCGGTGGGGACCGGGCGGCCTTCCTTGTCGAGCACTTCAACCTTGATCAGTGCGATGTCCTCTCCGTCGGCGTTGATCTCTTCACGATCCGGCGTGAGCCGAATGGAGGCCGGATCGCCGGTCGTCTGGCGCCGTTCGACCAGCGCCACCTTGCCATCTTTTTTACCGCGGGCTTCGATATCGCCAGCGGTGAATTTCACCTTCCACTCCAAATGACCGAGATGGGGAACCTTCTGGCTGCCCAGGCTTTTGCCATTGAGAAAGAGTTCGACGTCATCCAGATTTGAAAATACCCAGACAGAAATCGCTTCTCCTTCGCGGCCCTGGAAATTCCAGTGCGGAAATAGGTGCAGCGCGGGCTCTTTTCCCCACCAAGCCTTGTAATAATAGAAGGCGTCCTTGGGGTAGCCGCACGTATCGACAATTCCGAATTGCGAACTGACGGAGGGCCATCCATAAGGTGTCGGTTCGCCGCGATAATCAAAGCCAGTCCATGCGAATCCGCCCGCCTCCCAGTCGCGGGTCGCGTGGAATTTCCACCATTGTTCGGCCGTCTCGCCCCAGGGAACGGGATCGACATCATAGGCGCTAAGAGTGTTGCGCAATTTGTCGGTGGCATAGACGCCCCGCGTGGCGATGGCGCTAGCGGTCTCCGATCCATAGACCGGGCGAGTTGGGTTTTTCTGATGGAACGCGTCCGGCAAGTCGAGCTTGTAGTTGAAGCCAATAACGTCGAGCGGCTCGGAAATGCCCTGCTTATTGTCACCGTTGACGGCGGCCGAAACAGGCCGCGTGGGGTCGAGTTCATGGCAGCGCCGCACCATGGATGCGCCGATCCTTGCCCCCTGTTCCGCCGCCGATTGCTGCAGTTCCCACTCTTCGTTGCCGAGGGACCAAAGAATGATCGCGGGAGAATTCCGATAGCGCTTCACCATCGTTTCCAACTGCGCCATGGCTTCGGGATTCGAGCTCATTTGGCGGGTCTCGCACATCATCATCACGCCCATGCGATCGCAGGCATCGACCCATTCTTGCGTGGGCATATTGTGCGAGGATCGCACCGCGTTGGACCCCATTTCCTTGAGCACGCCCATGCGGAAATACTGCAAACGGTCCGGCAAAGCGGCGCCCACGCCGGCATGATCCTGATGATTGCAGGTGCCTTGAATCTTGAGCGATTTTCCATTGAGAAAGAAACCCTTGTCGGGCGTGAAAACCGCCGTGCGAATGCCAAAACCAATACGCTCGGCATCGCAAATTCCGCCCGCGGATTCGACGCTTACGATCACGGAATAAAGCTTTGGATCATCGATAGACCAAAGCGCGGGATCGGCAATATGGGCCGTGGCCGCGTATCTCGCCGAACCGTCCGCGACAATGGATTGGGCCGGGGACATGGCGGTGGCGACAATCTTGCCGTCCGCAGCGGCGATTTGCCAGGTGACGCGCGCTTCGGCGGTGTGGGCGCCATCATTTTGCACAATCGTCGAAAGCTCCACCGAGGAATCCTTGCCCTCGACCGAGGCACGAGCCGTACTCTCCCATTTGCCGACATGAAGCGGGTCCATCTTGGTCAACCATACGTGGCGATAAAGGCCGGCTCCCTCGTAAAACCAGCCATCGCCAAAGCTCGCGTCGGCGCGGACGGTGATACAATTCCTCGCGCCATAGCTTAGAAAGTCGGTGAGGTCGAAGTGGAACGGGGCGTAGCCATTGTCGTTGCGGCCGATAAAGCAGCCATTGACCCAAACCAGCACGCTCCGAAAGGCACCATCGAAATCGACCGTGATCCGGCGCCCCTTATCGGTGGCGGGAATATCGAAGTTGCGCCGGTACCAGCCCACGCTTGTCTCCGGATAATGCCGGCCCAGCGGCTTGTAGCCATGCGTTTTCAATGCCTCGTCGCGCATGAAGGGCAGCTCCACCGCCCAATCGTGGGGCAGCTGCAGGCTGCGCCATTTGGAATCGTCATATTCAACCTTGGCGAATGCAAATTCCCCTGTTCTGGCGAAATCGCCTTGATCCATGCCGAAGCCAAGATCGCGCGCCGGATCGGCGGCATGCCCAAGTTGAAATTTCCAGTCGAAATCGAAGAGAAGCCGCTCGCGCGGCGCCAGGGGAATATCGGATTTGGCGGCCGCCGCCAATGCCGTCTGAGCGCGCGCCCAACTTGAGCCAAGCAGCAGCGAGGAAGTGGAGAAAGCGAGACTTGAGCGAAGCAAATTCCGGCGAGACAATTCGGACATGGAAAATAACCTTTGCTGGAGTTTAATCGGTCAGTGGCGCTGCGCGCGCGTGGACAATCTGGAACATTCCAAATCGAGCGCGGCTAGAGCGGAAAACACACTTCGGTCATTGCTCGTCCGGGGTTCATGTCATGGCATTTTTTCCAAAATCGATAACTAGGGGAGCATTTTTGAAATGCACTTCAAACCCCAATCGCTCGCCCTCCACCGGTTTAAGTGGTCAGCCGATCGGAGGAAATGGGATTGATCGTCCAGCAATCGAGCGCTGAAACGCTGCCGAGAGAGGAATCGAAGCTTTCGGTAATCCGCAAGCGCATTGGCGCATTCCAGGTTCGGTAAACGCGCGCTGTGACGGCGATGGAACGATTGACAATAGCCTCAAGCACCGAAGCGTCCAGAAAGAGACGCAGTTCATGGCCGCCTGCGGTTCGCGGCGCGAGCGGAACGACGTGTCCCGCAATTTCCAATTCCTTGCCGCTGTTTTGTGGATGATAGGCAATGGAAAAAATCGTCGCGTCGTCGGTGCCCAATCGCAATTCGAAGGGCTCGGAGCCGAACCGCAATGCCAGTTCGGCGGAGGGCCGATCCAATTGGAAGTTGCGAAGGGCATCGCGCCGTGCCGCCGGATTGTCCGGCCCCGGCAGCGACCATAATGCGCCGCGCAATGACTCGGTTTCCTCGGCGAAATCGATGACCAGATTGCCGTCATTATCGATCGAAAGCACGCGCGGCAATGACATGGAGCCGGACCATCCGGCCGCGCTGAATTCGGCCTCGGGACGCGTTTCCGGAATCCACCCCCACAAAATGCGCCGATTGTCGGGTGCGAGCTGGCTCTTGGGCGCGTAATAATTTCCGTGGTCCAGCACACCCCGTTTTTGCGCGTGAAACACCAATTCCTTTGAATCGAATTCGCCCGACTCCCAGAATACTTTGCCTGCCGTCGAATAAAAAAGCAGGTGCTTGTCGCCCAAGGCGAAGAAATCCGGGCACTCCCACATCTCGCCCGCGGCCACGGGATTGGACGCCTGCGCATCGGTGCGTTTGCCGGAGGCCAGGGGATGGTCAAGCGCTTCCCAATGCTGCAGGTCGGAAGAGCGATAAAGAAGAACGCGCCCACCTTCTCCATAGAGACCGGACCCGATGCCGAGATACCAGACTTGATCCTGTTGCCAAAGAAACGGATCGCGAAATCCCGCGATCCGCGGCTCGTCGGGCGGAAGTATCACCGGCTCCGGGAATTTCTCCAGTTTCAGCAATTGCGGATCGCGGGAAGTTGCCAATGCAACGACTTCTCGAAAATTGTGGGCGCCGTCGCGCAGCGTGGCTTGGGCGGCCGGCACCGACTGAACGCCGGTGTACAAAAAATGTGCTGTGCCGCGATGGATAACGCCGCTTCCGGAAAAGCAGCCATCCGTGTCGTATCCGCCGGTCGTGGGGCCCAGCGCAACCGGAAGATGCTTCCAATGAATCATGTCAGGGCTGACGGTGTGATTCCAATGCATGTCGCCCCAAACCGCGGCATTGGGATTGTACTGGAAAAACATATGGTAATTGCCATTCCAGTAGATCGGTCCGTTCGGATCGTTCATCCAGTTTCGCTTGGGCAGGAGATGAAATTGCGGACGCAGCAGATCCGCGGCAAGAGCGAATTGCGGGATTTGGCCAGCGGCGTCCGCGGCGAAGGCACGGGCAGTCCGAAAAGAAGGGATCGCGGCTCCAAGAAGGGAGAGCAATTTCATGAATGTCCGGCGCGAAGTCGGATATGGAGGGATCATGTGCCTGGCCGACATGTGAATTCGAATTCCCCCAGATGGGCAACCAATCCTGCCATCCGCCGGCCACTATAGCTCCGGCGGCGGCTTGCGAACAACGCCAGACCGGCCGGCGGATATTTGTACCAACGGCACAAAAAGTTTGCCGCATCAATGGGGCATGGCCTGGGTATTGGGGAGGGGCAGGAGAGATTAATTCTGATCGGGTGCCCTGTGACGTTTGGGCATCAATTTGACAGCGGTTTGTGGGCGTCCATTGAGCGCGTTTGCGAAAGCGGGATCAGTGGATCGGAACTGCGAGTCCTTGTAACCTAGGCATTCAAATACGAATCGATCGGGGCGGGCAATGTTCCAGAGAATTCTTGTCACCATTTTTCTGCTGACCATGGCCCTTCCGCTGCGCGCGGCCGAGCAATTGAAACCTTACCGCGTGCTGATCGTGATCTCCGATCAATGGAAGGATCCGCGCAGTTTCCTGGTCAGTGGGGGCGGCGAATTTCAAACCCTGGTGACCATGTTCAAATCCTGGGGCATTCCATTCGACATTCTGCGGCTGGACCAGACCCTGATGGACCCCAGTCACTTCGCGGATTACGCCGGCAAGGCGCGCTATGGCGCGATCCTGTGGGACGTTCCGGGCGAAGTTTCGCAAGCGGATCAAACGCTAGTGGTCGACGCGGTGCAGAAGTTGCATATCTCGCTGATCGCGATCGGCGATCGCATCCGCCAGCCCGGCATTCAGAACCTGTTGGGCATCCACTTTAAGAGCGAACACATGAACAGCGCCCATCAGACCGTCAAGAGCGACTCGTTCCTGCTGCGTGGCCTGGGATCGGACCTCAGGCTGCAGGGCCCGGACGTGATCTCCATGCAGCGCCCGCAAGTGGACGTGACCGATGCCAAAATTCTGGCCGATGCGGCTGGCGCGGCGGAGATCACCGAAAGAGAGATCGGCCCCGACACGCGCGCGATATGGATCGGCGGCGACAGCGACCAGATGCTGCTCTATCAACCCATCCGCACGGCCTTGCGGCGGGCGGTTACCGAAGCGATCGGCTATTCGCTGACGAAATCCTGGACAAAAACCATCATCCTGACCATGGACGACATGGGCAATGCGCAGAATGTCTGGCTGGAACATTGGCACTATCCGGCGCTGAGCGCCGAACAGATCCGCCATTCCATGATCGAGCCCTTGAAAGCGCACCACGCCATCCTGTCCCTTAATATCGTTCCGGGCTTTGTCGACGATGCCCAGCACAGAATCGTTCCCACCTGGCGCCAGCAATTCACCGACGGTTTCGGAATCAAGCAGGACTACGTTTCGACCAAGAAGGGGCTCGATGAAGGCGTTGCAGCCGGCGTGCTGGAAATCGAGAGCCATGGCTGGACCCACATGCAACCGGATCTGGATTCGAAACCGGGGCCCTGGTGGGGATCGCCGCTGATGGATGCGCGGGCGGATGTCGGCTGGTATCGCGAATTCTATGACATCCCCAGGAATCGTGAAGTCCCTGCCGCCGAGCAGTCATTCCACATGCAACAATCGGCGGACTGGATCGGGCACGAATTCGGCCAGGTGCCGCTCGAATTCTCGACTGGCGGAAACGGCATTTCCCGCAGTCCGGATAACAACACTTGGAGGCTCGCGGCGGAAGCGGGCTATGGCTATTACGGCGGTTATCTGGGACGCGATCTGGCGGTCGAGGGCCGCGCGGACTCGAACGCCGATTTCGGCGGAAGCGATGACGTTCCGCTCCTGCTTCCGGCGCTGCCCGACGGGCATGACCGGGGCATCGGGCACGATCCCGAGGGATTTGCCAAAGTCTTTGATAAGTATCCGGGATATTTCTTCACCGGGCTGGACGAATATATCGGATACCAGCACGCGGACATTAATCTGACGTCGGGCGATTCAAAGCTGACCGTGTTTTACGATCCGCACTATTGCCGAGCGCTGTTGTCGAAGCCTTCGACATGGGATTTCAATGTCGCGGATTGGCTGCGTCCCCGTCTGCAGGGCTCACAGATTCTGGTTGACGGGAAAAGCCTGGGACCCGTGAAGAACGAGACCCAGACCATCGCGTTTTCCGCAGGCGCAGAGAAGCATACGATAGAGTTGAAGTAACGGCTCTGCCTATCGAACGGGAACAAGCTCCATGGGCGAATTGGTACCCTTTACCCGGATCCAGGGCGGATTGCCGGCGATATCCGAATTGTTGAACCGGCTATGGATCGAAACACTTTCACCGGGAAAAACGGTTACGTAATTATTGTCATAGGTAACCGGCAAGACCTCATTGCCATCCTTTCCGCCCGTAATCTCGGCCCGTACAAAGAAGGCGAGATGGCTCGAGGGATTGTGCAAGGAAACAACCGCTTCGCTTTTCTCCGAAGATCTGCGAAGCGTCCCTTTGACCTCCAGATTTACCTTGGTCATCGATTGCAGTGGCGTGAAATCGGACCACTGCTCCTGTTTTGCGTCGAACGCAGTGTCGTTGGAGCGGGGCCCGAAACGGTCCGGTTTGGTGGATTGCCAGTAAACATTGTCTGCGATTTTGGATCCGGTCGCGTCGAAAAGCTCGCAGCGGACGAAGTATACGGAAGTGATATCCTTCAACACGGGCAAAGTTAGGGCCTGGGCGACGCCCTGGGCAGCCACATTAACCGTGCCGCGCTGATCAAAGACGGATTTCCCGTCAAGATCGTAGACCCGCACCCGCACCTGAAGGCCTTGGCGGTCCTGCAGCGTTTGATTCACGACGCGAATATTTCCGTGGCTCTTGTCCTTGGCATAATAATCGAACACGACCGAAAGCGGCTTCAGCCCCATCTTGGCGCCGAAATAAGCGCCGCCTGGCTTCAGGTAATAGTCGAATAGATGGCTGAAGAACGAAGGCCAATGACTGTTCATCTCCCAATAAATCGTCATCTTATGGTCGGCCCAGCCATTCGCCGCGAAGTCTTCGAATTGGGCGCGCGTATTCTCATAATGGGCAAGCTGCGCCTTTTCAGTGAATTCCTCGGCGCTGTGCGCGGGGCCATAGCGTTTCTCGATCACGCGTTGGATGTTCCGCAGGGTATTGTTGCCCTCGGCGGCGCCGGAATGAAAAAACCAAGTTTCATTGATAGGCCATAGCTTGTCCGGTGGAATGAATTTCTTCAGGCTTTCATAGGGAGGGACCTCTTCATTATCTCCCTGCTCCGCGGACGCGCCGCGGGTGGGCGGGTAGAGCCCGCTGAACCAATAGGATGGCGGTCGCCAGCTATACGGCCCTTCCATGATGATGCCGCTCCACAACCTGTTGCCTTTGCTGTCCTTCGCAAATGAGGAAACCGTGTCCACGATCGCATTCTGCCAATGCAGGTCCTCCAGAATGCGATGATAGTCTTGAAGCACGGGAGCCGGGGGCAGGCCATCGCTGCCATTGGCCCAAACGAACGCGGCGGGATGGGCACGCAGCATGAGAATCTGAGAGCGAAGACTTCTGCGCGCCACCGACTGATCCTCGGCGCTCCATTGGTCCCATTTTTCCCATTGATTGCAGCACATCCACCCATACATGACGGGAATTCCGGCTTCGTCGGCCAATTCCACGATGTGCTCGCTGGCGATCTTCGATTCCCAGCGCAGCATATTTAGCCCCATGTCCTTGACATACTGAAGGATCGCAGCTTCGCGCTTCGGTTCGTCGCGATAGAGCAGATCCGGTGCATACACTGCTCCGCGCACCAGAAAATCTTTTCCGTTGACCTGGAGATAAAAGTTGCCACCTTTGCCAAGTTCCGGGAACTGCTCATCCTTGTCGCGACGCTGGGTAACAACGCGAATGCCGAAGCGGATGGATTGCTGATCGGAAACTTGCCGATCGCCATCCTCCGAAAATTTGAGTTCCAATTTATAGAGATTTGGCTGGCCCATGGTGTAAGGCCACCAAAGGTCCGGATTGCTGATTGCAAGCTGCCGGAATTGCTCCGGCGTAAACGTGACTTCGCGGCTTTCGCGCGGGTTCAGGGTGACCGGCTGCTGGAATTGAACCATTGGCTTGCCCGGCCGCGAGATTCGCCCAAGCAATTGTCCGCGTACCGGCTGCGCCGAACCGTTCTGGAGGGTTGCAAACACCGTGAGATTGGCTTGCGTCAATTTTGGAAGCGCAAGCGCTGTCGTGACCGAAGGGTGGGATATTTGAACCGGACCGGCGACGTGGAGCGTAACCGGCTTGAAAATTCCGGCATTCCGGTCAGAGACAAAGGAGATAGGAATGCCATTTTTGCCGGGGGCCGACCGGTATCCGATGTATTTTCCATTGAGCGAATCAAACCAACTGTCCGCGAGTTCGACGCCATTGACGTCCTGGATGGCGCGCTCTGGCGTGACCTTGACTGCCAGCGTGTTGAGCTGTCCCGGTATTAATGCGTCGGTGACATTCAGCTGTGTCGCCGCGTACATGCCAACGACTTGCCGATTGTCCGCAAGCCGCTTCCCATTCAGCCAAATCTCCGCCCGGTAATTTATGCCCGGAAAATCCAGCCAATATGTCTTGCCCTGCGCTGGCGCCTTGAAGCTGGTTCGGTACCACCAATCCTGCTTGTACAGATCCGGCGGCACCGTTTTGACGAGATTCTCCCCGTAATAGAGATTGGGATAGACGCCGTCCTCCTGCAGGATTTCCAGCACGGTGGCCGGAACTTGGCGGATGGGGTACCAGCCTTTGGTGACATAGTTGGGCCGCGAAATACTTTCACCAGAATCTCCGACATGATTGGCCGAAGCGAGAGCCCAGTTGGCTTTCAGCGGAATGGTTTGCGGTGCCGCCGACGCGGCTGCGCAATCCCACAGCAAGAGGGCAAAGATCGTGGCCGCGAGCGCCCGATGGAAAGCTCGCTTTGCCGGGACGCTCAGTCGGAACGAAATAATCATGGCTCCCCCACCCCCACACAGTCACACGTCAGCTTGACGGGCGCTTTGCCACTTCGCAACGCGGTGGGCGTTCCCGTGAATTGTCGATTTGACCTAGATCGAACAAGGCATCGTCATTGCGGTTTGGCCCAGCAGATTTTACGTGCCCGTGCGGCAGCAAGGCTATTGCGTCGCGATTGCCTGATCCAGGGTTGGCGGGGACGGGTTAGTGGCTTGTCGGACGGCATCAAGTTTATGAAGGAAAATCAGTGACTTAAGGAATGATCGGCCCCGGCGGACCTTTTGGCTTTGGGCCGGGTTTGCCAGAACCGCGTGTCCGGGGTTCATCTGTATGGCATCGATATCGGGTCTTCTGCGATCCGCACACGACACCCAAGGGGAGGGGTTCATGCCAATTTCGAAAGCCACCGTCGGAGAATTGATCTCCGAATGCCTGGCTGTGTTCATCATCATCACACTCGGCTGCTCGGTCGCCGGGATGTACGTCCTTTACGATCCCAGCCCGTATGCAAACGCCTATTGGGGCGTGTGCATCGCCTGGGGCATGGCGGTTACGATCGCGATCTATGTGACGGGTGCGGTGTCGGGCACGCATGCGAACCCGGCTGTCACGCTGGCGCTGGCGATCTATCGCGGATTCCCGATGCGCAAGGTGCTGCCCTATTCCGCCGCCCAGATCCTGGGCGGCTTTTTGGGCGCGGCGGTGGTCTATGTTTTATTCTCGCCGGTCATCGACCAATATAATGTGCTTCATCATCTGTCGCGCGCGGCCGATGGCGGCGCGGCAGGCGTGTTCTTCACCCATCCGGGTCTCGCCATCACGCCGATCCATGCTTTTTTTGACGAGATCATCCTCACCGGCTTGCTAGTGCTGGGCATTTTCGCCGTCACCGAGGAATTCAACACCATGGCGCCCACCGCCAATTCCGGCGCGCTCATCATCGGCCTGCTGGTCGCCACCATCGGCGCCTCGGCCGGCTATTTGGAATCCTGGGCGATCAATCCGGCGCGCGATTTCGGTCCGCGCCTGTTTGCCTATTTCGCCGGATGGGGCGCCGCGGCACTGCCATCACCCGGCAATTATTGGTGGGTGCCGATCGCGGGGCCGCTGATCGGCGGCATTGTGGGCGGCGGGCTCTATCAATGCCTGATCCGCCCGTTCCTGCCGGCGCATATCGCCCATAGGTCCAGGGACGTCGCCGCCGTTCTTGAAGAACCGGCGCGCAAATAAGGGCGCGAAGTGCCGCATGCAAAAGAAAGGCCCGGATCGGATGATCCGGGCCTATCCATTTCAGGCGAATAATCGCGCTAAGGCCTAGGCGAGGTTCTTCATCGCCGCCGCCATGCTGTCCAACGCCGCCGTAAGCGTCTTGCGCGAGGTCGCGATATTCATGCGCATGTGATTGTTGCCGCCCGAGCCATAAGTGTAGCCGGCATTGAGCTGCACATACGCATTCTTGGCCAGCCAGTGCGCGACCATGTCATCGGCGATCACCTTGCCGGGCTTGCCGGTGAGGAAGTTGATTGGCTGCGGCTTCTTGTTCTCCGCATCCGCCAACTTCTGGGCGCCGATCTTGTCGGCCAGCCCGCTCACGTCCAGCCAGGCCAGATAGGTGCCTTGCGGCTTGTTGCCGACCTTGATCAGCGGCAGCTTCGCGTTGATATAATCGTTGGCGAATTTCTGGTTGCCGTCGATGTAATCGACACACTGGTTCAGCCAGTCCTCGCCGCCGGCATAGGCCGCCTGGGACGAGACGATGCCAAGGGTCGAGACTTCCGAGCGGTTCCAGAACTGCACTTCCTTGAACACCGCCGGATCGGTGGCGAAGTACCAGGCGCATTTCAAACCGGCCAGGGAAAAGCTCTTGCTCGCCGCTTTGAAGGTGATGGAATTGTCGACCATCTTCTTGTCGTCCAGGGTCGAGAAGGGCGTGTATTTCTGGCCCTTGCCGACAAAGTCGCAATGGATTTCGTCCGACAGCACCTTGACATTATGCTTGAGGCAGATCTCGCCATAGCGGTGCAATTCGTCCTTGGTCCACACCCGGCCCACCGGATTGTGCGGATTGCACAGGATGGTGGTCTTGGTCATGGGGTCCGAGGCGCGTTTCTCGAAATCGTCCCAGTCGATTTCATATTGGCCATTGACGAACTTCATCACACTTTCGTTGGCCAACAGCTTGGAACCATAAAGGTCGAAATAGAAGGCATTGTAGATCGGCGTGACCATCAGCACCTTGCTGCCCGGCGGCGCGAAGGCGCGGAGCGCCGGCATGATGCCGGAATGCACGCCCGTGGAGATGCCAATATTCTTGGCCGTGATGGCGGTGATGCCGTAACGCTTGTGATTCCAGTCGATGATGCCCTTGACGAAGGGGCTGCTGCCGCCATTGCCCAAGAGCAGGTCGATGTCCAGCATCTCGTAACCCCAATTGTGGTGCGAGATACGCTTTTGCAGCGCTTCGGTGACGGCGGGCACGCATTCAAAATCCATGTCGGCGATGCCCATGCCCGCGACGATCTTGGGCATATGCTCGTCGCGAATGGCCATGTCCCATTTCACGCAATCGGTACCGATGCGATTATAAGGGGTGTCGAAATCGTATTTTCCGCCCATCGGGGCGGCTGTGGATGCGGTCGCTCCCATGCTGGCCAGCAGGGGGCCCAGTGCCAGGACGCTGGCGCTTTTCCCCGCGCCCGTCAGGAATGACCTGCGGTCCGTTCCGTTCTTCAGAATCTCCAAACTATCCTCCCGTTTTTCTTGGTTTTCGGGGGCTTGCCGTCAAGGGCCGTCCCCCGGCTTGATTGCGAACCCGGCGACGATACGCGGCTTTGGGAAGGCGGGAAAGTCTCTGCGACACCAGGCCTCGGCTTGCGTCGAAGTCCGGCGTCCCAACGCTGAAACCGTGTTTTTCCGGGGCGGGCCGCGGAACGAGGAACTAGCATTGGGGGCACGGTTCGGCAGATACTGACGCGGCTTTTGCAGGGGGAGCAGCCATATGATCCTTAGATTGCTAGGAACAGGCGTGGTTCTGGTCTCGCTCCTTGTGACCTCGGCCGAGGCGCGGGTGGTCAGGCTCCGGATCGATCACCGCGAAGCGGTCCTGAACGGCAAGTCTTTTGGATCCGCCGGGGCGTACGAAAAGTTGGTCGGCAAGGCCGAGTTCGCGCTCAATCCCGCGCTGGCGATCAACAAGAATATCGTCGATCTGGACAAGGCGCCGCGCAATGCGCGGGGCGAGGTGGAATTCACCGCCGACTTCTACATGTTCAAACCTGTCGACGCGGCCAAGGGCAATGGCCGCCTGTTCGAGGAGATCGGCAATCGCGGCACCAAGGCCATGCTGGGTTATTTCCAGAAGGCCAAACCCAGCCGCGATCCCCAGACGGCGGAGGAAATCGGCGACGGCGCTTTGATGAATCAGGGCTACACTTTGCTGTGGTTGGGCTGGCAGTGGGACGTGCCGCAGGGCCTGATGCGCATGGACATGCCGATCGCCACTGATCATGGCAAGAAGATCACCGGCCTGGTTCGAGGCAATTTCATTCCCAACGACCATTCGCCGACCCAGCCGCTGGCGGATCGCAATCATCTTGCCTATGCGGTCGACGATCCCAATAGCGCCGACAATGTCATGACGGTGCGCGACCGGTCGGCCGATAAGCCGCAGACCATTCCCCGCGCCAAATGGCATTTCGTGGGTGATTCCAGTGTTGCGCTCGATGGCGGTTTTGAACTCGGCCGCATCTATGATGTGGTCTACCGCTCCCGCGATCCGCGCGTCACCGGCACCGGACTGGCGGGAACCCGCGATCTGGTCAGCTTCCTGAAGCATGATTCGACCGACGCCAATCCCATGCACGGGATCAAATACGCCTATGGCTGGGGCATCTCGCAAAGTGGCCGCTATCTGCGGCATTTTCTCTATGAAGGGTTCAACGAAGACGAGCAAGGCGGGAAAGTCTTCGATGGCGTGTTCGACGAAGTCGGCGGCGCCGGACGGGGCTCATTCAATCATCGTTTCGCGCAAGCTTCGCGCGATGCCGAGGAATTCTTCAACGTCTTTTATCCCGCCGACATGTTCCCCTTT
This sequence comes from uncultured Alphaproteobacteria bacterium, assembly GCA_903897605.1. Lineage (GTDB taxonomy): Bacteria > Pseudomonadota > Alphaproteobacteria > Micropepsales > Micropepsaceae > Rhizomicrobium. The sequence continues at coordinate 14,242 of CAIUCH010000011.1, forward strand.
ACCGACGGGGTGGAGACCGATCCAGAGACCGGCAAGACCGGATCCTTGATGGGTCCGGCGGAAGCGCGCCATGTTCGACCGAAAATCTTTCACGTCTTCAGCAATTCGGAATATTTCAATCGCGCCGGATCGTTGATTCACACCGACGTGAACGGCACGCGCGATATCGAGCCGCCGGCCGATTCGCGGATCTATTTCGTTTCGTCTGGGCCGCACGCGTTTGGCCCAATGCCGCCGGTGAAGGCCGAAGGTGCGGCGGCGCTGAACAATCCGGTCCAGCGCAATCCGATCATCCGGGCGTTGCTGAAGGATCTTGATCAATGGGTGGTTGACGGCACCCCGCCACCGCCCAATCGCATCCCACATATCGCCGACGGTACGCTGGTGCCCACGGAGAAGGCGGGCTGGCCGACCGTTCCGGGGGTGCATTTCCCGGTGCCGTATCTGAAAACCTACCGTCTCGATTTCGGGCCACAATGGAGCAAGGGCATCGTCAGCGAGCCGCCAAAGGTCGGCAAGATCTATGTCGGCCTGGTGCCGGCCGTCGATCAGAATGGCAACAGCCGCGCCGGAATCCGGCTGCCCGTCATCGAAGTGCCGATCGGAACCTATGGCGGCTGGAATTTCCGCGATCCCGCGATCGGTTCGCCCGATCAGCTGTTCGGCGAGATGGGCTCGTTTCATCCCTTCGCCCGCACCAAGGCCGAGCGTGTCGCCAGCGGTGATTCACGGCTCTCGATTGAGGAACGTTATGCCAGCCGCCAAGACTATCTGGCCAAGGCGGATGTCGTGGCGAAACAGATGGTGCAGGAACGGTTCCTGCTGCCCGAGGATGAGCAGGAACCTGTCCAGCAGGCCGCTGCGCTTTATGATTGGGCCATTCAGCCAAATCGGAAATAACGCGGGGCTGCGCCCGGCATTGGTCAGGATTGCAGAGCACTCCGCTTCGGGAATGTCGAATAGCTAGCGGACGCGATCCATGTCGATGGCGTTCTTTGCCACCCAGACCGCGCGATCGCGGCTGTTGCAGGTTGCCGAAACCCAGACTTCGGAGGCGCGGCCGTCATGTTCGACCAGGCCGCCATCACGGCTGATGCGCGCGACAAATCGCGGGCCTTCCTGGGTGATTGCGATCTGATACTCCAGGTATGTCTGTTGATCATCCACCCCGTTGGTACTCCCATTATTGCGGACCCGGAGGGCCCGAACCGGCCATGCCGCCGCAATTGCGCCGGGTGGTAACAGCTATCCGGACAATTAGCGAATGACGCGCCTCATTTGGTCTCGACAAGGCGAAAGAGATTGGGCGCCGTCAACATGGTGGTTTCGTCAGCCCGCTGCTCGTCATAGCCCTTGCTCAGTCCATAACGCGAATCAAATTTAAGCGTGACGTCTCCGCCCTCGCAGCGAATGACCGCGGCCAACAGCCATTGACGCCGGCCCGGCACCCAGGCCGACCAGTTCTGGCCGATCTTGACTTCGGCTGGCATGTCGCTCTCCGTCTTGGCCAAATGCAGGGTTCCGCAAACCCGGTGCCGGATCATCTATTCGGAGGCCTTGGCAAAGCCTTCGTTCCAACGCGTTCGCTCGATTCCGGATTTGTAGGGATTCAAGGCCGATACTTTGGTTGGTGCGGTGCCCGACTTCGGCAGCGACCGTGCCGCCTTCCAGCCTTCAGCGAATATGCGGCTGTAACGGAAGGCCGCTTCGTCGGTGGCGTGTGTCATGGACGTCCGACCCCGATTGGATAATTGTCATGGAAGACGATGCAGACGGATCAATTCATCGCTCCGCGAAATATGGTGCGGAAAGCCCAAATAACAAGGCTTTTGCGAGCGGTTATCGAAGATAATCATTTGATGACGATAATAAAGCCGGCTTTCCGGCGCAGTTGGTCGAAGATTCCCGCCGGTGTGGTGCATGGTTCGAGCGCGTGCGGCTATTGCCGCGCGCCGCGCAATGCTTAACGCCTATCGGCGCGAATAGGTTCGCAAACCGGCCATCATTGTATCGGGAACCAAAAGGGCCTATACGGGTGCGCGGCTGGTGTCCCTGTCGGACGAAGCTCTTCCGTCTTCTGATACGCCCTCGGCGCGCTGGATAGACCGAAAATTTCTTTTAGACTCGATATTAATTTTCGCGGCGACGTGCGGCTTGTCTGCCCCATTGGCGTCGCCGGATTTCCAAGGAGGAAGTCATCGAGAATTCAATGCCCCCGCGACATCAGCAGCGCGAAGCCGCGCGCCGCAATGCCGATAATCTTTTTGTCGGCCGGCAACAACGCAAGGATCTTGCGAAACAGGAAGCCGTGTCGGCGTCAGCGGCGACTGACGCCAAGACGATACGATTGCGCGCCTTGCGGCTGGCCAGAGATCAGGCGGACCGGGAGACCGCATCTGCAAGCAAGGCAGCGTCGACCACGTCCAAGAAAAAGAATGCCTCACTAGGGAAATAAGCGCGATGGCCCGGTCAAGAGATTCCGTCGCTGCCTTCATTACCTACCCCTGCATTCCGTCTGAAGAGATGTGAGCTGATGGCATACCCCAAATTATGGGCGATACGTCTGGGTGACCGGCTTGTCACCTATGGCGGCTTCACCTGCATCCCGTCGAATAGCGTCGTCACAGTTCAAGAGGATGACCAGGGTTTGTTTTTTTGCTGTGCCGATGGCCGCCACTATCTCGAAAGTCAGAAAGACGAGAATGGAGAATGCCTCGGCCTGTCACCGGTCCTGTAAGTATGCTTCCGCCGACATTTCGGCCCCGATGCGGTCAGGGAACCGCGGCGCCGCCTGTCGATGAGGGCGCATGGGACTGCTCGCGATACCGGGCATCGTATTGGCGGATGACCGCCGGGCAATCACCGAACCGGCGCAGCATATAGTCCCAGCAAGCCCGCGCCATTGCTCTTGTCGGAAGGTCCACCGTGCGGGCCGCCGCCCATGACTTTCTCAGGCTCCAATAGATCCATTTCAGGTTGAGTATGTAGAGCTGAAAGCGGCGGGCAAATGAGCCATGCTTGTCGGCGAACAGCAGCCGGTTGCGGGTAAGGAAATAGGCCTGCATCGGCGCATGGTACGGACCGACGGATGCACCGCCATGATGGCGAATCCTCGATGACGAGACGACGAAAGACGGAATATCGAGTTTTCTTGCACGATAGCACAGATCGGTTTCTTCAAAATTGAGGAAAAACCGTTCATCGAACAGTCCGATCCTGCTCAGCAGCTTCGCCGGCAGAAACAATGCGGCACCAACAATGAAATCCGTTTCAATAAGTTTCTGATCCAATTTTTGGACATCGTCACTGATGGTAAAATTAATCTGCGACCCCAAGACGCTCCCGGCCCGGTTGCCGAAGAAAACATGGTCACCCGACGCAGCATCATGAATGACGCTGCCCAGGAGCACGCGGTCATGCAGGTCCCTGCTGACGCTGACAAGTTGTTCGATTGTCAAATCGTCCACCATCGCATCGTTGTTCAGAAGAAAAATATAATCGCATCCCAGACCGAGAGCGTGGCGAATGCCGATGTTGCAGCCGCCGGAAAATCCTTCATTTCTCTGATTTGAGATGATGTCGGCGTTCGGAACCGCGGCGCGGAGTTGCAATAGGGAATCGTCCACCGACGCGTTATCGACGATCACAATCTTGAAATTGCGATGCAGGGACTGGCCAAGGGACCGACAGGCGGCGACCGTATAAGGCCAGCCGTTCCAGTTCACGATCACCACGCCTACGGATGCCGACTGAGAGTCGTCCATATGATCAAACAACCGCGCCGTCCCGGAACCGGGATCTGAAGCTGACAATTTCGCGGTTACGTCTCATCGATGTTATTCGCTTCAAGCTTAGTTTTTTTACCGGATGCATGGTAGCGGTTTATGATTCAACCTGATGCAGTATCGCCGAGAAAATCTTAAATTTCTCTAATGATCTCAACTAGTTAATGGTATCGCTGCCGCCGCGAAACCGGCGGCGCGTTGGACTTGCTAGCTCCTTGATATGCAGACAATATCCAAGACGAAGAGCGGGGGCTCGGAACCGGAACAGGTACGTTGATGCCCGCTGCGCCGTCTCGCCCGCTTCTCAGGCCTCCCCGCGCAGAGGGGGAGGTGGACCTGTTCAAGTCGCATCTCTCGAAAGCGCTGGTCGTGAAGGGCGATCTTGAGACGGATGGGGAAGTGCATATTCACGGACGCGTTCTGGGGCAGGTCTGCGCCGACCGGCTGGTGGTCGGTTCGAGCGGCTATCTGGAAGGCGATGTCATCGCCAGGGATGTTCGTATAGAAGGCCGCATGGCAGGGCGGATATTTGCACTCAATGTCACCTTGGACAGCGCCGCCGATGTCACGGGCCGGATTTTCCACAATACCATCACCGTTGCGAAAGGCGCCCGGATCGATGCGCGCATGCCGTGGCGGCCGCCCAGCTACTTTGAAACCCTCGAAACACTCCCGGAGGCCCGACAATGAGTATGTTCAACCGCAACGAGAAGGAAGTTAATGTGAGCTCACCAAGTGGAGATAAGCCGCGCGAATTCACGCCGGCTCCCGTAACGGGCGCCGCCGTCAAGCCGGCAACGCCGAGCGTGCAACCCGTTGTCGATGCCGGTGTGTCGAAGAGTTCGGGTCCCTCGGTCATCAGCAAGGCGCTTAAGATCACGGGTCAGTTGGAAAGTTCGGAAGATATCCGCATCGATGGCGAGGTGGATGGCGATATTCATGGTGTTTCGGTTACCGTTGGGGCCGGCGCGAAAGTGAAAGGGTCGGTCTATGGCCAGACCGTCGAGCTGGCGGGAACGATCGAGGGCAAGATCGAAGCCAAGAAAGTCATTCTCACCGGCACCGCGCACATGACCGGTGACGTCATCCATCAGGACATCCGGATTGAATCCGGCGCCTATATTGATGGCCATTGCCGTCCGGGGTCGAACAGGGCCGATGGCAAGATGGCGGACGCCAGAAAGCCAAACTAAAAGAAGACACCGGCGATGGCGAAGTGATCTAGCGCCGTCGCCGGTGGCCTTATTTCTCCGAATTCAACAGGGATACGCTGCCTTCAGCGCATCGATATAACCGAGCGCGGCGGCCTGATCGGCACGCCCGGGGTCGGCGGTCGTCCATGTCTTGATATAGTTGAGGACTTCTTCATCGGAGCGGACCGCTGCGCCCTTGGGGCAGAAATAGGTAACTTTGTTCGCGACTTCCTCGACATTGACGACCAGGAGCAGTGCCGTCGTATAGGATTTGCAGGGACTGGTACCGCTGTTGTCGGAGCTGCAAAGCGCGACCAGGTGCCCCATTGTCCAGTAGCCGGGAACTGTGTCGCAGGGAATCCGCTCCGACGAATCGATCCAATAGTTGAATGTGAGAGCTCCGGCCTCGCCATCGTCCGCCATCGGGTGGGACGAGGCATATTGCAATAAATCCTTGATATCGCCGACATCAAAGGGGGTCGCGCGGCAGTGAATTCTGCCCTTGAGCGCGTAGACCTGAAGACGTTCCAATGAGCCGCGCAGGAAAGCGTCGCAATCCGCTTTTTCAGCGGGTTCGTCCGATGCGCATGCCGTGATGATGGCGCTTGGCGGAACATGCGCGGCGAATGCCGGCCTTATGCTGAAAAGGCACAGGAATGCCATCAAGCTATATATCACCGCTTTCATGTCGCCTCCCAAGCGCGCTTCTCTCGCCGCAGATCAGCCGGAAGCGATTTACCTCTCTATAGTCTTTCCGCTACAAGCGGCCAACACGATCCGTCACGTATCCAGACAAAATCCGATTCCTGATGACACCGGAACGCTCAAGATACGCAGGCGAAGTGGCAGCCCGGCTGGACCGGTTGCCGCTGACCCAGGGCCTGTGGCGGCTGGTGATCTTGATCTCGCTCGGCGGCGCGTTCGAGTTCTATGATTTGCTGATGACCGCCTATGTCGCTCCCGGTTTGGTGGCGGGGGGATTGTTCACGGCGCGCCCGGCAGGATTTTTTGCACCGGACGGCATCGGATTTTTTGTCTCCTGCACTTTTGTCGGCATGTGGCTGGGAAGTGTCGGGTTTGGATTTGTCGCCGACCGGATGGGGCGCCGTTCGATCTTCACGGTCTCGCTGGTCTGGTATTCGCTGGCGACCGCGGCGATGGCCTTTCAGCACAGCGCCGTCACCATCGATCTGTGGCGGTTCATCGCCGCCATCGGCGTGGGGTTGGAGCAAGTCACGATCGATACGCTCCTGCCCGAGCTGGTGCCGCCGCCGCGGCGCGGCCAGGCATTCGCCGTCAACCAAGGCATCGAATTCATGGTGGTGCCAGTGGTGGCGCTGCTGGGCTGGCTTCTGGTGCCGCTGCATCCGTTGGGCCTGGAAGGCTGGCGCTGGGTGGCCCTGATCGGTGCGTCCGGCGCGCTGGGAGCTTGGTGGTTTCGCCTGGCAGTACCGGAAAGTCCCCGCTGGCTGGCGCTGCATGGCCGTGCCGATGAGGCCGAAACCATCCTCGGCAAGCTGGAAAAGCGGGCCGAGCAGGATCTCGGTCACGGCTTGCCGCCGGTCGGGAAGGTTGCCGAGGCGGTGGAAGAGAAGGGCCGTTTTCGCGAGCTGTTCCAGTCGCCTTACGGCCAGCGAACCTTGGTGATGTCGGTGTTCAATGCCATGCAGACCATTGCATTTTATGGCTTCGGTTCCTGGGTGCCGACCTTGTTGATCGCCAAAGGCATCCATATCACCGCCAGCCTGGAATATGCCTTCATCATTGCGCTTGCCAATCCGCTGGGGCCGTTCCTGGCCTTCTTCATCGCGGACAGGATCGAACGCAAATGGCAGATTGTGGCGGCAGGTGTGACGATCGGGATCGGCATTTTTCTTTTCGCACAACAGGACAATGCGGCGATGGTGATCCTGTTCGGGGCGCTGGTGACCCTGGCGAACAACTGGCTGTCCTTTACATTCCACGGCTATCAGGCCGAGCAATTTCCCACCCGCATTCGGGCCCGCGCCGTCGGCTTCGTCTATTCCTGGAGCCGGGTATCCGCCGCGCTGGCGGGGTTGCTGATCGGCTTCTTCCTGCGCCAAGGTGGCACCATGGCCGTTGCGCTCTTCATCGCCTCGGCGATGATGGTAATGGTGCTGGTGATCGGTCTGTGGGGGCCACACACCCTGAACCGGCGACTGGAAGAGATTTCGCGCTGAATTTGTATCCAAACGGGAGAGCCAAATGAAACTGATACGCTGGGGTGCCAAAGGCGCGGAAAAGCCGGGGCTGGTGGACAAGGCCGGGATCGCCCGCGACCTGTCGGGCCAGATAAGCGAGATCACGCCGGATCTTTTGTCGCCCGAGGGGTTGAAGAGGCTGGCGGCGATCGATGTGTCGGGATTGTCCAAGATACCGGAAGGCTCGCGGCTGGGCGTGCCGTTCACCGGCATCTCCAAAATTGTTTGTGTCGGCCTCAATTATTCCGATCATGCCGCCGAAACCGGAGCAAAAATCCCCAGTGAGCCGATCCTGTTCCTGAAGGCAATCAGTTCCCTTACCGGGCCCAATGACGACATCGTCATCCCGCGTGGATCGGTCAAGACCGATTGGGAGGTCGAGCTGGGCGTGGTGATCGGCACGCGCGCCTCCTATGTCAGTGAGCAGGATGCGCTGGGTTATGTGGCGGGCTTTTGCACGGTCAACGACGTCTCCGAACGCGAATATCAAGTCGAGCGGGGCGGACAATGGGATAAGGGCAAAGGCTGCGACAGCTTCGCGCCGGTCGGTCCCTGGCTGGTGACTCGCGATGAGATCGCCAATCCGCAGGATCTGAAGCTATGGACCGATGTGAGCGGCGTGCGCCGGCAGAATGGCAGCACCAATACCATGATCTTCGATGTCCGCACCTTGGTGAGCTATATCAGCCATTTCATGACCTTGATGCCGGGCGACCTGATCGCCACCGGCACGCCGCCCGGCGTGGCGATGGGCATGAAGCCGCCGCAATATCTCAAAGCCGGCGACACCCTGCGCATGGCGGTAGAAGGGCTGGGCGAGCAGAATAGCCGCTTGGTGGCGTGGAGCCGCTAGAACAAATTGCGCTTCAGACAAACGCAATTTGTACCGGGTTTCGCTTGGCCGCGCGATCGACCCTTGCCGTTCGATACGCCGCCATCGAGCGGCGGATCGCGCCCTAGCGCTTGGTGGCGCCGTAGGCGTCGATGAAGCCGTCGCGGTTGGGCATCTTCACCTTGGGAAGGCTCTTGGCGTCCATCACGGCATTCTTCTTCACGATGCCGTCGATCGACAGGATGTAAGCCGTCACGGCATAGGTCTCGTGATCCGACAGCGAATGCGGGCTGGTGACCGGCATGGCGCGGCGGATGTAATCGAACAGGGTGGGGGCATAGGGCCAGAAGCTGGAGACCGTCTTGACCGGAGCATCCGACGCCAGCGAGCCGACGCCGCCGGTGAGCTGGTCGGCGGGTTTGCCCACACCATTGACGCCGTGACACATGACGCATTTCTGGGTGTAAACCGCCAGGCCTTCCGACACCGAACCATGACCGGCGGGAAGACCGGTCCCGTCGGGTGGAATGGAGACGTCCCAGGCCTTGATCAAGGCCGGATCGGCAGTGGCGCCGAAATGCGGCGTGGCCGCGGCGAGCAGAAAAGCGAGCGTCTTAAACATAGAAGTTCTTCACCGTGTTATCGGCGCCGATCTGCCAGGTCTGAATGGCGTTGTATTGGTAGAATTGAACGACGGAGACCGGCGCTTTCCAAGCGGCGCGCGTGGGCTGGACATTGCCCTGCTCGTCGGTCGAGCGGCTCTGCAACAACACGGGCTTGCCGTCCCATTCCCAGGGCAGGCGGAAGCGCGACAAGCATTTGGGCAGGACCGGACCGGGCATTTCCGCGTTCGTCCAGGTCGCGCCGCCATCCATCGAAATTTCCACTTTGGCGATCTTGCCGTGACCCGACCAGGCGATGCCGGAGATCTCGTAATAGCCGGGCCCGTTCATCGTCATCATGCCGGACGGGCGCGTGATCACGGATTTGACCGGCTGGATAAAGTTGAACTGCTTGGCTTTGCCGTCCTTCTGGGACTGGGTGTATTTGGAGGTCTCATCCTTGGTCATGGTCGGACCGGGTGTCACCTTGATCCGGTGCAGCCATTTGACATTGAGGTTGCCTTCCCAGCCCGGCATCAGCAGACGCAGCGGATAGCCCTGTTCGGGGCGCAGACGCTCGCCATTCTGATAAAGTGCGAGAATGCCCTGTTCCCTGGCTTCCGCCAGTGGAACCGAGCGCGACAGGCTGGCCGCATCGGCGCTTTCCGCCAGGATCCATTTGCCCTCAGGCTTGACGCCGGCTTCGTCGAGCAAAAGGCCGAGCTGTACGCCGGTCCATTCGCTGCAGGAGACCAGGCCGTGAATGCCGCCCGCGGTCAATTGCGGGGGGGTGGGCGATCCGGCATTGGCGCCGCTGTTGCCGCCGCACTCCACGAAATGCATCCGGCTGACGCGGGGATAACGCATCAATGCATCCATGGAAAATTCCAGCGGCGTGTTCACCAGGCCATGCAGCAGAAATTTGTGTGTCTTGGGATCGATGTCGGGCACGCCATTGTGATGGCGCTCGAAATGCAAACCGCTGGGCGTGATCATGCCTTCCAGGCTTTCCAGCGGCGACAGTGAACCGCCGGTGCCGGGCGAAATTCCCGGCGGCCGCAGCAGGCGTTTGACCTCTTCGTGACCGGACGGCATGCCATAGGGCGTGAAGGTTTTGCCCGGTACCGTCATCGATGGCGTGACGTATTCGTCCGCCTTCACGGACAGGGGCACGGCGGCCGCGGCGCCCGCGCCGGCAAGCGCGGTCTTGAGGAATTTGCGGCGGGAGGGCGTGGTTTTGTTTGTCATCCGCGCGACTTTGATAGCGCGTCTTGGGTTTTTCAAGCAGCGCCCTGGTTACAACCGGGCGTGAAGAATTTTCACCAAGCACAGCAAGGGAAATTCGCCGCATCGTGATATTCCTCGATGCATAACGGCTTCGGCCCTGCCGCGTGTTAGCGTGTCGCAATCACCAAGCGGGAGAGTCGAAAATGTCCGCACCCAGCCGCCGCGCCATGCTCGCGCAAGCCGGCAGTGTCCTCGCGTTGAGCGCAGCGCCAGCCATCGCGGCGACCGGTCCCGATTTTCCTTTTCCCGGCGGCAATGGCGCGCGTCCGCTGGCCAGCGACTTTCCGCAAAAGGGCGCCATGGTGCTGCAGCGCAGCCGCCCGCCGCTGCTGGAGACGCCCTTCACCGACTTCGATTCCAGCGTCTTCACGCCCAACGATAAGTTCTTCGTGCGTTGGCACTGGTCGGTGATTCCGACAGAGGTCAATGCCGACTCCTTTCGTCTCAAAGTGCATGGCCAGGTCGATCGTGAGCTTTCACTCTCCATCTCCGATCTGATGAAATTCAAGCGGGTGGAGATAGCAGCGGTCAATCAATGCTCTGGAAATTCCCGGGGCTTTTTCGAACCGCGGATTCCGGGCGCGCAATGGGGCAATGGCGGAATGGGCAATGCACGCTGGACCGGCGTGCGGCTCAGCGAAGTGCTGGACAAGGCCGGTGTCAAATCCGGTGCGATGGCGGCGCGCTTCAGCGGTTTGGACGAGCCTGCCGTCAGCGACGGGCCGCGGTTCAAGAAATCGCTCAGCATCGAACGGGCGCGGCGGCCCGAAGTGATTATCGCTTATGCGATGAACGGAAAGAAGCTGCCGCTGCTTAACGGCTATCCGATCCGCCTGATCGTGCCGGGTTGGTATTCGACCTACTGGATCAAGATGCTGAGCGACATCGAATTGCTGGATGCGCCCGACGACAATTACTGGATGAAGACCGCCTATCTGATTCCCGATACTTCCCATGCCGACATGAAGCCGGGGCAGACAGGTGTGACGATGGTGCCGATCAATCGCATGGTGCCCCGGTCCTTCATCACCAATCTCGGCGCTGGCGCGCGGGTTAAGGCGAATGCGCCGGCGAAATTGCGCGGCATGGCGATGGGCGGGGATTGCGGCGTGGCCAAGGTCGAAGTCTCCGGCGACGGCGGGCAGAACTGGCATGACGCCAAATTGGGCCATGACGAAGGGCCGTATAGCTTCCGGCAATGGACGGCGGCGCTGACGATGGGCCCGCCTGGCGAGGCATCGCTTGCGGTCCGTTGCACCAACACCATAGGCGAGACGCAACCCGATACTCCCAACTGGAATCCGTCCGGCTTCATGCGCAATGTCGTCGAACGTCTTTCCGTGACTTTGGTCTAGGGGCGCGCGATGAAAGCGATTGCGATTGCCGGATATGTCCTGTTGGGATTGATGGCGCTGCCGGTTCCAGCCATCTCCCAGGCGATGGATTTGCCGCCCGACGCCGCCGTCTTTCCCGATGGACCGAATGTGAAGACGGTGACCCAGAACTGTCTGGCCTGTCATTCCGCCGACATGGTGCTGGATCAGCCGCTGCTGCCCCGCGCCACCTGGACCGCCGAAATCACCAAGATGCGCAACGTCTATAAAGCGCCGATCGGCGATGCCGACGCGGCCCTGATTGTGGACTATCTGGCGGCGACGCATGCGCCGCCCTGACCGGCCGCGCTTTAGGGCTTGATCGGCGGGCCGGGGCGTAAGACAAGCCCGCATGGCGCCGCTGCTTTTCCTGAAAGACATCCATATCCGCTTTGGCAATACCGTGTTGCTGGATGGGGCGGAGTTGAGCGTGGGCGAAGGGGAAAGGCTGTGCCTGGTGGGGCGCAATGGATCGGGCAAATCCACCCTGCTCAAGATCGCCGCCGGCATGATCGAGGCCGATAGTGGCGAGCGATTTGCCCAGCCCGGCGCCACCATCCGCTATCTGCCGCAGGAACCCAACCTGTCCGGCTATGTCACCACCCATGATTATGTCGAGGCGGGGCTTCAGCCGGGCGATGATCCCAACCGCGCTTTTTACCTGCTGGGCCATCTGGGTCTCACGGGTATGGAAACACCCGCGACGCTTTCGGGCGGCGAAGCCCGCCGCGCCGCGCTGGCGCGGGTGCTGGCGCCGCGTCCGGATATCCTGCTTCTGGACGAGCCGACCAATCATCTGGATCTGCCCGCCATCGAGTGGCTGGAGAGCGAACTCAAATCCTCGCGCGGGGCGCTGGTGCTGATCAGCCATGACCGGCGCTTTCTGGAAAACCTGTCCCGCGCCGTGGTGTGGCTGGACCGGGGCCAGACGCAGCGGCTGGAACAGGGGTTCGGCGCTTTCGAGGGTTGGCGCGATGGGCTTCTGGAACAGGAAGAGATCGAACGCCACAAGCGCGACCGCAAGATCGCCAATGAACTGGATTGGCTGGCGCATGGCCGCAGCGCCCGGCGCAAGCGCAACCAGGGCCGGCTGGCGCGGTTGAACGGGTTGCGCAAAGGCCGCCGCGAAGAATTGAAAAGCATGGGCATGGTGAAGATGGAGGCGCTGGAAGGCGCTACCTCCGGCACCAAGGTGATCGACGCCAAGGGCGTCGCCAAGAGTTTCGGCGACAAACATGTGATCCGCGATTTCACTTTGCGCATCCATCGCGGCGACCGCATTGGCATTGTCGGCCCCAACGGCGCCGGCAAGACCACCTTGCTCAAACTGTTGACCGGCGCGCTTCAGCCCGATGCGGGCAACGTCAAGCTGGGTGCCGGGATCGAGATGGCCAAGCTGGACCAGAACCGCGCCGCGCTGCATCCCGAAGACAATCTGGCCAATGCCTTGACGGGCGGCGGCGGCGACACCGTTTTTGTCGGCGGCAAGCCGCGCCATGTCGTCAGCTATATGCAGGACTTTCTTTTCACCCCCGCCCAGGCGCGCACGCCGGTCAAGGTGCTGTCGGGCGGCGAGCGGGCGCGGCTGCTGCTCGCCAAGCTGTTCGCGCTGCCGTCCAATTTCCTGGTGCTGGACGAGCCGACCAACGACCTGGATCTGGAGACCCTCGACCTCTTGGAAGAGGTGGTGGGCGACTATCCCGGCACCGCTTTGGTGGTGAGCCATGACCGCGATTTCCTGGATCGGGTGGCGACCATGATCGTGATGGCGGAAGGCGAAGGCCGTTTCGCGGTCTATGCCGGGGGCTATTCCGACATGGTGGCGCAGCGGGGCCAGGGCGTGGAAAAGCCGTCCGCCAAGACGGTGGAAAAGAAAAGCGCGGCCGCCAAATCGCGGCCCGACCGGGAGACCGTCGCCAAACTGTCTTTTTCCGACCAGCACGCGCTCAAGGCGTTGCCTGGCCAGATCGAAAAACAGAACCGGGAAATCGCTGGCTTGCAGGTGGAGCTTTCCGATCCCGCGCTGTACGGCGGCAACCCCGCCCAGTTCGCCAAGCTTTCCGGTCGCTTGGCGGAAGTCCAGACATCCCGTGATGCCGATGAGGAATTGTGGCTGGCGTTGGAGATGAAACGGGAAGCGCTGGAAAGCTGACGGCGGGTTTGCCGGCGCGCCGATCCCCCTATGGCCCAAGAAAAAAGCCGCGGAATTGTCCGCGGCTTTTTCATTCGTGATTGCAGAAGACGTTACAGGGCGGGAGGATTGGTCCAGCGCGCCAGATAGTCCGCCAAATCCTGCGGCGTCTGATGCCCGGCATTCGACAGCGCAAAGACCTGCTCGCCATTGATCACTTTGTTGGTCGCCGGATCCACCACCAGGATGGTCGGCACGCCCTTCAGCCGCGTGTTGTAACCATAGCGGGCGCCGATCTGGGGATTGCGGTCGAACTTGCCGACATCGACCATCGCCACTTCATAATGCGTGTCCATGAATTTCTGCATCGACGGCAGCAGCATCAGATTGTGCAGCACCACGCAGTCGGGGCACCAGTTGCCGCCCATGTCGATCAGAAGGAGCTTGTGGCTCTTCTTGGCCTTGGCCATTGCCGCATCCACCAGCTGATCGGCGTTGGCCTTTTCGTCATAGACTTGCATGCTGACGATTGGCAGCTCGGCCATGGTGACATAGGGAAGTTTGGGCGCGGGCGCGGCCGAAGCGGCGCCGGACAATCCGGCCAGAGCGGCGGCGGTGAAAATCACGGCGGATAATTTGCGCATCAGTTGGTCTCCAATCCCCGGCCTTTGAGCAGGGCTTCGATCTCTGGGTCGCGGCCACGGAAACTACGATAAGTTTCTGTGAAATCCCGCGTCCCACCGGTGGAATAGATATGCTTGTGTAGTTTCTTTGCAAGAGCGGGAGCAAAAGGATCCTTCGCCTCGGTGAAGGCGCCAAAGCCGTCCGCATCCAGCACTTCCGACCATAAATAAGAATAATAGCCCGCACTATAGCCTTCGCTGGCGAAGATATGCCCGAAATGCGCGGCTGCGTGGCGCGGCACGACCGCGTCCGGCATGCCGATGGCTGCCAAGGACGCGCTTTCCAGCGCCGCGGGATCGGTATTCTCCAAGCTCTGGCTGTGGAAATCCATGTCCAGAAAAGCCGAGGCGAGAAACTCGACTGTCTGAAAACCCTGATTGAAATGACGCGCCGCGACCAACTTTTCCATCAGGCTTGCGGGCAAGGGCTCGCCGGTGCGGCAATGGCGGGCGAAGCGCGACAATACCTGCGGCTCTTCCAGCCAATGCTCGAACAATTGCGAAGGCAGCTCGACGAAATCGCGCGCCACGTTGGTGCCGGAAAGGCGCGGATAGCGCACCTGGGACAGAAGTCCGTGCAGAGCGTGGCCGAATTCGTGAAAGATCGTGCGCGCATCGTCGAAGGAAAGAAGCGCCGGCTCGGCTTTGACGAAATTGCAGGTATTCAGGATCAGCGGCAGCACATCTCCATCGAGTGTTTCCTGATCGCGGAGTGACGACATCCAGGCGCCGCCCTGCTTGCCGGGCCGGGCAAAATAATCGCCATAGAACAGGCCGATCGTCTTGCCGTCACGGACCGCTTCCCAGGCGCGGACATCGGGATGATAGACGGGAATGTCGTGACGTTCGCGGAATGACACGCCGAACAGGCGCGTCGCGGTGTCGAACGCCGCGGCGATCATATTGTCGAGCGTCAGATAGGGCTTCAGCATTTCTTCGTCGAAGTTGTAGCGGCGCTGACGCAGTTTTTCGGCGTAGTAGCGCCAGTCCCACGGCGCCAGCGGGAAATTGCCGCCATCTTCGGCCGCCAGCGCCTGCAGCGCGTCACGCTCTTCCAGCGCGCGCTTGCGCGCGGGCGCCCAGACCTTATCGAGTAGCGCCCGGGCGCGGGCCGGTGTTCCCGCCATGCTGTCGGCCAGCTTGTAGGCGGCGTAATTCTCATATCCCAGCAGCGACGCCTTCTCGGCCCGCAGGACAAGCGTTTCGGCAATAATCGCACGATTGTTGTGCGCGCCCTCATTGTCGCCGCGCCGGACCCAGGCCTTGAACAAATTCTCGCGCAAGCCGCGATCATCGGCAGTCTGCAGGAACGGCTCGATGCTGGAACGGGACAGGGTGACGGCATAGGGAGCATCCAGGCCCCGTTCCTTCGCGGTGCCGGCAAGCGTTCCACGCAGCGCCGCGGGCACACCCGCGACCTGCGCCTGGGTCAGCGGCTCGATATAATCATCCTCGTCCGCCAGCACATTTTGGGAAAATTCGGTGGAAAGCGTCGCCAGGCGCTGATTGATCGCATTCATGCGCGCGCGCGCCTGATCCGCAAGCCGGGCGCCCGCCCGCACGAAATCCAGATGAATGCGCTCCAAGACTTTTCGGGATTGCGGATCCAGATTCAGGTTGGCGCGATGCCGCCAGACTGCGTCCAGGCGGGCAAACAATTTGGCGTTCAGATAGATCGCGTTGGCATGGGCGGATAGACGGGGTGCCATTTCCAGCTCGATCGCCTGTAGTGCCTCATTGGTGGCCGAGCCGGTGAAGGTGGAAAAAACCGCATCCACCCGCGCCAGCAATTTTCCGCTGCGCTCAAAGGCGACGATCGTGCTGGCGAAATCGGGCGGCGCCGTGTCATCGGCGATGCGCGCGATTTCTTCCACGTGCGCCGAAAGCGCCTGGGCGTAGGCTGGAACAAAATGTTCCGGCCGGATGCGGTCCAGCGGCGGCGCGCCAAAAGGCGCCGACCATTCTTCCAGCAATGGATTCACTTGATCTCCCAAATGATCGACACGTCGGCGCTGATGCTTCGTTCGCCCAGCGCCACGGGTACGGCTTTGGCGCGCGCCATCATGGGCGCGGCGGCAAATATCGGGCGGGGCCCTTCATTGCCATTCTCGCCGATCGACAGGATGGCTCCCAAATTCACGCCCGCTGCCTTGGAGAAAGTTTCGGCCTTGAGCCGCGCATCTGTCACCGCTGCGGCCCGGGCCTGTGCCAAGAGTGCCGCGTCATCACGGATGGAGAAACTGACGCCGTTCATCTGGTTGGCGCCTGCTGTCACCAGCGCATCCAGGGTGATGCCTAGCTTGCTCACATCGTCCAGCCGGACTTCGACCTGGTTGTTCGCCTGATAGCCGGTAATGCGGGGCGCCTCGCCATTGCCATTGGCATATTGCGGCGAGATCGAGAAATTCGAAGTCTGGATGTTCTTGTCAGGCACGCCCTGCTTTTTCAAGGCCGCCAGCACGGTCTGCATGCGCGCCGTGTTGGCGGCAAGCGCGGCGGCGGCAGTGGGGGCTTGTGCGCTCACCCCGGCCGACAGCATGGCGGTATCCGGTATCGCCCGGGCCTCGCCATGCCCGCTCATGGTGACGATGCGCGGGGCGGCCAAGGATTGTGCCGCCGCCAGCTGGGGCAGGGTGCAAAGCGCTAATGCCAGCATCGCGCCGGGCCATATCCGCATGGTAAAATCCTCTTCAAAATCAGCATCATGCTGACAAGGTAGAAAGGCGGAACTTGGACAATTGATGATTTCGCCCCGCCTGTTATACCGCAAGCCGGGGCCTGTAGCTCAGTTGGTTAGAGCTGACCGCTCATAACGGTTAGGTCGCAGGTTCGAGTCCTGCCGGGCCCACCACGCTTAAGTACTTGGTATTGTTGATATATTTAGATCCGTACACAGAGCGAATAGTGTCGGACTTTCCGCGGCTTGCATCTGATGGGTGCATCATCAGCGCGGTCTCTGCAGAGATAATGCCTGGAATCATTGGCTAAAATCGACCATTGTCTCAGCGCTCACCAAAACTTTTCCCAGATATTTGAGCGCTGTTTGGCAGAGACTAGTTCGAACACGTCGAGAGACCGGTTCGAGTCCGATGCGATCAACCTGGTGCGACGCAGGTCGTGCCATTTGCCTGGTAGGCAGCCGAGTTGGGTCGCTAAACCCAAACATGACGCGCGGTTCCTGTCGTCGATCGTGGAATTAGGCGGAGACGGGTTCGACGCCGCGCAGAGAGCGGTTCGAGATGCCCAGCATTTTGCGCTGCTTGGCCCAACTGGGTGGCAAATCGGCCAGGCGGGTAATGCCGATACCCCGAGGCAGCCGGCCGGCGATCAGAGCCTCGATGATGTCGGGCGCGACGAAGGCCAACGAAATCAACATGTGGACGGAGCGCTTGGTGCGCTGCTCTCGACTGGCCAGAGCTTCTGTATCCTCGACCTGACCGGAAACCAATTCGTTGAGCCACTGCCTACCCATGGCAACGGCTTTCACGATGCTGACGCGAACTTCCGATCGGACGGGGCGTCCGTCTTTCGCCGGATCCGCATGTGGCAGCAAAATTTCCCGTTTGGGCCGCTTCGATTTGAGTTCCCAAGGAATCTCGAGCTGGATTTTTCCGAATTTGGCAGCGATCGCGCCGGCCAACTATATCTTCCTTTCCCCCGGTACGCCGGGCGATGTTGCCTTCAAATCGATGGTCGCCCAATTGGCTCAGAAACGGCGCCAGCCGGCGCCCGCCATCGAATATACAACGGTCAAGCAATTGCCCAATGACGGCCAGGGCGGCACCGACTGGCTGCTGGTCGCCAACGTCACCCTGCCCAGCGGTCCGATCGTCAGCTGGGTTGAGATCAAAATCATCAGCGGACCGATGGCATTTGGCGGGTTTCAAATGACGGTTTATACCGTGGACGTGCCGCAGGCGCTGGCCAACCAGGAAGTCGCCACTACCTATCCCCTGTTCGCGGGTTTCAAGACAAATGGCCAGGCAGTTTTGGGTGCGATTAACGCCGACATCCGGACCAACAATGCGATTTTCAAAAACGCCATGATCCAGTCGCAAAAGAGAATGGACGCGTCAGAGCGCTCCACCACGGCGACAACGAATTATCTGCTGGGCCAAACCGTGGTCAGCGACGGCGCCCTCAACGCGCACGGCACCGTGTCCGACGATGTCGCCAACGCCCTGATGGCCGCCGATCCCAACCGCTTCCAGTCGGTGTCGTCCGGCGGATATGTCAAAGGGATCGATTATTGAGCCGGCGAAAAGCCTTTCATTTGCCGAATTAAATTCGTCTCGCGCGCCCTGCCGGTCCCTGGCGCCCAGGGTGCGGGCATGAACGGCTGCCATTGTCATGACTAATAGGGGAGCGGACAGCAGCGTCATCACCTCCATAATCGCCAGAACCGGATCGATGATCGGTTTCCTCAACCCAGCGTTCGCCAAACCAACCGCGAGCGTGACCATATAGGCTGCGTTTATGGCGCAAACGCCCAGTGCAGACCAGAAGCCAAGCCGTCTCATTGCTTCCTCGATTCCGATTAAGAGTTTGCCCGAGATGACCGCCAAGATCGTACGCCAGTGGTTGGCGAGCGTCGGTGCCAAGACGCTTTACATCGCACCCGGCAGCCCCTGGGAGAATGGTTACTGCGAGAGCTTCAACGGAAAACTGCGAGACGAGCTGCTCAACGGCGAGATCTTCTACAGCCTCAAGGAAGCTCAGGTCGTCATCGAGCAATGGCGCAAGCACTACAACACGATCAGACCGCACTCATCACTGGGCTATCGCCCGCCCGCACCGCAGACATCAAGTCCGTTCCCACCACCCCTGGATCAGGCCGCGACGATGCAATAAACTCTCTATCCCGCTGGTACAAAATATCCGTCAGGCCAATGTGGGTGCCGGCGCGGCTGGAATATTGCAGATCCTTCTGGCGATTCGCCACTTTCAGGATTGAGTCCGGCTCCGGGCCATTCGGATTCCAAAGATGCACGGCGAAAACCAGGCTGTTGCGCCGGGGCTTGTCGTCGAAAACGGCCTCGACTGGCGTGTTGGACAGAATGCCGCCATCCCAATAAAGCTCGCCGTCGATGCGTATGGCGGGAAAGGCCGGCGGAAGGGCGCCCGATGCCATCACATGCTTGACGTTCAGCTTCTCATCCCTGCTGTCGAAATAGCGCATGGCGCTGGTTTGAACATTCGCTGCGCCGACCGTGAGCCGGGTTGGCCCAGTGTTGACCTGGTTGAAATCGACCAGTTCACTCAGCGTCCGTTGCAAAGGCGCGGTTGAATAGTATCCGGCTTGTTCTGCGCCCAGCTTCACATGCGCGCCGAGATGGGCACGGGGATTGGGTTCAAAGAAACCCTGCACACCGCCAACGGTTGCCAGGGAATTGGCGGCCGCCTGGCCGAAGACGGGAAATGAGCCGGCGAATTTGAGGAGCGGGTTATACTCGACCCGATTCCAAAACTGCTTAAGGCGCGCCAGGCGATTTTCCGGCTTGTTGCCGGCGATAAGGCTGGCATTGATGGCACCGATCGAAGTGCCGATGATCCAGTCCGGCTCGATGCCGGCTTCGTGCAGGGCCTGATAGACGCCGGCCTGATAGGCGCCGAGCGCCCCTCCACCCTGAAGCACCAGCACGGTCTGGCCATATTCGGCGACCGGATTGGTCTTCTCCGCGTGGGCGGCCGTCGCAACATTCGTCATGGGGTACATCCGCTCCGGTTGTCTCACCCGTTCATCGGGTGAGGCCGTTATGCGGTTTTGCATCGTCTGGCGGAACTACTTGTTGGCTACCGTATCCATAGGCGAAGGCTATCGCCTGTCGGCGCTCTGAGATTCTGGCTGATCGGAAGGACGTGTTGGCTGGTTTGTTGGTATTCCAATCCCAGCGGACTCGTAAGCAACGGAAATTACAATGGTAAACGCAGAAATGTGTGTCCTGCCGGGCCCACCAGCCGTTTTGTTCAAACCGTGCGTTTCGCGCGTGTCAGCCATTTGAAAAAAAATCCCATTGTAAAAATGCATTCGTGTGTGTGTGATCTTGGTTGGTGACACGCTTACCATCGGTTTGTGGTTTGCTTGGTGCGGACCGGTTTCCAACCGATACCAGGTTTGCTCGGAAGGACTCGAGATTGGTTCGCGAACACAGCCCTGGCCACCGGGAAAGACTCGGAAACGGGAGTAGTTCTCTGTCAGAAGTTGCGGGGGTTGATTGCAGATTCGGTTTCTAACACGCCCACCAAGCCGGCGTAGCTGCCGTTTTTGACCCAAATCTGACCGCTGGCGCGTCAATTGCCACGGGCTGCGGAATCGCTTCGATCTAGCGGAAGCTTGCCAGGCTCGCATTCTGCCGACCCTCGCTGTCGAGATTCTCCGACTTGAGCCACTGCTCGAACATGGCGCGCAGCCTGGGCCATTCGCTATGCAGGATCGAGAACCAGTCGGAATCCCGGCTTCGTCCCCGATAGACCATGTGCTGGCGGAAAGTACCCTCGAATGTGAAGCCCAGCCTGAGCGCCGCGGAGCGCGACGGCGCGTTCAGATGATCGCATTTCCATTCATAGCGGCGATAGCCCAGCTCGTCGAAAGCGCGGCGCATCATCAGATACATGGCCTCGGTGGCAGCGGGCGTCTTCTGCAGCAGTGGGCTATAAAGCAGACCTCCCACCTCGATGGAGCCGGAATTGGCGTCGATGCGCAGGTAACATCCGATGCCTACCGCGCGGCCGCTTTTGACCTCCACAATCGCGTGCCACAAAGGATCCTTGCTTGCCATCGCGCTCTGAAGCCATGTCTGCCATGCCGCAAGCGTGGGATGGGGGCCCATAAAGTCGGGCAGATAGGTCCAGCTTGCGGCAGAAGCCTGCGCAAACGCGTCCTGCAGCGCGGGGGCGTGACGCGCGACGTCCAACGGCTCGACGCGGCAGAAGCGGCCCTTGATCGGGGTTCGCGGCGGCCAGGGCCGCGCCGTCCATCCCGGTACGGGTTCGCCGATCATCTGTCCGAAATCATTCACCAACACGCATTTCTCCTTCGAAACAAGAGATCGCGTCTTGGGATATCTGTTAATCCGGCGACACGGGCAACATTTGACACTGAAAAAGTTCGGCGCGAGATTTGACGCGCGGCAACTACATTATCCGAACCGCCGCCTGAATTTCTCAAATTTCTGCACCGGGTCCGACATCAGCAGGGGACAAAGCCATCATGGCTCTTCGATTAAGAGTGGTCGTTTACGTTACGTTCGCTTTGATTCTACTGCGAAATCTGACCGACGCTGGCTTGTCTGCACCGGCGGAGACTGCGGATGCGCGACCCATTCCCATCGACCGCGGCGCAACCGAGACTTGGCGGCTATTAAAGAAGCTGCATACGCGCGCGAGCCTGCTGATGATTGTGGCCCATCCAGACGATGAGGATGGAGCAACTTTGGCCTACGAAAGTCGTGGCCTTGGTGTTCGCACAGATCTTATGACGCTCAACCGGGGCGAGGGTGGCGCAAATGTTATGTCGCCTCACCTGTGGGACGCACTCGGGCTCGTTCGCACGGAGGAGCTGCTGCAAGCCAACCGTTATTATGGCCTAGACGGGCAGTATTTCTCGTCGGTGGCGGACTATGGTTTCTCGAAGTCACTTAAGGAAGCGCTCGATCAATGGGGTCATGAGCGCATATTGTCGGACGCGGTTCGCGTGGTTCGAACCGTGCGCCCGCTCGTGGTAAACTCCGTCTTTGTCGGTGGGCCAACGGACGGTCATGGAAATCATGCCGCCGCGGGCCTGTTGGCGCAAGAAGTGTTCAACGCCGCCGGCGACCCCAAAAAGTTTCCCGAACAGATTCGAGAGGGCCTGCTACCTTGGATGCCGGTAAAACAGTATGCGCGGGTGCCGCGATTCCGCACTTCCGATAAAGGCGCATATGATTACGCGACCCACCGCTGGGGTCCGATCGGCGTACAGAATTACATCACGGGTCGATGGGAGTCCGGTCCGGTTTCCACCACGATCGCTGTTCCCGTCGGTTCCTACGACGCCATGATGGGTCTCACCTACTTGCAGATTGCGCGGGAAGGTCTCGGACTCCAGAAATCGCAAAACGGTGGAGCAGACATTCCCGCGCCAGACGAACAGGTGGCAAATTACCACCGCTTCGGATCGCACATCGACGCGCCGGACAAAGAGGAAAATTTCTTCGATGGCATTGATGTTTCACTGGCGGGTATCGCAAATCTCGCTGGGAGCACTCCGCCCGCTTTCCTTAAGGATGGATTGCGGCAGATAGACAGCACAGTCGAGAGCGCCATCGCCGGCTTTTCTGCACAAGATCCGTCCGCAATCGCAGGAACGCTCGCGCGGGGATTAAAGGCGACCGATGACCTGGCGGAGAGTGTCGAGAAGAGTTCGCTCACCGCAGAAGAGAAATACAACTTGCTTCATGAACTCAGAGTGAAGAAGCAGCAGTTCAATCAAGCGCTGCTTGCGTCGCTGAGCATCTCGCTGGAGGCGGATCTGATGCCGGCGGCAAAGTCGGATGATGCTCCGTCGGAGTTGGGCGATGCGCGAGAAACCGTCCAGATGGCCATTCCCGGTCAGAGCATCCATGTCCGGGTGCATCTGTTCAATGGCGGCAGGCTGGCCGCCGAGATTGATGACGTGAAGTTGACTGGCTCGTCCGGCAAGTCCTGGAACGCAAAACTCGAATCCGGAGCGGCAAAGCAAATTGGGCCTGGAAAGGCTTTGCGGGTTCAATTCGCTGCAACGGTTCCGCAAGATGAACCTTTCACGCGGCCCTATTTCACGCGGCCGGACATGGAGCAGCCATACTACGACATCGCCGATACCGCCCACCGGAGC
Source organism: uncultured Alphaproteobacteria bacterium (assembly GCA_903897605.1). Taxonomy (GTDB): domain Bacteria; phylum Pseudomonadota; class Alphaproteobacteria; order Micropepsales; family Micropepsaceae; genus Rhizomicrobium. Next base: position 37,204 of record CAIUCH010000011.1, read on the forward strand.
CTGCCATTGGCCCCTTATCCGCTGGAGGCTATTGCGCGCTTCCGGTTTCAGGGTGTGATCGTGGAGGCCACAAGTGTTGTGCAGGCCGTCAGTCAAGTCACCGGCCCTGGAACACTGCGGTACCCGATGCCCGTCGGCCCACCGGTCTCCGTAACGATGAATCCCGCCGCCGGAATCATTCCGCTTGGACAGACGTCATTCCCCGTTGCCGTGCGTCTGCGTAATAATGTGGAAGGCCAGGCAGTGGAAAGCATTCGTCTCGAACTTCCCGAAGGCTGGGTCTCGGAGCCGAAATTGGCGCCAGTCAGTTTTTCGCAGTTGGGAGAGGAGACATCTGTGGCCTTCAAAATCCTTCCCGGCGTGGTCGCGGAACAAACTTACAAAATCACGGCTGTCGCCGACTATCAGGGAAAATCCTATAAGGAAGGCTATATCGCAACCGGGTACACGGGCCTCAGACCCTATTTTCTCTTCAACCCGGCGATTTACAAAGTTACAGGCACCAATGTGAAGATGGCCGCTTCGCAGAACATTGGTTATATTGAGGGGAGTGGTGACGATGTGCCGTCCGCACTCGAGGCGCTTGGCATCCACATTTCCTTTCTGTCTTCGCAAGACCTGGCGAACGCCGACCTTGCCAAATACGATTCCATCGTTGTCGGTGTGCGCGCCTATGCGGTGCGGCCCGACCTGATTGCCAACAACAATCGCCTGTTGAAATATGTCGAGAATGGTGGCGTTGTAATGATCCAATACAATACGCCGGAATATAATCGCAATTTCGGCCCTTATCCCTATGTCATGACAAACGATCCGGAAGAGGTCACCGACGAAAAGTCGGCTGTCGCGATTCTTGATCCCAAGGATCCGTTGCTGACATGGCCCAATGTCATCACGCCAAAAGACTTCGATGGATGGATCGAGGAACGCGGATCCAAATTCCTGACCTCCTGGGATCCAAGGTACAAGCCATTGCTGGAAACGCACGACGAAGGGCAACTGCCCCAGAAGGGCGGTCTGGTTTACGCGCGGTATGGCAAAGGCATCTACATTTATAATGCCTACGCATTCTATCGGCAGCTTCCGCTTGGCGTTCCCGGGGCTTTTCGGATCTTTGCCAATTTGCTCAGCCTGCCAAAGAACCCTCAAATTCACACAAGAAAATAGTCCTGCTGCCGGAAGGACAGCCCAGCATATGCCGTAGCCGCGGGACCTGCGTTTTCACCGGCACGGGGTATCAAAAAGGTCTGATTTCTGGCCACCATAGGTTCCATGGAAAACCAGCCCGCCGGCGATACGCAGGAACTTGACCGCGGCATGGGGCTCGCCGGTGCCATGTCGACAAACATTCTCAATATGGTCGGCATCGGGCCGTTCCTCACCATCCCGCTTGCACTTGCCGCGATGGGGGGCCCACAAGCCATGCTGGGTTGGGTTCTAGGAGCGATACTCTGTCTTTGCGACGGATTGGTTTGGGCGGAACTTGGTTCGGCGCTGCCGCGCTCCGGTGGTCCTTATCATTACCTTTTGCAGGCCTTTGGCCGCAACAGCTGGGGGCGCATGATCAGCTTCCTCTTCCTATGGCAATCGCTTTTGATCGGCCCGATTTCCATCGCGGCCGGCGCTGTCGGCTTCGGGCAATATGCGAGCTTTTTGGCGCCGCATCTTCAACACGCTCAGCTGGTAATGATAGTGACCGGCCCCCACTGAGTGGTCCAGTTGCGATGTTAGTTCAGTGGCGGCGTTTGCGCCACCTTGTTGCTGACCGGCGGATCGGGCGGCCAGCAGATTGCTTCTGGCGCTGGTGGCCGATATCCCAGCGATGAGTGTGGC
>CAIUCH010000012.1 GCA_903897605.1 uncultured Alphaproteobacteria bacterium
CACTTCCGGCCCGTTCAGGTCCAGGATGCCTTTGGCCGCCCGCAGCGAGGCCTGGGTGATGGTTTCGTGATAGCCGCTGGAATCGCTGTTCACCCCACCGACCGATTCATTGAAAGCGCGGATCAGGCCCGGCATCACCACCGGCGCGTCATGGCCCATGCGCATTAGCCACAGCGCCGCGGCGAAGTGGGCGGCATGGGTCCACTCCTCCTTGGGCACGGTGCGGTCGATCAGCCCCTGCCCCAGGCGTTCAATCTCCGCGTCACTGGAAAAGATCGCGCGCATCAGTCGTGAGTCAGGAACACCGTGCGCTCGGCCACGCGGCGGTTGTGCAGGCCCGCGATGACCACGGCCTGGCCGTCGACATGGCCCTTGTCCCACATCAGGAAGGCATCGGCGGCGCCGGCGGTGTCGCCGGCATTGAACTTGCGCAGCACGCTGGACGAGCCGAAGGCGCCAGTGCCGATATTGTAGGTCAGCGACAGCATGGCGGCGGCCTGGTGCCGGCTGGCCGGCTTCTGCAGCATCGGCGCCATCACCTTGCTCTTGAGGCCCAGCTGGTAGTTCAGGAACTGGATGCCTTGCGCCTCGGTGATGGCGGGATCGCCTATTCTGATGGCCTCGCCGCCGGGATAGGTGATGCAGCCATAGCCGATGGTGGGAATGCCCACGCTGTCCAGATAGGGGCTGCTGCGGAACCCTTCGAACTGCTTCAAAAGCGTGGTGCAGAGGGGAAAAACAGCGCTATCGCCCGGCCAGTTCGACATATCCGCGAATCCCCTTGAAACCCTTCTAAAATTAACCCCCGCACCCTATATTGGGAAGGCTGGGCAACCAGCTATGGCAATAAACGGCTTCGTAATAAGCGGCCCGGACCCGGGGGCGGTACCCGGCGCCTCCACCACAAGCCCATTCCGGTGGGTTTTTGTGGGGGCGAAACAGGATCGACGGACGTGTAAAGGCTGTCCTTTTGCTCGGTATGGTATCCGCCGTTATCGGGCTATCCGTACAGGTGCCAACGATAATCAAATGGCCCTCGCTGCTTAATTAATTAAGCAAGCGCGGCTCGGGGGGCGCCGGGCAACAGAAGCCCCCCACCTTGCAAGTTCGCGCTTCGGCGCCCCCCTATTTTTTTAGGCGCGACGCGCAAGCGCGTCGTCGCGTGGGCGCCGGCAATGGGTCCGTAGGTCTTGAGCGCCAGCGAAAGACGCGTACGGACCCCCACCCTCCAAGTTCGCGCTTCGGCGCCCCCCTGTTTTTTAAGGCGCGACGCGCAAGCGCGTCGTCGCATGGGGCACCGGGCGGATCTGGTTTTTATTGGCTGGTCATAACGATAAGGTAGGCGCGAGAGCGGACAGAAACTTCCGCCTTATTCCACCACCTTCAATTTCCAGAATTCGCCGCGCCGGTCGTACCAGGCCAGCGCCGCCGCCAAGATGCAGATGCAACCGCCCGTCGCCACGGCGCGGCTGGCGCCGAAATGCTCCGCCACCCAGCCCAGGATCAGCGAGCCCCAGGGCGTCATCCCCAGAAACGCCATGGCATAACAGGCGACCACCCGGCCGCGCATATCGTCGCGCGCCAAAAGCTGGACGATGGAGTTGGTCGAGCCTCCCAGCAGCATCAGGCTGAACGCCGATGGCATCAGAAGCGCCAGCGACAATCCGAACCAGTGCGACTGGGAAAAAAAGATCAGCGAAATACCGAAACCCAGCGCCGCAACCACCGGCGTGGCGAACAGATGCCGGTCCGGCACCCGCGCCAACGCATAGGCGCCCAGGAATGCGCCAGCTCCCACGCCGGCATAAAGAAAACCCAGTCCCTCGCTGCCCTGATGCAGGACATCGCGCGCAAAGGCGGGCAACAAGGTCAGATAGGCCGCGCCAAAGGCCGAACACATGGCCATCAGGAGCATCGAGGTGCGGATCTCCCGCTCGCCCCACACATAGACAAATCCATCCTTCACGGCGCGAAGCGGCGCCGAATGCTTGCCCGGGAGGCGCGCCGCGAACTTCATGAAATAGAGGCTGATAATCACCGCCACGTAAGACAGCGCGTCGATGGAAAAACAGATCCCGACGCCCACCAGGGCGATCAGAATGCCGGCGACGCTGGGGCCGATCACCCGTGCCAGATTGAACATCATGGAATTGAGCGAAATGGCATGGCGCAGATCGTCCTTGCCCACCATCTCCACCGTCATCGCCTGACGGATCGGCACATCGAAGGCATTGATGAAGCCCTGGAACAAGGCGAGGCAGACAATCTCCCAGACCCGGACCCAATGCGTCAGGGTGAGAACCGCCAGCGCCAGGGATTGCGCGCAGGCCAGCGATTGGGTGACAAACAGCGCACGCCGCCGGTCGAAGCGGTCGGAGATCGCGCCGCCAAAGGCGGAAAAGAAGAACACCGGCACCGAGCCCGCGAAGGATGTCACGCCCAGCAGCAGCGGCGAATGGGTGAGGCTGTAGACCAGCCAGCCCTGGGTGACATTGGTGATCCAGGTGCCCATCAGCGACACCATCTGGCCGGTGAAGAACAGCCTGTAATTTCGATGGCGGAACACTGTCAGAAATGCGAGCGCGCCACGATCTTCGGCTGCCTGCTCCGGCAGAACTTCCGGCGGCGGCGCTTCCACCGGTTGCGGCTCGGGCGCCCGCTTCAGCTCTTCGGGCAGCAGCGGGCTCTGCACCTTGGCGGGGGCGCGATTGGGGCTTTTTTCAATCGTCATTGCCGCCCCGCTTATACCGCGCCGACCATGCGCTCAAGCGACGTTTTGGCAATGATGTAATGCACTGCGCAAAACGAAAACTGATTGGGAATCGGATCACATCGCGCTCCGCCATCCGGTTCGCGGCCTGGCCGAGCATGATGATGTCGAAGGGCGGCGAATTGTGGATGCCGTGGCGCCAAGAGGCGCGCGGAACAACGAGGTACGGTTCCGCTGAAGTCCGCGAATCACCACTTGTGGACAGGGTCGCATCGTGGCCCCGGGTGGCCAATTCTTCTATCAATCAGGGCACCGAAGCCATATCCCCAACGGCTTGATAAAGCTTCCGGTTCTCCCCATTGCCGCAATTGTGCCGACGGTCGGCCATGATTTGCGGGGTTCCCGCGATTGACTCCTCGTTAGCCACGCTTAGTCTAAAAAGCCTCATGGCGAAGGATTTTATCGGCTATCAGTCCCTGACCGACCAGGCGTTGCGCGGCGTCGTGCGCGATGCCCTTCGCCGCATCGAAAAATCCGGGCTGATCGGCGCGCACCATTTCTATTTGACCTTCAAGACCCATGCCGAAGGTGTGGACATTCCCGATTTCCTGAAGGAGCAATATCCCGACGAAATGACCATCATCATCCAGCACCAATATTGGGCGCTGAAGGTGAAAGAGGATTATTTCGAGGTCACTCTGACATTTAAAAAGCTTCCCGCGCCGCTTCACATCCCCTTCAGCGCGCTGACCGCCTTTTTCGACCCGGGGGTGCAGTTCGGCCTGCAATTCCGCAGCGAGGGCGAAACCAAGCAAGCGGCCCCTGGCCCCGTCATGGTGCCCCCACCCCAGCCCGAAGGCGAAATAGCCACCGAACCGGCCCTTCCCGCCGACAAGACCCCGGCCGGCGAAGTCGTCAGCCTGGATTCTTTCCGCAAGAAATAGTAGCCGTGCCCGGCTTTTCCTGAGCAAGGCGCCATGACCGACAAGACCGTTCCGACCCGCACCGAGACAGACAGCTTCGGCCCCATCGAAGTGGCCAGCGACCGCTATTGGGGGGCGCAGGCACAGCGCTCCTTGGGCAATTTCAAGATCGGCTGGGAGAAGCAGCCACTGGCGGTGGTGCGGGCGCTGGGCATCATCAAGCGCGCCGCTGCCGAAACCAACATGGCGCTGGGTCATCTGGACAAAAAACTGGGCGAGACCATCGTCGCGGCCGCACAGGAAGTGATCGAAGGCAAGCTCGACGATCATTTCCCGCTTGCGGTCTGGCAGACCGGTTCGGGCACCCAGTCCAACATGAACGCCAATGAAGTGATCTCCAACCGCGCCATCCAGATGCTGGGCGGGGTGATGGGCTCCAAGAAACCTGTCCATCCCAACGATCACGTCAATATGAGCCAGTCGTCTAACGACACCTATCCCACCGCGATGCACATCGCCTGTGCCGAAGAGATCACGCACCGCCTGCTGCCGGCGCTGCAAAAATTGCGCAATGCCCTGAACGACAAGGCAGAGGCCTGGAAGGCGATCATCAAGATCGGCCGCACCCACACCCAGGATGCGACACCGCTGACCCTGGGCCAGGAATTCTCCGGCTACACCACCCAGATCCAGAACGGCATCGAGCGGATCGAACAGTCCATGCCCAAGCTGATGCAGCTGGCGCAGGGCGGCACGGCGGTGGGTACCGGTTTGAATGCGCCGGTGGGGTTCGATCGCATGGTGGCCGAGCGCATCGCCGCCATCACCCAGATGCCCTTCACCACGGCGCCCAACAAATTCGAAGCCTTGGCCGCCCATGACGCCATGGTGTTCAGCCATGGCGCGATCAACACCGTCGCCGCCAGCCTGTTCAAGATCGCCAACGACATCCGCTTTCTGGGCTCGGGTCCGCGCTCGGGCCTGGGTGAATTGTCGCTGCCGGAAAACGAACCCGGCTCGTCGATCATGCCGGGCAAGGTCAATCCCACCCAGTGCGAAGCGATGACCCAGGTCTGCGTCCAGATCTTCGGCAACAACACGGCGCTGACTTTCGCCGACAGCCAGGGCCATTTCGAACTCAACGTCTATAATCCGGTGATGGCGTACAACTTCCTGCAGAGCGTGCGGTTGATGGCCGACGCTTCGGTGAGCTTTACCGACAATTGCATCGTGGGGATCGAGCCGCGCTTGGACAATATCAAGGCCGGGCTGGAGCGTTCGCTGATGCTGGTGACGGCGCTGGCGCCCAAGATCGGCTATGACAACGCCGCAAAGATCGCCAAGACCGCGCACAAGAACGGCACCACCTTGAAGGAAGAAGCGGTCAAGGGTGGTTATGTCACGGCGGAAGAGTTCGACGCCGTGGTGCGCCCCGAAGACATGATCGCGCCGAAATGACCCCAAATGGGTCATTCCCGGCGAGCGCGCGGCGCGAGGGAAGGGGATCCAGTTGCTGAAAAAGCGCTCTTTCTCGCTCGCGGGCCATCGCACATCGGTGGCGCTGGAAGAAGAGTTCTGGGCGATCCTGGACGGCGAAGCCAGGAAAACTGGCCGCAGCCTGGCGGCGCTGGTGCAGGGCATCGACGCGACGCGGGGATCACGCGCGCTGGCCAGCGCGCTTCGGCTTCATGCTCTTGCCGTCAGCCGCACCCACATTTAACCTTGGCCGCATGATCACACTCTATCACGCGCCGAAATCCCGCTCGACCCGCATGATCTTCCTGCTGGAGGAACTGGGCGCGCCCTATGAAATCAAGATTGTCTCGATCCGGCGCGGCGACGGCAGCGGCGCCATCGATGAAAACAACCCGCATCCGCACGCCAAGGTCCCTGCCATCCGTCACGGCAAGGAGACCGTGTTCGAATCCTCCGCCATCGTGGCGTATCTCACTGACACCTTCCCGCAAGCCGGACTGGCGCCCATGCCGGGCGAAGCCGGGCGCGGACAATATCTCACCATGCTGGCCTATTATGGCGATGTCCTGGAGCCCTCCTTCGTCTCCAAATTCCTCAAGATGGATGTGCCGCGCGGTACCGCCGGCTGGGTCGCTGTGGAAGAAGTGATGCCGTATATCGACAAGCTGCTGACCGCCCAGCCCTATATCGCGGGCGACAAATTCACCGGCGCCGATATTCTCTACGCCACCACCTTCGGCATGTTCGCGCAGAATCCGATGATGCCCAAGCTGGCCTCGGTGGACGCCTATGTGAAGCGCTGCCTGGAACGCCCCGCCTATGCGCGGGCGATGGCGAAGGACGCGGGCTGAGCGATGGGTGAGATCGTCAATCTGCGCCGGGCCCGCAAGGCCAAGGCGCGCGACGAAAAGGAAAAGACGGCGAAGACCAATCGCACCTTGCATGGCACGCCCAAGCGCCTGCGCGATCTGGCCAAGACGCAGAGCGAAAAATCCGCTCGCGATCTGGACGCGCACAAGAAAGACTAGTGGTACAGATCCTTGTAGGTTTCCCGAAGCAGCGCCTTTTGCACTTTTCCCATGGCGTTACGCGGCAAGTCTTCCACGAACAGCACGCGCTTGGGCAGCTTATAGGCTGCCAGCCGCTCCTTGAGCGCCCCGATCACGCCAGCTTCCGTCAGCGCAGCATCGGCTTTCTTCGCCACCACCGCGGTGACGCCTTCGCCGAAATCGGGATGCGCCACGCCGATTACCGCGCTTTCCACCACCCCCGGCAAGGCATCGATCTCGCCTTCCACTTCCTTGGGATAGACATTGAAGCCGCCGGAAATCACCAGGTCCTTGCCCCGTCCGACAATGGCGACATAGCCCTTCTCGTCGATCATGCCGAGATCGCCGGTGACGAAGAAACCGTCGCCGCGAAATTCGGCCCGCGTCTTTTCCGGCTGACGCCAATAGCCCTTGAATACGTTCGGCCCGCGCACCTCGATCATACCGATCTCGCCTTGGGTCAAGGGCTTGCCGCTTTCGGGATCGGTGATGCGGATGTCCACGCTCGGCAGCGGCAGTCCCACCGTGCCGGCGACACGCGCGCCGTCATAGGGATTGGAGGTGTTCATGTTGGTTTCGGTCATGCCATAGCGCTCGAGGATCGCGTGCCCCGTGCGCAGCTGCCAGTCGCGATGGGTCTCGCTCAGAAGCGGCGCCGAACCGGAGACGAACAGGCGGATGTGCCGGGTCGCCTCCCGCGTCAGTCGCGCATCCGCCAGAAGCCGCGTGTAAAAAGTCGGCACGCCCATCACCACCGTCGCCCGCGGCATCAGGCGAAACATCTCGTCCATGTCGGGTTTGGGCAGGAACAGCATCTCGGCGCCCGCCATCAAGATCGTGTTGGTCGCCACGAACAATCCATGGGTGTGATAGATCGGCAAGGCGTGGAGCAGAACATCCCGGTCCGTGAAGCGCCACACCTGCATCAGGGTGCGGGCGTTCGACGCCAGATTTTCATGGCTCAGCATTGCGCCCTTGGATCGCCCGGTGGTGCCCGAGGTGTAGAGAATGGCGGCCAGATCGTCCGGTCCCCGCGCGATATCGGCAAAACTGTCGGATTGCTTGGCCGCAAGTTTCAACAGGCTGCCGCTGTGCCCGTCGGTTCCCAACGTCGCCACCGTGACGCCCGCGACTTTGTCCTCTTGGCCCGGCGCGGCGACAAACAAGGAAGGCTCGGAATCTTCCACGAAATAGGACAGCTCGGCGCGGGTATAGGCGGTGTTGAGCGGCAACCAGACCGCGCCCGCCCGCACACAGGCGATATAGAGCGCGATGGTTTCCGGGCTTTTCTCCACCTGCGCCGCGACCCGGTCGCCCGGCTTCACGCCCAGCGCCTGGAGGGCATGCGCCAAGCGGGCCGATAGTGCGTCCAGGCCGCCATGGGTCAGCACCCGGCCATCGAAATTGGTGATGAAGGCGCGGTCCGGCGCGACGGCCGCGAACTGATCCAGAAGATGCGAAGCCATGGCCGTTTTGTGCGGGTTTAAGGCCCTCCCCGGCAAGAGAACAAAAGCAGGACTTTTGCCGCCCCCGCCTGCTAGGATGGCCGGACTCATGAGCCATCATCCCTATTCCGACCCGCTGGACGCGGCCTTCGGCGACGGCGAACCGTCCGCCACACCGGCTGCACAGACGCCGCGCGATCCGCCCTACCTCGCCGGCCTCAACAAAGAGCAACGCGAGGCGGTGGAGAGCGTGGACGGCCCCGTGCTGGTGCTGGCAGGGGCGGGAACCGGCAAGACCCGCGTCCTGACCACCCGCCTGGCGCATATCCTGGCGACCCGGCGGGCCTGGCCGGGCCAGATCCTGGCCGTCACCTTCACCAACAAGGCCGCCCGCGAAATGAAGGAGCGGATCGGCGCCCTGATCGGCGGGGTGGTCGAAGGCATGCAATGGCTTGGCACCTTCCATTCCATCGGCGCCAAGATGCTGCGCCGCCATGCCGAGCTGGCGGGACTGAAATCCAACTTCACCATCCTGGACGCGGACGATCAGCTTCGATTGATGAAGCAGCTGGTCGAAGCCGAAGGCATCGACGAGAAGCGCTGGCCGGTGCGCACCCTGGCTTCGATGATCGACAATTGGAAGAACCGCGGCCAGCGGCCCGACGATGTCTCCGACGGCGACGGCCAAGGCTATGCCTTCGGCAAGGGCAAGACGCTGTACCGGCAATATCAGGAACGGCTCAAAGCGCTGAACGCGGCGGATTTCGGCGACCTGCTGCTGGAGACGCTCAACATCCTTCGCACCAATCCCGACATCCTGGCCGATTACCGCGACCGCTTCCGCTATATGCTGGTGGATGAGTATCAGGACACCAATGTGGTGCAGTATCTCTGGCTGAAGCTACTGGCCAGCCAGAGCGGCAATGTCTGCGTGGTCGGCGATGACGACCAATCGATCTATGCCTGGCGCGGCGCGGAAGTGGAAAACATCCTGCGCTTCGAGCACGACTTTCCCGGCGCCAAGGTGATCCGGCTGGAGCGCAATTACCGCTCCACCTCCGTGATATTGGGCGCGGCTTCGGGCCTGATCGCCGCCAACAAGGGCCGGCTGGGCAAGACCCTATGGACCGAGGGTGACCCCGGCGAGCAGATCCGGGTCCAGGGCGTGTGGGATGCCGAGGAGGAAGCCCGCAACGTCGCCAGCGAAGCGGAAGATTTGCATCGCCAGGGCGCGCGGTTCGGCGACATGGCGATCCTGGTGCGCGCCTCGTTCCAGATGCGCGAATTCGAAGATCGTTTTATTTCATTGGGCCTGCCCTATCGGGTGATCGGCGGTCCGCGCTTTTATGAGCGGGCGGAAATTCGCGACGCCATGGCTTATCTGCGCTTGATTGCGCAAGGCGACGACGATTTGGCGTTCGAGCGCATCGTCAACAAGCCCAAGCGTGGCATCGGCGATGCCAGTGTCGCGACCTTGCATACCTTTGCCCGTGCGCGTCAGTCACCGCTGCTGGCGGCGGCGCGCGAAATCGCCGAGACCGACGAGCTGCCGCCCAAGGCCCGCAAGGCGCTGACCGAATTGACCACCAATTTCGCCCGCTGGAGCGAGACCTCGCGGGTGCTGCCGCACACCGAACTGGCGGAGATGGTGCTGGATGAGTCCGGCTATACCGACATGCTGAAGGCCGATAAATCGGCGGAAGCACCAGGCCGGTTGGACAATCTCAAAGAATTTGTTCGCTCGATGGAAGCGTTTGAATCCCTATCCGCCTTCCTGGAACATGTCAGCCTGGTGATGGAGATCGCGCAGGACGAATCGGGCGACCGCATCAACCTGATGACCTTGCATGCCGCCAAGGGCTTGGAATTCGACACGGTCTTTCTGCCCGGCTGGGAGGAAGGCCTGTTTCCCAGCCAGCGCACCATGGATGAAAGCGGCGTCGCGGGCCTGGAGGAGGAACGCCGCCTCGCTTATGTCGGCTTGACGCGGGCCAAGCAGCGGGCGCGCATCTCGTTCGCCGCCAACCGCCGCGTGCATGGCAGCTGGCAGAGCGCGTTGCCGTCGCGCTTCCTGAGCGAAATTCCCGAAGCCCATGTCCAGACCATTGTCGACGAAGGTTTCTATGGCGGCGCCACGGGCTTTCGCGACAATGCCGGCGGTCCGGCCTTTGCCAGCACCTATGAAAGCCCCGGCTGGAAACGGGCACAACAATATAAGGAGGCCAACCGCGCCGCCGCTCAGACCCGCACCCGCCCGCCGATGATCGAGGCGCAGGCCTATGCGGTGCAGACCAGCGATCCCACCGCCTCGCATTACGCGCGCGGCGACCGTGTCTTTCACCAGAAATTCGGCTATGGCCGGGTGAGTTTCGTGGAAGGCAACAAATTGACGGTGGATTTCGACAAGGCCGGTGAGAAGAAAGTCATCGACCAGTTCGTGGCCCGGGCATGAAGAAGAAAACTATATCTAGAAACCCCTATCACACCGAAACCAACGAACTGATCCTTAGGCCCTCTGCTCTCGTTTTGATGGACATCCTCGGATATCAAGACATGACAATGGCCGCAGGTAGAGCCGGCCAACAACAGCAATTCTTGAAAAGCCTTTACGGAGCCCTTGTCGACGGCCGAAGATGGTTCGAAGATCCGTCCGACGAGATAAAATCACTACGAGAGAAAGATTTTTTCGCGCTTAAAGCATTCACTGACAATATTGCTATCGGATTTCCCATCAGCGGAGATGGCGAGATAGAGGTTGGCCATGCCATCGAAAAGGTAGCAGAATTTCAATTTAATATGGCCATAAATGGATTTTTTGTCAGAGGGGCGATAGCGGTCGGGGACGCTTATGTCGACGACATTGCAGTAGTTGGAGGGGCGCTAATAGAAGCGTACGAAGGGGAAGCTCAGGCGGCGCGCGACCCTCGCGTGATTTTGACTGCGTCCGCTGTTGAAATGGTAAAGCGCCATCTAGGTTATTATGGAAATCAACCACACGCTCCGCAAGCTCGAGATTTATTGCAAGATTCTGACGGCCAATGGTTTGTGAACTATCTGGAAGAAATTCTAATCGCAGAGCACGAACAGGGTCCATTTTACAGAGAATTTCTCCAGCATAAGGCTGCGGTCGAGACGAAGTTAGATCAGTATAAAGATCGCCCGACGATATTTGCCAAATATGCTTGGGTAGCAGGTTACCATAATTTCTTCTGTGATCTCCATAGCGAGCATTTTGGTGATGAGCACAGAATTGCTACCGAATTATTCCGCGCCAAGCCGAAACTGATTGTATGATCAATCCACCCTTCTGGAAAGCGTCGGTCGCGTTGACCAAGGCCGAGGCCCCGGACATGGCCTCGCTGCTGGAACTGGCGTCAGAGCCGCAGGCCGTTCTTATCGTCGAAGAACCGTTCGGCGCCAATGCCATGGTAGAAGCTCTGTACACGGATGAACCCGATGCCGCGACCCTGACCCGCATCGCCGGCCGCGTCATCACTGTCGAGCCCCTGCCCGACCAGGACTGGATTCGCCTCAGCCAGGAAGGCTTGCCGCCGGTGCGCGCCGGGCGCTTCTTCGTCTATGGCGCCCATGACGCCGGCCGGGTGCCGCATGGCGTCATTCCGATGCGGATCGAAGCCGGGCTGGCGTTCGGCACTGGCCATCACGAGACCACGGCGCTGTGTCTGGCGGTGCTTTCCGGTCTGGCGCGACGCCGCGCCTACCGGAATGTTCTGGATCTGGGCTGCGGCACTGGCCTGCTCGCCATCGGCGCGGCCAAATTGTGGAAGAAGCCGGTGCTGGCGTCGGACATCGATCCGGTCGCCATCGAGGTCACTGACGAAAACGCCGTGAGCAATGGCGTGGGTCCGCTGGTGCGCGGCGTGGTTGCGGACGGGCTGATCAATCCGGTGTTGGCGGCGTCCGCGCCCTATGACCTGATCATCGCCAACATCCTGGCGGGACCGCTCACCCGCCTGGCGCCGCAGATCGTGGAGGCGCTGGAACCCGGCGCGACCCTGGTGCTGTCCGGTCTGCTGCACAACCAGGAAGCCATGGTGTTGAGTTTTTACCATCACCTGCGGTTCCTGGGTCGCCACCGCGACGGCCCTTGGAGCGCGCTGGTCTTGGAGAAGCCGGGGCGCTAACGTTGGCTGATGGACAAGAACAGCCCTTTCCAGACCTATGACGACCGCTCCGACGCCGCCACGGTCGCGCCGCGTCTGGCGGCGTTGCGCGCCGAACTCACCAAGCGCGGGCTGGACGGTTTTGTCGTGCCCCATTCCGACGAACATCAGAACGAATATCTGCCCGCCAATGCCGAGCGCCTGGCCTGGCTGACATCCTTCACCGGTTCGGCCGGTGCGGCGGTGGTGCTGGCGGACAAGGCGGCGGTGTTCGTCGATGGCCGCTATACCTTGCAGGTTCGCGCCCAGACCGACACCGCGCTGTTCGAACCGCGCGATCTGGTGGCGGAAGGGCCGCAAGGCTGGATTCCTGGTCATCTTCCGGCCGGCGGCAAGCTGGGCTTCGATCCCTGGCTCATCACCGCCAATGGCGCGGCGGGCTTGCGCCATGCGGCGGAACGCGCGGGCGCAAGTCTGGTGGCCTGCGATTGCAGCCCGCTCGACACGGTATGGGCCGATCGTCCGGCGCCCCCGATGGGCCAGGCGGTGCCGCACGCGATGAACCTGGCGGGCGAGGACAGCAAATCCAAGCGCACACGCGTCGCCGCGAGTTTGAAAAAATCCCATGCCGAGGCGGCGGTGATCACGCTGTGCGATTCCGTCTGTTGGTTGTTCAATATCCGGGGCAGCGACCTGCCCCACACGCCGTTCGTGCTGGCCCTCGCCATCCTGCACACCGATGGCAACGCCGATCTCTTCCTGGACGAGGCCAAGCGCTCACCCGAACTGGTGGCGCATCTGGGTGACGGCGTGCGTCTGGCGCCGGTGTCCGCTTTCACCGCCGCACTGGACGCGTTGACCGGCAAGACCGTGCTGGCCGATCCCGCCACCGCCGCGTCCGCCATCTTCGACCGGCTGAACAAGGCCAGTGCGAAAGTAAAACCCGCACCCGATCCCTGCCAATTGCCCAAGGCCTGCAAGAATCCGTTGGAGATCGAAGGCACCCGCAAGGCCCATATCCGCGACGGCGCGGCGCTGTCGCGCTTTCTCTGCTGGTTCGCACGCGAAGCCCCCCATGGCGGCCTGACCGAGATCCAGGCGGCGGAGACGCTGGAAGGATTTCGCCGCGCCACCGGCTGCCTGTCCGACCTCTCTTTCGATTCCATTTCCGGCGCCGGCGCCAATGGCGCCATCGTGCATTACCGCGTCACCCGCTCGACCAATGCCGCGATCCACAGTGACCAAATGTTCCTAATCGATTCCGGGGCGCAATATCCCGACGGCACCACCGACGTCACCCGCACGGTAATCGTGGGCACGCCGACTCCGGAGATGCGCGACCGCTTCACCCGGGTGCTGAAAGGCCATATCGCGCTGGCCACCGTGCGCTTTCCCGAAGGCACCATCGGCATGCAGCTCGACAGTTTCGCGCGCCGGCCGTTATGGGACGCGGGCCTGGATTACGATCACGGCACCGGCCATGGCGTCGGCTCCTATCTCTCGGTACATGAAGGGCCGCAGAACATCTCCAAGCGGCCGGTCAACCAGCCGTTGATGCCCGGCATGATCTGTTCCAATGAGCCCGGCTATTACAAGACCGGCGAATATGGCATCCGCATCGAAAATCTGGTGGTGGTGACAGCGCCGAAAAAGCTGCCGGATGGCGAACGGCCGATGATGGCGTTCGAGACCATCACCCTGGCGCCGATCGATCTCAATCTGGTGGAACCGGGACTGCTCACCGATGGCGAGCGGGTCTGGCTCAACGCCTATCACGCCCGGGTGCTGGAGACCTTGCGGCCGCTGGTGGATGAAGAGACTCGCGCCTGGCTGGAACAGGCGACGCGGGCGGTCTAACCGGCAATCAATTTCAGCCAGCTATCCTCGTCCAGCACTTCGACATTGTGCTTCTTGGCTTCGGCCAGCTTGGAGCCCGCGCCCGGTCCCGCCACCACGATATCGGTCTTGACCGAGACCGAGCCCGAGACTTTCGCGCCCAGCGCTTCCGCCCGCGCCTTGGCTTCCTGGCGGGTCATCTTTTCCAACGTGCCGGTGAACACCACCGTCTTGCCGGAGACCGGCGAGGATTTCGCAGGCGCCGCCATCGCCGTTACGTCCAGCCAGGCCAGCAACCGATCCAGCGCCTTCACATTGTGCTTCTCGTCGAAGAAATCGCAGATCGCTTCGGCGACGATGCCGCCAATGCCTTCCAGGCTTTCCAATTCCTCGCGGGCGTTTTCCGCCTTCATGCCCTTCAGGAAGGCGGCCAGGGTGCGGTATTGCCGCGCGATCAGGCGCGCCGTGGTTTCGCCGACATGGCGAATGCCCAGAGCGTTGATCAGGCGATCCAGCGGGATGGTGCGGCGATGCTCGATCGCCGCCGTCAGATTCTCGACCACCTTGTCCTCGCGGTCTTCCTTCTTCGCTTTGGTCTTGACCGGTTCCTTGCCTTCGGCGGCGCGGCGTTCTTCCGACAACGCGGCGCGATGCTCGGCCAGCACCTTGCTGACTTTCTCCGGCTTTTCGGTCAGGGCAAAAATATCGGCGGGCTCTTTCAACAGACCTTTGTCGTGAAACAGTTCGATCATGGTGCCGCCCAAACCTTCGATATCGAAACCGTCACGGGCCACGAAATATTTCAGCCGCTCCACCGTCTGGGCATCGCAGATCAATCCCCCAGTGCAGCGCCGATCAACATCTTGCTTGCCGGTCTTCTCATCGACCTCGCGCACCGCGTGACTGCCGCAGACCGGGCATTTGTCCGGAAATTTGTAGGGCTTGGAACCGCGCGGCCGCTTGTCCACCAGCACTTTGAGGATCTGCGGAATCACGTCGCCCGCCCGCTGGATCACCACCGTATCGCCGATCCGCGCATCCAGGCGCGCGATTTCGTCTTCATTGTGCAGAGTGGCATTGCGCACCACCACACCGCCCACCGTGACCGGTTTCAGCCGTGCCACCGGCGCGAGTTTGCCGGTACGGCCGACCTGGATCTCGATATCCTCCAGCACGGTCTCGGCCTGTTCGGCCGGAAATTTGTGGGCGATGGCCCAGCGGGGACTGCGCGAGACGAAACCCAGCCGCTCCTGCAGGTCCAGCCGGTCCACTTTGTAGACCACGCCGTCGATGTCATAGCCCAGCTTGGCGCGTTTGCTTTCGATATCGCGATAGAATTTCAGGATCTGGTCCAAGGTCTCGCAACGCTTCACCAGCGGATTGACCGCGAAACCAAGGTCGCGAAATTTTTCCAGCATGCCCCATTGGGTCCTGGAAGGCATCTCGCTGATCTCGCCCCAGGTATAGGCGAAAAAGTTCAAGGTCCGGCTGGCGGTGATGGACGGATCGAGCTGACGCACCGAACCGGCGGCGGAATTGCGGGGATTGGCATAAACCGGCTTGCCGTCCTTGGCCTGGCGCTTGTTGAGCGCCTCGAACGCCTTGTGAGTCATATAGACTTCACCGCGCACTTCGAGCACGGCGGGCGGCTTGCCTTTCAATCGCAACGGAATGTCGGAAATGGTGCGCAGATTGGGAGTAATGTCCTCGCCTTCCTGGCCGTCGCCACGGGTGGCGCCCTGTACCAGCACGCCCTTTTCGTAACGCAGCGAAGCCGACAAGCCGTCAATCTTGGGCTCGGCGGTGACGGCGATCTCCTCGTCCTCTTTCAGACCGAGAAACCGCCGCACCCGGCCCAGGAATTCGCCTACCTCCTCGTCGCTGAAGGCATTGTCCAGGGACAGCATCGGACGGGCATGAATAACCTTGGTGAATTTCTCCGACGCCCTGGCGCCGATCCGGTGCGATGGGCTGTCGGGCCGCACCAGCAGGGCAAAGCGGTCCTCGATCGCGGCATTGCGCAGGCGCAAGGCGTCATATTCCGCGTCGCTGATGGTGGGCGCATCGTCGGCGTGATAGCGCCGGTCATGTTGCGCGATCTCGCGCGCCAGACGATCCAGTTCCTTTGCCGCTTCGGCGGAGGTGAGTTTATCGACCGGTTTGCTGGTCACGCTGTCTTCGCCCGCTTGCGTGCCGGTTTGGCGCGCGATGCTTCGGCCACCAATCGCTTGGCGGCGGCGCGCGCCTCATCGGTGACATTGGCGCCGGAGAGCATGCGGGCGATTTCCTCCAGCCTCGCATCATCTTCCAGCAAGGTGATGCGGGTCTTGTCGCCGATGCGGGAAATGCGGAAATGCCGCGCCGCCCGCGCCGCCACCTGCGGCGAGTGGGTCACCAGCAATACCTGGGTGGTTTCCGCCAGGCGTTGTAGCCGCTCGCCCACCGCATCCGCCACGGCGCCGCCGACGCCGCGATCCACTTCATCGAACACCATCGCGGTCGGCGGCGCGGTCTGGGCCAGCGCCACTTTCAAGGCCAGGGAGAACCGCGCCAACTCGCCGCCCGAAGCAATCTTGGCCAGGGAGCCAAACGCCGCGCCTTCGACCGTGGCGACTTCGAACGCAATCTTTTCCAAGCCGTTCGCCGTGCCGGCGTCATCAGCAAGATTTTCGAGCGCGACCCGAAATTTCGCATGCCCCAGCTTCAGTGGCGCCAGCTCGGCGGCGACGGCCGTTTCCAGTTTCCTCGCGGCAGCGGCACGGTTTTTCGACAATATCCGGGCCGCCGCCAGATAGGCTTGATGCGCGCGCGCGACGGCGGCCTGTGCCGCCTTCAGCGAGGTGCCGCTGCTGTCCAGCGCGTCCTGCTGGGTCCGGAAATCCGCCAGCACCGCCGGCAGGCCATCCGGCGGGGCGCCATATTTGCGGGCCAGGGCGCGCAATTCGAACAAGCGTTCTTCCTTGCGCTCCAGCACGGCGGTGTCGGTGTCCAGGCTGGCCAGCAAGGCGTCCAGCTCGCGGCGCGCCTCCTCGGTTTGGGCGAAGGCCTGCTCCAGCGCCGCCTCGGCCGCGGCGGTGCGCTTGCGCGCCTCTTCCTGCAGACGGGACAATTTCTTCAACGCCAGCGCCAGCGCCGGCTCCGCGCCGCGTTCTCCGGACAAGGCTTCCGTCGCGGCGCTGAGATCCTCCGCGATCCGCGCCGCATTCATCATCAAGGCGCGCTCGCCCGCCAGGCTTTCCTCTTCACCCATCTGGGGATCGAACGCCGACAATTCCTTGACCGCGGCACGGACATAATCCGCATTTTTCCCAGCCTCGGCCGCTTTCGCGTTGAGGTCGGCCTGTGCCGCGCGCGCGCCATCCCACTGCGCATAAAGGCTCGCAACCTCACGCGCGGCATTCTCCAGCGCGCCGAAGGCGTCAAGCAGGCCGCGATGGGTCGAGATATCGAACAGGCCGCGATCGTCGGCCTGGCCATGCACTTCCAGCAGCAGCCCGCCCAGATCCTTGAGCAGGCCCACACTGACGGCTTCGTCATTGATGAAGGCGCGGGACTTGCCGTCGGCGGCGAGGCTGCGGCGCAGCACGATTTCGCCGTCATGCGCCATCGCTTGTTCCCGCAGCAGGGCACGTGCGCCATGGCCGGCGGCAGGATCGAACACGGCGGTGGCCGAACCTTGCGCCGCTCCGGGACGCACGCTGGCGCGGCCACGGCCACCGACGGCCAGCCCAAGGGAGTCCAGCAAGATGGATTTGCCCGCCCCGGTCTCACCGGTCAGGACATTGAGGCCTGGAGCAAATTCCAGCGCGGCCTGCTCGATCAGGACGATGTCGCGGACCGTCAGCGCGGCGAGCATCGAGATGCGACTCTCAGAGTATCCGGTGGAAAGCTTGGCTGATCCAGGAGCCTTTGTCTTCCTTCGGGCGCAAATTGCGGCCTTTCAGGATTGTATAGGCATCCGTGTACCACTGGCTGCCGGGATAGTTGGCGCCCAGAACGGCGGCGGCAGTCTGGGCCTCGCTATCCAGGCCCAGGGCGTAATAGGCCTCTGTCAATCGCTCCAGCGCCTCGGCGATCTGGGGCGTGGTCTGATATTGCTGTATCACCACCCGGAAACGGTTGATGCCGCCGATATAATCGCCTCGCGTCAGATAATAGCGGCCGACCGCCATCTCCTTGCCGGCGAGATGATCCTGGGTGAGATCGATCTTGAGCGTGGCGTCACGGGCATATTCGGTATCCGGGAAACGCTGCACCACATCCTGCAACGCCACCAGCGCACCTTGCGTGTTCCCCTGATCGCGATTGACGTCCACGATCTGTTCGTAGAGCGCAATTGCCTTCAGATAGAAGGCATAGGCGACTTCATGGCTGCCGGGATGCAGCGAAATATATTGATCGGCGGTCGAAACCGCATCGCCATATTTGTTGGCCTGGTAGGAGCAGAAAGCGCTCATCAGCATGGCGCGCCGCGCCCAGACCGAATAGGGATGCTGCCGGTCCACCTCATTGAACTGCTTGGAGGCCTCTTCCCAGCTGCCTTTGCTGATCTGCGCCCAGGCGTCGCCATAGATCTGTTCGACCGGCCGTTCCTGATATTGGGCCGCGTCCTTGTTGAGGTCATTGCTGGCGTCATCCTTGTCCAGGCCCAGAAGGCTGCAGCCGCCTAAGGCAGCTCCCAGCGCCAGCACCAGAAGGGCGGCGCGGAAAGCCGGGACGGGAAGGCGGCCAGGAATCAACATTGGACGTCAAACCTCGAGAATTTTCTTGCCCGGACAATAGCTTATGGCTGACGACGGCGACAGTCCGGAGCTGGGACTTCTTATAGCACATGGCCCCCGGCTTCAGGGAAGCATGACCAATTCGTAATTGCCGGGATCCGAAAACAGGGCCCGCAGCAGCCGGTTGTTGAGGCCATGGCCGGATTTGACGCCCTGAAAACGGGCGATCAGCGGCGCCCCGGCCAGCGCCATGTCGCCGATCGCGTCCAGAATTTTGTGGCGGACAAATTCGTCGGCAAAGCGCTGGCGTTGCTTGTTGATGACGCCGGTCTCATCCAGCGCCAGGGTGTTTTCCAATGACGCCCCCTTGGCCAAATTCATGGCATTGAGCGCATCAAGGTCCTTGAGAAAGCCGAAGGTGCGCGCGGGCGCAATCAGGTTCCGGAAATTCTCGGGCGAATAGTCAAAATGGAAATTCTGACGCCCGATCGCCGGCGTGTCGTATTCGAGCAGGAAATCATAGGACAGGTTTTGGGCGGGATGGAGCGCGGCCTGCGCGTCTCCTTCCGACACAAGCACCTCGCGCAAAATCCTGATGGCTTTGCGCGGCAGCGTCTGCGCCTTCAGTCCGGCCTTTTCAATCGACACGAGATAGGACAGCGCGTCGCCGTCCAAAATGGGCGGCTCGGGACCGTCCAGACTCACGGTCAGATCGTCCAGCCCGGCGCCCGCCACCGCCGCCATCAGGTGCTCAATGACGCCGACCGTGATTCCATCTTTTTCGATCACCGTTCCCAACCTGGTTTGGCTCACCAGATCGTAGCGGGCGGGAATCTCGGCATTCTTGTCGCTGCGGCGGAAGATGACGCCCTGCCCGGCCGGCGCCGGCGAAAGCGTCATGGTGACGGGCACGCCGGCATGCAGGGCGGTGCCGGAAATGGTGACGGCGCGGGCCAGCGTGTTTCGAAATGACATGATCGCCTTATAGCAAACCTACGGCTGATTTCGATTGCCGGGCCCAAGATTGGAGCGTTTAGTGGGATCGCCCGGAAATAGGCAATAACAATGGGGCGTTACGGCAACAAAGCGATTTTTCTGACGCTGGCTGTTCTGCTGGCGGCGACGGTGGTGCGAGCCGATACCCTGGTCGACCTGCCCTATCGCATCGGCGGGGATGGCCGCGTCAGCACGGACGTGTTCGTGGACGGCCAAGGACCGTTCAGCTTTATCCTGGATACCGCTTCCAGCCGCACCATGCTGTTCGAACATCTGCGCCAGACACTGGGCTTGGCGCCCTCCGAAGCCGGCATGCTCAAGGTTTATGCGATGAACAATATTGGCACCGCCGTGCCGGTGAAGCCGCGCGAATTGCGCCTGGCCGACCAGGATATCAGAGACTTGACCCTGGGCGTGCTGCCGGACGATGTCCATCCGCCGGAAGGCGAGAAAGGCGCCGACGGTATTCTGGGCATGGATGCCCTGTCCCACTATTTCCTGGTCATGGACCATGACGCGTTGCGGGTCAGGCTGATGGATCCGGCAACACTGGGAACGGATGTCTATCGCGGTTGGCCCTCGGCGGAACTGACACCGTATCGGGCCAAGGACATGGACGTAACGTTATGGTGGCTGCGCGCCAAATTCGGCAACCAGACCGTTACCGCGCTGATGGACTTGGGATCTGGCATCACCATGTTGAATTGGATCGCAGCCGAGAAGCTCGGCATCCATCGCAGCAGCTTCGACAAACTGCCCGTGCCGCAAGATCTACGCGATGCGCTGGGAACCCTGGAGCCGGTAGTGACGGTAAAGGGGCTGACCATCACCATGGCGGAGCGGACCTTTCCCGCGCAGACCGTGATCGTGGCGAACGCGGCGGTGTTCCGCTATTTCGGGCTGGACAACAAGGCCGCCGCGATCATCGGCCCCGCCATGTTGCGCTACAATTCGCTGGCGATCGATTTCAACAAGCGGCGCCTCTATATCGGGCCGACCAGCAAGGCGGCGCTGGCGGACGCGCCCTCTTGAGACAATGACGGCCTAGCGCGGCAGCGGCGCCAGCGCGGCAGCGATATCCGGCTTGCTTTCCACCGAAGGCAGAAAGGTGGGCGGCTTGCGGGCTGCGGTAGCGCGTTCGAATGCCGCGCCCAGCGCCAGCAATCGCGCTTCCGACCAAGCCGGTCCGATGAAGGACAGACCCGCAGGCAGGTCATGGACATATCCCATCGGCACCGTCAGATGCGGATAACCGGAAGCGGCGGGAACAAAGGATGCGCCCGGCCCGTCATTGTCCCCCTTGATCACGTCCAGCCGGAACACCGTATCTTCGGTGGCGCGGATCAAGGCATCGAGGTGATTCTGGGTGATGGTATTGTCCAAGAGGGCCCGCGTGCTTGTCACCAGATCGTCGCGCGCTAGGAGATAAGCGGGATCGTCCAGTCCCCCCTTTTCGTTCGCCATTTCGAAATAATCCTGATCGAACAATGCGAGTTCGCGCGGGGTGCGGGCATTGAAGGCAATCAGGTCGGCCAGCGTCTTGGGGCCCGCGCCGGGTAGGCTTTGCAGATAGACGCCGATATCGTGCTTGAGCTCGAACTTCAGCACCACGCCCTCCTCGTCGGAGGTGACAAGCGGCCGGATGAAGCCGTGGATCTCGACGATCTCCGCGCCTTCCTGCCGCAGGACGCCGAGGGCGCGCTGCAGCAGCGCTTCGGTGGCGGGCGGCGACTCATCCGGCGGCGGCAGAATGACGCCAAGCCGCTTGCCCTTGAGCGATGCTCCCGCCAGCGCCGCATAATCGGCGCGATGGGCGTCGGCCTCCGCGGTCGCGCCATCCAGCGGATCGCTGCCGGCCATTGCGGATAGCAGCAGCGCGGCATCCGCCACGCTCCGCGTCATCGGTCCTGCGGTGTCCTGGGTATGAGAGATCGGCACGATATGGGTGCGCGATATCAGCCCCACCGTCGGCTTCAGGGACACAAGGCTGTTGAACGCCCCCGGACAGACCAGCGAGCCATTGGTTTCGGTGCCCAATGCCGCCGCCGCCAGACTGGCGGCCACCGCGGCACCGCTGCCGGCGCTGGAACCGCAGGTGCTGCGGTCCAGCACATAGGGATTGCGGGTCCAGCCACCGATCGCCGACCAGCCGCTGATCGAATGGGTGGAACGGATATTGGCCCATTCGCTGAGATTGGTTTTGCCCAGGACGATCACGCCTGCCGCGCGCAGCCGCGCCACCACCGGCGCATCGCGATGGGTGACATTATTCGCCAGCGCCAGCGAACCGGCGGTGGTGGGCATCGCATCGAGGGTCTCGATATTGTCCTTCACCAGGATCGGAATGCCATGCAGCGGTCCGCGCAGATGGCCAGCCTTGCGCTCACCATCCAGGGCCCGCGCCTGCGCCACGGCATCGGGATTAAGGGCGATCACGCTGTGGAGTTGCGGATCGAGCGCAGCGATGCGCGCCTGATAGGCTTGCACCAGCCCCACCGCGTCGACCCGCCCCGCTGTCATGTCGGCTTGCAGGGTGGCGATGTCCTTTTCCGCAACGTCATAAGGCGCCGCCAGCGCCGGAACGACGAGCCCGACACTCAAAGCCGCCGCCAAGATCATTCCCCGCATGTGAAACCCGCCCCGTCCATGATCCCGGCGATGATAGCGTTACAGCTGCTTCTGTAAAAACACCAAGGTCAGCCAGCGGTCGAATTTTCGGCCGATCTGCGGCAACCGTCCCGTCTCCTCGAAACCAAAGGCCTTGTGCAGTGCAATGCTGAGGGTGTTCTCACTGTCAATGCCGCCCACCAGGACATGCAGTCCCTGGGCGCGGCCCCTGTCGATCAGCGCTGCCAGCAGCGCCTTGCCGATGCCGCGGCCACGCGCATCCTCGCGCACATAAATCGAATGCTCGGCGCTGAGCCGATAGCCGGAGGGGCCACGAAACGACCCGTAGGTGGCATATCCCAGAAAACCCGATGCGTCCCGCGCCGCCAGCACGGTGTAATCGCGTTTGCGGGCCGCGAACCATTCGGCCATCTCCGCATCGCTCTTGGGATACTCATGGTAGGACGCGGTGGTATGGGCGGCGGTGTGATTGAGGATCGCCGTGATGGCGGGAAGATCCGCCTCCTGTGCCTCGTCGATCCAGTAATCCATAATTGATTGCCCCCATCTGTGCGGCACGCGGGCAAGCCCGCTACCGCACATCTTCCCCCGCAAAAGGCTCCGCCTTGCGGGAGAAGAAAGCTGAGGCCAAGACGCACCGCCCGAATTAGCGCATCAATTCGACTGCCTTCTCAGGAAAGCCGGAATCTCGAACTGCTCATCCGTGCCGTGATCGGGGAACAGATCCTCCCCCGATGGCGGCGTCGCGGTCACGGGATCCGGCGCGACCGGCCGTTGCATCGGCGCGGCGGTGGCGCGGGGACGTTCGACCGAACCCGGCTCGGCGCGCATATCCGGCACGGCAGCCTTCTTGCGGCCGAACAGGCCCCAACCGGCCTTCTTGGGCGCCTTGGGACGTTGCGCCAAGGGCTGCTGATCGAGGGGACGATAGCTTTCCGTGGCCGGATAGCGCGGCGCGGCGGTGGCTGCCGGCACTTCGATCGCCGGCGTTTCCCGGCCGACCAAGGGCATCGCGGCTTCGGCGTGCATGGCCGGCGCATTC
The DNA here is from genome assembly GCA_903897605.1 of uncultured Alphaproteobacteria bacterium. Classification (GTDB taxonomy): domain Bacteria; phylum Pseudomonadota; class Alphaproteobacteria; order Micropepsales; family Micropepsaceae; genus Rhizomicrobium. The sequence goes on from CAIUCH010000012.1 coordinate 22,951, forward strand.
AATTCCGCGGCCAGGCTTTCGACCTGGGCCTGCACCGGGTTCACCGTCGCGACGGGTCTTGTGGGCTCCATGCGAAAAGCCTGGGGCTTCAGATGCGGACGTAGCGTATGGACCTTTTCCGGCAGCTTCATCATCTCGGCATCGATGCCGGTGGCGACCACCGACACACGGATACGGCCTTCCATCTCATCCAGGATGGTATTGCCGAAGATGATATTGGCGTCGGGATCGACTTCGGCGCGGATACGGTTGGCGGCCTGTTCGACTTCGAACAGCATGAGGTCCGGCCCGCCGGTGATGTTGATCAGAACGCCCTTGGCGCCCTTCATGGTGACATCGTCCAGCAGCGGGTTGGAGATCGCCATGTCGGCGGCCCGGATGGCGCGGTCCTCGCCCTCGGCCTCGCCGGTGCCCATCATCGCCTTGCCCATCTCGGTGATCACCGACTTGATGTCGGCGAAGTCCAGACTGATGAGGCCTGGCATGACAATAAGGTCGGTGACACCGCGCACACCGGCATGCAGCACCTCGTCGGCCATGGCGAAGGCTTGGGACATGGTGGTGCGGTCGGAAGCGACGCGGAACAGATTCTGATTGGGAATGACGATCAAGGTATGGACGAATTGCTGCAGCTCGGTGATGCCTTTCTCGGCCACCCGCATGCGGCGATCCCCTTCCAGGGCGAAAGGCTTGGTGACCACGCCGACGGTCAGAATGCCCGCTTCGCGCACCGCGCGCGCGATAACGGGGGCTGCGCCGGTGCCGGTGCCGCCGCCCATGCCGGCGGCGATGAACACCATATGGGCGCCGGCCAGGTGATCCATGATTTCCGCAAGCGATTCCTCGGCGCCGGCCCGTCCGACTTCCGGCTGGGCGCCCGCGCCCAGGCCTTCGGTGGTTGCGGCGCCCAGCTGGATGCGATGTTCGGCCTTGGATTGGGCCAGCGCCTGGGCGTCGGTGTTGGCGACGACGAAATCGACGCCGTCGAGACCTGCCTCGATCATATTGTTGACGGCATTGCCGCCGGCGCCGCCGACACCGAGCACGGTGATGCGGGGACGCAATTCCTTGGTCTCAGGTAATTTGAGGTGGATCGCCATGTTTTAGAGTCTCCTCAGTGACAGCGGGAAGCCGCCTTGCAAACGCCCGAATCGCCCAATTGATTCGCTTTTATTATGTTGAATCATTCCAACCACCGGCCGGTCAACCGTCCAAGCCAACCTTTGTCTTTTTGCGCCGGCCGCATCATGGCGAGGTCGGGATTGATCATTTCTGGCGGCATGGTCGCGCCCGCCATCAAAAGCCCCATCGCGGCGGCATAGTCCGGTCCGACATTGGCGGCGGCCAGGCCGGGGAAATTCTGCGGCCGGCCGATCCGCACCTGCTTGTTGAGAATGCGCGCCGCCAACTCGCGGGTACCCGCCAATTGGCTGGCGCCGCCGGTCAGCACCGCCCGGCGGCCCGCCGCGGCGTCGAATCCGGACGCCTGAAGACGCCTTTGCACTTCCTCGAAAATATCGTCCAACCGCGCCTGGATGATGCGGGTGAGCATGGAGCGGGGAACCCTGAGCGCCGTATCGTCGCCCTCCTCGCCCATCTGGGGGATGGAAACCACGTCGGTGCCGACTTCCAGATCGCCCAGCGCGGCGCCAAACAGGTTCTTGACCCGCTCGGCGGCCGAGATCGGCGCCGCCAGCATCTGGGCGATGTCGGTGGTGACGGTGAAGCCACCCTTGGGCACCACATCCGCATAGACCAAGTGACCTTCCAGGAACACGGCGATGGAGGTGCAGCCGCCGCCCATGTCGATCACGGTGGCGCCGATCTGTTTTTCGTCCTCGCTGAGCGTGGCCAGGCCCGAGGCATAGGCCGAGAACAGGGTGCCCACCACATTGAGATGGCAGCGCTCCACCGCCAGCTTGAGATTCTGAAGCGGGCTGGGTTTGACCGCCACCGCATGCATGGCGACGCCGATGCGCTGGCAGAACATGCCGGACGGATTGCGCACACCCCGGGCCTCGTCCACCACATAGGCGGTGGGGGCGCTTTGAATGACTTCGTGACCGTCCAGGCGGCAGCGCTCGCGGCCATCATTCAAGAGCGCACGCAGATGCGCGTCCGATACCAGGGCGCCGTCCAGCGCCATCACGGCGCGGCTGTTGACCGAGACCGGTTGGCCGCAATTGACCGAAATCAGCACATTCTGGATGCGGGCATCGGCATGGTTTTCCGCCGCCGCGACGCAATCGCGGATGGATTCCTCCGCCAGTTCCAGGCTGGTCACCGTGCCGGCGCGGATGCCGGCGCTTTCGCGCAGCGCGCTGCCCAGGATCTTCAGCGTCCCCTGCTCGGCCCGTCCGATGACGCAGGCCACCTTGGAGGAGCCGATATCCAGCGCCGACACCAGCCCGGGCCGGTAGGCGGGAATCTCATTGTTGACGCGCAATCGGATCGCCTCGCCCATCTTCAGGTCTCTTTCCCGCGTTGAACGTCTTTCTTCTCGCCGCTGCGCAGGACGAAGAAATACTGCGTCGGCGAACGCAGATCGATTTCGGTGACGTCCCGTTCCAGGATGCCAGAATCCACGATCAGATGTTCCAGCGCGTCCAGCTCCTTGTTCCAGCCGGTTTCCGGCAGCTTGACCACCACGCCGTCATTCAGGATCAGGTTCCAGCGCCGCTGGGAGACATATTCATAGGCCGCGACCCGGGCGGCGACGGCGCGATGTCCCGTCACCGCGTCTACCAAATCCGTCGCGACTTCGGGCGCGCCGGCGCCCACCAGCTTGGGCAGCCGGGCGAATTTCTCCAGTCCCTGGGTGGTGATGACGCCGCCGGCGCGTTCCACCACGGCGACACCGTGCGGGGACAGCCAGAGGGCGAAGGGCCGCTTCTCCACCACCGTGACGAAGATGGAGTCCGGATAGCGGCGCACCACATCGGCGGAGGCAATCCAGTCCAGCGCCATGATGCGGCCGCGGGCCTGGGCCAGCTTGGCGTCGAAGATGGATTCGCCCGGCTTCATGCCCAGTGCCGCCAGAATGGTTTCGGGCGGCACGCGGCTGTTGCCGGCCAGATGGATTTCCGAAATGCCGAAGCCGGCATCCGCTACGACCGCGTCGATCGCGTTATCGATGCCGTGAACGGTGCGCCCGACCGTGCCGCTGGCGAACAAGGCCGCGATGGCGGCGAACAGCATCAGTCCCAATGTCATCAGCATGACAGGGCGCCGGATCAGCCCCCCGGCGCGGCGAACCAAAGCGGAAAGAATACTGTCTCGCAGCGATCCACGCTGGCTGAAATTCTTGCCAGACGACACGTCGCGCACCGGGCGCGCCGGCTTGCGCGTGGCGCGGGCGCGGGGATTGTCGCGGCTTTTGCGTTCCAGCTTCAGCGATCGCATGACGCGTCCTCCACCAGCCAGCGGCACAATTGGGCGTAGGAGATTCCGATATGCGAGGCTTGTTCCGGCACCAGGGAGGTCGGCGTCATCCCCGGCTGGGTGTTGGTTTCCAGCAAGATCAGGCGGGGTTTTTCGCCGGTGTCGTCGTAGCGGAAATCGGTGCGCGACACGCCGCGGCAGCCCAAGGCGCGATGCGCCCGGAGCGCCAGGTCCATGCAATCCTCGGTGATGGCCGCCGGCAGCTTGGCGGGCAGGATATGGCGCGAGCCGCCGGCCGCGTATTTGGCTTCATAGTCATAGAATTCCAGATCGGTGACAATTTCGGTCACACCCAGGGCGCGCTCGCCCATCACCGAGACGGTGAGTTCGCGGCCCGGCACGAATTCCTCCACCATCATGTCGTTCGACAGATTCCATTGGTCGCTGCCCAGGGCGGCGGGCGGGCGATTGTCACCGGGGCGGATGATGAAGACGCCGACGCTGGAGCCTTCATTGACCGGCTTGACGACATAGGGAGGCTCCATCAGATGCCGCGCGGCGACATCCTTGCGGCTTGCCAGGATCGATTTTACGACAGGCAGACCAGCCGCGCGATAGACATCCTTGGTGCGCTCCTTGTGCATCGCCAAGGCCGATGCCAGCACGCCCGAATGGGTGTAGGGCAGGCGCATCAATTCCAGCAGCCCCTGCACCGTGCCGTCCTCGCCGAATCGCCCATGCAGCGCATTAAATACAGCGTCGGGCTTCGCCTGATATAGTTGATCGCCGGGATTATCGCCGGGATCGATGCTCATTGGCTCGAAACCTTCCTCTGCCAGCGCCTTCATGACGCCGCGGCCGGAGGAGAGACTCACCTCCCGTTCCGCCGAGCGGCCGCCCATCAGAACCGCGATGCGCTTGTAAACGGTCATGGCCGGACCCCGGCGGCAAGGGGCACGCCGACGCGCTTGATTTCCCATTCCAGGGCGACACCTTCGCGTTCCCAGACGCGGCGCTTGACCTCTTCGCCCAAGGCCTCGATGTCCGACGCGGTGGCATCGCCCGTATTGATGAGGAAATTGCAGTGCTTCTCGCTGACCTGGGCCGCGCCATGGGTCAGACCCCGGCAGCCGGCACGGTCGATTAACTCCCAGGCCTTCAGTCCGGGTGGATTCTTGAAGGTCGAGCCGCCGGTCTTGGCGCGGATCGGCTGGCTGGCTTCGCGGTTGGCCGCCAGCTCTTCCATCCGGGCCTTGATCGCTTCCGGCTTGTCGGGCGTTCCCTCAAACACGGCCTCGACAAAAATCAGATCGTCGCCGGCGGTGGTCTTGCGATAGGAAAAGCCCATCTCGCCGCACGTCAGCGTGACCTTGTTGCCATGGCCGTCCAAGGCCGTGGCTGCCACGAAAATATCGGCAATTTCGCGGCCATAACAGCCTGCGTTCATTCTGAGCGCGCCGCCCACGGTGCCTGGCACGCCGCGGAGGAATTCCAGGCCGGCAATGCCCGCATCGGCGGCGGTGCGCGCCACGGCGGCGTCCAGCGCCGCGGCGCCCGCGCGAACGCGGCTGCCGCTGGCTTCGATCTTGCCGAAACTGGCCGGCAGGCGCACCACCGCGCCGGGAATGCCGCCATCGCGCACCAGAAGATTGGACCCCACACCGATCACATGGATCGGCAAGTCACCGGATCGCGCCGCCAGGAACATGGCGAGATCTTCGACATCCGCAGGACGGAATAGGACTTCGGCCGCGCCACCGGCGCGAAACCACACCATCTCCTTCAGCGCCGCATCGCGGACGACCGAACCGCGCACCGGCGGAAGCATGTCGCAAGGCCTGGTCATAAGGCCTCCAGCTTCTTCTGGAGCCCATGCATCCAGCCCGTGATCGAACCGGCGCCAAGCCCCACCACCACGCCGCCGGGTTTCAGATGGGGCGCCACCGCGGCGGCAAGATCACCTTCGCCGTCGATCGTAATGACATTGCGGTGGCCATGGGCGCGCAGCGCTTCGGCATAGCTGTCGCGGTTGATGCCTTCGATCGGCTGTTCGCCAGCGGCATAGACCGGCGCGATGATGGCGACATCGGCATCGTTCAGGCATTTGGCGAATTGCTCGAATGTGTCGCGCAACCGGGTGAAGCGATGCGGCTGCACCACCGCCACCACCGGACCGCTGTAAGCCTGGCGCGCGGCCTTGAGCGCGGCGGCGATCTTGAAGGGATTGTGCGCATAATCGTCGATGATGGCCGCGCCGTGCCATTCACCAATCTTGGAAAAGCGGCGCCCGACGCCTTTGAAGCCGGCCAGCGCCCGGCGGATCACATCATCGCTCACGCCCAACTCGCGCGCCACCACGATCGCAGCCAGCGAGTTCTGCACATTGTGGTCGCCCGGCATCGGCAGGCTGAGATGATCGAGCCGGGTCTCGGTGCCCTTGCGGCGATCGGTGAAAACCACATCGTAATGCGAGGCGCCTTCGGAATAGCGGACATTGACGGCGCGCGCATCGGCCTGAGGACTGAAGCCATAGGTAATGATGCGGCGGTCGGTGATGCGTCCCACCATCGCCTGCACTTCCGGATGATCCAGACATAACACCGCGAAACCATAGAAAGGCACATTCTCGACAAAGCGCTGGAAAGCATCGCGCATGGCGTCGAAGGTGCCGTAATAATCCAGATGATCGGGATCGGCGTTGGTCACCACCGCCACGGTGGCAGGAAGACGCAGGAATGTGCCGTCGCTTTCATCGGCTTCCACCACCACCCATTCGCCCGCGCCCAGCCGCGCATTGGTGCCATAGGCATTGATGATGCCGCCATTGACCACGGTCGGGTCCATCCCGCCCGCATCCAGCAAGGCCGCGACCATGGTGGTGGTGGTGGTCTTGCCGTTGGTGCCGGCGATGGCGACGCAGGAGCGCAGCCGCATGATCTCGGCCAGCATCTCGGCGCGGCGCACCAGCGGCAGCGACAAGGCCCGCGCCGCATCGAACTCGACATTGCCGGGCTTCACCGCCGAGGAATAAACCACGGCATGGGCGTTCTTGAGATTTTCCGCGGCGTGGCCGATCGCGATCTCGATGCCCATGGCGCGCAGGCGTTTGACATTGGCGCTATCGGCCACGTCCGAGCCCTGCACCTTGTAGCCTAGATTGTGCATGATCTCGGCGATGCCCGACATGCCGATGCCGCCGATGCCGATGAAATGAATGGCGCCGATATCCAGCGGAACCCGGGTGGTGACAGGCATGGCCATCATGCGGCGTTCCTTGCAAGACTATCGACCATGTCGGCCAGCTTGCCGGCTGCATCCGGCACGGCCAGGGCATGGGCGGCGGCGGCACGGCCCGCCAATTGGGCCGGCGCGGAAAAAATTCCGGAAAGCATCTGGGCCAATGAATCCGGGGTCAAATCTCGCTGCGAGACCGTCCAGCCCGCGCCGGCGCGGGACAGGATTTCGGCATTGGGGGTCTGATTGTCGTCCAGCGCATGCGGCAGCGGCACCAGGATGGCGGGACGGCCGATCGCCATCAATTCGGCCACGGTGCCGGCGCCGGCGCGGCCGATCACCAGATTGGCTTCCGCCATGCGCTGCGGCAGATCGGAAAAGAAGGGTTGAAGTTCGGCGCGGATTTCGGCGTTGGCGTAGATCGCACGCACCGTCTCGATGTCTTCGGCGCGGCATTGTTGAACCAGTTGCAGCCGGATTTTCAAGGCATGCGGCAGCCGCGTGATGGCCTGGGGCACAATTTCGCTGAACGCGCGCGCGCCCTGGCTGCCGCCGAACACCAGAAGACGCAGCGGTCCATTCGCGACAGGCATTCGGTAGGGCGCCCCCCACAATTGAATCACTTCCGGCCGCAGCGGATTGCCGGTCAGCACGATCTTGGTTTTGTCGCGCGGCGCGAAACGGGCGATGGGAAATGCCGCGGCCACGCGCTTCACCTGGTTCATCACCAGCCGGTTGGCGCGGCCCACCACTGCATTCTGCTCAAGGATGGCGGTGGGAATGCGCGCCAGGCTGGCCGCCAACATCACCGGCACCGAGGGATAGCCCCCAAAGCCGATCACCGCGGCCGGCTTCAGCCGCAGCAGCTTGGCGAAAGCCTGGATGACGCCGGCCGCAATCTTGAAGGGCGCCGCCAGCGAATTGAACGGCGCGGACGAGACGGTCTCGATCCGCGCACCCGGAAAGGAGGTGGCGTAGTTGGCGAAGCGCGTATCGGTCATCACCACGATCGAACGGCCGCGACGACTGAGCTCACCTGCCAATGCCTGGGCGGGAAAGAGATGTCCGCCGGTGCCACCGGCCGAAAGGACGATCACACCCGTCATGCATGCACTCCCAGCGCCCCGAGCAGCGATTCCGCCCGCGCGGTGAGCTTTGGCCGCTGGCGTGTCACCGCCAGGGCAAAACCCATGGTGAGGGCGATCGAAAACAACGACGAGCCGCCATAAGAGATGAACGGCAGGGTCATACCCTTGGCCGGGAGCAACGACACCGCCACGCCCATATTGATGAAGGCCTGTACGGCGGTGACCACCGCCAAACCCGCGCCCGCCAGCTGGCAGAAGGGATCGCGGGCGTTGGCGGCGCGCAACAGCAAGCGCACCGTGAGCAGACCGAACAGCGCCGCGATCATGGCGCAAAGAATAAGACCGAACTCTTCGCCGGCGACCGCGAAGATATAATCCGAATGTGCATCCGGGATGCGGTATTTGATGGTGCCCGCGCCAGGGCCGACCCCGGCGAAGCCGCCATGGGCAAAGGCCTTGAGCGCCAATCCGGCCTGATAACCGATGTCTGACGAACTCAGATACTGCGCCACGCGATGATGCACATGGGGAAAGATCGCATAGGCGGCAAAACCCAGCATTGTCGTGGCGCCCGCCAGGAGGCCGACCCAGAACAGCGGCAGGCCGGCGAAGAACAACATCGCGCCCCAGAGAGACAACAACAAACCGGTCTGCCCGACATCCGGCTGCAGCAACAGAATCGCGATCGCGGGCAGGATCAGAAGCAGGGTGATCACCGGTTTGGGCAGCTTCATCGGCGCGCGGTCGGCCAGTACGGCGGCGGCAAGAATGGCAAAGCCGGGTTTGAGAAATTCCGACGGCTGCAAACTCATGAAGCCGAAATTGAGTTCGCGCCGCGCCCCCAGCACGTCGCTGCCCAGAAACAGGACCAGGAAAGACCCGATCAACGCGGCGGTGAAAATGAAGGCAGCCACGATCTTGACCTGCCGCAGCGACAGCAACGACGCCCCCGCCATGATGGAGAGCGCCACCACGGCATAACCCAGTTGGCGGGCGGCATAATGAAAATCGCCCGCGGTCAAAGGCCCGCCGGTGATGGCGGGGCTGGCGGCGAAGGCCAGCATCAAGCCGATGCCCAGCAGCAGGCCCATGCCGGTGAGCGCCACCTTGTCCACCGTGAACCACCAATTGGCGAAGCCGCCCTTGTCGGCGCGCGAGATACTCATGAGGCGGCCCTTGATTCATTCTGGTGGAAGTCGTGGGGCAGTTTTGCCACCAGCGACCGGAAAGCGTCACCGCGCTGCTCGAAATCCTTGAACTGATCGTAGGAGGCGGAAGCGGGCGACAAGAGCACGATGGGAGCCGGCGTCGACGACGCGGCGGCATCGGCGGCGGCAGCGGCCACTGCCTTGTCGAGTGTGCCGGATCGTTCGTAAGCTACCCGGCCATCGAGCGTATGGGCGAAGGCATCGGCCGCTTCGCCGATCAGATAAGCCTTGCGGATGCGGGGAAAATACGCCGCCAAGGCGGCAATGCCACCCTCCTTGGGCTTGCCGCCGGCGATCCAGAAAATATCGGGATAGCAGGCCAGCGCCCGCGCCGTCGCATCGGCATTGGTCGCCTTGGAATCGTTGATGAAGCGGATATTGCCAAGACGCCCCACATCTTCCATGCGGTGCGCCAAGCCGGGGAAACTTGCGATCGCCGAGGCGATGACGCGCGAATCCTTCACAAAAATCCTGGCGGCGGCGTAGGCCAGCGCGATGTTCTGCCAATTGTGCGCGCCCGGAAGCCGCGGCGCATCTTCCAGCGCCATCACCTTGGTCGCATGTTGGCTCTGCGCGTCATACAGCGCGCCGTCCACCGCAAAGACACCCCGGCCCAGGATTTTACCCACCGAGACGGGCGTCGCGGTGGCACCGCCATTCGCCGACAGGGCGGTGAAGATCGCCGCGCCATAGGCATCGTCCACCCCCACGATCACTTGTCCGTCCTTCGGCACTTGGTGCAGCAGGCGCTCCTTGATGGCTGCATAATTTCCCATGCTGCCATGGCGATCGATGTGATCGGGCGTGAGATTGGTCAGCAATGCCGCGTCCGGATGCAGACCCGGCGTGAGGTCGATCTGAAAGCTGGACATTTCCAGCACATAGATGGTTTTGGGTCCCGGCGGCGCCAGTTCCAGCACCGCCTTGCCGATATTGCCGCCCACCTGCGCATCAAAGCCGGCGCTGGCCAGGATATGTCCCACCAAGGCGGTGGTGGTGGATTTGCCGTTGGTGCCGGTGATGGCGATGACCGGCGCCCTGCCAGGACGCGAAGCGTCGGGCCGGATCTCCCGCGCAAACAGTTCGACATCGCCGATTACCGCTACGTCCGCCAATTTGGCATGGCTGACGACCTCGTGCGGCCTGGGATGGGTGAGCGGCACGCCGGGGCTGAGAACCAAGGCGGCAATGGTTTCCCAGGCCCATTCCCGCCAAGGCGTGATCTCGGCGCCGGCGTCGTGGCCGGCTTCGCGCGCGGCGCTGTTATCGTCCCAGGCGATGACTTGGGCGCCGCCCGTCTTCAACGCGCGGATGCTGGCGAGCCCGGTGCGGGCCAGCCCGAACACCGCGACAGTTTTGCCAGCAAAGCTGCGAGAGGCGATCATCCCGTCACCGCAATTTCAAGGTGGCGAGGCCGGCCAGCGCCAGCACCACCGCCACGATCCAGAAACGGATCACGATGGTGGGCTCGGTCCAGCCCAGTTGCTCGTAATGATGATGGATCGGCGCCATGCGGAACACGCGCTTGCCGGTGAGCTTGAAGGAAACCACCTGCACGATGACCGACACGGTCTCCAACACAAAGAGTCCGCCGACAATGGCAAGCACGATTTCATGCTTGGCGACCACCGCGACCGCGCCCAGCGCGCCGCCCAAGGGTAGCGATCCGGTGTCGCCCATGAAGATCGCGGCGGGCGGCGCGTTGTACCAGAGAAAGCCCAGGCCGGCGCCAACCAGCGCCGCTAGGAAGACCGCCAGCTCACCGGCGCCATCGACATAGGGTATCTGCAAATAGGCGGAGAATTTCTCGTTGCCCACCAGATAGACGATCAAAGTAAAGGTGGCGGCCGCGATCATCACCGGCACGATGGCCAGCCCGTCCAACCCGTCGGTGAAATTCACCGCATTGGCGGCGCCGGTGACGACAAAGCCGCCCACCAGAATGAAGAACAGACCCAGCGGCAGCAACGCCGTCTTGATGAAAGGCACCGCGAGCATGCCGGACAGGGACGGAATCTCGACCTGCATGATCAGCCAGGTCGCCACGAAGGCCGCAGCGAATTCGATCAAGAGGCGGGTGCGGCCCGAAAGGCCATCGGCGGTGCGTTTGGTGACTTTATAATAGTCGTCCAGAAAACCCAGCAGGCCGAACGCGCCCGTCACCAGCAACAGGATCCAGACATAGCGGTTCGACAGGCTGGCCCAGAGCAAGGTCGAGCCCACCCAGGGAATAAGAATCAGCAATCCACCCATGGTGGGCGTTCCCGCCTTTTCCACGATGTGCCGCGCCGGGCCATCGGCTCGGATGGGCTGGCCCTTGCCCTGGCGCAGCTTCAGCCAGGCGATCAAGGCGGGGTTGATCAGAAAAGCAATCAGCAGCGATGTCATCACGGCCGCGCCCGAGCGGAAAGTGAGATATTTGAACAACCGGAAGAAGGCGAGCTGGTCCAAATGGGTGAGCAGCGACAAATAATAAAGCATCAGCCGTTTGCCCCTTTCAACGCTTCGACAATCACCGCCATCCGGCTTCCCAATGAGCCTTTCACCAGCACCGTGTCGCCGGGCCTGACAACCGATGTCAGCTTGGGCGCCAGGGCGGTGGAATTTTCCGCATAGGCGCCGCGCCGTGCGGCGGGCAGCGCATCCCACAAGGCCTTCATCTGCGGGCCCGAGGCAAAGACCAGATCGGTATGCGCGGCGGCGATGGGTTCGGCCAGCGCCGCATGCAGCGCCGGGCCGCCCTCGCCCATCTCCAGCATGTCGCCCAGCACCGCCAGCTTGCGGCCTTGGGCGGTGCTCAGCAAAGCCAGCGCCGCCGTCATGGAGGCGGGATTGGCGTTGTAGCTTTCATCGATCACATGAATGCCGTTGGCATCAAAGCGGGCGCCGCGGCCTTTCAAGGCCGTAAAATCTTTCAGCGCCGCCGCCGCGTTCAGCACATCGCCATCCGCCAGCGAGACCGCCGCCAGTGCCGCCACCACATTCATCGCGATATGCTCGCCGGGCGCGCCGACCAGGCAGTCCACGGCGCGGCCCAGAATATCGGCTTTCACCCGCATGCCGGCGCCGTCCGGCATGAACGACAGAAGCTTTGCTTCGCCGGCATGGCCGAACCGCACCACGCGGCCGACTTGCGACTGCGCGGCGCGGGCGAGGAGGCGTTCGGCATAAGGCGAGCCGGATGGGATCAGCGCCGCGCCGCCGGGCAGCAATCCTTCGAAGATTTCGGATTTGGCGTCGGCGATCGCCTCGCAGGAGCCGAAGAATTCCAGATGCGCCGGCGCGATGGTGGTGATCAGCGCCACATGCGGACGGACAAAGGAAACCAGGTTGCGGATCTCGCCGGCATGGTTCATGCCGATCTCGAACACGCCATATTCGGCATCGCGCGGCAGTGACGCCAGACTGAGCGGCACGCCCCAATGATTGTTGTAGGACGCTGCCGATGCATGGGTGCGGCCCAAGGCGTTGCAGCAGAGCCGCAGAATCTCCTTGGTGGTGGTCTTGCCGGCGCTGCCGGTGACCGCCAGGATTTTGGCGTCGCTGCGGGCACGGGCGGCACGGGCGAGATCTTCCAGGCCGCGCTGGGTATCGGCGACGCTGAGCAGCGGGCCTTTGGAGCCCGGCAGCGAGCGGCTGACCAGAGCGGCGCCGGCCTTGGCTTCGAACGCCGCGTTCACAAAATCATGGCCGTCGCGCTCGCCTTTCAGCGCCACGAACAGATCGCCCTCCTTCAAGGTGCGGGTGTCGATGGAAAGACCGCGCACGACAAAACTCTTGCTGGCGCTCCCCAAGGTGGCGGCTTCGGCTTCGACTGAGGTCCACAGCGTCATGCCGCGCGTCCCCCCAAAGCCAACGCCGCCTTCATCGCTTCCTCGCGGTCGGAGAAGGGCCGCACCTCGCTGCCGACATACTGGCCGGTCTCATGGCCCTTGCCCGCCAGCACCAGCACATCGCCCACCTGAAGCGCGGCGATCCCGGCGCGGATGGCTTCGGCGCGGTCACCGATCTCACGCGCCGCCGGAACGGTGGCAAGAATTTCCTTGCGGATGATGGCGGGATTCTCGCTGCGGGGATTGTCGTCGGTGACGATCACATCGTCGGCCAGCGCCGCCGCGATCTGGCCCATCAGCGGGCGTTTGCCCTTGTCCCGGTCGCCGCCGCAGCCGAACATCACATGCAGCTTGCCGGCGGTGTGCGGCCGAAGCGCCTTCAGCACTTTCTCCAGCGAGTCCGGCGTATGGGCGTAGTCCACATAGATCGGCGCGCCGCTGAGGGCATAGGCGACCTTTTCCATCCGGCCCGGCGCGCCTTTCAGATGCGCCAGCGCCGCGAAAACTTTCTGTGCGTCCTCGCCCAGGCCGATGGCAAGACCTGCCGCCACCAGGGCATTGGAAGCCTGGAATGCGCCCGCCAGCGGCAGCAACACATTATATGTGTGACCGTCATGCACGATGCCAAGCGCCTGGGCGTCGCCTTGGCTGTGACGAGACTTCAGCCGGATGCTCTCGCCGGTTTGCCCCACCGTCAGCAAGCGCAGGCCACGTTCCTTCGCCGCCGCGATGAAAGCGTCGGCATGGTCCGCGTCGCTGTTGACCACCGCGACACCGCCTTGCGCGACCACTTCGGTGAAGAGACGAAGCTTGGCCGCGAGGTAATCCTCGAATGTGGCGTGGTAATCCATGTGATCGCGGGTGATGTTGGTGAAGCCCGCGCCCGCCACCATCACGCCATCCAGGCGATACTGGTCCAGGCCGTGGCTGGACGCTTCGATGGCGAGGTGTTCGACCCCGTCGCGTTTCAATCCCGCCAGCAGGTGGTGGATTTCCACCGGATCGGGGGTGGTGTGGCTGAGCGGTGCTTCGCCCTTGGGGCCCACCACGCCGACCGTACCAAGACTGGCGGCGGGCTTTCCCAGCGCCGTCCAGATTTCGCGCAGGAAGGCGACAATGGAGGATTTGCCCTTGGTGCCGGTGACGGCGGCGACAGTGTCGGGCTGGGCGCCATAAAAAGCCGCTGCCATGCGCGCTAGCCTGAGGCGGGGATTTTCGTCGGCGATGAATGCCACGCCCAATTGCGCCACATCGGCCGCCACCTCCGGCCGCGCCAGCACGGCACGAGCGCCACGCGCCACCGCGTCGGACAGAAAGCGCGCGCCGTCGGTCTTGCTGCCGGGCAAGGCCGCGAACAGATAGCCGGCTTTGACCTTGCGGCTGTCGCTGGTCAGTCCTGTGAAGTCACGTGCCGCCACCATGGCGTTTTATCTTTCTTGTCCACCACATTCGTCCGCGAATGGGGCGCCATTATGAATTTCCATCCGCCAGACGGGCCGGCGGTGCCGTGTTCGGTACGCCAAGAAGCGGCGCGATGCGTGCGATCACCCGGCCAGCCAAAGGCGCGGCGGTATAGCCCGCCAGGGCGAAGCCGCCCGTCGCCTTGATGCCATGCGGCTGATCCATCAGCACAAAAACGAGGTAGCGGGGATTTTCGATGGGGAAAGCGGCGAAGAAAGAGGTGCGCAGCGCATGGGCAATGTAGTGGCCATGCTCGCCAGGCACCTGGGCCGAGCCGGTCTTGCCGCCCACCTCATAGCCTTCGACATTGGCGTTCTTGCCGGTGCCGTTGGTCACCACATAACGCAACAGGTCGCGCATCTGCTGGCTGGTTTGCGGCTTGATCAACTGGGCGCCGCGCCGGTCGGCATCGGTCTTGATGAAAGTGGGCGTGAGCTCGCGCCCGCCATTGACGATCGCCGCCGCCGACGCCGCGAAGCGCAGCGGGCTGACCGAAATGCCCTGACCGAAGGCGATGGTGGCGGTTTCGATCATGCCCCAGTTGGTGGGATAGAGCGGGCGGCGTTGCTCGGTCAGTTCCGAACGGATCGGTGCCAACAACCCCAGATGCGACAGGAATTGCTTCTGCCGCACACCGCCGGACCGCAATGCGATCCGTGCCGTACCGATGTTGGAGGATTGCGCCAGAATATCGCGCGCCGCCAGGGATGCCGGCATGCGCTCGGCTTCATGGATGGTATATTTGCCGATCTTGTAGCCCTGGCCGATCTGGAAGACTTCATCCAGATTCATGGTGTGATCCTCGAACGCCAGGGCGAAAGAGAAGATCTTGAACACCGAACCCAACTCATAAACGTCCTGGGCCATGATGTTGCGGGTGGTGTCTTCGCCGGTGAGGCTGCGCCCGTTGGGATCGAAGTCCGGCAGCGATGCCATGGCGAGAATCTCGCCCGTGCGCACATCCATCACCAAGCCGCCGGCGGCATGGGCGCCGAACGTATCGCGCTGCGCCGCGATCTCGTGCGCCAGGATATATTGAACCCGCATGTCGATGGAGGTGATAACGGGGGTGCCGTCATCGGCGGCGCGGATCTTGTCCTGAAGCCCCAGCTCCAGACCGGAGACGCCGTTATTGTCGGGATCGGTGACACCCAGAAGCTGGGCGGCATTGCGGCCATCGGGATAGTAGCGCTTAACGCTGGGCTCGAACTCAAGGCCCGGCAGGCCCAGATGCATGACCTTGCTTTCGATCGCCGGGGTTACCTGCCGCGCGATCAGGACATAAGGGTGCTTGGTGTTGGCAAAACCGGCGCGCAAACGGCCCTCGTCGGCGCCGGTGGCGGCGGCAAGATCGCGAGCTGCTTCATTCTTGTTCCAGAAGACATGCGGGCGGGCATAGAGATCCTGGACCGGAAGATCGCGCGCCAGCAATTCGCCATTGCGGTCCACCAGGTCGGCGCGGGCGGTGACGGTGCGGTCTTCAAATCCGCTGCGACCATCTCCCCGCATCAAGCTGACATCGACTAGGCGGAGTCCAACCAGCGTGAAGGCGGCAACGCAGAAAACCGCTCCGATGACAATGCGCCGCTGGAAAACGCCGGGGACGTCCGCCATGAATCTCTAGAATCCCGTTTGATCGGAAATGGGTTGCGGGGCAAGCATGGGACGCACCATGGCCACCGAGGATTGCGGCGCTTCGGCGCTGGCGTTGCGGACCGGCGAATTGTTCAGCGCTGCATCGCCCCGGCGCGGCAGCAGATCAAACGAAGAAAGCTGCACCGAGCTCGTGTCGCTCATGCCATGGTTTTGCGCCAGTTCCTGGATGCGGGCAGGACCGGCGACGCGGGCCCATTCGGTCTGCAGCACGCTGATGCTGCCATGCGCTTCGCGGATCTGACGATTGACCTTGGTGAGCTCCATCTGGGTGACGCGGGTGCGTTCCGAGACATGATAGAGCGCCAGGATCGACAGCCCCATCAGCGCCACGCAGAAGAAATTGAGCAGCCGGATCATTGCCAAGTCTCCTTCAAGCAGCCAACCGCTCGGCGATCCGCAACTTGGCGGAACGGGCGCGGGGATTGATTGCGATCTCATCCGCGGACGGCGTCTGCGGACGGTTGGTGAGAAGCCGGAACGCGGCATGCGCGGCCTGGCCCGTATCTGGCGCATGGCGCGAGGCGCGCGGGCGCGTATCGCTGTGGCGCGTGAGGAACTGCTTGACGATGCGGTCTTCCAGACTGTGGAACGACACCACGGCCAGGCGGCCGCGCGGCGCCAGAATGCGCAGGGCCGCTTCCAGCCCGCGTTCCAGCTCACCCAGCTCGTCATTCACATGGATGCGAAGCGCCTGGAAGGTGCGGGTGGCGGGATGAATGGCATGGCGCAGCGCGGCCGGACCCTGGGCATCGGAAACGATCTTCGCCAGCTGCGCGGTGCCGGTGACGGGCCGCGCGGCGATGATGGCGCGGGCGATGCGGCGGGCATTCTTCTCCTCGCCATAACGGGCAATGATCTGGGACAGGCTGCGCTCGTCGGCATTGTTGACCAGGTCGGCGGCGCTTTCGCCCGACAGACTCATGCGCATATCCAGAGGGCCATCCTCGCGGAATGAAAAACCCCGCGAAGGCGTGTCGAATTGGAATGATGAAACGCCCAGATCCAGCACGATGCCGTCGCTTTCACTGGCAAACTCATCCATCCGGGAGAATTCACCCGCGACCAGGGTAAGCCGTCCGTCGAATTGCTCGACCAGCTTCTGGCCCCGCGCGATGGCCTCGGGATCGCGGTCAATACCCAGCACCTGGCAATCGGCGGCTTCCAGGATGGCGCAGGCATAGCCGCCGCCGCCGAAGGTCCCATCGATGTAGCGCGCGCCGTCGCGTGGGCTGAGCGCGGTCAGAACTTCCTTCAGCATCACGGGCAGATGGCCGCTCATGCGTCACCGCCTTGTGCCGCCATACGGGCGCGCTCCAGACGGGCCTTCATCCGCGCCAGGGCTTCCGCCTGTATCGGCGCGTAGGTATCGGCATCCCAGATCTGGAATTTCTGCGACAGACCGACAAAGGCGACGCGGTCCTTCAAATTGGCATGTTCGATCATCGCATCAGGAAGGCGCACACGGCCCTGATCGTCGGCGACCAGAAGCTGGGTACGCGAGATGACGGCGGTCGCTTCGTCGTCATGGACCGGTGAGAAGAACGGATCCTGTGTCGATAGGCGCGCATGCAAAGTGTCGATCACGCTTTGGCCGAACGCTTCCAGCGCGGCTTCCGCGAAGCTGGGGCAGACGTAAACGCCTTGGGTGTTCTGGGCGGCGAGAATGTGGCGGTAGGACGCGGGAATACAGACCCGCCCCTTGCTGTCGAGCGACCCCATGACCGTCGAAATGAACGGCTGGACCAACCCGGTCATCGCTTGTCGTGCCCCCTTGTCCCAGTGCGTCCGGGCGGCCGGTCAATCGGCCGTTGTTCGGACGGGATAACGAGACCCCTGGGATAACATGGGATAACATGGGACGAAGCGTCGCGTCAAACGAAAAACCCATATTTTTGAGGGACTTGCCTATGTGTTGTGACGTGCCGCCTCACAATGGGTTGCGAATCCCGGAACAAATCCGAAACACGGAAAGGATGTGGTGAGATCGGTAAAGGATGTCTTAACCACGAACGGCGTTCGACCGGACGCGGCGATGACTTTTTCGCATCGCGGCGCGCGCTGAGTCGAACAGCGCCGGCCTATTCTGGCAGCTAACAACAGAGGAAAGCGCGACATGAAAATCGGATTTATCGGCCTGGGCCTGATGGGATCGGCGATGGCGGGCAACCTGATCAAGGCGGGACATTCCTTGACCGTGTGGAACCGCTCGCCGGAGGCGGTGAAGGCGCTGGTGGCGCAGGGCGCGACGGCTGCCAGGACACCTGCCGACGCCATGCAAGGCGAAGTGCTTTTCTCCATGCTGGCCAGCGATCAGGTGATGCAGGACGTCGGCCTGGACGCCGCGCTGTTGGAGAAGGCGGCGAAGGGTCTCATTCACGTCAATCTTGCCACCATCTCGCCAGCCTTCGCGCGCGCGCTGGCCGCCGCGCATGACAGCCGCGGGCTGGGCTATGTCGCCGCGCCGGTATTCGCGCGGCCCGACGCGGCGGCAAAGGGCATGGCCGTAGTGATCGTCGCCGGCGCCAATGGCGATGTCGCCAAGGTCGAGCCTTTGCTGGCACAGATCGGACGGCGCACGGTGCGGGTGGGCGAGACCCCCGAGATGGCAAATCTCTTCAAGATCGCCGGCAATTTCATGATCATGAGCGCGGTGGAGACCTTGGGCGAAGCCTTTGCGCTTCTCAGGAAAGGCGGCGTTGATGCTGGCCAATTCCTCGACACCATGACCGAGGGCCTGTTCGCGGCGCCGGTCTACAAGAATTACGGCAAGCAGATTCTCGATCAGGCGTATGAGCCCGCCGGCTTCTTTCTGCGGCTGGGGCTGAAGGATGCCAATATCGTCAAGGGCGCGTCCGAAGAACTGGCGGTGCCGATGCCGCTGCTTGATCTGGTGCGCGGCCATTACGAAGAAGCGATGAAAAAAGGCTGGGGCGAAAAGGACTGGGCTGCCCTTGGCGCGCTGGTGGCGGAAAAGGCCGGCCTCTGAGCGGCGATCCTTTCAATCTCGCGCGTTTCATCGGGCCGCAGCAAGCGGCTTGGCCGCAGGTGCTCGCCGAGTTGGCGGCGGCCAAGAAGCGCAGCCATTGGATCTGGTTCGTGTTCCCGCAGATCGCGGGCCTGGGATCCAGCCCGCGTTCGGTCCATTTCGCCATCACCTCGCGCGACGAGGCCCGCGCTTATCTCGCGCATGAAATGCTGGGCGCTCACCTGATCGAAGCCACGCGGCTGATGCTCGCGATCCAAGGCCGCAGCGCCCTCGACATCCTCGGCGCGCCCGACGATCTCAAATTCCAATCGTCGATGACCCTGTTCGACGCTGTTTCTCCGAACGACATTTTCGCCAAAGCTCTGGAAAAACATTTTGACGGCAACAGAAATGCGTTCACGCTGCAACAGTTGGTTTCCAGCGCGCCTCCTTCCATTTAGCTGTCAAAGCTCGGACGTGGCTTTCTTCCCCCGCATGGCGAAGCCATTGGCGGGGGGAGATGTCCGCTAGCGGGCCTGCCCGCGTGGCGGACAGATGGGGGAAAAGAAAATGTCAGACAGCCTGTAAGCCGGGTTCTGTCCATCACCGAAGTGACTGGATGACCATTCCTCTGGGATGTGTGTCGCCACACACCTCACGCGACCGACCCGGACGGCGATGCGGAAAACATCACGTGCCGTCCCTATTTGGTCTTGCTCCCGGTGGGGCTTGCCTA
>CAIUCH010000013.1 GCA_903897605.1 uncultured Alphaproteobacteria bacterium
CGAGAAAGGATAAAGCGACAGACCATCGAACATCGACGCTTGCAACACCGCAACCACGCCGCTTAACATCAACCCCAAGACGAGGCCGATGCTCCACTAATCCAACCCATCTGCTGCGCCAAATGTTCTGACGACGGACACAAGCTTTGCAGACCATAGACCGGAAGAAAGAGCGGGCCAAGCACGCCAGCCTGATGCACATGACCTTCTTCATGGGGGCCCATCTCGACAACCGGATTGGGCGGTGGTGGCAACCCATGGGGCGGCACGCTACCGGCGAGTGCCCGCTTGCCTCAAAATGTCTTCAGATCAAACCCGTGCGCGCGGCAGACGCGTTGGGCCATGCGCTTGAAGGCGGCGCTGTGATGGCCGCGGTCGCCCAATGATTCCTGGCGCAAGTGGCACATTTCGTGCGCCATGGTTGACATGAGAGTCGCAGTGAATCCGTTACGGGCCTCACTCACGCGAATGACGGGAATTCCATTCTCCACGCCGAAGTCTGCAAACATATGTTGGTCCTGCATGCCCACGAATATGATGACCCCGTCGCCCGGCGTCTCGATCTCCCGTTCGAACACTTTGAACAGCGATCCCACACCCAGCTCGGCGATCTTGGCTTCCAGCAACCGCTTGGACGATTGCATCAGGCTCTTCTGCACTTCGCGGATGCAGACCGCCAGCATCCCCTTCTCTTCCAGGCAATCCTCCACCAGCTTCTCGGCGAAGAAATGCGATTTGCCCGAACCGCGCCCGCCATAGGCGCCCTTGTAGCGCGACGGCTTCAACAGCGGGGCAAAGGCGCGGGGTGTTTCAATTTTTAGGATCGACAATGATGCGCTCGATGCGCCGGATCACGGCTTGCTCGGATTCGGTTGGCGCGGCGCGGCTTTCCTTGCCATAGCCGCGATCCAGGATTTCCTTCAACGCCGCGATCCGGGCGCTGTCGCTTTCGGCGGTCGACGCGATGGTCCACAACGCCTTGATCGCCTGGGCGCCGTAACGCTGCGCCGCCTTGCGAACCTTGGCCGCCGCCTTGTCGGGATTTCGCGCCTTGGATGTCTTGGCCCCGGCCTTGCGTTTGCGGCGAAGCATGACACCTGCGCGGGCCCGCTTGACGCGAACCGCGTCCCCTGAACCTTGGTGTTATTTGTAGCGATAGGAATGCAGCTTGCCCGGCACCCGGTGCGGCTTTTCCAGCGCCTCGACGGATTTTTCCGCCACCATTTTCACCGGCCTGGCCTTGATGGTGACTTTCATCGCCACCTTCTCCGGCACGTTCTTCATCGGCTTGCTCGACTTTTTCATTTTTATCTCCTCAGCGCTGCGGCGGGTCGTAGGACACCAGCACATTGATCGTCCCGGCCGACGAGGTCCCGCCCGCGGTCGTCACCTGAATGTACAAAGTGTTGAGCAGCGCGGTGACGCCACTCACCTTGTCGAAAGTGGCGGCGATGACGCCGGCAATATGCCCCTGGGTGTGGGCATCGGCCGCCGCCATGATGTCGGTGCCGCCATCGGTGGTGCCGATGGTGACATTGCAGGTCGTCGGTGTGCCGCTGATCGCGGTCGGTGTCTCGATGGCGATGGCTTTCAGCCAGGAATTGGCCGGCACCACGATCGGGCCTTTGACGGTGGTGTTGCCGTTCACCACCAGGGCGGAAAGCTGGGTCGCGCCGGGCCGCGCGCCATTGCCGCTCAAGATATATTGCTGTTCGGTTGCCATAATGTCTCCTTGGAATGGCGGTGAACCGCGCTCAGTGGCGCGGTCTGTCGGAAAGGGTCTTGGTGTCAACCTCGGCGCGTTCGCGCAGCCACGCTTCGGTCACGCCGAAGACATGCCCGCACCGGGCCAGACGGATTAGTTCAATGGTTTCGCCGTAAAGGTCGTCGAAGCGTCGGTCCACGCCGGCAGGGTACCGGCGCGTGGAAATGCGCAAGAGTGAAAGTCTTTCGAAGGTCGGGAAAATCGCTCGCCGCGCAAAATGCGGGAGACTGCAAAAACCAATGACAGATTCAGACCCAGACCCGAAACTGTTTTAGTCGAACCGCCGCGCCAAACCGAACACCGCCTTCAACGGCCCTTCTGGTTGTTCCGCTTCTGGAAGGCCGGCTGCACCTTCTTGCCCTTGTTCTGCTGCGCCTTGGTGCCGAAGGGTTGGGGGTGGCCAGCCTTCTGCGCGGCGCGCTCGGCATCGGTCATTTTGGCGAGGTTCTTGGGGATTTTCATGCGCTCCTCATACAGGGATCGCGCCGCAAAGCAAATCACCCACGCACCGGCCGCGTCGCGGTCTCAAATTCCGCCTCGAACCGCGGCCGGTTTCCCGAAAGCAATATCGCCGCCCTGGGCAACGCTGCCGCCTCCGCCGCCTCAAAACCGGGAAAGGCGTCCAACAAATGCGCTTCCGGCAGCCAGATCCATAAATGAGATGCCAGCGGCCCCACCGGCTCCTCGATCAGCATCATCTGCGGCGGCCCGCCATAGGCCATGAACACTTGGACAAAATCGTCCAGCACACTGGTAGCCGCCCAGGTGGCGGGAAAATGCTTCCGGTACCAGCCCAATCGCTCCGCGCCCCACCGCTCCATCGCTCATGTGGCAGAAGGCGGAATGCATGGCAATACATGAACGATAAAATCCGGAAGTGCTTTTATTCCGGCGATTCCGGTTCAACTTTTCAGTTTACCGGCCTTGCCTGGAATTCCCCGGAGCTTGGCGAAATCGACAGATCGCCCCGGCGCAAAATTATTCGCGTTCCCCTTTGCCGGAACCGTCCGAACCCTGCGGTACCAGGCCCGGCGGTGAGGACGGCGTTCGTTTCAGGCGGCGAACGATCGCGCCCAGCCGTCCTGGCGGCTCAGGCATCGGCACGGTCGCGTCTTCCGGTTTTTGTGCTTCGGGATTCATCATGGGAAAAATTCGCTCGGTGCGACTGTTTATCTCAAACGCAACTGATCCGCGCGCGGAAAAGATAGTTACTTTGAATTAGCTGCAACCATGTCGCAGCCCGCGTGTTTTACAAACCGGAATCCGCGATGAAGTTGCAACACGCAATTCTGATCGCCGCCGCGGGATTAACGCCCGCATTGGCACAAAATGCGACACAACCTGGCGATGGCCGCGCTGCAACCCGCCGCCGCCCATCATGCCGCCGGCCAATCCGGACGGCCGCCGACCGTCAGGCGGGGGTTCAGGCTTTCTTCTTCGCCGGCTTGGTGGCCCGGGCCGCGGGCTTCGGCTTGGGCTTCGGATTGGCGGCGGCATGCGCCGCGTCCTCCGCTTCCTTGGCCAGACGCAGGGCTTTGAGCCGCACCGTCTTGGCGTCGGTCGCGGCCCGCTCTTTTTCGATTTCCGCGCGCACCGATTTGTCGCGCTGCTCCGATGCCGTGAACACGGCGTGTGCCCGGCTCTGCGGGTCGTTCTTGTCTGATGGTCCAGCCATTCGCAATCCTAACATATAAGTATGCGGGCTGCACCCGTGCTATATTGCGCCCATGTCCACTCCGTCCGGCCGCAAATACTTGGCCCCGATCATCGCCTGGGGCGCCGTTGGCGTCATTAGCGGCTTGACATTGCTGGCATTTTCCCACAGCGCGGCGTTGCGCCATCTCGGCCTGATCCTGGTCGTCGCAGCGCCCGTGACCGCTTTCTGGCGCGCCTTGAAACCAAAGCTCGCACCCCATTGTCCGCGCCCCCCAGAACCACAATGAACAGACCACAATAGACAGGCTGCCATGAACAGATCGATCCTCGGATTGCTCCTGACGTCCTGCCTGTTGCTCGGCGGGTGCTGGCAGGCCAATGGCTCGCTCTACCCCAAAGCCGATCCGGTGACGCCATTCCACGCCGGCGCACTGACCATGACCGGCAAGGATCTGAAGTCACAGCATTTCGCACTCACTCTCGACGCGAATCACAGCTACCGCATGATCGGCACCGACAAGGGCACCGACGAATTCGGCGAAGGCTTCATCCTGCGAATCTTCAATCTGCGCGGCATCCCCGACAATATGTATGTCTATGAGGCGGTCTCGCTCAGCCATTGCAACAATCCGGCAGGCTGCGATGCGGTCAAAGCCAGCGACCCGCGCTATTATGGCCTGGTGCATGTCACCGCCCATGGCGCCGAGGAAATCCGCCCCGACTGCGACAAGGATGCCGCCGCCACCAAGCCCTTCGGCATCAAGAGCGACAGCGGCACCTGCACATTCGCCAACCGCGACAGCCTGGAGACTTCGCTCACCATGCTGGCCCAAAGCGAACGCAAGCCCAACTTCTTCTACCGGCTCAAGTAACGCTGCGGATGCGCGCCCTCATTTTCGATTTCGACGGCGTCATCGCCGACAGCGAAGTGCTGGTGAACGGCGCCATGGCGGAAAACCTCACCCGCCTGGGTCTCGCCACCACCACCGAGCAATCGCTCGCCACCTTTCTGGGCAAACGCTGGCCCGAGGTCGTCGCCCTGGTCGAAACCCGGATGCGGGCGCAAGGCCTGACCACCCCCGCCAGTTTCGGCGACGAGCTTAAAACCGCCATCCATCGCCGCTTCCAGGACGAACTGCGCGAAGTCCCCGGCGCGCGCGCCTTCATTCGCGCCTTCGCGCATCTGCCGCGCGCCATCGCTTCGTCCAGTTCGGCTGACCGCCTCGCGCTTTGCCTCCAGGCGCTGGACCTCGCCAGTGATTTCGGCGATCACGTCTACAGCGCCGATCTGGTGAAGCATGGCAAGCCCGCACCAGACATCTTTCTGCTTGCCGCCGGAAAATTGAACGCCGCCCCCGCCGATTGCATCGTAATCGAGGACAGTGCCGGCGGCATTCGCGCTGCCCGTACCGCCGGCATGACCGCCATCGGCCTTGCCGCCGCCGCACATCTGGCGCCGGATCACGCCGGCAAGCTCAAGGACGCCGGCGCGCACCACATCGCCAATTCGTGGGATGGCGTGCGCGCCTTGGTGACGGATCTGCTCTAGTTCCTGTCCGGCAACACCGCCGATCTTGACGCCCCGCGGCTTTGCGGAATTTTTACATTCCGCTTTCGAACAGATTACACCGCAAATCCTCGCGCCATCCTATCTTTGACCTGCGCCGCTCTTCTCCCCGGCGGCGCAAGGAAGGCCGGACATGTCCATCGCCATCGCCGCAAACGCCCTGTTCTTCGCTCCGGCCAAGGAATTCCTGCCGCCGAAGAAAGAACCCGGTCGCCGCACCCTGCCCCAGCCGACACCGCCGCCGCCGCGCAAAGGCGCCAAGGAAAAGCTGACCTGCTTTCTGCTGGCGATGGATCCGATCCTCTTCATGGCCAGCGTTCTTCTGACCGTCAGCATCGCAGTGACCGGCCTATGGTTCGTGATGGGTGTTTTACTGCCGCTATAGGTTTCCCCGACCGATTGCATAGCGGCATCGGCGGCGGCGTGTGATGGCGCCGCCGCCGGCTTTGCCTCCGGCCCGCATCCGATTATGCTCGATGCTTCAAAGGGGTTTCCATGCAGCACGGAATTTTCGCCGCCACGATTCTCGCTCTTGGCATTCTCGCCGCTCCGGCGCGGGCCGAAGTCATCAGCCTGTCCTGCGACGATGGCGGCATGCTGCTGGTGATCGACACCGACCGGTCGACCGTCAACGACAAGAATCCCTTCCAGAAAACCAATGTGACCTCGCCGCTGATTGCCACCGACAGCGCCTATACCTGGCACGAAGGCAACCCGGGCGCCGGCGCCGGCTATTCGCTCGACAAGGCCAGCCGCAAAGTCACCGCCACCACGGACGGCCCGCACGGCCCCACGCCGCTGCCGCTCTCCAATCCGCAATGCGGCAAGAGCGCGGTGCTGCTTCCCAGAGGTTGAATCTCAGCGCGGAATCTGCCGCAGCATCGCCAGGATGCCATGCTCGATGAAATTCACCGGACGGCCGATCATCCAACCGAACACATCGATCCCCGTCAGCGGCGCGATGAAGAAGATCAACAGCAAGAACAGCATGCCATAGCGCGATAGACGCCACAGCGGCAGCGCCAATGGCGGCGGCAGCAATCCCACCGCGATCTTGCTGCCGTCCAGCGGCGGAATCGGCCACAGATTCAGAACCGCCAGCACCAGATTGATCTCCACCGAATTCCACAGCACTTTTACCAGCCAGCTTGGCTGTCCGGCCCGCATCGCTCCCACGATCAACAGGATCGAAATCACCGCCAGCAGGATGTTCATCCCCGGCCCGGCCGCCGCCACCCAGATCATGTCGCGCTTGGGATGGCGCAGGGCAGAGAAATTCACCGGCACCGGCTTGGCCCAGCCGAACAGAAAACCCGCCTTGGTCAGGATCAAAAAGGCGGGCAGCAGAATCGTGCCGAACAGATCGATATGCTTCAGCGGATTGAGCGTCACCCGTCCCGCCTTGGCGGCGGTGTCGTCGCCGAAATGCCGCGCCACATAACCATGCGCGGCCTCATGCAGAGTGATCGCGATGATCACCGGGATCGCGTAAAGCGCGATGTCGATTGCCGTTCCCATACCCTGTTCCATGGCGCCAGCTTACGGGCTCTGGCCCGCCTTGCGCAAACCAGCCATATTCGCGCGCATCATGATCGAGACATCGCGCCTCCTGCTTCGGCCTTGGACCACGACCGACCTGGCGGAATTCACCCGCATCGCCAACACCCCGACGGTGATGGAGCATCTGGGCGGCGTCGCCACGTCCGAAGCAATGCAGGCCCTTTATGACCGCATTGTCGCCTCGCAGGTCGAGCATGGTTTCTGCTTCTGGATCGTCGAGCGGCGCGCCGACCGGGCGATGCTGGGCATCTGCGGCTTCAAGGTCGCCAATGTTGGGCCGATCATGGGCGAGATCGAGATCGGCTGGCGCTTTCGCCAGGACGCCTGGGGCCAAGGCTATGCCCGCGAAGCCGCGACCGCCTGCCTCGATTGGGCCTGGCGCAACCTCGCCTGCACCCGCATCGTCGCCATCACCATCATCGCCAATCGCGGCAGTTGGGGCCTGATGGAGCGGCTGGGCATGACGCGGCAGGGGGATTTGGATTTCGACCATCCCAATTATCCGGCCGATCATCCCCAGGCGCCGCACATCACCTACGCCATCGCGCGGCCTTTATGATCGCCCCGCTTCTATGATCGCTCACTTCCATAATCGAGTGTCACCAAGGCGGGCGAGCCGGCCTCCCCCGTCGCGCGCCTTTCTGCTAATCTGAGACAGTTTCTTGGGGGAGATACCGGATGTTTCGCAGGATCGCGCTCGCCGTCTCGTTGCTGAGTTTGCCGCTTGCCGCCGCCGCCCAGTCCGCGCCGCCCAAAACCCCACCGCCAATGGCGCAGCCGGCGCCGCTGCCGATCAAACCCAGCTTCGATTGCGCCACCGCCAAATCGAAAGCCAAGCTGCTGATCTGCGGCGATGACGAACTCGCCAAGCTGGACCTGGCGGAAGATGCGCTGCTGCGCCGCGCCCGCGCCAAGGCGGTGACGCCCGATGCGGTGAATGCCGATCAAGATCTGTGGATCAGCCAGCGCGACGGCTGCACCAGCGCTGCTTGTTTGACGCGCTCCTATCGCCAGCACATCCAGGACCTGCACGCCTGGGCCAACTGATCGCCCGATCGCCGCCTCAAGGAGTCTTGGGCGGCGGCTGATCCTTGCTGTCGTCCCGCTTGCGGTCCGGCCCATGATCGCGCTCGCGCGCCGGCGATGCCGTTTGGGGCGTGGGCGATGCCGCCGGTTTGGGCGCGACAACTGGTGCCGGCGGCGGTGTCACCGGTTTCGGTGGCGGCGCGGCAACCGGTGCCGGCGGCGGTGTCACCGGTTTCGGTGGCGGTGCAACGGGCGCGACAACCGGCGCTGGTGGCGGTGCGACATGCGGAGCGGCCACCAAAGGCGTCGGCGCGCGATCCGCCACCGGCGGCGCACTTTGCGGCTCACGATTTCGCTCACGCCCGCCATTGCGTTCGCCGCGATCCGGCGGTGTTACAGCTTGTGAGGGCGCAATCGGTGCAGCGGCTGGCGCAGCCGGCGGCGCAACGCGCGTAACAGGTGTCGGTGGCGCCAGTGGTGGCGGTGCAGACGGCGGCGCGACATGCGGAACCGGTGCGGCGACAGGCACGGCAGCCGGTGCCGCCGGTGTCTGAATGGGCTCGCGATCCCGCTCGCGGCGATCGCGTTGATTGGCCGGCGCTTGCGGCGGCACGGCATTGGCCGCCGGTGTTGCCGCCGGTGCCACGGGCGTTGGTGACGGTGCGCGATCCGCTCCCCGGCGATCCCGCTGATCGGCAGGCGGCACAGGCGGTGCTATTGGCGCCGGAGCAACCGGTGCCGGAATCGCCGTCGGAGTCACGGCCGGCGCGCGACCGGGACCAGCTTGATCGCGGCGGCCACCAGGGCCGCGCTGATCCGGTGGCGCCGCAGCGGGCGCTGGCGGCGCGGCGTTTGCTGCGGACGGCAGCGGGGTCTGTACCTGTCCGGCTGGGCCGCGATTGTCGCGCGCGCCACCGCGACTGTTCTGATCGTCCCGTGGCCCTGCATTATTCTGGGCACCATTCTGTGCGCCGTTCTGGCCGGCATTCTGAATGATGCTGCGTCCGACATTCTTGCCAACGTCCGAGCCGACCGCGGGTCCGCCGCCGGGACCGGCAGCCTGACCGCCGCGCTGGCCGACATCCTGTCCGCTGCGCCGCGCTACCTTGCGCGCATCGTCCAGCGCCTGCGCCGCGCGCGCCGCCGCCGCCGTATCGTTCACCGTCTGCGCGAAGCGCGAGGCTTCGGCGGCGCGGCGATAGCGTTCGGGCGCCCAATGCGCCTGGTCCTGCTCTTCATGTGCATGGTGATAGGCTTGCCAGTCCGGATCGCGCCTCTGCTGCTGCTGCCAGCGCTGCTGGTCGGCGAACACCCGTTCGCGCTGGCGATTCCAATTCTCTTCCGCCACCGCCTGGTGATGCTCGCGCTCAGCCGCCGCATAAAGCGCCATCGCCCGCGCCAGATAGCGCGCCGCGATATCGCCCTGCCGCCGGGCGCGGCCGTCGGATAGGATATCGCCGTCCGCGTCATAAACGACGGTCAGCTCACCCTCGCTATAGCCATAGGAATAATTCGGGTCCTGAACCAGGTAAGGCTGCCCTGCGCCCGGCTGATAATAATAATAGCGTACGCCACCCCCCGGCAGGTCTTCGGCGACGCGCTCATAGCCATCGTCGCTGCGCCACACCATCGGCTGCTGCTGGTCATAGTCATATGTGTAATCGGGCGGCGCATCGCCGAAGGTCTGACCCACATCATAGGCGCGGTCGAGATAGGCATAGCGGTCGCCGCTCGCCACCGCGGCATAGCGCACCGGCGCGGGCGGCGGCGGCAATTTCGCGGCGGCGGGCGCGGGCACCGCAGCTGTCGCCGGTCCCTTCGCCAAGGGCAGAGCGGCCAATGGCGGCGGCGCGGCGGCAACAGCCTGAGTGTCGGCGGTGTCGTTGATGTTGGTGGCGCTGGCGTTTTTCTGATCGTCGCTCTTGCCGCATCCGGCCAGCAACAAGGCAGCGACGGCGCAAGTCACCAAAAGGCGCGGCTGCGGAAATTTCATCATTCGATCCTTGGGAAAAAGCGACGCAATATCCGGCCATACTGGCACGGCATTTCGGCAAAGTCCGAAGGGACCCGGAGCCTATCGCCCCAGGTCCCGCCGGATCACGTCACGTCAAGTCCGGGATCTAGAATTGAACCCAGACGCCGCTGCGCCAATAGCCGCGGCCTTCATGATGCTCGTCGCGGAAATGACGGTCGCCGCCGTCCCAGCGCTGGTGGAAATACCAGTCGTCGGGATGGAAATCGAAGCGTACACCCGGCGCGCGGTCGCGGTGGTCGGTATGCCAGCAATCGCCATCGCGGTTGCAGGCCACATAGGCCGAAGCCGGCGTGGATGTCGCCACCACGGCCGTCAGACCGAACAGCGACGCCGCCGCACCGGCCAGCATGATTTTCTTCAGATACATCGTTTTGCTCCATGTAATGCCCCATGGACTAACGCACGGGACAGGGTTCCGTGCCGGAACCGGGGCCGGAAATTGTCAATCTTCGCCCGTCCGGCGGGGCAGAATCGGCCCTGCCCCGCCCTTTTTGGCGATTAATGGCCGATCTGGCGGCCGACCTGGTTCTCTTCGTGATTGAGCTGGGCCTTCTCGCCGCGGGTGATATGGCCGCCATCCTTGCTGGAATCGAAGCGTTCTTGGGCGCGGATGCCCCGGTCTTCGGCATGCAGGTCCATGGCCTGGCTCTTGGTGATCTCGCCCTCCCGGCGTTCGGCGGCGATGCGGTGGTTCTGGTGGTTGAGGCGGCTATTGACCTCGGCCCGGCGCGGATGATGTTCGCGCCAGGTGGAAGCGTCGGCGGATGACGCAGCCCCGACCGCGGTGAGGGCCAGTGCCAGTGCGATGATGGAAAGGCGTTTCATGATCGGCTCCATTGCTTTCGACAGCGGGACAATCCCCCCGTGCCCAAAGAGATTGGCGTCGCCTGCCTGAACCGGCCGCCAAGCCGCTGTTCATCCGCCGTTCACTTGACCCACGGACTTTGCCGCGCAAAACCTGAGGATTCCCGAAACCGGACACGCCCTAGGCGCGGCTCCGCGCAAGGCGTACGGTGTTAGCCATGAAAGCCGAGCCGGTGAAATTCGCGGTCGCCTTTGTCTGCCCCAATTGCGGTCAGAAAGGCGCGCGCCACTGGAAGGAAGGCGCCGATGGCAGCCATGTCCGGGGCTCCAAACGAATCTACACCGATGTCTCCAACGGGTTTCACTGCGGGGAAGACCGCACCGCCAATGGCGAGCCCGTGATCGTCTGCGATGTCTGCGAAGAAATTCAGCCGGATTGAGTCAGGGCGGACGGAATTCTAACGCTTGCGCATCCGCTTGATCACCATCTTGTCGGCGCGCATCTGCGCCGCGCGCTCGGCCTTGGTGGCGGGCGGACCGGAACGCGGCTTGAGCTTTGGCTTGGGCTTGGCGGCTTTGGGCGCATCGTCGCGCGGTTGATCGGAAGATTTCGGCATGAGGATCCTTCAATGCGCGGCTTTGACCGACAGATTGAATAGCGCGCTATAGGCAAAATTGCCATTGAAGGAATCCGGCGCCACTTCCACCAGCCACGACCCGTCCGCCTGCTGCTGGTTCATGGTCATGACGCGGTGAAAGGATTTGCCGCCATCGCTCGAGGCGTCCGCCAGGAACGTCACCGCCCCCGATGACCGGCAGATCGCGCCCGGCGGCAATTGCGCGGTGGCGGTGATGACGATGGCGGGCGATCCCGGAAGCATGACTTCCACCTTGACTGGAAAATGGGAGTCGTTGCGGACAAAGCGGCTGACGACCTGCGCGCCCTGCTGGCAGACGACGCGATAGTCGGCCTGCGCGGGGGTGGAAAGCGGGAGCCCGAGGAGAAGGAGGAAAGGGATGGTGGGTTTGAACATAAGGTGCAATCCCGATTTTAACCGCGCATGCAGCCGACATTGGGGCTCAAGGACGCTAACGGATTATCGCACTTTCTCAAAGGGGTGGTACCGCGCAACCCATTGCTTGCGTTCCGGGCGTCGGTCGCTTTCGCCGATCCACCGGATCGGCTCACGCGCCGCGCGGGCCGTGATTTACCGGAATGACCGCATACACTTCCATGAAATCCTCGTCGCGCTTGACCAGCACCTGGACGTGATAGCCCTTCTCGCCCAGAAGGTCGGCGCAGACCGCCGCGCTCACCAGACCCTTGGCTTCGGTCGGCGCGGTGCCGATCAAAAGCCCGTTATCGTCGCGGACTTCGAAATAGCCTGCCCCGGTCTTGCGCACGCGCAAAGTGCGCGACAGCGCCCGCATTTTCGTTTCTTGCAGCCCCATGTCCGGGAAAAGCTCCATCACCCCGCGCCAAACATAGGGGCTGGTTTGGCGGGTTCGACCCTTTCGTCCCGTACTGGTTAAACCGTAACCATTTGCCGACGGGTTTTCCCGCATCGCGTGTGCTTCTCAAGCGGGGCGAACCCGGGTATATTAAAAAAGGCCAATGAAATGGCGCGTGGAAGTTGTATCGCCGGGGGGACTTCGCCATGAAGCTTGCACTCTTGATCGTCGGTGTACTGATCGGTTTGCTGGGCCTGCATTGGGTCAGCGAAGGCACCGGCATCCTCGCCTATCCGCACAGCCCGCTGATGTATTTGCAGCCGATGTGGACCTATATCGGCATCGCGACCGCCATCGCCGGCGGCGTGCTGACCTGGCTGTCCAGACGGTAAATTCCGCGCGGCCTTTCGCTTGCGCTCCGGACTTTGGCCTGGCCTTTCTGTGATGAAGTCCGCAGCGTCGCCATTCGAATGCGCGCTCGGAAACGCGATCCGGCATCGGCCTGGCGGCCTCGAGCGACGCGCAGAAATGGCTTCACAGCGCCGCTTTTCCGATATCGCGCAGCTTGGTCTGCAGCGACAGCCGGTCGAGGCCGGATATTTTCAAATTGGCAAAAGCGCCGATCCGCCGGTCCAGCATGCGGTAGGTTTCGGCGAAAGCCAGGGAAATCTCCGTGGGGGTGCCTTGCACGGCGGCGGGATCGGGCATGCCCCAATGCGCCGTCATCGGCTGGCCGGGCCAGGCCGGGCAGACTTCCCCGGCGGCATCGTCGCAGACCGTGATGACGAAATCGAGTTTCGGCGCGCTGGGACCCGCGAATTCGTCCCAGGATTTGGAGCGGAATTGGTCGACCGAATAATCCAGCCGCTTCAGAAGTTCGAGCGCATGGGGATTGACCGCCCCCTTGGGATGCGAGCCCGCGGAATAGGCGTTGAACCGCGCCGCGCCCACCCGGTTCATGATCGCTTCGGCGATGATCGACCGTGCCGAATTGCCGGTGCACAGAAACAGGATATTGTATTTTTTCTCTGTCATTTTCGCTCTGTCATTTCGTTCCTAGCAACAGGCGGCGCGGCGGGCGACAATCGCCAATGGTGCGCAAATGGCCGCATCGCCATTGCAGCAATCCTCGACCAGGAATGTCAGCAGGCTGGTCATGCGGTCATAATCGGCGGCATAGATGATGGATCGCCCATCGCGGCGCGACGTCACCAGCCCCGCATTGCTCAACACCGCAAGACTTGCCGAGAGCGTGTTCGGCAGCACATCCAGCTTGCGGGCAATCTCGCCCGCCGCCACGCCGTCCGTTCCGGCACGGACCAGCAGGCGAAAGATCGACAGCCGGCTTTCATGCGCCAGCGCGGACAGCCCTTCCACCGCCCGGCCAATTTTCAGCGCCGCCATCAGCAACAGGCCTTGGCGTCGGCCCGGGGCGCACAACAGGCGGCTTTGGGCTCGTCCGACGGAACATCGTCTTCGCCGTAAGCGGTGGCTTCGCCGAAAGTGAAGAAGGTTTCCCAGCGCAAGCCGGAGGGATCGCTGATCCAGGATTTGTGCGACTGGGCATAGCAGCAACTGGCCGCTTCCTGGTCGCGGGTGGTTTGGCCCGCCGCCTTCAGACGTCCCGCCAATTCGCGCAGCTCGCCTTCGCTTTCGACCTGAATGCCGACATGATCCAAACCGGCCTCGGCGCCGCGCATCGAAATCGCGAAATTCACTTTTGGATCGTCCAGCATCCATTTGGCGTAATCGGGCTTGGTCACGCTCGGCCCCTGACCGAACAAGGTGGAATAAAAGCCGATGGAAGTCCCAAGATCCTCGACCGAGACGTGCAAATGCAGGCGTTTCATGGTCCGCTTCCGTTTCTATATTTCCAGAATTATAGAAATAACAGACGGCCGTCAATGAAAAAACGATGGCAGGATTATGCGCCTGTTTCGATGGCCGGATTCACAACTGCACCCACACACCATTGTGCCAATAGCCACGTCCTTCGCGGTAGTGGCCTAGCTTTTCTTTGCGAGCGTTAGCGAGCTTAGAAAAGCTGGCCCCTCACCGAGCGAAGCGAGGGAGGCGTGCCGCGGCTCACAATTGCACCCACACGCCATTGTGCCAGTATCCGCGCCCTTCGCGGTAGTCATGGAAGCGGTGCCCCCTGCCCCATTGCTGGTGGAAATACCAGTCGTCGGGATAAAAATCGAACACCTGGCCGGGCGCGGATTCGCGCTGGTCGCTGTGCCAGCAATCGCCTTCGTGATTGCAGACGATATAGGCCGAGGCACTGGTCGCTGTCGTCACCATCCCCAGCATCGCCGCGACACCGACCCAGAGGATTTTCCCGTGTTTCATGTTCGCCTCCATCCGAGGCCGCTATTATAGAAGCCGTGCGCCGGAAGTGAAGATTACTGTTTGGATAACACGCTGGCCCAGGCACATAATTGTCATCCCCGGATTGTCATCCCCGGCGAGGCGCGGCCAGCGCCGAGGGAAGGGGACCCAGGTGGAAGACAACCATTCGGCCTTAACCCCCCGCTTCAAGACAAGCTTGAAGTCCAGCGCGGCATGCCAGTGCCCGGGAGGTTGACGTTGATGTCCGCGATAGCGTCACCGCGCCGCCTAAGTCGCTGCCGCCTCCAACAGCTTCACGAAATCCTTCATCTTGCCGCCATCGATCCAGCGCACCACCGCCACCATGTCGTGCTGATAGTCGATGAAGATGATGTTCGCTCCATCGCCGATAAAGGCGACGCTGTCTTCCGGCGCGTCGGGATACATTTTCTTGCCGGTGTTCAGATACCAGTTGCAGAAGCCGTAACCCGGATTGGGCCCGGTAGGCGTCCTCGCCATTGCAACCCACTTGTCCGACAGGATCTGCTTGTCGCCCCATTTGCCCTTGTTCAATCCCAACAGACCCAGCCGCGCCTGGTCACGGGCGGAGATGAACATGCCCCCGCCCCAATGGCCGCCGCCCGACACGACATGGATGCGCTTGCCGTCGATCACCGTCCAGGAATTGTCATAGCCTTCCCAATGCCAGGCATCCGACATCCCGATGGGGTCGGCGACATATTGCTTCAGCACTTCGGGCAATGGCCGCTTCCACAACTGCGTCAGCGCCAGCGCCAGCGCGTTCACCCGCACGTCATTGTATTTCCATTCCGTGCCCACCGGCGGCGGCCCCTTGGCCAACTCGCTCCATGAATCCGCGCCCGGCCGGTCCGCCCACCAGGGCTTGCCCCACATCGTCCCGATCCAGCCAGAATCCTGGCGCAGCATATTGTCCCAGCTGATCGGCAGATTGTGCGGCAGCAGGAAATCCGGCGTCGGCTTCACGTAATCGATTACCCGGTCGTTGATGTTGCGGATCATCCCCTTGTCAAAGGCCACGCCCGCCACCGACGACAAAAACGTCTTGCTGACCGAGAAGGTCATGTCCACGTCATGTGTCCTGCCCCACTCCGCCACGATATAACCGTGCCGGATGATGATGCCGTTGGCGGGCGCATGTGCCTTCAAAGGACCGATCGGCGAATTGAACGCCTCATGCGCGTATTTCAGTGGCACCGAAATGCGCAGGTCGCGAATGTCGGCGCTCTTGGCCAGTTCGGGCGGATAGGTCAGCTCGGCCGACACCGCGAAATCGATCGCCGCCTTGACCTTGGCGGCATCCATCCCCTCCTGCGCCGGCGTATGCGTCGCCCATGTCTCACCTTTGGGCGGCAAATAATCGGCGGCCTGAACCGCCGAAACATTGAGCAAAACCGTGCCCAAAACCGCCCCGATGATTTTGCCGCGCATCGCCCTGCCCTCGCCCGTTTCGATATGGCATGCTAGCGCGCCGGATGGCCGGGAATAAGAGGCGCATCGTGAGAACCGTGATTTTTTCCACCCTGATCGCGATCGCCGCAACGGCAAGCGCGCAAGCCGCTCCCCGCCCCAAGGCCGAGACCGAAGCCCTCGACCTCGCCAAGCGCGCCATCGCCATGCGCTCGGTGGCGGGGCCCGGCAACCAGACGCCCAAGGTCGCCGCGCTCTACCGCGATGCCCTGATCGCGGGCGGTTTTGCGGCCAAAGACATCGCCATCACGCCGCAAGGCGACACCGCTTATCTCATCGCCCGCTGGCCGGGCAGCGATCCCAAGCTCAAGCCGCTGGTGATCTGCGGTCACATGGATGTGGTGGAAGCCAAGCCCGCCGATTGGTCGCGCGATCCCTTCACCCCGGTTGTGGAGAATGGCTATCTCTTCGGCCGCGGCGCCACCGACATGAAGCTGGACGGCACCATCGCCATCGCCGCCCTGAGCGAATTGCGCGGCCAGGGCTATCACCCCCGCCGCGACATCATCGTGGAATTTTCCGGCGACGAGGAAACCACCATGAAGACCGGCGCTCTCATCGCCGGCAAACTTTCCAATGCCGAGCTGGTGCTCAATCTCGACGGCGGCGGCGGCGTGCTGGACGAAAAAACCGGCAAGCCGGAATATTTCACTTGGCAGGGCGCCGAAAAGACCTATGCCGATTTCAAGCTCAGCGTCACCAATGCGGGTGGCCATTCGTCGGAGCCGCGCAAGGACAATGCCATCACCCAGTTGGCGGCAGCCCTGGTGCGCATCGGCGATTTCCGCTTCGCGCCGGAACTCAGCCCGTTGACCAAGGCGTACTTCACCAAGGCGGCGCAATATGAAGACGCGGCCACCGCCAAGGCGATGCGCGCCTTCGCCGCCAATCCCGCCGACAAATCCGCCATCGCCGCGCTCGCCGCCAATCCCGCCATGGTGGGCAAGATCGGCACCACCTGCGTCGCCACCATGATCGATGGCGGCCATGCCTTGAACGCGCTGCCGCAGCGCGCCGAGGCCAATGTCAATTGCCGGATCTTTCCGGGCCACAGCCGTCCCGACATCATGGCGGAATTGACAAAGGTCGCTGGCGATCCCGCCCTGCATATCGAAGACGTCACCCAGGGCTCGGTCG
Source organism: uncultured Alphaproteobacteria bacterium (assembly GCA_903897605.1). Lineage (GTDB taxonomy): Bacteria > Pseudomonadota > Alphaproteobacteria > Micropepsales > Micropepsaceae > Rhizomicrobium. The sequence goes on from CAIUCH010000013.1 coordinate 16,840, forward strand.
CCACCGCCGCCTCGCCGGAGCGGCCCGATTTCACCGCGGCGGTGGAAAAAGCGATGGCCGCCGCCTATCCCGGCGTGCCGGTATTTCCCGCCATGGCCTCGGGCGCCAGCGACAGCATGTGGTTCCGCTCCCACAATGTGCCCAGCTATGGCGTCAGCCCGCTCTTCACCAAGCCGTCGGAGAATTTCAGCCACGGCCTCAACGAGCGCACGCCGGTCGCTGTCATCGCCCCCGCAATCGTCTATTATCTGTCCCTCTTCCAGGATCTGTCACGATAGCAGACAAAGGAGATGTTGCGCCGGCTATTGCGCTTTAGGAGTCAGAAATTGCGATTGGTCGATAACAGCGGCATTCGTCTCGGCGCGGGTCAGCTTGTTCACCAATTTCGTATCGCCGCGCTTCTCTGCCGCTTCGATCATTTCGGAATTCTCATTGCTGGCGGCATGAAGATCCCAGCCCTCGGCCTGCAGCGCCGCAAAAACATCGCCTGTGCCCTTCACCCATAATTGCGTGTTGGCGGCGGCGTCAATGGCATGTTCGAGATTGGTGATGCCCCACGGCATGTTGCCTGCGGCGCCCCGGTAATCCCGTACCTTTTTGCTGTGGCCGTCAAATGAAATCGTTACGGCATAGGTAGGACCATCGGTCCCACCCGCATAATAACCATCTAGGGTGGAGAAGAAATCCACAGTCTCGAACTCCCGAAACAACGAGATGACGGCATCATGGGAAATATGACTTTGGTGCCGCCCAAAGACGGCAACGAATTGCCTGCCGGTGTAACGCATCGTGCCATCGCCGCTGATCTCAACAGTGTAGTCGGGACACGTTCCGAGACAGAGACTGCGATCGAGCGTGATCCTGAGTGTGTCCCAATTCTTGATCGCCGGAAAATCTGTTCTAAATAGCGGCCTGCTCCGGTTCGAGAGCCAGACCTGCACGAAGATTGTCCCCACAAAAATGGCGGCAAGGCCTATGCAGGCAGCGCCTGCGATCAAGAAAAAGGAACGAACTCGCATAGGCCCCACCCATGAACGAGCCGAATTCTATGCCAACATCGGATTTGCGCAAATCTGGCGACAAGGGATTTTGCGGCAAGTCCCGTCCGGTGCTAGCCTGTTCAAGCGGCGGCAATCAAGGACGCACCGTGAGAATAGTCATTTTTACTGCCCTGATCGCACTGGGCGCCACGGCGGCGGTGGCGGCGAGCTATCCCGGCCATCCCGTCACCACGCCCGAGATCACGGCGGCGGACATTTCGGCGCGCGACAAGGCGATCTCCGACAACGCCTTTGAAGGCCGCGGCCCCGGCACCATCAATGGCGAGGCCGCCGCGCAATGGACCGCGGACGAGCTGAAGCGCCTGGGCATCGCGCCCGCCAACAATGGCAGCTATTTCCAGACCGTCCCCGCCGTCTCCATCACACTTGACCCCGCCAAATCGCAATTCGCCTTCACCACGCCGAAGGGAAAGCTGACGCCCAAATTCGCGGAGGATGTCGTCTACTGGACGCCGCAATTCGCCGGTTCCGATGTGGCGGTGAAGAACTCCCAGCTGGTGTTCGTCGGCTATGGCGTGGTCGCGCCCGAATATAAGTGGAACGACTATGCGGGCCTGGATGTGAAGGGCAAGACCGTGGTCATCCTGATCAACGATCCCGGCAACGAAGACGCGCATCCCGATGCCAAATTCTTCAAAGGCAGCGCCATGACCTATTATGGCCGCTGGACCTACAAATTCGAGGAAGCCGCGCTCCAGGGCGCCGCCGCCGCCATCGTCGTGCATGAAACCAAACCGGCAGCCTATGGCTGGCAAGTGGTGCGCGGTTCCAATTCCGGCGCCAAGCTGTGGCTGGATGCCGCCGACAAGGACAAGAGCATGCTGCCGGTCCAGGGCTGGATGACCTTGGATATCGCAAAAGACCTCTTCGCCCGCGCCGGGCTCGACTATAGCGCCCTGAAAGCCGCCGCCAACAAGCCCGGCTTCAAGGCGGTGGCGATGAAAGGCGAACGCCTCGACATCGCCGCCCATTCCACCGTCACTTCGCTCAAGACCCGCAATGTGGTGGGCGAGATTAAGGGCACCAAACATCCCGACGATGTGGTGATCTTCTCCGGCCATTGGGATCATCTGGGCCGCAACGATGCCATTCCCGGCCCCGACAAGATCTTCAACGGCGCGGTCGATAACGGCATGGGCGTGGCGCAGACTTTGGAACTGGCCGAGAAATTCGCCCATGACAAGCCGGCGGCGCGCTCCTTGGTCTTCGCTTTCTGGACGCTTGAGGAACAGGGCCTGCTCGGATCGGAATATTTCGCCGAGCATCCACTCTGGCCGGCCGGCCATATCGTGGGCGTCTTCAACACCGATGCCGACGGACCCAGCCCGATTTCGCACGACATGGAAGCGCCCGGCACCGGCCAGTCGCAATTGGAAGATGTGTTGAAAAAGGCGCTGGCCACCCAACACCGCGTGCTGTCACCCGACCGCGAGCCAGAAAAGGGCCACTTCTTCCGCTCCGACCATTTCAGCCTGGCGAAGCAGGGCATTCCCGCGATCTCGCCCGGCGGTGGCCACGACCTGGTGGTGGGCGGCATGGCGGCGGGAATGAAACTGTCAGACGATTATGTCGAACATCATTATCACCAGCCCGACGACGAATGGCACGCCAACTGGGACCTCGCCAATCCCACCGAGGACACCAAGGCGCTCTATATCGCCGGCAAGGACCTGGCCAATAGCAACGCTTGGCCCAATTGGTATCCCGACAGCGAATTCCGCGCGGCCAGGGACAAGCAACGCAAGTAGGATTTAAAGACTCGTCAGCCCCAGCCGCGCCATCACCCGCTGGCGCGCCAGCACGCGGTCGCGGTCGGTGACGGCGATCAGGCCCGCGATGCGGCGGATCAAAAGATCCTCTTCCGGGTCCAGCACGCCATCGGCATAAGCGACATCCCACAGCATCTCGATCAGGCCGATACGCTCGTCCGGCGTCATCGCCTCGAAGATCGCGTTGGTGTCGCCATGCAGTTGCACCATCTCAGCCGCCCACGCTTCCGCCGCCGTCAGCAGCGCCGCGCAATCTTCCGGCGACAGATCGAATTTGCGCGTCAGCAGATCGGTGATCACCGCCCGCTCTTCCGGCGCAAAGCGGTCATCCTGCCGCGCCGCCTCCACCAGCAGCACCGCCACCGACAATTTGAGGTCCGGCGCACGCGGCGGCTCTGGCGCCTGGAGCATTCGCATCAACTGATTGAACATCACGCTTGCCTCAAGGCCCGCTGCCGAGGGGCAACGCATACAACGCCGACGCCATTTCGCCCAGCGCTTGTCCCGCCATCCCCGACACGCTGCTGTCGTCGGGCAGTTCGACATTGTTCACATAAAAAGCGAACGCCAAATGCTGGCCGTCCGGCGTGGTGGTGTAGCCCGCCAGCCCCTTGCCGGTCAGCATCCGGTGCCCGCCATTGAGGTAATCGCGGCCGCTGAAAGTGCCGGTCTTGGCGAAGACGTGCCCCGCGCCCGCCGATCCCTTGGCGATATCCACCAAGGTGCCATCCATGCCCAGCACCGGCAGCGCCTTGTGGAACAGCTCGAAATCGTGATGCTTCGCCATGAAGGCCAGATAATGCACGGCGAAATCGGGCGTATAATAAGCCGCCACCGCGCCGCCCGCGCCATCGCCTTGCGAGGCGCCCGACATGTCCAACCCCGCGCCCGCCAGCCAATCATGCTCCAAGGTGAAACCATTCTGGTCCGCCTTGTCGCTGGCATGGCCCAGCACCGCGCCCAGCACATAGGGCATGGTGCTGGCATGCAAATTCTGGCTCACTTTTAGGGTGATGTGGATGTCCTCACGCAAGGGCGGCGAGACATGTTCGGCCAGCCGCATATCATCGGCATAGAATTTCTTCACCGCCGCCGCGCCGGCGGCATCCTTGATCGCATCGGGCGCGCCTTGCACCTTGACGCCCGCCTCTTTCAACGCCGCCGTCAACAATGTCCCCGCGAACCGCGACGGACTGGCCAGCGCGAAGGCGTCGATCACTTGCGGCGTTCCCTGACCGATGGTGCCCGCCAGCACCACGGTCTGCACGCCGGTCTTGTCGTCGGTGGTGACCACTTCGTCGAATTTGCCCTTGTCGCCCGCCACCGTGGTGATCTGGTTGACGAAATGGATATAGGGCACGGCGGGTGCAATCGTCAGCGCCGCCGCATCGCCGAGTTTGGCGCCCGGTTTCACCGTCACATCGATGGCGTTATCGTTGACGATAATGGGCGAGATCACTTCCCCGGTGCCCAGCTCGCGGGTGCCTTCGGCGAACAGGCTGACATCCACCCGCACCTTGCCGGTGACGCGCTTGATCCCCGCATCGGCCACCGCCTTGGCGAATTGGCGCAGCACGATCACCGGATCGCTGCCGATCAACCGCGAATCCGCCCCGCCATAGGAATGATCCTCGTCGGCAAAGGCCAAGCTGCCGTCCGCCTGCATCCGGTCGGAGATGTTGGGATCGCCGCTGGCAACCAAAATCAAATCGCCCTTCAACACGCCCTTTGCGATCTTGCCGGTGCGATAAAGCGGGGTGTGGAAACGATAATCCGGCCCCAGCAAACTCAGCACCGCGCCTTCGGTGAAAAGCTTGGTGGTCGATCCCGGCGTGAACAGCTTGTCGCCATTGACCGCGAACAGCGCCTTGCCGCTGTCCAACGACCACACTTCCAGCCCGAAATTGGAATGGCGATAGACGGGCCGGCTCATCACCTGGCGCACCGTGTCGGAAAAACTTTTGGGCGCCGCATCCTGGGCGATGGCTGGCAAGGCGCCCAGCAGCAACGCCCCCGCGAAAGCGCCAATGATTTTTCTCCGCATCGCCCCGCCCCGTTCCAACAGCGGAAACAACACTGGCTCTAAGCCGCTATCGCCACAAGAGATTTCTGCGTCGGCGCGACAATGTTGCGGACGTGACTATAATTCCGTATTTCGCTAATGGCCCAGTAAGCCCGAAGCAAGACTCACTTGTAATGGTTGACATAGAGAACGCGGCCATCCTCGGGAGATAGCTTTAAGACAGCGGTGCCACCCACCGCCCCGCATCGGCCGCCCGAAAGCTTTTCCAGCCAGGACTTGGTGCAGGCAAGCGTACCCATTACGACCCAGACCCCGCCTTCGACGGTTGCCGTCAACGGTTCTTCGGAGCGGATCGTTTGCGCGCCATAGATCGAGACCAGAACAGGGCGGGCAACAGCAATTGCCTTGGCCGTGTTCGTAACCGCCCCGGCAGGAATCGCGTAGCCAAAGGCGCCATCTCCAATCGGGAACCGGACCGGGTTTCCGGCCTGGGCCATCGCTGACGATGTCATCAGAACCATGACAAGCAGCAGCACCGCGCTGCCATCCCATGCCGATGCGCGCATCCGTACTGCCCTATTTACCGCGAAGCGCTTCTTGTGCCTGTTCCGCTCTCGCGTCGGCTTCCTGGAATTGCCGGGAGTCCACGCCATGGGTGGCAAGCGCCTCGGCGGCGGACTTCACCTTCTCCGCATAGGCCTGATAGGCCTTGGTGAATTCATGCAAATCAACCCGGCTAACCTTCGACATCGTCATCGCCTCCAATAAAAATTAGACCACCCGTCCATACCACAACAAGGACAGCCCCACCGACAGGAACGCGAACAAAGTCGCGGCCATCACGAAGAAGCTGGAGATTTCCTCCAGCGCCGTCTCCGCCTGCAGCTTGGTGTTGAGCTGGCGATAGATCTTGGCCAGCTCGTCCTCGGTCTTGGCATGGAAATATTGCGCCCCGGTGATCTTGGCCATGGTCTTCAAGGTTTCCTCGTCCAGCTGCACCCGCATGATGCGGTCGCCGAACAAGGTGATCTGGCCGTTGGGCGTGCCGAAGCCGATGGTGAAGACCCGCACGCCGTAATTGGAGGCGATGCGCGCCGCTTCGATCGGATCGGGACCAAGCGTGCTCTTGCCGTCCGTCATCAAGATAATGGCGGCCGAACGATAACTTCCCGGCGGCACCGGCGGCGGCCGCTTGGGTGGCGGCGGCGGCTTGCCGGAATTGTCGATCGGCGAGCCACCCAGCGAGCCGCCCGGCGAACTGCCCAGATAAAATTCTCCGCCGCCAAAGCCGGGCAGCATGCGGTCGAAGGGCTGATCGGGGAAAAGCGTCTGCAGCGACGTCAGCACGGCGGAGCCGATCGCGGTCATCCGTTCGGGCCGAAGGCTGTCGATCGCCTCTTCCAGCATCTGGTTGTCCGCGGTCGGCGCCTGCACCAGGAACGCGCCGCCGGAAAATGCCACCAGCCCGATCTTCACCTGGCGGGGGCGGTCCTTGACGAATTCGCGCGCCGCCAGCTGTGCCGCGGTGATGCGGGTGGGATGCACATCGTCGGCGCGCATGCTGCCCGACACATCCATCGCCAATATGAGCGTGCCGCGCTGGCTGGCCAGGGTGATGGTGGCGGCAGGCCGCGCAAACGCGACAATCAGCAGGACCAGCGACACCAGCAGCAACAATGGCGGCACATGGCGGCGCAGTTTGCCGATGCGGCCGCGCGGTTCACTGGCCCGTGCCAAAGCGGGATATTTCGCCAGCACCCGGTTCCGCCGCCCGACATTCAGGACATGGAAGACCACCAGGAACGGCAGCACCAGCAGCAGCCAGAAGGCAGCCGGCCAGATGAATGTCATGACGGCCTCCTTCCTCTGTTCGGGGAAAACAGCATCAGCCGCCGGGAGCTTATAGGGGATGGTGCAGAGCTGCTACCGCCCCATTATGACGCTTACCGGGGCCCCAGAGTCCGCGCAAAAAAGCCGAGCGCCATCGCGATGGCCGCCTTGTGGGTCTTATCCTGTGGAACCTTGGCGGTGCAAAGCGGCGTCGCCGCCGCCCCGGCAGGGGTGCAGTTGCTCAAGAAATCGTAATGTCCGACGCCGGCCAGCACTTTCAGCCTCGCCCCCGGGATCGCCTTCGCCGCCACCAGCCCGTTATTTTCCGGCGTCGCCACCGGATCGGCATCGCCCAGAAGAATGGCGACCGGCACTTTCATCGCCGCCATCCCGTCGCCGGTCAGCGCCGGCACGATGGCGGGCGCGATAGCGAAAGCCGCGCGCACGCCGGCAATGGCGTGATCGTCGCTCGCATGCGCCGCCTCGGGCGCGATCTGCGGCGACGCCAGCACGCGCTGGGCTTCGTCCATGGTGACGGCGAATTCCTTTTGCGGCACGCATTCCCCGTCGGCGGGATGGGCGTGGCAAAAAGCGAACAGGCCGTTCATGTCCACCTTGGCGCCAGCGGCAGCCAGAGTGGTGAAGCCGCCCGCCGAAAATCCGCTGACACCCAGCCGCGCCAGATCCAGCTGCGGCCCGATCAGGGGATCGGCCTTTGCAGCGGCGAGCGCGGCGCGCAGATCCTGCACCCGGTCCCAGAACAGGAAGGCGCCGGCGGCGGTCATCTTGTCCTGGCCATTGTTGCCGGGATGATCGACGCCGATCACCACATAGCCGGCCTTGGCCAGCGCCAGGCCGAACCAGCCCATCATCCGCGCCGTGCCGCCAAAGCCGTGTGACAACAGGATGACCGGTTTCGGCTTGGCGTCCGCGAAAGCCGCATCCGGGGCGCTGGCGCCGACGATGAAGAAGGGCTTGCCGGGCTGGCCCAGATCGATGCGCTCTTCCTTCGCGGATTTCGCCGCCGGATACCACACCGTCACCCGCACCGTGTCATGATGCTCGGCATCGCGCAGCGCCGCCGTGGCATCGCTCGCGGTCAGATGACGTTCGCCGACTTTGTATCCGCCCGCCGGCGCGGCCGCCGCGGACATGCAAATCCCCGCCAGAAAAACCACACCCGCAATCCGTGCGGCGGCACTGCTTCGATGCATGGATGACGTCCCGACGCGATGGCGAAGCCAAGCCTAACGCACCGACCCCAAACCGCAACCGCCTAGCGCTCGTCGCGGCTCTCGCTGTCGGAGTCCGGCCCATCGATCAGGCGCACGATCACGCGCCGATTCTTGGCTTCACGCACATTGGCGCCGGTCTCGACCGCCAGGTCACTCTCGCCCAACCCTTTGCTGCGGATTCGGCCCCGCGCCACACCTTCGCGTTCCAGCTCCGCCGCCACCGCGCGCGCCCGCGCAGTGGAGAGTTGCTGGTTGTGCGCGGCATTGCCGCTGGTGTCGGTATGGCCTTCGACCACCAGACGCGCATCCGGCTGGTCGTTCGCCGCCTGAGCAATTTGCGTCAGCACCGATGCGGCGTCGGGCGAGATCTTGGCGGAGCCCAGCGCGAACAACACGCTGTCGGGAAGATCGAAATCGGTCTCGCCCTGGCGGCGGGTGACGCGGGCGCCCATGTCCTGGTCATCCGGCGGCGGCGGCGGCGGCGCATAGGCGCGGCTGTTATAGCGGGGAGGCGGCGGACCATAAGGCGGCGGATAAGCCGGGCCGTAATAGGGATACGCCGGTGGTCCGTAATAAGGCCCGTAGGCAGGCCCATAATAAGGTGGGTAGGCGGGATAGGCCGGATAATAAGGTCCCGGAACCCCGAAGCCGAAGCCAAACCCGAAATGGCCGCCGCCATGGAACCGCTGCGCCTCGGCGGGCGCCGAAGCCAGGACCGCACCCGCGATCAATGCCGTTGCCAACAATTTCATCGGACCCTCCATCTTGCCAAGGGCGAAAATGATGCCGCGTTCCTGAACCCTGGCTGAACGGAACATGACCCGGACCGGACACATGCCCGCGATCTTTAACGCGAGAAATGCGAACGGGTTGCCCCGATCAGCGCCGCTTGGGTTTCCCGGCGGGCTTGGCGGCCTTGACCGGCGGCTTGGCTTTAGGTGCGGGCTTCGCCTTGGCCTTGGCCACGGGCTTGGTCTTGGGCAGCGCCTTGGGCACAAGCTTTGGCTGAGCCTTCACTTCGACCGTCGGCTCCACCTTGGGTCTGTGTCTGATTTCGATCTTCAGTTTCACCGAAGCCTTGGGTTCCGGTGACGGCGCGGTTTCCACCACCCTGGCCCGCTCCATTTCCATCACCGCGCCTTCGCTCTTGCGCGGCGCCGCTGCTGCCGGGGTGGCGCTCATCATGAGCTTCAGCAAGGCAGGCGAAAGCGTCTTGCGCTTGGCCACCGGCGCATCGTTGGACGCAACGGCGGCAAGAAAGGCTTTCAGCACCTCCGGAGACCGGACAATCCCCGCCCGCGCCGCGCTCGCCACCACCGGCCCGTTGATCAAGACGGGATGCTCGACAATCGCGTCCCAGAAATCATTCTCGCCGATGAAACGGTCGTCGAGGCGAAGTTCGCGGAACATATGTTCATGCCGCTTGACCAGGCTTTGATCGGTGCCGCGCAGCAGCGCCGACAGCGCCTTCAACTCGTCCCGGGTCAGGGGCGTGGCAACATAGTCCACCAGGCGCGGCTCATGACCGGCGGCGCGAATCGCGTCCAGCAAATCCTCCACCCCCTCGAACGCGCCATCCCAATAAAGCGTCAGCGGATGTTTCGCTTCCGTCGGCGGGCGCGGCTTTGCCGGTTCGGGGGCTTTTGGCATTTCCAGCAAGACCAGATTGACGGCTTTGGGGCCTTTGCCGTCAGGCGCTTCGTCGAACGAAACCCGCTGTCCCGCTTTGAGATCGGTAATCTTGGCAGCGGTGATCGAGGCGGCGGGCACGAACACATCCTTGCCGCCGCCGTCCGGCGTGATAAATCCAAAGCCCTTGGCGATACTGAAAAACTTTACGGTTCCGTTTGACATGACTTCCTTGATCGATTTGCACAACAAGATTGCGCCGTGCATGCAGTCCCTGGACGAGGTCCTGGCCCCGCCACAAGTGTGCAGCCCGCAGCACGCGCGTTTTTCCGATAGCCATGCATAACCCATTGCGGCGCGAATCCAAAGCCAAAGCCAAGGCATTCCTGCGGCGAATTCGGCACCTTGCCATCACCCCCGCCGGCGCAACCAAACCCCATTTTGGGCGTTTCCCACCCGAAGGGACATCATGACATATCAAACACTTGCGGGGGTTTTCGCGGCGCTGCTGCTTGCCGGATCGGCGTCATCCCCGGCCTGGGCGCAGGATATCCAGACCAATCCGGCCGCCTCGGAAAAAGGTTCGCTCAGCATCCTTTTCGAGAACGACATTTTCTACAATTCCGATCACGACTACACCAATGGCGTGGGACTGGCCTACACCACTGCGCCCGGCGGCACGCCGGACTGGATGGTGCGCACCGCCCGCGCCATTCCCTTTTTCGCGCAGACCGGCGATGTGCGCGCCCGTTTCGAACTGGGCCAAAGCATGTTCACGCCGCACGATCTGTCGCTCGCCAATCCGCCCGCCACCGACCGCCCCTATGCCGGCTTTCTCTATGGCGCGCTGGGTTTGGTGGACGACACCGGCACCGGTCTCGACCAGTTGCAGGTGAGCCTGGGCATGGTCGGTCCCGCCAGTTTGGCGGAGGAAGCCCAGAAATTCATCCACTCGACCTTCAACGACCGCAAGCCGCTGGGCTGGTCGACGCAACTGCGCGACGAGCCCGGCCTGGTGATCGAATATAACCGCTCAATCAAGCTGATCGCGCCGCAATCCATTCTGGGCGCGGTGTTCGATGTCGAGCCGAATTACGGCGCCGCCATCGGCAATGTCTATGACTATGCCGAAATCGGCACGATGGCGCGGCTGGGATTCAACCTGCCCAAGGATTACGGCCCGATGCGGATCGAGCCCAGCCTGCCCGGCTCGGATTATTTCGAGCCCACCGCGGGCCTGGGCGCCTATCTCTTCCTGGGCGTGGACGGACGCGCCATCGCCCGCAATCTTTTCCTCGACGGCAACAGTTTTCAGCCCAGCCGCAGCGTCGACAAACTGAACCTGGTGGGCGATTTGGTGCTGGGCGCGGCGGTGACGTTCGATTCCGTCCGCCTCGCCTTTACCCACGACATCCGCACGCGGGAATACAAGACCCAACCCGCCGCCGACCAGTTCGGCGCGGTCGATCTGACATTTCGCTTCTAGAGCGGCCCACCCCTTGGCATTGCTGGGCCTGCGCCGTACCGTCCCAGGCAAACAAGCACAGATAATATGGGGGCGGGCATGATCACGCGAACAACCAGGCGTCTTGCGATTGCGGCGATGGGGCTTTGCCTGGCCACCACGGCCTGGGCGGCGGGACCGAATTTCACCGCCTTCCACACCACCTTTGACCAGACCCTGACAAAGCACGGAATCGTCGGCGGCGCGTTTGCCTTCGAACACACCGGCGACAAGCCCACCGAATTCTATTTCGGCGAGGCGCGGGGCGCGCTGCACCAGAAGACCGATGCCGACACCGCCTATAACTGGGCCTCGATCACCAAGACCTTCACCGCCGTCGCCATTCTGCAATTGCGCGACCGGGGGCTGCTGTCGTTGGACGATCCCGCCGTGAAATACATTCCCGAACTGCGTCAGGTGCACGACAAGTTCGGCCCCATCGACGCCATCACCATCCGCCAGCTTCTGTCGCACAGCGCGGGCTTCCGCAATCCGACCTGGCCCTGGGATTGCGACAGCGCCCCCGATTGCGCCTGGGTGCCGTTCGAGCCCACCCGCTGGGCCCAGGTCGAAGCGATGCTGGCCTTCACCAATATCGGCTTCAAGCCCGGCTCGCGCTGGAGCTATTCCAATGTCGGCTATGTCTTTCTCGGCCAGATCATCGAGCGGCTGACCGGCGACGATTACGAAGTCTATATCACCAAGAACATCCTGATGCCGTTGGAGATGCGCCAAAGCTATTTCGACAAGGCGCCCTATTTCCTGCAATCGCATGTCGCCGATTCGTATGTCCGCGCCGGCAGCACCTTGTCGGTTCAGCCTTATGATTTCGACAGCGGCATCACCGTCTCCAACAGCGGTCTGAAGGCGCCGGTCGGCGATCTGCGCAAATATCTGCGCTTCCTGATCGGCGACGCCAAGAATCCCACCTATGACATGGTGCTGAAGAGGAGTTCCCTGAACGAAGCCTGGACCGGCGTGGTGCCGACCGGTGACGCCAGTGCCCCGGCCACGGCGTATACCGGCGGTCCGGGCGGCACGGTGCCGATGATGGGATTGGGCTTCTTCATCCTCACCGTCGATGGACATAAGTATGTCTATCACGACGGCGATCAGGGCGGCTTCACGGCGGAGCTGATGGTCGATCCCGAACGCCACAGCGGCGACATTGTGATGTCCAACACCACAGACACGGGAGCCCCGCCGGCAGACACCACCCACGCGACGTCGAACACCGAGCCCGACGCAAAGACGGATCTGCGAATGCAGCTCAGGGATGTGTTGGTGCGGGATGTGTATCCGGGGGTGAAGTAGGTCTGTAGCGGGCGAAAACGTGGTTAATATGAGCATAACTTGGTTCGCTATTAGCGAACTTAGTTGACAACTGCGAAGAAGCCATCTATATTGGCGATACGCTTGGTTGGACGTCATGCCTCTCTACCGGTCAGAGTGATCTGTCCTTGGAGTTCGAAAGAACTCTCCATTTCTTGGGGTCTCCTGCTCGCATCAACCTATCGTGCGCGCGAATGCCCGCTGGAATAAGCGAGTATCGAAAGGCTCGATACTCGCTGGGACCTTAGAAGTCCTTCCGTTCGAGATGTCCTTTCTCGAAGGCACCGCACTAATCGTAACCCGAATTCTTCGGAACGATTGTGTCGGTGAGAAAGGAAATGGTCATGTCAGAAACGACTGATCCGCCAAGCGACGAACGGAAGAGTGTCGAGTTCCGAGAACGAATGCGCGGTCTAGGCCGTAAATTTGTTACTCGGAAAACGCTGATCATTGCTTTCCAAATTGCCGATTGGGCAGTTCGGATCGCGGAACTTGTGATGCGGTTGATCGACGGCTTCTAAGCGAATTCCCAATCGAACTGAGGTGTTCATGTATTATCGTGCACTAAAACTAATTAGACAGTACCACAGGCTTTCGCAGGTTCAGCTTGCGGAAGCTCTCGGGCTTTCTAAATCCTTCATCTCTGAGATGGAGAAGAAGGATGGGAAAAGGCCCAGCGTAGAAGTTTTGGAGAGATATGCAGCTTTCTTCAAAATTCCGCTTTCTTCTTTGCTTCTTTTTGCAGAGAGCACCAACGATAAAAAAACCAGAGAGCGAGTTCGTACTTATGCGACCGATAAAATATTGAGAATGTTGGAGTGGCTTGAAGAGACTACTCGTTCTGAATCGTCAGGATCAGTGTAATGTCTCGCCGCCCTGAAAAGCGCCTCGATCTGCGCAACTGCTGGCTTTATGCAATTGATTCTCAGGCGGATTTGGCCCGGCGTTTATCGATAGATGTGTCACCAGTTTCCGTCGAAACATTGCGCGGGCTGGCAACTGACACCGGAAATTTCAAATTATTCTCCGCTAAAGATCAGGGTGGTCGAGCGATACAGGAACCCAAACGGCCGCTTCAACGAATTCATAAGAGAATTCATAAACTCCTATCTCGCGTCGAAACCCCCAAATATCTTCAATCTGCTCGCAAAGGTTGTTCATATCTCACCAACGCTAGGAGCCACAATGTAAATGCGGCTACGGTCAAAATAGATGTGAAGCGATTTTTTCAGTCCGTGCCCCGCGTCGCGATTTTCAGATTCTTTTTGGAAACCATGAAATGTCGCAAGGATGTAGCCGGCCTAATTGCGGATATTTTGACATATGACGCTCGACTCCCAACAGGAAGCAGCGCGAGCCCGATCATCTCCTATTATGCTTTCAAACCTATGTTTGATGAATTGCACAATTTGGCTTTAACGCGCGGGCTGAAAATGACGTGCTACGTTGATGACATTACCTTCAGCGGTCCTAGTGCCAATCGCGGCACATTGTTCGACGCGCACAAGATTATCGCTAAATACAGGCTCAAATCTCACAAGATGAAAGCCTTCGCACCACACCAGCCGAAGATTATTACCGGGGTCTGCAACACACCTTCCGGGGAACGTGTACCAAATAAACTTCACCGCAAGATAAGCATAGGGTTCAAAGAGCTTCGTGAAGCTGTGACTCATCAAGATAAATTCAAGGCACTACAACCGCTACTTGGTCGTTTGGAAGCCGCACGGCAAATCGACCAAACTTTTGGTGCGCGTGCAAAAACGCTGAGAAGTAAAATGAAAGCCGTTCTGAAGCCTGAAACTGCATAACGCGGCTCTCGCAGTTACTGCTATTCGCTCGCGCCTTGTGTGTTTAATTATTTTCACCACCCCGCAACCCTTCGCTTACGCTCCGGGCATTAGGCGCTCGAAACAGGCCACTGGCCTGTTTCGTCCTTCGGACCGCGCCTAATTAACGCAATACCCGTATTCCTGCACCGACATGAAGCAATCCAGATGCGCCTGGGCGTTGTTCGGTCCCGGCTTGGGCGGATGCAGAACCTGCTGCCAGGCATCGTGCATCTGCTTGTCGGTGAAGGGCGGCGGATTATACGCCCGCACCCACGGGATGACCTTGCCGGTCTGCGCATCCAGCGCCAGCGGGAACAGGTTCGGGTCGGCGAGTGATGCGATGGTCCAGGCCGCCAGCGGCTGGGTGTTCGCCGCGCCCACCATCTCCAGCCGCACGAGGAACAGCCGGTCCTTCAGCCCAACACGGCGCAGAAACGCGATGGCCTGGGGCAAATCGAGTTTGACGCTGGCGGGAAGCGCATGGTCGATGGTGCTGCTGCTCTGGTCGGGCGGCTCGTCGACGACAGTACCGGCAGACGTCCCCCCGATATAGAAATAGCGCCGCGCCCCGGTCGAGGGAGAGTTCGCCTGGATCTCCAGCCAATGCATGGTGACTTTGGTATCGTCGACATTCTCGTCCGGATACCATTTCAGATCCACGCTGGTGAGAATGGCGTCGGCATGCCAGTTCTTGCGCGCCGTCGCCAATATGCTGGCCATGGTCGCGTTGATATTGCTGGGAATGGGCGTGGGGGCGAGCGGGGCCGAGTGAACCGGCGCGGCAACAATGATCCCGGCGCAAAATGCCGCGAGCAATCCAAACCGAAACCAATGCCGCGATCCCATGGCTGGCCACCCCTGTCAGGCGGCGCAATTCTTAGCCGGATATGCGGCGGCGCGCTAGCGCCCGCGGCTCTTGGGCTTGTCGTTGCGGCCGCTGGCGTCCGCCGCGCGCTGGGCGATGTCCTTCTGCCGGGCGTCGCGATGCCGGTTGCGCTTGGCTTTCTTCTTGGCCTTCATCAAACGCGCGCCCATGTCAGTCTCCACTCAGTTGAAAGCCAGATCGTGTTGGAACCCGCGTCATCCGCGCCTGGCGCCACCAAACACCTATGCTCCGACAAAGCAAGCCGCAGATGCGCTTGCCTTCGCTTGTGCGGCTACTGCGGAACCGCCATGGCAACCACCTTCTCCAGTTGGTCCCGGCTGAACGGCTTGGTCAGCACCGCGACGGCGCGGGGTGAATCCTTGGGCAATTCCGCATAGCCGGTGGCGACGATCACGGGCAGATCGGGCTTGAACTGACGGATGGCGGCCAGCAATTGCGCGCCCGTCATGCGGGGCATCGCCTGGTCGGTGATGACCAGATCCACCGCATGCTTCTGAACCAGCTCCAGCGCCGCCGCGCCCGACATCGCCTCCAGCACCGTATGGCCCATGTCTTCCAGCATCGCGACCGTGTTGAGCAGCACCAGCGCGTCGTCATCGACCGCGAGCACGGTCAGCGGGCGGCGCGCGCGCGATTGCGGCATCACGGCTTGCGCATTCGCGGCGGCTGTTTCGACGGGTGCGGCGGGGAAGTACATTTCCGCGGTCGTGCCGACGCCCTTCTCGCTTCGGATGCTCAAGCGTCCGCCCATCTGCTCCGTCATGCCATGCACCATCGCCAGACCCAGGCCCGTGCCCTTGCCCACGCCCTTGGTGGTGAAGAATGGCTCGATGGCACGCGCCAGCGTTTGCGCATCCATCCCCTCGCCTTTGTCGGAGACGGCAAGGCCGACATAATGCCGGGCGACAACCCATGTTCCTTTTGGGCTTCGCTGCTGAGTTCGCGGGCTTCGATCAGGATTTTGCCGCCATCGGGAATCGCATCGCGCGCATTGGTCACCAGATTCATCAGCGCCAGCTCCACCTGGTTGGCGTCGGCCAGCACCGGCGGAAGCCCAACAGTGAACCGCGTTTCGATTTCCACGCCTGGCCCCATCGACCGGCGCAGAAATTCGGTCATCCCATCCATCAGGTCGGTGAGCCTCACCGGTACCGGCGTCAGGGTCTGGCGGCGGGCAAAGGCCAGCATCCTTTGCGTCAGGGTGGCGCCGCGCTGCGCACCTTGAACCGCATTGTTCAAAAGCCGCTTCATCTGCGGATCGTCCGGCAACCGCTTGGACAACAGTTCCAGGCTGCCTAGCACCGCCATCAGCAGATTGTTGAAGTCATGGGCGACGCCGCCGGTGAGCTGGCCGATCGATTCCATCTTCTGGGATTGCAGAAGCGTGGCGCGCGTCTTCTCCAGCGCTTCTTCCGCCTGCCGGCGCTCGGTCAGGTCGCGGGTGACCTTGGCGAAGCCTTGCAGGTTTCCGGCGCTGTCGCGAATGGGATCGATGACCACCGAGGCCCAGAACCGCGTTCCGTCCTTGCGCACGCGCCAGCCTTCGGCCCGAAAGCTCCCCTCTTCGCTGGCAAGCTGAAGGGCGCGGGCCGGCAATTCCGCCGCCTTGTCCTCTTCCGTATAAAAGCGCGAAAAATGCTGTCCGACGATTTCGTCCGCCGTATAGCCCTTGAACCGCTCGGCCCCGGGATTCCAGCTTGCCACGATCCCGGTGGGGTCGAGCATATAGATCGCGTAATCGGTCACCGCCTCGATCAGCAGCCGGTACCGTCCCTCATCGCTTAGGGCAACTTGAAACTTGTCCAGCACCGGCTCCATGGAGGCCCCGAGCACATAACCCGGCAAGACCGTATTGGTTTCACCGGATTGTGATTTTGGTCGAGCGGGATGCGATTGCGCCGCGTGCGCGTGTTCGGCTATTTCGGCGTCACCTTGAACAACCCGCCGGAATGATCGTCTTCCAGCATCCACAGCGCGCCGTCGGGGCCGACTTCGACATCGCGGATGCGGTGCCCGACATCCCAGCGCTCGGCGGACCTGGCGCCGCCCTTCCCGTCGAAGGTGATGCGGTTGAGCGTTTTGGTATCCATTCCACCCATCAGGCCCGAGCCGTTCCATTGCGGAAACATCGCGCCCTTGTAGAAGATCAGATTGCCCGGTGCGATGATCGGCGTCCAATAGATCACCGGCTTGGTAAGGTCGGGGCGCGTATCGGGACTGGCGATCGGCACGCCGTTATAATTGGTGGCATACGACACCAGCGGCCAGCCGTAATTCTTGCCGCGCTCGATCAAATTCAGCTCGTCGCCGCCCTTGGGGCCATGCTCGACTTCCCACAACCGCCCGTCGGGCGCGAACGCCAATCCGTAGGGCGTGCGATGACCGCTGGTCCAGGTCTCTTCCAGCGCCAGGTTCGGTGTCGTCATGGTATAGGTGCTGACGATCTTGGCGCTCTTGGCCGCCTCGGTATCGGCGGGCGGATCGATCAGGGGCCGCGTCGTCACCCCCAGCCGTCCCTCCATCGGATTTCCCGGGGCAGGTTTGCCATCCAAGGTCAGGCGCAGAATCTTGCCCAGTTCGGTGTTGGGATCTTGCGCCGGCGTCATGCGCTGGCGCTCGCCCACTGTCAGAAACAGATATTGGCTGTCGGGTGAAAAAGCGATCTGGGCGCCGAACTGGCCGCCCTTGCCCGTCGGCACGTCGCGCCACAACACCTTCAATCCGTCCAGGCTCACCTTGTCGCCCTTGATCGACAATCGCGCCCGCGCCAGCGCCAGGCCCGAGCCATATTCACCCGGCTCCGAATAGGTGAGATAGACATTGTGATCGCTGGCGTAATGCGGCGAAAGAAATACCCCCAGCATGCCGCCCTGCCCGCCATAAAGAACGGTGGGCGCGCCCGCGACCGGCAGCTTGGCGCCTTGCTGCGTCACCAGCCAGATCGGGCCGACCTTTTCGGTGATCAGCATGCGACCGTCGGGCAAAAACGCGATGCGCCAGGGCAGATCGAAGGTCGCCACCCGCGTCATGGTGAAAGGCGTGCTCGCCTCGGGCGCCTGGGTGCCCGCATTCACCTGCGCCATGGCCTGGGTCGATGCCAGCGCCAAAATCGAAGCCGCAATCGCGAATTTCATGATCCATCCTTTTGTCCGGCGCGCACGGGGATGCGGCGCTTTCAAATTCCCGGGTCGGAGTCCCCCGTCCGATCCTAGCACCGGTCCGGTCCAGAGTCCGCTGGCCAAAGTTCGGTGAATTCCGTGGGGCCGGACCGGGTTGGCGGCGTGTTGCCAGTGCTGGCGGGATATGCCTGAAATAGCCGCGCCGCCGCACGAGGAATACATGCCCCGTCTCATCACCCGCCGTCTTCTTCTGTCCAGCAGCGCCCTGGTCGCGGCGGGTCTGGCATTGTCGCCGCGTGACGGATTCGCCGCCGCCGCCAAGCCCAACATCGTCTTCATCCTGGCCGATGATATGGGTTTCGCCGATGTCGGCTGTTATGGGCGGCCCGATGTGAAGACCCCCAATATCGACCGCCTGGCGGCCCAGGGCACGCGTTTCCTGCAGGCCTATGCAAATTCCGCCGTCTGTTCGGCCTCGCGCACCGCGCTGATGACCGGGCGCTATCAATACCGGCTGCGGGTGGGCCTGGAAGAACCCATCAGCACCTTCTCGACATTCAGTGTCGGATTGCCGCCCGATCACCCGACCTTGCCGTCGCTGCTGAAAAAAGCCGGCTACAACACCGCGCTCGTCGGTAAATGGCATCTGGGCTTCCTGCCCGATTTCGGTCCGCTGAAAAGCGGCTATGACCATTTCTATGGTTATCGCAGCGGCGGGGTGGATTATTTTTCGCACAAGGCGAGCAATCACAAGCTCGATCTGTGGGACGGCGATGTCACGGTCGATCAGCATGGCTATCTGACCGATCTGTTGGGCGTCCGATCGGTCGAACTGATCGACGGTTTCGCCAAGGAGGGCAAACCCTTCCTTCTCAGCCTGCATTTCAGCGCCCCGCATTGGCCGTGGGAAGCGCCAGGCGATGAATCCGAAGCGCAGCGCCTGGAAAGCCGCACCTTGACGTCGTCCGATTCCGGCACCCAGAAAACCTATGTCCGCATGATCGAAGCGATGGACATCCAGATCGGTAAGGTGATGGGCGCGCTGCAGACCAACGGCATCGCCCGGGACACCATCGTGATCTTCACGAGCGACAATGGCGGCGAACGGTTTGCCGACACTTGGCCCTTCACCGGCCGCAAGACCGAATTGCTGGAAGGGGGACTGCGCATTCCCGCCATCATGCGCTGGCCCGGCCATGTGCCCGCCGGAAAAACCAGCGATCAAGTCGCCATCCATATGGATTGGCTGCCGACACTTCTGGCCGCGGCGGGCGCGGTGCCCGACCCCGCCTATCCCAGCGACGGAATCGATCTTTCGCCCATGCTGCTGCACGGCGCGCCGCCCCAACCCCGGAAATTGTTCTGGCGCTTCAAGGCCAATGCGCAACGCGCCGCCCGTGACGGCGACTACAAGATTCTCAAGATCAACGAGAACAGTTTCCTGTTCGATGTCGTGGCCGACCCGATGGAACGCGCCAATCTCAAGGACCGGCATAAAGAGATTTACGACCGGATGGCGGCGGAATGGAATGAATGGAACGCCACCATGCTGACCGAGCTGCGCGAAAGTTCGACCGGCAGTTTCGGGGCCGCCACCATGGCCGACCATATCGGCGCCAAAAGCGCCAGCGGCGAAGTCGATTCCGCCGATGGCTGGCCGACCGCGCCGGTGCCCTGAAGCGCATTCTTTGCGGCCGGTTGCCGCCGCCGCCGCCCGGGCTTAACAATGGCGCAAACAACAATCGGGGGACCGCCATGAAACGCCGGGATTTTCTCACCACCGCCATTGCCACCGCCGCCGCAGCCGCCGCCGCCAACATTCCTGCTGCCGCGCAGGCGGCCCGCAAAGGCTTCGACTTCATCCAGGTCGACGTCTTTACCCAGACGCCGCTGGAAGGAAATCCGCTGGCGGTCTTTCCCCATGCCCAGGGGATGAGCGATCAGCAGATGCAGGACATCGCGCGCGAGCTCAATCATTCCGAGACCACTTTCATCCTGCCCGCCACCGCCGGCGGCGACGCCAAGGTGCGCATCTTCGGGCAGAATGCCGAACTTCCTTTTGCCGGCCATCCCACCCTTGGCACCGCCTTCGTGATGGCGATGACGCGGCCCGGCAAGACCGCGATGGTGCTGGAAGAAAAAGTCGGGCCGATTCCCGTCTCGCTCGAACGCCGCGCCGACGGCGTGTTCGTCGAGATGACGCAGAACGAACCGGTATTCGGCGCCAAGGCCGAGCCCAAGATGGTGGCCGACATGATGGGCTTCGGCGTCGACGAGATCGACAGCCGCTATGCGCCGCAGATGGTCTCGACCGGATCGAACTTCCTGATCGTGCCGCTGAAAAGCGTTGCGACCCTGGCCAAACTTACCTTGGGCCACCAATTGCCGCCGGAACAGCGCGCCGTCTTCGGCAACGGCGCTTATTATGTCGTGACCGGCGAAGATCAAGTCGAAAGCCGCATGATGGGCGCCACCAGCGAAGACCCCGCCACCGGCAGCGCGGTCGGATGCGCCACTGCCTTTTTGATCCAGAACGGCATCAAGAAACCCGACGAGCGCATCGCCATTCGCCAGGGCCGCTTCGTCAACCGGCCATCCATTCTTTACGTTCGCGCCGGCCTGGCCAACGGCAAGGCGACCAAAGTGCGCGTCGGCGGCTATGTGGTCGAAGCGATGCGGGGCAAATTCACGGTTTGAGCGGCTTGAGGCTGCATCAGTGACAGTGACCCAAACACCGATCGGGAGACCGCCATGAAACGCCGGGACTTTCTTGCCACCGCCATCGCCGGCGCCGCCGCCGCAAGCCTTCCCGCCGCCGCCAAACCGGCGCGAAAAACGTTCGACTTCGTCCAGGTCGACGTCTTCACCCAGACACCGCTGGGGGGAAATCCGCTGGCGGCCTTTCCCGATGCCCGAGGGATGAGCGATGCGCAGATGCAGAACATCACCCGCGAGCTCAATCATTCCGAGACCACATTCATCCTGCCCGCCACCGCCGGCGGCGACGCCAAGGTGCGCATTTTCGGCGGTGAAGGCGAGATTCCCTTTTCCGGGCATCCGACGCTTGGCACCGCCTTCGTGATGGCGCTGACCCGGCCAGGCAAGACGGCGATGGTGCTGGAAGAAGGTGTTGGGCCGATCGCCGTCACCTTGGAGCGCCGCGCCGATGGGCTGTTCGCGGAGATGACACAGACCGAGCCGGTGTTCGGCCCCAAGGCCGATCCCAAAATGGTCGCCGACGCGTTGGGCTTTTCTGTCGATGAGATCGACAGCCGCTATCCGGTGCAATCAGTTTCGACCGGCGCGGTCCGGCTGATCATCCCGCTGAAAAGCGCTTCAACCCTGGCCAAGCTCACCTTGGGCCATCAATTGCCGCCAGACCAGCGCGCCATTTTCAGCAACAGCGATTACTTTGTCGTGACCGGCGAGGACCAGATCGAAGCCCGCTTCCTGGGCTTCAGCAGCGAAGACCCCGCCACTGGCAGCGCGGGCGGTTGCGCCGCCGCCTATCTAATCCAGTATGGCATCCGCAAACCCGACGAACGCATCGCGATCCATCAAGGCCGCTTCGTCAACCGGCCCAGCATCGTTTACGTCCGCACCAGCGGCGCCACCGGCAAACCGACCAATGTGCGCGTCGGCGGCTATGTGGTGGAAGCAATGCGGGGCAAATTCACGGTCTGAGCCTAAATGCTTCGGAATTTCATGGCTTGACATCTTTATACCTTTCGCTGCAAGGTATACATGCATTGCGCTGAGATGTATGCGGACCATGACCAATCCCAGCTTCATGAATGGTGTACCGGAACTTTTGATCCTGCGCACCCTCGAGTCGGGCGAGATGTATGGCTACGAGCTGATGCAAGCGATCCGCTCCAGAACCAATCAGGCGATCAGCATCGGCGAAGGCGTGGTCTATCCCGCGCTCCATGCGCTCGAAAGCGAAGGCATGCTGAAATCCCGCCGCAAGCTCGTGAGCGGGCGCACGCGTGTCTATTACGCGCTCACCCGCAAGGGCGAAAAACGTCTAACCGGCCTTGTCCGGCACTGGCAGCACATCACCGAAGCCATAGGCCTTGCGATAGGAGGAACAGCCCATGCCGCAACCACGCCTTGACCGATTGTCCGAACGCCTGCTCCATGCCGGCATCGCGCCCCGCCATGTCCGCCGTTATGTCCGCGAGCTTTCCGATCATTTCGACGATCTGGTGCGCGAGGAAAGTGCGAGTGGCGCGGCCCGCGAACTCGCCGAAACCAGGGCGTTGTCGCGCCTCGGCCATGACGAGGATCTGGCCAACGCCATGCTGTCGCGGCCCGAGATGCGTTCGCTTACCGCGCGCTTTCCCTGGGCGGTGTTCGGCTTGGGTCCAATTGCACTGCTGGCGCTAAGCTTCGCGGCGGCGCTTGGCGTTGAGATGGGAATTATCGAATCCGCTCGCGTTTGGGCGCCTCTTTTCGGCATCACGCCTGGCCCAGTCGCCGCAAAAGGATTCACGCAGGCGTTGCTGGTTTGGAACACGCTCGCGATGTATGGCGCGCCGCTTCTGTTCGCGTGGCTGTTGTATTGGATCGGCTCGCGGCAACGGATGCCCAGAGCATGGATCATCGCCGGCATTACCACTGTCTGCATCCTGGGTGGCTTTCAGAACCTGGTCTTCTACGACACCGGATGCAGGGGCTGCGGCGTGCTGATGGTCGGGTCGGCGCTTATTCCGCCTTTCCAGCACTTTGCGGAAGGTTTGGCCCGCGCCGCCATGAATCTCGCCATCGCGGGCGGCGTCTGGTGGTGGCTCACAGCGCGAAAGAAGGCTTCAACCGCCGTGGAGCTGCACACCGCGCGGATATAGATTTTCAAAGGATTGCGGGAGAGCATCGCCATGTCGCTTCGCGCTTTAGGCTGTTCTTTGGCGTTTGCCACGTTTGCTTGGCTTCCCGTACATGCGGATGACGGCAAGCTATTCCCGGCCGAAGCCGCGATTCCCAACAGCCGGGTCATTCACTTCACATCCGTGATCGACAAAGAGCCCTATACCATTCAGATCAGCATCCCATTCAAGCCCGCACCCAAGTCCGGCTATCCCGTAATGTATGTGCTGGACGGCGAACTTTATTTCCCAGAGGCCGCCGTCGCAGCTGACTGGCTGGGCGACAAGGCAATTGTGGTGGTGGGCATCGGCCATGATGCGTTGAACGACAAGGCCGTGATCGCGCGCTATACCCGCCGCGAACCCGAGAATGGCAAACCCCTGGACGGCCTCGCAGCAATCAATACCTTCCAAACCATGCGCAATTACGATTTCGGGTGGACGGTCAAGCTCGAACATCGCGCCCCCGCCTTCGTCGAAAAAAATATCGGCCCCGAGACGGGTGATGTAGACGCGTTCCTCCAGGTGATAGAGAAAGAGATCAAATCGCGGGTCGAGGCGATGGTCCCCATCGACCGCAGCAATCAAGCCCTGTTTGGCCACTCTCTCGGCGGCCTTGCTGTGGTGCGCGCGCTGTTTACCGAGCCCACCGCCTTTCGCACCTTCATCTCCGCCAGTCCTTCACTCTGGTACGATGGCGGTACAGTTCTCGCGAGCGAAAAACAATTCGCCGATGCAGTAACAGCCAGGCGCATCGCGCCGCGCATACTTGTCACAGTGGGTGCGCGAGAACCGGACAATTTGGCGCCAACCAAGAACGACCTGGTCAAATACACGCCAGCACAGCGCGCGGAAATCGCGCCCTATGGGAAGATGCTGGGTACCTGGCCGGGCATGATCTCCGGCGCGCGCGAATTGGCAGCGCGGTTGAAGGCTTTGCAAGGAAAACCGGGCTACACGGTGGATTACCAGTTGATTGCGGACCAGAATCACCCCAGCTCCGCCTATGTCGCCATAATCCGCGCCATACCGTTCGCGTTTCTGGAGAAGTAGCGCCTACAACGGGCTTACACAAATGGCCGATGATGGGGAGGTCATACGCATGCGGCATCTCATCTTGATCGTGCTGCTGGCCGTTTCCGTCCTCTCACGGCCGGCTCAGGCACAGACGCGGCCCGACTGGTCGGCGGATTGCAAACTGGAGCGCCTGGCGGAGCTGCCCATGACGATGAAATCCGGTCATGTTGTCATACCGGCCTCGGTAAACGGCAAAGACGTGACCTTGGGCATCGACACTGGCGGTCCTTTTTCCAGCCTCAGTTTGGCGGCGGCCCACCGGATCGGGAATGTCGGTCATCGGGACGATTTGCGGCTCGGCGATCATGAGTTGGACAGGGTCTATATGGGGTGGATGGAGTCCTTCCCCGGTGTCGACGGCCTGATCGCGCCGGACGTCTTGAGCCGGTATGATGTGGAGTTCGATTTCGGCGCGGGGACATTCCGTCTGTTCAAGCCCCATCCCTGCGCCGATCGCGTGGTGACCTGGACCGGCTCCACGACCGTCATGCGGTTCACGCTCACCGATGATGGCCATGTGCGCGTGCCGGTGACGCTCGATGGCCGGAGCATCTACGCCATTCTTGATACAGGGGCGCCGATATCGATCCTCAGCATGCAGGATGCGGGCAGGATGTTTGGCATCACGCCAGACAACGTCAATATCGAAGCGGCAAAGACGACGGTGTCAGGCCTTTGGAGCAACCTGCATCTGGCGCCCTATGCGTCCGGTGTCTGGAACGCGCCGTCCAGAGCAGTCAGCGCCTTTGCCTATCCCTTCAAGGCGATGCGCATGGGCGACCTATCGCTCAGCGATCCACCGATCAAGGTGATGGAGGGGCGCAATTTTCTGGGAAGCGATTCCGCCTCCCTGTTGCTGGGCAATGACGTGCTATCGCGCTTTCATCTTTACATCGCGTATCACGATCAGAATCTCTACATCACCGATGCCGAGGCTCCTTGATCGGCAATCCGCGCGCCCTAATCGCGCGGGCCTGCATTGGCCACCGCGCCGGGCGCCCCCTGCCCGTGCGCCGCGCCTCCGTGCCGCAAACTGCCGGTTTATGTCTTGACAGTCCGTTCGGGCCCTTCTCTGCTACGGGCTCCAATTTCCTGCGTGCTGCGCTGCAGCGATAAATCAAACAAACGACGGAGAACCCTCATGTGCGATGATCTGATCCATCCCGGCCTGGTCACGGATACCCGCCTGTCGCGGCGCAGCTTTGGCGCCATGGCGCTGGGCGCCGGCGCGGCGGCGGCAAGCCCGGCGCTCGCCCAAAGCAATGTCACCGAGACCGACGTGACGGTGAAAACCGCCGACGGCAATTGCGACGCGGTGCTGTTTCATCCCACCGCCCAGGGCACCCATCCCGCCGTGCTGATCTGGCCCGACATCATGGGCCTGCGTCCCGCCTTCCGCGACATGGGCCGCCGCCTGTCGGAAATGGGCTATGTCGTGCTGGTGCCCAATCCCTTCTACCGCTCGGCCAAGGCGCCGGTGATCGGCGACAATTTCGATTTCAACAATCCGGAACAGCGCGCGCGCCTGTTCGGCTTTCGCGCCGCGATGACGGACGACGGCATCGACAGCGACGCCAAGGCCTTTGTCGCCTTCCTCGATGCCCAGCCCCAGACCGCCAAGGGCAAGAAGGCCGGCGTGCAGGGCTATTGCATGGGCGGCGCATTGTCGTTCCGCACGGCGGCGGCGGTGCCCGGCCGCATCGCGGCGGTGGGCAGCTTTCATGGCGGCAACGGGATGGTGACCGAGGATGCCGACAGCCCGCATCTGCTGATCGCCAAGACCAATGCCGCCTATCTGGTCTGCCAGGCGCAGAATGACGACAAGACCGCGCCCACCGTGAAGGACGATCTCAAAGCCGCCTTCGCCGCCTCCCAGAAAACCGCATCGGTGGAAGTCTATGCCGCCGATCACGGCTGGTGCGTCAAGGGCAGCGCCGTCTACAACGAAGCGGAAGCCGAACGCGCCTGGTCGAATTTGGGCACGCTCTACAAGACGCAATTGGCCTGAGAGCACGGCGCGGGCAGGATAAAGCCACCCAAGATCGAAAGACAGGAGCCTCCATGAAATGCCCAAACTGCGATGCCGAGCTGGAACTGAAGAAGCGCGACGGTGTCGATATGGAAATCTGTCCCTCATGCCAGGGCATGTGGCTTAGCTGCCAGGAGCTGACGCAGCTTGAGGACGAGGTCTTCGATTTCGGCGACGATGAAAAGGGCAGCCTGATGCTTGGCAGCGAGCCGACTGCGCGCAACTGCCCACAATGCGCCAAGCCCATGCGCGGCTTTCAATACCGGCTTTACGACCTCGAAATGGATTTTTGCGAGGACCAGCACGGCTATTGGCTTGAAGCGGACGAGGACAAACGGGTTCTCGAACGCATGAAAGAGGAAGAGAAAAATCTCGGCAGGAAAGTTCTCGCCGAGGACAGATGGGCGGCCCATCTTAAATATCTGCGGTCAGGGTCTTTCCTGGACAGGATTCGCGATTTGGCCACGGTTGCGATGGATCCCAAACCGAAGCCCGCATTTTAAGTTGGACCATGTCAGGCCGATGCGCGGGATTGCGGCGGCCGTTCAACATGGCGGCCACCCGCTAGCGGCCTTATTGCTGCCCCAGGCCGCGGCGCAAGGCGCTTTGCCATAGCGCTTTGAATTGAACCGTCGCGCGCGCGTCCGGCGCCACGATGTCGAAACCGTGATAGGCGCCCGGCACGACGAACAACTCGGTGCTCACGCCCGACAAAGCAAGCCGCTTGGCGTACTCCATGTCTTCTTCGCAGAAAAGATCGATCGAGCCGATGCCGATGAAAGTGGGTGGAAGCCCGCTCAGATCCTTCACTCGGGCCGGAACCGAGCCCGGCGGAACCGACGCCGACCCCGCTGGAACGCCAAGCAGGGATGACCAGCCAAATTTGTTCGCCGCTTCGGTCCACACGAAATGGCCGATATGGGATGGCACCCGATGGGTGCTGCCCGTCCGGTCATCCAGCATCGGATAGATCAGGCACTGAAAAGCGATTGCGAATTCTTTTCGATCCCGCGCCGCAATCGCCAACATCGCGGCATGACCGCCGCCGGCACTGTCGCCGCAGATCGCGATCTTGGCCGCGTCGACGCCAAGCTGCCCGGCATTCTTGTGTAGCCAGGCCAACGCCGCATAATTCTGTTCCAGCGAGGTTGGAAAAACCGCTTCCGGGGCCAGCGTATAGTCCACCGAAACCACCAGGCCTTCGGTGCTTTTGGCGATCTCCTGCGCAAGCCTGACACTCGTGCCGGCTGTCCCCAAGACATATCCGCCGCCATGGATATAGATGACAGCAGGCTTGTTTTTCTGAGCCGGCTTGGGATCGATGATCAAGACGGCAACGTCCCCGCCCCGGCCAGGGACCTTCGCTTTGCGGGGCTGAAGTTCAGGCGCACTCAGTGTCGGGCTGAGTGCGTCCCGCGCGCGCATCGCCGCCAGATTGCCGGCATTTGGCGCGTCGAAGCCCCCGGGCCAATTCTTGAGCGGCGCGGCAAGTTCGGGATCGACATAGGCATACGGATCGATGTTGCCCGCTGGCGCCGCCTGCGCATTTTGCACGCTCGCCGCGCTCACCAATAACGGCGCCAAACCCGCGCGTCCGACAAAGCCGCGCCTGGTCAATTCGGGTGTGCCCATCTTAATCCTCCTTGACAGGGCGCAAACGGTACAAGAACAAAATAGCGGCTGTCGAGGGGCGGTGCCCCTTTGACGAACTCTCGGCGATGGCGGCGATTGAAAAAGCCGCGCGCGAAGGCGAGATTTGGGCGGCCAGACGGGACCACAAAGGAGAACACATCATGAAGATGCAGATGGGTGCCGCCGCCGTCATGGCCACGCTGTTGGGATGCCCCGCGCTGGCGCAGATCGCTCCCTTGGCCGTTCCTTCGGCCGCTCCTTTGGCCGCGCCCAGCTTTCATCACCTGATGCTGAACAGCACCGATCCCGAAGCTGCCGTCGCGTTTTACCTGAAAGGCTTTCCTTCGACCAAGCGCAGCGACTGGGGCGGTTATCCCGCGATCCTGTCGCCCACCAATGTGCTGGTGCTGTTCAACAAAGTCTCCGCGCCGCCGGATTCCAATCCACTCACCACCGCCTTCTGGCATTTCGGCTGGAACCCGGTCGATCAGCGCGCCAAAGTGGTATCGCTCCAGGCCCAGGGATTTCAATTCGCGCCGCTCTGGACCGGCATCGGCGATGGGTCTGTGGTGATCAGCAGCGACACCTATCCCGGCATGGGCGGCGTCTATGGCTTGGGCGAAACCCGCGAACAGATGGCGGACAACCAGGCCAAGGGCGTCACGCCCAAGGGCGGCCCGGGCTTCGCTTATCTTATGGGACCCGATGGCGCCTTGATCGAGGAAGAAGGCCTCTCCGATCCGGAACGCTTCAATCATGTGCACATGTGGCAGGACGAACCTTTCTGCGCCCAGCTCTGGTACCAGAAACATTTGAACGCCACGGTGCGCGCGCGTCCCGGCGCGCCAGTCATCACCGAAGCCAATTGTCATGTGGATCGCGGCGAGCCGACCTGGCCGTCGCTGACCAGGAACGGCATGTTCCGCTATCCCACCGCCGGGGTGATGTTCGCCGATGTGGCGATGAACTGGTACATGGACCAGACCGGCAAGCCGCTGGCCCCAACCCAGGGCCATCTGATGGACAATGTCGGGCTTGGCGTTTCGGATCTCGACGCCTGGATCGCCAAGCTGAAAGCAGAGAATGTCACCTTCCTCAAACCGGTTTTCCGGATCGGCGATACGCGCGCGGTGATGATCCAAGGCCCCAGCCATGAAGCGATCGAGCTGGTGGAAGTGAAATCGTAAGACGCAGTTCGCCGCAAGCGAGCGGCGGCAGCGCCACCCTGACCCAAATTAACCCGCTTGCCGCCCCATGATTCGGGCCAGTTTGGGATCTTTACCCGGCCCTTGGGCCTGCCGCCGCCGCGTTAACCGGCGCGGGCCGTTGACCCGTCACGCGAAATTCGCCAGTTTCCCCGATGGTTGCGCCGCTCTTAACCATGCAACATGCTGAAGCTGCACACTGTGCATGATTTTTGCATAATCGATCCTTGCATCAGGGCGCACCGAGTGGAGTAGGGGAAATTTTCGGCATCCGTTTTTTGTGTGTGAAGCGACCCGCAGATGAGCCGCGTGAGCGTCCTCGTGACCCTGACGCACGCCGCATTCGCTGGAAGCGCA
Source organism: uncultured Alphaproteobacteria bacterium (assembly GCA_903897605.1). Classification (GTDB taxonomy): domain Bacteria; phylum Pseudomonadota; class Alphaproteobacteria; order Micropepsales; family Micropepsaceae; genus Rhizomicrobium. The sequence goes on from CAIUCH010000013.1 coordinate 46,225, forward strand.
CGCTCTTGCTGGTGCCGCTGCTGGTCTGCGTGTTTTTCGTGGCCGTGACCGAGCATGGCCATCCCGCCAGCGGCAAGACGCGCAAGGGCGGGATCATTGCTTTGCTGGAAGATCCCCTCAGCCTTTTTGAAGATCGCTCGCCCGGTGGGCGCGGTACCGGCGCGCTGCTTCCAACCAAGCTGGCGCTCGCGGACGGGCCGAAGGAACGCGTGCTCTCCGGCATTCGCGACCGCGATCCGGGGGCGGATGATCCCGGTTATGTCGCGACCCCCGAAGCGCTTGCGGCGGATCTTCCCAGCGACGGCATTCTTCCCGGCGGCGGCGGCGACCCCGGTGGCGGGGGCTCTCCCGGTGGCGGCGGCTTCGGCGGCGGTGGTGGCGGCGGCCCTGGCGGCGGCGGCGGTTTTGGCGGCGGCGGCGGCGGCGGCCCGCCCTTCATTCCGGAGCCCGATTTCTCGGGCCCGGCGCACCTGCCGTTGCCCCCACTCGGCCCAATTATCTCCGCCGTTCCTGAACCTGGGACCTGGGCGGTGATGATCCTTGGTTTCTTCGCCGTCGGTGTGGCCATGCGCCGGCGCACCCGCCGATCCGGCACGGCTTGTCTTGCGCCGGGCCTTGCGCCGGATATCAAATGCCGGACGCCGTAAAATCCCTGACCTTGATCGCGGCGGGGTTCGTGACGGCGCTTCTGCTGGCCCCCAGTTGGCAGGATGACGCACGCTCCGCCCCCGCCTCGCAAATCACCAAACCGGCCGCGATTCCCGCCCGTGAGTTGGGCCCGGCACAGCTTTCCGGCGTGCGGATCTGGTATGGCGCGCACAACTATCCCACGCTCGCCTTGCCGGACGGACGCCGCGAAGTCGTGCGCAGCGTGCTCAACATCACCAAGCCGATGCAATTCGGCGGCTTTGTCTGGGACGAGGATCGCATTCCCCAAGGACCGGTATGGGTGCGCATCGACCTGACCCGTCAGCTCTTGTCGGTGTTTCGCGGCGGCCACGAGATCGGTTCCGCCGTTATTCTGTACGGCACCGACGGCAAGCCCACTCCGACCGGCAGCTTCACCATCCTGCAAAAAGACGCCAAGCATGTCTCGCGCAGCTATGACGCGGCGATGCCCTACATGCTTCGCCTGACCGAAGATGGCGTCGCCATTCACGGCAGCAATGTGCGCCAGGGCTATGCCACCCATGGCTGTATCGGTGTGCCGATTGATTTCGCGAAACTGCTTTTCGGCGCGGCAAAGAAGGGCGATCCGGTGGTTATTCTTCCGGCGCAGGCACTTGCCAAAAAGGCCTAATGGCCTGTTCACCAAGCAAGATACAATTGTAACGCGGCGCTTGGACAGAGATTAACCAGGTCTTTCCACGCCCTGGAAACCTCGGGAAAGCGACACTCCTGCTGACATGCAGGGGTTCTTTTTCCCATGACGCTCGAGCGATGGAAATCGCAGATGATCGCGTGCGCGGTTGTTCTCGCCACGCCGTTTTTCATGGGCGCGATCGCGCCGCAGACCAGCATCGATGAGCGCATTCTGATCGCGCATAACCAGGAGCGCGCGCAGCTTGGTCTTGAGCCCCTCGCCTGGGATCCCGCGCTGGCCCAGGCGGCGCAGCGCTGGGCCGATTATCTGGCGTCCAGCGGCCGCTTCGAACATGCCCCGGAAAATCGCCGCGACCCGGAAGGCGAAAATCTGTGGGCCGGCACCAAAGGCTATTTCGGTCCCGAAGCCATGGTCGGCGCCTGGATCCGGGAAAAGCAATATTTCCGCGCCGGCGTATTTCCCAACAACAGCGTCACCGGCCGGGTGGAAGATGTCGGCCATTACACCCAGCTGGTCTGGCGCGCCACCCGGGATGTGGGCTGTGCAGAGGCCAGCAGCGGGCGCGAGGACATCCTTGTCTGCCGCTATGCCGAAGCCGGCAATTATCGCGGCGAGCGGCCCTTCTAGGATCGCATTTCACCTTTTCGCCTTGCGTACAAAATGCCTGGAATTGCGAAATTCCCGGAAAGCGATGCCGGACGGCGGATCCCCGAGAAAAAGGCGCGCGGCATAAAAAAAGAATAAGAAAAGGATGCCCGGCGGGGGAATAATGCAACCGGCGGCTTGGTGCACCGAAGTCATATTTCGAACCCTCCTTTCGCCTTCTCACGGCACCGCGCCCGTCATTCAGGGTGTATGAATCGTTGAAATAAGATATGATCTGCTGGCGAGCGCTCCCGCTGCGGTGGGCGCGCTTGGCCAAGCTCTCCTCTGCCGTGCGTCTTTTCCTTGCCTGACCCAAAGCTTTGCCTGACCCAGGCTTGATTCTTCCAAGCCGGATTTCAAATATAAGGATACGTACGATGAGACGTTGCATCGAAACATCTGTCGCCAAATTGTCATGGTGGTTGCTGTGAGCACGCCCTGGAGCCAACCAAGCAAACTGCCTCAGATGAACTTCGGCAAGCTGCCCTCGGGAATTTTCGGCATCGGCGCACTGGTCCTTCTGGCTTTGATCGTCCTGTTCTCGACTTACTTTACGATCGATCAGGGCGAACGCGGCGTCGTCCTGCATTATGGCGCGGTTGCCGGCGAAGCCGAACCGGGGCTGCATTTCAAGCTGCCCTTCGTCACCAGCATCGAAAAGATTTCCGTGCAGATTCAGAAGGAGGCCTTCGAGAAAACTTCCGAGGGCGACACAAGGCTCCAGGCTTATTCGCGGGATCAGCAGCCGGCCACGATCGCGATGGCGGTGAATTATCACGTCACCGATGCCTCCGCCGTCTATTCGCAATTCGGCTCGCTGACGAACATGAAATCGCGCATCATCAACTCGCGGGCCTATGAACAATTGAAGAATGTTTTCGGCCAGTTCGACGCCGCCGACGCCATCCAGAAACGCGCCTTGTTGAATGCGGAAGTCTTCGCCGCCATTCGCGGTTCCGTGCAGGGACCCGTGACGGTCGACAGCGTGCAGATCGAGGACATTACCTTCTCCTCGCAATATGAAGGCGCCGTCGAAGCCCGCATGCAGGCCATCGTCAAGCAACAGCAAGCCGAAGCCGACAAGCAGAAGCGCATCATCGATGCCGATGCCTCAGCCTATGAAGTGAAGGCGGCGGCGGATGCCAAGGCGCACCAGATCGAGGTTCAAGGTCAGGCCGAAGCCAGTGCGATCAAGGCGCGCGGCGACGCCCTGCGCGAAAATCCCGGCCTGCCGACTCTGGTCGCCGCCGAGAAATGGAATGGGGTGCTGCCGACCACCATGGTGCCGGGCAATGCCTTGCCGTTCCTGAACCTCAAATAGGCCTGAATCGCAAATAGGACAGAAGGATCGTTCATCATCCCCGCCTCGGGAGCGACCGGCCCTATCGCGGGGCCTGCCGCAGACGATGTGAAAGCTAGCGGGGCCTTCCCGCCTCGGCCATGGCGGAGGTTCGCATCGCCCAGCCATTCGGCAGCTGTAGCCAGGCGCAGCGCTGATCGTCGCTTGCGCTGATCGCGGGTTCGCCAAGCGGCGCATCGGTGAAACAGCCGCCGGCGCATCCGACGACGCCCGGAAACTCGGCGGGCGTGAAGAACAAGGTCGTTCCGCAGGCGGCGCAGAAGGAATTGGCGACTTGCCCGGCCGTCCCGTCGGAATTGTAGATTTTGAATTCACCGCGCCGGGCCAGCACCTGATCCTCCCGGAACATCGCCGTCCATCCGCAAGGCCCACCGGTCCGCCGCTTGCAGGATGTGCAGTGGCAGACAAGGTTGGCGATCGGCTCGCCCTGCACCTCGATCGCGCAACCGCCACATCTGCAAAGGGCCGTGCGGATCATGATCTTTCTCTGCAATCGGAATCAGGGAACCGGTTTCGCCTCGGGGCCGGTCCAGGTCCAGGTGGCGATCTTCCAGCCCGATTTTTGCTTGTCGAGCACAAAGGTCATCTGCGCTGTCTCGCGCATCGTCACGCCTTTCTGCTTGAAGAGATAAGTCGAGGGCGCGATGACATAGGCGCGGTCGCCCGAAACGGTTTCGCGCGTTGGCGCGCCGATCGTCACCTGGCCGCCGGTCCGTCCTTCGGCGGCTTCCGATTTGACAAGCTCGGCGCCCCAACCGTCAAAGGCTTTGCGCCCGCTCCAGAAATGCGGCGCGACTTCGTCGATGATGGTCGGCGCGGCGATGTGAAGCGCCTTGGCCGCCTTCATATCGCCCTTGTTGAAGGCATCGGCGAACTGGCGGATGGTGGTTTCGACCCCCGCGTCACCCGCGGCTGCCGGCGGCACCGCCATCAGCAGCAATGCTCCTGTCAGAACGATCAGCGATTTCATCGATCTCTTCTCTCGATTGCCCGTGGCAAGGCTAGCAGAAAATCACGCATTTGCGCCAGAACGCTTCCATCGCCCGGCGGCGCACCTCCGGCGAAGCACGCCTTACCTATCGATCATTTTTTGCGCGGCTTCGGGATAGCGCGCGCCCTGGACATCGACCTGGGAAATGGCGTCCTCGATCCGCCGCAGATCGCCCGGCGAAAGTTCGACCTTGACCGCGCTGTTATTTTCCTTGAGGCGGTCGGCCTTGGTGGTGCCGGGAATGGGCACGATCCAGGGCTTTTGCGCCAACAGCCAAGCCAGCGCGATCTTGGCCGGCGTGGCGCGCTTGCTTACCGCGATTTGCGTCAGCAGATCGACCAGCGCCTGATTGGCCGCGCGCGCCTCCGCCGCGAAGCGGGGAATGGCGTTGCGGAAATCGCTGCTGTCCAGCTTGGTGTCCGCCTTGATCGCGCCGGTGAGAAAGCCTTTGCCCAATGGGCTGAAAGGAACAAAACCGATTCCCAGTTCTTCCAGGACCGGAATGATCGCCGCCTCCGGTTCGCGCCACCAGAGGGAATATTCGCTCTGCAGCGCCGCCACCGGCTGCACGGCATGGGCGCGGCGGATGGTTTGCACGCCGGCTTCCGACAGGCCGAAATGCTTGACCTTGCCTTCGCCGATCAGTTCCTTCACCGCGCCGGCGACATCTTCGATCGGCACATTCGGATCGACGCGATGCTGATACAACAGGTCGATCACATCGGTGCGAAGCCGCTTGAGCGAGCCTTCGACGGCCTTGCGGATATGATCCGGCCGGCTGTTTAGCGCGCTCCACCGCGCTTCGCCGGGCGTGGCGGGCGCGAAGCCGAATTTGGTGGCGATCACGACCTTGCCGCGCACCGGCGCCAGCGCCTCGCCCACCAATTCTTCATTGCTGTTGGGGCCATAGACCTCGGCGGTATCGAAGAATGTCACGCCCTGTTCGAAGGCGGCGCGGATCAGCGAAATCATCTGCTGCTTGTCGGCGGGCGGCCCGTAGCTGAAGCTCATGCCCATGCAGCCAAGCCCGATGGCCGATACTTCCAATCCGCCTTTTCCCAGTCTGCGCTTTTGCATGATTTGTCTCCGCCAGGAATTCCGCTTCAAGGCCGCGCCGGTTTTGGGCAACAGCGCAAAGGACCGCAAGCAACGAAGGTGACCCGGTCGCTTCGTCCGGTCAAGCCGATCCGCCGGCCGGGTTGCAGACCAAACAGTGCCTTATTGCTACCGACCGGATTTGAGATTCCAGACCACGGTCACGTTGGTGCTGGCCGCGATGGGCTGACCGTTTCGTGTCGCCGGCTTCCACTTCCAGTGCGCCTGGACATAGCTGCATGCGGCCATATCGAGGCGGAGCGAACTGGACGATTTGACGATATTGCAGTCGTCGGCGGCGCCTTGGGGGGAAACCGCAACCAGCATCATGGTCGTGCCTTGTTCGCCGAGACCCTTGGATAGTTCGGGATAGGGCGGCGAGACATGTGTGGCGATGATGGGCTCGGGTCGGCTTGGCGCCTGAACCGGCGGCGCGATCGCGGCCGCCAGCGGAGCCGCCGTTGCGATCGTGGCCGGTGGCTGGGCCACGGGTGCGATCGTGGCCGGCGGCGGAGCCGGAGTCGGATCCGGCGCCGTCGCCGGAATCTGGAATGTTGCGATGATCGACGCAGGCGCCGCTTGCGCCGGGCCGGCTTTTGGCGCGGCGGCCTGGAGCGTGGCGATTTGGGGTGCGGCGGCTTGGGGGGCAGCCGGCAAAGGCTGGATCACATTCGGCCGCGGCAGCGCCGCTTGCTTGATGCCGGTGTCCGGCGGCGCTTTCGGCGGCGCGCTGCCGCGTGGAGCGATGACAGGCGTCTCCGCCGCTTTCACCGCATTCGCGCGCGGCAGCGCCGCCTGCTTGACGGCGGTGTCCGGCGGCGCTTTTGGCGGCACGCTGCCGCGCGGAGCGATCACAGGCGTCTCCGCAGGTTTCGCGGCATTCGCGCGCGGCAGTGCCGCTTGCTTGATGGCGGTGTCCGGCGGCGCGCTCTTTTGCGGCGCGGGCGCCGGTTTGACCGTGCGCAGGCGTGGGTCCTGACTTTCGGCGGGCCGCGCCTTGGCGGGCGCCAGGACGCCGGCCTTGCCGCTTGATGCATCTGCCGGCATCGCGGCATTGCCAATCTTCGGCGCCGTGGCGGGTTTTGCGTTCACGTCCGCCTTGGCGTCCAACTCGGGACGCGCTTGCGCGCCGGGTGGCAATTCCACACCCGGTCGTCCTTGCGCATCGGGAGGCACCGGCCGGGCACTCGCGATCGATTGGGGACGGGACGGTCCGAACTGGAAAATCGCCGGACGAAAAACCACCAGCAGCGCGGCGCTGGCGGCGGCGGCGCCAACGAAAAAGAAAACCAGCAAAATCCCCACATAGCTGAATGACGGCATCGCGACATACCACCGATCCTTGCGGAATGTTCTCGCCATCGCGTTGGCGATACTTTTTTCATAGGCGTGGGCGATGCGGCGGGCGTCCTGCTCGCGCGCCTCGCGCTCCCCTGGATCCATCTCGGGATCGCCGTGCAGCTGATCGGCGAGCAAATTGTAGCGCTCGAACGCCTTGCGCAGTTCCGCAAGCTGCTGTTCTGGCGTTGGTTCAATCCGGCCTTGGATCATCGGTTTGACGCCTTCGGGACCACGCAATTTGCAGCCGGGCAAAAACGCCAATGCCGCTCAGGACCCATGGACTGCCACCGCCGGGGCGCGCTAACGCCCCGCCGTAATGAGTTTCAGATCGATCGCATCGCCCATCGCCCGATACCCCGCATCGTTGGGATGCAGATGGTCGCTAAGATTATAGTCGGAGCGGAAATTGGTCGGATGCGCCGGATCGGCGGTGGCGGCGGCAAAATCCGCCACGCCATCGAAGGCGCCGCCGGTCAGGATCCAGTGATTGACGGCCTCGCGGATCTCCTCGCCCTTGGGATCGAAATAACCCGCGCCTTCATAAGGCGTCAGGGTCGCGCCGATCACCCGAACGCCCCGCGCATGGGCCCGCGCGATGATCTGTTTGTCGGCGGCTTCCAGCGCCTCGGCGGTGACCGGCTCGGGCGCATTGGCCGGAGAAAATCCGCGACCGATATCGTTGATGCCTTCCAGCAGGATCACAATTTTGACTCCCGGCACGCTCAGGACATCGCGGTCGAAACGCGCCAGCGCATTGGGCCCCGCGCCATAGCGCAGCAGGCGATTGCCGCCGATGCCGACATTGACCACCGACCATTTGCCGTTGGGCGCCAATCGTTCGGCCAGCCGGTCCGGCCAGCTGCGAAATGCATTGGCGGTGGATTCCGCGCCTTCGGTGATGGAATCGCCCAGCGTCACGACGGTGTTGCCGGCGGTGGTCGCGTTGACGTCGATTTCCGTCACCAGCGCCGTCAGCGGCGCCAAGCGCACACCCGCCAATTGCGGCTGGGCGGCGGTGTCGCCCGGCGCGGCGGCGACATATTGCCAAAGATCATGGCCGCGCGAGCGCACCGGACCGGGCACATAGATCGAGATTGCAATTCTGTCGAGCGCCGTCACTGGCAGATTGACCGGATCGCTCAAGAGCGGCGCACCGGCGGGAATGGAAATCGCCGGATGGCCGTCGAATGTCACGATGTGATCGCTGCCCGGCAGGACCGCGCCATCGGGACCCGCCATGCCGACATGCACGGCGCCAAGCACCAGCGCATCGCTGCCATCTTCGTTGGAAAGGCGAAGGCGGATCTCCTTGCCGCTTGCCGAAACCCGCGCCAGCTGGCGGATGGTGGTGTTGCCGATGCCGTTTGTCCCGGTCAGCACCAGCGGCACATTGCCCGGATTGTCGAGGATCGGCTGTCCCATCGGCGGCGGCGGTTGGGTGATGGACTGCGCCACGGCGACATTGCTGTCCAGCGGCGGGATCGAGGGCGGCATTTGCGGCGGCGCACCTTGCAGACGCATGCCGGGCGGTTGCGGCAAGGTGGTGAATCCCCAGGCCCCGACCCAGGTGCCGTTCGCCATGGCGCCATGAAAACTCAAAGAAACAAATGCCGCCGCAACGGCCAGCCGCCGGATCGTCATCACCTTACCCCCCAATATTATAGCATAGCCTATGCAATCCCTCGCCGGGCAGCAATGTAAACACAAAGCGCCGCCAGACAGGCTTTCCCAACGACGAATGTGCGAATTTAGGTTAATCTCGCCGCCGTCGGGCCTGCCGGTCCGCCATCAAGGGAAGCGATATGGAACCGACGCGCAGAAACACCATGGCCATGATCGGCGGCGCGGCAGGCGCGGCCTTGGCCGGCGAGTCCAACGCCCAGGCACAAGCCAAATCCAAGATGCCCGCTTCGAAAATGAAGTTTTGGGCCGCCTGCACCACACCCTGTGACAAGAATCTGAAAGTCGATCTCGGCGCAATGAAAGACCAGATCGAATGGTACAAGAACCACGGCGCCGACGGCGTCACCTTCCTGGGCTCAACCGGTGAGTTCGCCTCCCTCACCATGGCCGAACGCAAATCGCTGATGGAAGTGGTAGGCAAGGCCAAGGGCAAGCTGAATGTGCTGTGCACCGCCGGCACCGCCAATTTCCCCGACACGATCGAGCTTTCCAAACATGCCGCCGATCACGGCGCCGATGGCGTCATCATCGTGCCGCCCTATTACGTCAAAGGCCCGTCCACCGAAGGGCTGCTGCGCTATTACACCATCGTGCTGGATGCGCTGCCCAAGAGCCTCGATTTCTATTTCTATCACGTGCCGCGCTGGAGCATGGTGCCGGTCCCGGTCGAGCTGGTCAAAAGCCTTCGGCGCTACACCAATATCGCGGGGATCAAGGATTCCACCAGCGACGCCAAAGGCTATGCGAATTTCATAGCCAACTTCCCCGATCTCAACATCATCGCCGGCGCTTACGAGAATCTGGAGACCGCGCTTCACCATGGCATGGGCGGCATCATCCAGGAGGCCGGTCCCTATTGCCGCGAACTCACCGACTTGTTCGCGGTGGCGCGTTCGGGCAAGGACATTCACGCGACTTACGCGGCGCTTGGGGCCAAGATCACCGGGCTCTATGGCCCCAAGGACGGCTTGGACCAATACGCCATCATGCAATATGCGATGACGGTGGAGATGGGAAAGCCCGCCACCTATCAGCGCCCGCCCTTCGTCGATCTCAGCGATGCGCGCAAAGCGGCGATCGAAAAATATCTGCACGCAAGCTGAATGTCGCAATGACGTTCGCGGATGATCCAACGATCCGGGGCGCATAGGGGGTATCATGCCGAAACACCTTCACCCACTTTTTGGCGCCCTGCTGTTGCTGCAGGCGCCCGCCGCGATGGCGCAACCATCGAGCCCGGAGAATCCGCCGCCCGCCATCGCCGCGCTGCCGGATCCGCTGCGCAACACGATCCCGGCTGTCGATGGCGACTGGCTGACCTTCAATCACGACCAGCAGCGCAGCGGCTGGAACAATGGCGAGACCAACCTCGCCAAGGACAATGTCGCGGGGCTGACCTTGTTGTGGAGCACGCAGCTCGCCGTGCCCGTGGTCCTGACGACCTTGCAGACCCTCACCGCGCCGCTGGTGGCGACGGTGGACGGCAAGGTTCTGGTCTATGTGATGGGCGCCAACGACACCTTGTTCGCGGCAGACGCGGCCACGGGCGCGATCGTCTGGCAACGCGCTTTTTCGAACACGCGTAAAGCGCAGCGCGAAGCGACCTGGCTGTGCGCCAATGCCGAACAGGCGACGCCGGTGATCGACGCCAAGAAGAGCGTGATCTATTTCACCACCAGCGATGGCAATCTGCGCGCCGCTTCGCTGTCGGATGGAAGCGAAAAGCTGACGCCCACACAATTCATGGCGCCGTTCAGCCGTAACTGGAGCCTCAATCTTGCCGACGATGTCGTCTACAGCATCGCGGCGCGCGGCTGCGGCGGCGACCGCGCCCACCCGGTGGAAGCGGGCAATATCGCCGCCGCCGATGTCTCGGACCCAAGCCATGTCACCGTCAACCGCGTCTTCACCGGCGCCGGCCGCCCGGCCGGACCCTGGAGCCGCGCCGGCGTCGCGCTGGGTCCGCAAGGCGTCTATGTGCAGACAGCAGACGGCCTCGACGATCCGGCCTCCGGCTTTTATGGCAGCAGCGTCATCGCCGTGCGTCCCGGCGGGCGCGGCATCGCGGATACTTTCACCCCGCCCAATTGGCGCTATCTCAATACCAAGGATCTGGATCTGGGTTCGGGAAGCCCGGTCCTGTTTCCCTTCAAGGGCCATGCGCTTCTCGCCACCGGCGCCAAGGAAGGCCTGGTCTATCTGCTGGACGCCAACGCCCTGGGCGGCGGCTACACCGAACACAGCAAGGCACTTTATATAACGCCGCGTTTCGGCAACGACGCCGTCAGGCTGGATGGTTGGGGCATCTGGGGCGCCTTGTCGACCTGGGAAAATGCGGCGGGCGCCCGCTATGTCTATCTGCCGATGTGGAACAAGCAGGCGCAGGACACCGCCGCCAGCTTCAAATTCAAGAATGGCGACACCTCACAAGGCAGCGTGATGGCGCTCGAGGTCCGGCAGGATGGCGCGAACTTCTCGCTGGTTCCCGCCTGGGTCACCGGCGTCAACCAGGCGCCGGATGCGCCCGTGGTTGCCAATGGCGTGGTCTATGCCGTGGGCACCGGCGAACAGACGATCCAGAATATCGAAGGCCGGCATATGGATCTGACTCAGGGAGCGGTGTTCCGCTCAACCCCGGTCGGTCACCAGGTGCTGTATGCGCTGGACGCCGAAACCGGCAAGGTGCTGTACGACAGCAAGACCATCCTCAAAGACTGGAACCATTTCTCCGAACCGGTGGTGTCGCATGGCAAAGTGTTTATGGTCTCCCATGACGGCCATCTTTATGCCTTCGGCCTGAAGTGAGGCTTACTGCACGCAACCGCTTGTTGGATCCTTCACCCAGGCGGCGCAATTGGCCAGACTCAAATAGCCCTGGGGTGAGCCCGGCGCGTTCGGATCGGCGGCCTCAGGCCGTTGCAGATCCTTTAGCGGAAGCTTGTTCACTTCGTCGATGATCTTGGCATAGGCGCGCGTCGCCGCTTCCAGCCCGGTCGGCAGCACATTGTCGGGCGTGTCGCCCGCCGTGTGCATGGCGATGTAATCGTTGGACTGCGCCACGACGCCCGGAACGAACCAGTAGAATCGTCCCAGATCGCCCCCCGGCGGCCTTTCGCTTGGCTCGGCCCATATCGGCACGCCGAAGGCATGAAAGGCATCGACCGCGATTTTCTGCAGCTGCGGCCTGGACGAGCCGCCGGCATACCATTCCAGGGCAATCCCGGTATTGGTCGATCCCGCCGTGCCGCCATGGGTGAGTATTTCGGCGGGATGCTCGGCATTGATCATCAGGGCGGTTTTCGAAAAGAATTTATCCCGATTGGCGACCAGCCACTCGCGGCCGAAACCGCCGGGCTTGATGTTGTGATGGCCATCGGTGCCGATGAAGATCATCGTCCGGCGGCGCTGGCTTTTGGGAATCTTGGCGAAATATTCCGCCAGCCCCAGCATCGCAGCGACGCCGCTGGCATTGTCGCCGGCCGCATCGAAGAACCCGTCGCGATGGGCGATCACATAGATCGTTTCGTCGGTCTGGCCTGGCAAGGTGCCCCACACCAGGGATGATTTCTGGTCCGCCGCCCAATTGGCGTCCAGGCGGATCTTGATGTGCGGCGCCGCCGGCCCATTGCCGATCATCTCGCGGATGGTTTCGCCATCCTTGGTGCCCAGATTGAAAGTCGGAATCTTTGTATAGGCCCGGTAGGACTGCACATTATGGTTCGCGCCGCGCAAATCCATGGACAGGATGGCGGCGGCGCCACGATCCTCGGCACGCTTGAGAATGTCCGCGGGCCCGGCCTGATAACTCGATGGAACCTTGACGAACAGCACGGCCTTGCCGCGCACATCGCGGCCCGCGAAATCCGCTTCGCCGCCAAGTCCCACATAGACGGCTTCCAAATCCAATTCCTTGCCGTCGGTCGCGGGGCTGGCATAGGACGGTTCCGCCGATGGCAGCGGCACCGTCTTGTCTCCCGCCGTCAGCGCGACGTTCCAGGACTGGGCCGACCATTGGGGCGCGAAGAAGCCGATGGTCTGGATGCGCGTATCCGTCAGTCCGATCTGGCGGTATTTGTTCAACAGCCACTGGGCATCCTCGACATCGCCGGATGTGCCGGCCAGGCGTCCCCAGAATTGCGGGTGGCCATTGTCGCGGTAACGTCTGGCGATCTGCGCCTGCTCCAGCACATTTTGCCACAGATGCTTGCCGTCGATCGCGCCATATTTCGCGTTCCCCGCCGCAAGCGGCCAATGAAGATATTGGGGCGCGTCCGCCGCTGCCGCCTGCCAGACATTACCGCACAGAAGTGACGACGCGACCAAGCCTGCCAAGGCTGGTGCTACGAATCTGGGCTTTCCCATACGCCGTCCCTCTTTCCCGCGCCGCTTGAATCACAAGGAGGGACACTCTCTCTCAATCGGGAGGAAAGGCCAACAACTCAAACGTGACGCTTTTGGACGGGAAAATTGGTTCGAGCCTCTGTTGGGATAGTCACTCTGACGACGACCATACTCAATCCGTGCCACCTGCGGAAAGAGAACCATCCGACCATCGGCCGACCGGAATCAGAAATATCGTCAAATGCTCATCCGGAAAATTGAATCCAATAACGGGTGATTTTGGCAGCCCGACTCCCCACGATTTGAGGTCCGTTTCCGGCATATAAAACATCAGGTGGGGAACCCAATGTCCCTCGCTGCGATTGAAATAGGTTCCTTTGGACAGCATGTATGACAAGGATCCGGCTTTGGCGACGGGCAGCTCGCCGCTTTTGATGGCCGCCTTGAGCGCTTCGTGAATTTGGGATTCCGACCCCCCCGCCAGCGCAACCTGTGTCCGCTTGATGGTCTCCGGCACTTGAGACTGCGCTGCGACAGCGTTGTAGCAGATCGGAGCACGCACTTTGGGATTCCAAAAGTTTGGATCGCCAAAACCGGCCGACCAGGGACGCGCAACCAAGCAGACGAAGCCATTGGTTCCCTTCACCGCACTCTGAAAGCCGGTCGTTGTAAAGACGAGGATCTCCGCGTCCTTGGCGATTGCGTTTGTTGCAGCACTTCGCGCCAGAGCGATCTCCGAATCGCGGGGCATCAAGTATTGCGCAACGGGCGCCATGCTGGGATAGGCGGTCTTCACGGTTTGCGCGCTGCCCAGTGAACTCAAAAAACACAAAACAAATACAAGACCACCGCCGAAAGTTTTCATTTCTGTCTCCTTTGTATTGCGCCTGGAATGATGCTGTCGCTCCGGTTCGTTTGGCTGGTGCCCTATTCTTCCGCCTCGTCCTCGGCGAGGTCGCGCAGCCGTTCCAGCGCGGCGATCCAATAGCGGTCATATTTCGCCAGCCATGGCGCCAGCGTGCCGGCGACGGCGCGCGCATCGACCGAATAGATCTGCTGGCGGCCATCGCGGCTGGCATGCACCAGGCCCGCCGACCGCAGTCCCATCAGGTGTTTGGAAATGCCCGATGCCACCAGGCCGCGGAATTCCCCCGCCAATTGGGTGACGTTCAACGGACCCTGTTCGACCAGAAGATCCAGGATTCGCCGCCGGGTCGGATCGGCCAGCACCTTGAAGAGCGCGTCGGCCGGGTTAGCTTTCATCCGCGTCCACCAGCGCCGCAAGCTTTTCCGGAAGTTTGTGCGCGTCCGCGCCGCGCTGATAGTCCAGCACCACGTCCGGCCAATCCTGGCGGCCGATCCCCGCAAAGCCATCGTGAATGACGGTGACTTTGGTGCCCGCGCCCGATGCCTCAAGCGCGACGACCAGGCGCGTGGGATGTGTCCAACCCTGGCTTTCTTCCAGCCAGGACAGGATGAGCCAACCCTCCGGCACCAATTCCAGGACCGTGCCGGCGACCCAGGTCTGTTGATCGGGACCCAGAAAACGATAATGGCCGCCCACCCGCAGATCGATTTCAAGATTTGGGCTGATCCAGCGCCGCAGGGATTCCTGCGTGGCGACATGACGCCAGACCTTGCTGGGCGTGGCGCGAATTTCAATGCTGCGGATCACTTGGGGCATTGCAACACATTACTGGTCAGTAAGATAACAAATACGCCCGAACCCCCCGGTCGTCAATCCCCGGCTGTCAATCTCCTGCGAACGCGGCTTTGCTGATAGGCTGGCGCGTCGATGGCTTGTCCTGGGGACGAACGATGAAGCGGAACGCTCGGTTTCTGGCTATTTCCGGTTCCGCGCTTGGCGTGCTTGCCCTGATGTCGGGCACAAAGCTGCAAGCGGATGGCGAAGCGGCCTGGAACCAGCAAGCGGCGGCAAAATATCTCGATAGCCGCGAAACCGAGTGGCAGGCATGGGATCGTCCCCAAAAGGACCGAGGCACGCTTTGCATCTCGTGCCACACCCAGGCGTCGTATGGCCTGGCGCGGCCCGTCCTGCATGGCGCCATGAACGACGAAAATCAATCACCCGCCGAGCGAGCCATGCTGGCGAGCATCGAAAAGCGCGTCGGCGATTGGGCCCAGATGCAGCCCTTCTACAGCGACATCCCTTCGGGCGCAGGCAAGGAAGTCGAATCCTACAACACCGAAGCCGTCTTGAACGCCTTCATCCTGAGCAGCTATGACCGCCGCAGCGGCCATATGGGCGAGGTGACGCGCAAGGCATTCGAAAACGCCTGGGCGCTTCAGTCCAAAAAGGGCCCGGATGCGGGGTCGTGGGTGTGGCAGAATTTCGGGCTTGCGCCATTTGAATCCAAAGAGTCCCAGTATCATTGGGCCGCCCTTATCGCGATGGCGATCGCAAAGGCTCCCGGCAATTACCGGTCCGATCCGGCGATTGCGGGAAATCTCGATTTGCTGAATTCCTATTTGCGCAGTCACTACGAGGCGCAGCCTTTGCTCAACAAGATCGTGGCGTATTGGGCGGCGGAGGCGTTTCCCGCGATCCTGGATTCGGACCAGCATTCTCAACTGGTGCAGCGGATCGACCAATTGCAGCATGCCGATGGCGGCTGGTGTCTGGCGGATTTGGGGCCGTGGGGCGCGCGGGCCGACAAATCGCCGGTCGAAACCCGTTCCGACGGCTATGCCACTGCCTTGATCGCGCTGGTGCGGGAGGAAGGCGGCACCGGGCGCGAGGATGCTCACCTGGCGCGCGGCCTCAAATGGCTGCTGGACAATCAGGATAAAAGCACGGGGGCCTGGACCGCCTGGTCGCTCAACAAATCGCGCGATCCGGCGTCGATACCCGCAAAGTTCATGAGCGATGCGGCCACCGCCTATGCCGTTCTGGCGCTTGAAGAGGCAAAGCCCTAAGCCGGAATTCCGCGCCTCGCCTGCGCCAGAATCGGACACATCTGTGCCGGTCCGCGCGCCACGGGCACGATCATCGAAAATCGCCCAGGCCCGCCGCCATCCCTGTCCCAAATCCGCACATTGGCGGTGGCACGATCCATGCCATGTCACCGGATAAGGCAGGACGGGAGAGCAAGATGCGGGCTTATTCGTTTCGGATTCAGTCGGACGCGGAATTCAACCAGAATTCGACGCGCGGAAAATTCAACCGGGTGATGTCCAGCCTGAGGACGTCCATTCGCGCCTCCTCGATCCGTCCGGTGGTCTCATTGGAAGAGGCTCCGTCCCTCGTGCCCGTTGCCGCCAAACAAGCGGCCAAGCCGGCGCGCATGGCGGCCGCGACATTGATGCAAAAGCCGCTCCGTTTGCTGGAAGACGTCCGCGACGGCGCCGAGACAGACAAAGCCGGGTTTATTCCCTATGGCAATTTCGCAATCCAGACCTGCGGCACCAAGAGCGGCGACTGGTTCGCGAACATCCGGTTCGCCGTCGGCAAATCCATGGCGGGCGCCCGTTGCGGCATCGTCGCCTATAAAACCGAAATCTATGCGTCAAAGAGCCTGGCTGTCGCGGACGCGCAGATCTGGATCGACGAATCCGTATCCTGCATGGCCGCTTAAGGGCCGCATCGTTGCTGTTCGAGGTGAAGCAAATGCACCGCATCCCCGAAGTCTTCGATATTCCCCGCCCGAAAATGGGCCACACCCTGCCCTGGCTCACGGCGCTTTCAATGGCCGCCATCATCATCGGGGCAACCTTGGCGCTGGTGGTAGCCGGCGGCTAGGCCAATCGCGCCGGCCCCTTGGCTCTGGCGCGGCTGTGTCCGCTCGATCCAAAGCGCCCACCTTTTAAACAGGATTGTTGCGGGCACGCCCAGCCGAAGCGTAGAACAAGATCTTGCCGAGGGCGCCATGCCAAACCTGCAAAATCCCGTATTCGCCACCTATGCCATCGCGGCAGCCTTGATGATCCTCAAGGCCGTCGCCATGTCGTGGCTGACCGTAATTCGCATGATGCAGGCCAAGGGCGGCTATCGCTCGCCCGAGGATTTGAAGCGGACGCCGCTCAATCCTGCGCCAAATCCCGCGCAGCTGCAGCCCAATGAGCGGGTCGAGCGAATTCGGCGGATCCAGATGAACGATCTGGAGAATCTGCCGTTTTTCCTGGCCGCCGGATTTCTCTATGTTCTCACCCAGCCCTCGTTGGCGCTGGCGCAGTGGCTCCTCTATGGCTATGTCGTGTCGCGGCTGCTGCATTTCGCGGCCTATGTCACCGGTCAGATCCACGAAGTCCGCGCCTTGTTCTGGAGCATCGGCTCGTTCATCCTCATCTTCATGACGGTTCAATCGCTGCTGGTGGCGCTCGGTCATTAGGGGCATGCATCGCGGCCAATAAGCCGGCGGATTGCATTCGGTACGATTTTGATCATTTCACCACATCGCCCCGCCAGGCCTTAGCTCCAGCCGAATAATTATCGGCAGATAGTGTCGGACGCACTCAACAATTTGCGGATGAAGACGCGGACGACCTTGCCGTTGGAGGTCGCAAATCCGATCGCAGGATAGACGATCGCGCCCCTGCCCGTTTCATTGCCATTTGCGCAGACCGGCGGCCCCAGCTTTTCGCGCACCGCTGCGCCGGCGCTGCCGACACCCAGTCCGTCCACCGTGCGATAGGCCGGCGACGCGGTGGAGATTTCAAACGGCGCATCCTTGGCGAGGTCGAATGTCACCACCAGCTCGTCCGGCGATCCACCGTCGAGCCCTGGCACGCCATACCTGTAATAAGCCCGGTCGCCGCGCTGCTCGGTCTGGTTGGGCTCGCCCAATTCCCGGACCAGGGCGCCCTGGTCCGCCGGCTCCAGTTCGGCCTTCCCGATCCGCACGCCCGGAACAATGAGATGATCGCTGGGCAGCGGCTGCGCCATCGCATCGACCGGCGACATCCCGATCATCGCGGCCATAAGCGTTGCGAGAATAATTCTGCTCAGTTTCCGTCTCCCGCGAAATCCTTGATTTCCGGATCACCATGGAAATCCCACCTTGACCGAAGAAAATTCTCCGGTTCGTCATCACCCGGCATGGTCCGGGTGATCCATGACGACTTTAAACACAGCGATGCTATCGCAAGTCATTATGGATGGCCCGGATGAACCGGGCCATGACGAAGCACTCTTCACACTTGGTGGCCTCGATGCAGGGTGGAACCCCAGTTTGAACCCGCCCGCATTCCGGTTCAAGGCGGCGTGTCCAAGCTGAACGGGCGCTCAATCGCCCGGTAATGCGCAAGCGTGATACCAGTGGTATATCACGCTGGGGCCCGGAGGTGTGCCGCCGCCAGGATCAATCCGCCCATCAGGGCCGCCAGCATCAGCCCGCCGCGCAGTTGATGGCTTTGCGCCGGACGGCCATGGCAGGCATTGGCGAAATGCTCGCAGTTCCAGTGCAGGAAATCGTAGCGGGTGCCGAACAGGGAATAGGCGTTGGCGAGAACCGTGTCGGACGGCAAGGCGCTGGGATAGAAAGCGCGATAGTCCCGCCCCTTGACGAAGCCGCTCCAGCTTTGTTCGCCGGGGCCGCGCGTTTCTCCGGAATTCGCCACCACGACCGGCATTCCGTCGGCACCGGTCTTGCCGGTGACCAGCGCGAAATGATGCGCCAGCTTGAACAGGCCTTTCATCTGCACGGTGACGACCGTGCCGGGGCGCAGGCGCCGGGGCGGGATCAGACGGATGCTCATCAACATATCCTCGTGCGGAACGGCAAAACGGCGCGGTCCATAGCACCCCGTCACGGAACAGTCATCCAAAATCATGGCGTGGGCCGCCACCGCGACTGTCACAATCGATGACAAGAAAAAGGCGCGCGAAGTCTCCTCCGCGCGCCAATTCCGAAAATGCCGGAAATGCTACTTTTGATTGATGGCGTAGGAACCGGGACCGGCCGCGGCGAGATACAGGAAGATGAAGCAGAAGCAGACCGCCTCGCCGCCGCCATTGAGCAGCGGGAACGGGCTTCTGGAGAAGTGCGCCAGGAAAAAGGCGAACGCCATTTCGCCCGAAGCGATGAAGGCGGCATAGCGGCTGAACAGGCCCAGCACGATCAAGGCGCCGGCGACCAGTTCGATGATGCCCGCCGGTCCGACCGGAAACGACATGATGTTGAAGGCGTGCGCCGTGGCGGTGGCCGCGGCGGGAAAGCCGAACACTTTGGCCGTGCCATGCTCCAGGAACAGCAGTCCGATGACGATGCGCGTTATGCCCAGCAATTGCGAGGTGTACTTGTTCAGAAACTCCATGACAGTCCCTCCCCAGCTTGATGAAGTGGCGCGAACCATAGCGGGATCGCGGCTGGCCGCCTAGCGCGGCGGACCGCCCGCCAAGAGGGCCGGCCTGGCCGGGTATCTCGCCGACCGTGCGGCTTTGACCTGCCGGGCCAAAACTAAATTTTTGTATAGTACCCGCTGGGCGGCCGGGGCGCGCTAGTATCGGCGCGGGCGGCGCAGGACGCGCCCGAACGGAGGTCATCATGCCGCGCATATCGAGCCTGACGATTGCAGGTCTTTGCATCCTTGGAAGCATCGCGCCGGCGGCGGCGGCCGGGGCAACACCCACCTATCATGTGACCAAGAGCGTGGCGCTGGGCGCGCCCGACCGCTGGGACTATGTCGTGTTCGATGCCGGACGCGTCTATGTCTCGCATGGCGACCGCGTCACCGTGGTCGACGGCCAGAGCGGCGCCATCCTCGGCCAAGTCGAAGGCATGCCCGGCGGCACCCACGGCATCGGCATCTCGGCCAAGACCGGCAAAGGCTATACCGACGACGGCAAGGCGGGCGAGGCGGTTGCCTTCGATCTGAAAACCTTCAAGACCGGCGCGCGCATCGCCGCCAAGGACGACGCCGACGGCATCGCCTTCGATCCAGTGAGCGGCCACATCTTCGTGGTGGATGGCGACACCGCGGTGCTGACCGTGATTGATCCCAAAAGCGACAAGGTCATCGCCACCATCCCAGCCGGCGGCGGCCTGGAATATGCGGTCGCGGGCGGTAATGGAAAACTTTACGTCAATGGCGCGGAGAAGAAAGAGATCCTGCGCATCGACACCGCCACCAACAAGGTCGATGCCCATTGGCCGGTGCCCGGTTGCACCAGCCCGCACGGCCTTGCCATCGACACCGCGAACCACCGGCTTTTTCCCACCTGCCTGAACGGGGTTCTGACGGTGGTGAACACCGATAGCGGCGCGGTGATGGCAACCCTTCCGATCGGCCAGGGCAGCGATGGCGCCGCCTTCGACCCCAAGCGCAAGCTGATCTTCAGTTCCAATTATGACGGAACGCTTTCGGTGATCCGCGAGACCGACGCCGACCATTTCGAATCCTTGGGCGACATCAAGACCCAGATCACCGGCAAGAATATGGGGATCGATCCGGCCACGGGGCGGCTTTACCTGATCGTCGCGGATGTGGATGCCAGCGCCCCGGTGCCGCCAAGCACCAACGGCCGCATGGCGCGGCGCACGCTGTTGCCGGGCACGGTCAAGCTGCAGTTCCTCGATCCGGACTGACCGACGCCGGCCGTATCGGAAGACCCGCGATATTAGCGCGCCGCGTATTCGTCGTGGCGGCGCCACCAAGGTCCCGCCCCCTCGCTGCGGCCGCGCGGCGCGCGGTCGAGCCAGGGATACATCCCCCACAGCCCGTCCAGTCCGCGGCCATAGGTGGAGTAAGTGTGATAGACCGCATCGCCTTCGCGCACGAATGCGCTCATGCCCGGCCTGTCGCGCACAAAAGTCGGTGCGTCGGTGCCGCAACTGGCGGCGAAGCGGTTGACGGGTTCTGGAAATTTCGTCCCCGCCTCAAGCACATGTCCGGGCTGATAATTATATTCGCTGCCGCCCTTGCGCTGCTGCTCTTCGGTGATCGAGGTATTGAAGTCGAAATTGAATTCGCCGCCATGGGATGACGCCCAGGCAAAGCTCCAGCCCATCCGCTGCCTATAGGATTTCAGCTTGGCGTACGGCGCCCGCGATACCGCCGCGAAGGCGACATCATGGTTCTCCAGATGGACGAAAAAACCGTTGAAGCCGTCGGCGATCGACGAGCAGGACGGACATCCCGCCTTGTAGTCGGGCCCAAACATGAAGTGATAGACCAGCAACTGCGAGCGGCCGCCGAACAGATCCGCCAGCGCGACATTGCCCGCTTCGGTCTCGAAGCGGTAATCCTTGTCGATCTTCACCCAGGGCAAGTCCTGGCGCTGGCGCGCCAACTCATCGCCGCGCCGGGTGAGCGCTTTTTCCTGCCCGAGCAGATCGAGCCGGGCCGCGAGCCATTCTTGCCGCGTACCAATCTTGTGCTTCGCCGTCATTTTGTTTCTCCCGCTCAATTCAATTCGCCAGAGATGGCGGCGACATTGCCGACCACCTTCTTCCAACCGTCGCTCATATTCTTGTAAGCGGTTTCGTTCTTGGGCAGGACGAAGCCGGAATGCACCAGCCGCAGCCGCGTTCCCGCTTCCACCCGCGTCAAGGTCCAAGTGACGATGGTATCCAGCGCCGCGCCATATCCCACATTGGCCGCATCGCCGCTTTTCCAGGAATAGACCAGGCGCTGGTTCGCCACCGCTTCCAGCACCTGGCAGCGGATGACGCCGTCCCAATCGCCGGCGCATGTGGTCTTGAAAGTGAAGTGCGTGCCCGCCACCGTCGCAAATCCGGTCGCCGGCATCAGGATCCAGCGGCCGATCAGTTCGCCCGTGGTCAGAGTTTTCCAGATCGTCTCGGGCGCATGCGGGAAGACTTCATCGACCACGATTTCCTGGGTGGCGGATTTCACGTCGCTCATGGATCGATCTCCTTCAACAGGGTTCTGAGATTGGCAAACCGTTCACGCCAGAAGACGCCGTAATGGCTCATCCAATCGACCAGCGGCGCCAGCCCCTTGGGCTCGGCACGGTAGTAAACATTGCGGCCTTCCGGCCGTTCGGCGACCAGGCCCGCTTTCTTCAAGGATTTGAGATGCTGGGAAATCGCGCCCTGGGTCACCCCGCTGCCTTGGGTCAGCGCGGCCACGGAAATCTCGGTGGCGTTCACCACCCGCTCGAACAAGGCGCGCCGCGTCGGGTCGGCCAGGGTGCGCATCACGGCGTCGACGGGGTTTGTCTGCATCATCCAGACAAATTAGCGGACACTAATTCATTAGTCAAGGCTAATTTGTTTCGCCTGACTCAAACCGTCGAAACCGCTACAAGCGGGCGACAGGCGGGGGCGTTGTGAAAGTCATTATTCTTGGCAGCGGCGTGATCGGGGTTTCGACCGCTTATTATCTGGCGGGGGCCGGTCATCAGGTCAGCGTGATCGACCGCCAGGCGGGCGCGGGCCTGGAAACCAGCTTCGCCAATGCCGGGGAAATCTCGCCCGGTTATTCCTCGCCTTGGGCGGCGCCGGGCCTGCCGATCAAGGCGATCAAATGGCTGTTCATGCAGCACCGCCCGCTGGTGATCTGGCCCAAGCCCGATCTGGCGATGATGCGGTGGGGCCTGGCGCTGCTGACCAACTGCACCGCCGCGCGCTACGAGAAAAACAAGGCACGCATGCTGGCCCTGGCGCAGTATAGCCGCGCCTGCCTGGAAGAACTGCGCGCCGCAACAGCCATTCAATATGACCAGCGGATGCGCGGCACCTTGCAGCTGTTCCGCACCCAGAAACAGCTCGACGGCACCGCCGCCGATATCGCGGTGCTCAAACGCTTCGACGTCGCTTACGAGTTGCTGGACCGGGCGGGATGCATCGCCGCCGAACCGGCGCTGACGCATGTGCGCGAAAAAATCGTGGGCGGGCTGCGCCTGACCGGCGACGAGACCGGCGATTGTTTCATGTTCACCAACGCACTGGCGGCGATGGCGAAAGCGCGCGAGGTGGAATTCCTCTATGGCAGTACCATCACGGCGCTGGACCAGGGCGCATCGGGCATCGAAGCGGTGCGGGTCACGGGGCCATCGGGGCCGACGCGGATCGCCGCCGATGCGTTCGTGGTGGCGATGGGAAGTTATTCGCCGCTGCTGGCCAGGCGGTTGGGCATTCGCCTGCCGGTCTATCCGGTCAAAGGCTATTCGCTCACCTTGCCGGTTTCCGACGATGCAGGCGCGCCGCAATCCACCGTGATGGATGAGACGTTCAAGGTCGCCGTCACTAGGCTGGGCGACCGGGTGCGGGTGGGCGGCACGGCGGAACTGGCGGGATACAATTTGAAACTGCGCGAGTCGCGCCGCCAGACCTTGAACCATGTCGTCACCGACCTGTTCCCCCATGCCGGCGATGTCTCGAAGGCCAGTTTCTGGACGGGCCTGCGCCCGATGACCCCGGACGGCCCGCCTATTATCGGCAAAAGCAAAATCGCCAATCTCTATTTCAACACCGGCCATGGCACCTTGGGCTGGACCATGGCGGCGGGTTCCGGACGCTTGCTTGCCGATATTATTTCCGGCCGCACGCCCGACATCGCTTATTGAGCCGTCACGCCTGACCGGTATCGGTGCCGGGCAGCATGCGATGCAGGACCCGGTCGCGCCGGATCATAAAGTGAAAACCCACCGCCGCCGCGATATGGCCCAGCGCCAGGACGAACAGGCTATAGGCCAGCCATTCATGGATCGGGCCGACCACATGGCCCGCCAGATCGTGCGGCGCCACGATGGTCGAAAGACCCAGTACCGGCACCAGGATCATCAGCCCGTAAAGCGCGTGATGCGTGGTGACGGCGAACCGCCGTTCCCAGGACGGCATGGCGGCGGGCAGCGGCGGCGCCGGATTCTTCAGCCGCCAGCGCAGCCGCGCCAGGCTGAGCAGCAGCACCGTGATGCCAATGGCCACATGGGTGAGGCCGAAGACTTTGCGCACCGGATTTTCCTCGGCCAGCATCTCGTTGAAATAATAGCCCAGCCCGACATTGGTCAGAATCAGGGCCGCGATCAGCCAGTGAAACGTCATCGCCACGCTGCCATAGCGCTGGCTGGCGTTGCGGCGTGACATTTCAATCCCCCAGATGCTGGACACCGCGATTCCGCGTGCCGCCATCCTATCGCGCAACGGCGCCAATGCCATGGTTCCCGCGCCGCGCCGCAGATCTCGCTGAGTGTGCGCCGCAGCATCGCGGACAAAAGTCCAAGAAATTCCGCTTTCATCGCCGTCGCCGGAATCAGCAGAGGGTGCTAGCGTCCCGGTTCTGAAATTCGTCCGGCAGGGGGCCGGGCTTTAACCGGAACAGGGAGGTTTTCTTGGAACAGGATCGCATCGACGGGCATAACCGCAGAGCATTCTTCACCCGCGCGGGCGTCTTCGCACTGGCGCCGCTGGCCGCCAACATCGCCGCCGGCACGCCTGCCGCCGCCGCATCCGGCAAATTCGATTTCGACACGCCGCTCAATCGCCTCGGCACCGACAGCGTGCATTGGGACATGCCGGTGCGCGACGAGAAGATGACCAAGATCGTCGCCGGCATGGGCGTCGCCGACATGGATTTCCGCTGCGCCCCCGCCATCACCGAAGCGCTGCAAAAGCGCGTCGCCTTCCCCAACTGGGGCTACAACATGATCGACGGCGACCTGTTCATGGGCAATGCCGGCGGCTCGCCCTTCATCCGGGGCATCATCGACTGGAACAAGCGCCGCTATGGCATCACCAACATCGATCCCAAGCTGCTGGGCATCAGCGCCGGCGTCATTCCCGGCGTCATCAGCGCGCTGCAGGCGTTTGCCCCCCAGGGCAGCAAGGTCCTGATGGTGACGCCCAGCTATGTCGGCTTCTATGCCGCCATCGGCATCACCAAGACCGTGGCCGAGGAAAGCCCGATGAAGCTGGTCAACGGCCGCTACGAGATCGACTGGGCCGATTTCGAGCGCCGCATGACGCCGGACGTCAAAGTCTCGATCCTGTGCAATCCGCACAATCCGGGCGGCCGGGTCTGGACGCGCGACGAACTCACCCGCTATGGCCAGCTGTGCAACAAGCACAACATCATCGTGCTGTCGGACGAGATCCATTGCGACTTCATCTCCAAGGGTCACAAATACACGCCTTACGCCACGCTCGACAAAGCCCTGGTCGACAATTCCATCACCTTCAAGTCGGGCTCCAAGAGCTTCTCCTTGGCGGCAATGAAATGCGCCTGGTTCTTCTCCACCAATCCCAAACTGTTCGCGGCCACCAATGCCATGTCCCTGCCCTCGATCTCCAATCCGGCGATGATCGCGGAACAGGCGGCTTATGCCGGCGGCGAGGGCTGGCTCAACCAGTGCGTCGATTATGTCGACGGCAATCTGGACTATGCCCATGACTACATCACCAAGAACCTGCCGCTGATCAAGACCGGCGCCAAGCCGGAAGGCACGTACTTGATGTGGCTGGACATGACCCAGGTGGCCGACAAGATCGGCGCCAAGAAGATGGCGGACGCGGCCAACGCCAAGACCCCGCTGCCGATGAATCCGTTGACCCATCAGCCGGTGATCACCACCCAAGGCGATATCGTCAGCCACTGGCTGGCCAAGAACGCCTATGTGTTCATGGAGTCGGGTTCGGGCTTCGGCAAGGTCGGCGCCAATTATGTGCGCATGAACGTCGCCACCCCGCGCGTGACCTTGAAGGCGGGCCTGGACAGCGTCGCGGCGGCGCTCAAGGGCCTCGCCTGATCACATTGGACTGACAAAATAAAAAAGGCCCGGATCGCAATGGTCCGGGCCTTTTTCTTGGCATCATCATTTTGACAAACCCGGCCCGCATTTAGCGGCGGCGAAAGCCGGCATAGATGAAATCCTGGCTGGTGCCGAAGGGTGTTTGGTGCTGTTCGGTATCCTTGGTGTCGAGGGCAAAGTCCGGCCCCAGCCGGTCCGCCAAACTGTCCGCGCTATAACGCTGGACCGGGAGCCCGCTGCATTTTTCCGGTCCGGTCAGGGCGAAGGTGGACAGGATGACGGTTGCGCCTGGAACAGTCGCCTGCCTCAGTGTGGCGATGTAGGCGTCTTGCGCCGCGCGGTCGGTCAAGAAATGAAACACCGCGCGATCATGCCAGATCCACCAGGTCCGGGTCGGCTTCCACTTCGTCACATCGGCAACGATCCATGCGACTTTATTTGCCGCCCCGCCGATGCGATCCCTGGTGCGGGAAAGCGCGACCTCGGAGACATCCAGCAACGTCAAATCCGAATAACCGGCGACAAGCAGATCATCGGCGAGCCGCGATGCGCCCGCTCCAACATCGATGATGGGAGTGCCCCGCATGGGCGCCGCGGCCTTGATCAGTTCCAGCGACCGGCTCGGGCCCGATTGATACCAGCTTACGCCCGTTTCGCCTTTCGCGTTGTAGGCGCTGTCCCAGTGTGACCGGCTGTCCGTCATTGCGCAGCCATCCAAGCGTTCCACTTCAAGGTAAGCCATGATTTGGGCAGAAGAAATACGAGGCGGCGCTGAATGGCCTCGCCCGACCGTCCCTATATAAGTGCGAAAAAGCCCGGACCACAGCCGCGTTCCAGGGTTTTTTCTTTGCGTCCGCTAAACTTTTCCGAAAATGCGATGTCCCGTATTGGCGCGCTGGCAATCCGCGCCCTGTCATGATCGCATCATGCCGGACACCATGGCCATTGCCGCAGCGGGACTTGCCGCGCCTCCCGCGCCTTCGTCCCAAACCGCGTCCGCGGCAGGGGCCGGCGCGCCCGCGCCGCAGGCTTCAACGCCCGCGCCGCTCAATCTTCCCGGCTTCATCCTGGCCTATAATCCCAACGCGCCCTTCGCCAATCTGCAGGATCTGGTCACGGTGCCCGACAGTGATCCCAAGGCCGCCCTCACCGGCACCTTGCAGACGTCCGATGGGTCACAGGCCAGCCCGGTGGTCTATCGCATCGCCTCGAATCTCTACCGTTCGCTGCTCAATCCGTGACGGCGGCGCGGTTCAGCCCGGATTGCGGAAATGATCTTCCGCTTCGGCGCGAAACGCATTCGCCCGGGCCTGGAGTTCGGCATCGGAACAAGCGATCTGGCGCGCGATGAAATCGGCGCGGATCTTTTCCAGCACCGGATCGGGACCCTTTCCCGTCAACCCGGTCTGGATCACCGCGCCGGCATAATCGGCGACTTGCGCGGGCGGCAGTTTCATCAAACCCGCCGCCCATTCGCCCAGCGCGCTGTCGCGCCGGGCCAGGATGCGAAAGAGCTTTTCCTGATCATGCGCCCATTTGGCTTCATAGCCGCGCTCGCGTTCCTCGAACATCGCTGTGATCCTTTGCGCTTCCCCCAGAATCTATGCCCGAATTGCGGGCGATCAAGGTCCGTGGGCTGGTGGCGGCGCAAAATCAGCGGAACAAAGAGCGATGAGGCGCAAAATGCCGGGGACGCGCCCGGGATGAACAAGACAATTCCGTGAAACTCCGCTTAACTTCGCGGCGCAACAAGCGGGGACGGACATGGCGGCGCAGCGAGGGACCATCGCGTGAAGACGGTCCTGACCGCCCTCCTGTTGTTCGGCCTGTCGCTGGCGGTCGCCCGCGCCGCCGAGCCGGTGAAGCTCGCCTTCGTCGATACCGGCAATACCGGACGCAGCGTCACCGCCGAAGCGCTGGCCAATGCGCGGATCGCGCGCGCGCATCTGCCCATTGCGGTGATTTCCCGCGCCCTCGACCAGGACCCGTATGAACTGAAGCCGGAGGCCAATGCGGCGGCGCTGTTGGCGACGCGCGGCATCGACGTCACCGCCCACCGCGCCGTGCAACTCACCGCCAACGATGTGCGCCATTCCGATGTGATCCTCACCATGACGGCGGCGCACAAGGCCAAGCTGATCGCGCTTTATCCCGACGCCCAAGCCAAGACCTTCACCTTGGCGCAATATGCCAAGGGCGGCACCGAAGATGTCGCGGACGCCTTCGGCAAGCCGATGGAGGTCTATCGCGCCATGGCCGCGCAGGTGGAAAGCTATCTCGGCCCGGCGCTGGCAAAGGCGCTGGAAAAGCGCGAATAAGGATTCTTCCTCGGATGGCGTCACGCACGACTTGGCCCTGGCTTTATCTTCTCGCCCTCATCCTGCTGCAATGGTGGCTGGCGCACGCCATCGTCTTCTTCACGCATGAATATGCGCACAGTACGGTGGCCTGGCTGCTGGGATGGAAAGCCAGTCCGTTCGATCTGCATTTTCCACCGCTGTCGGCGCGGGTGCTTCTGATCCAGCTCGGCATCGACCAGAATGTGAACGAAGCGCCCATCTTCGCCGCCGGGCGCGGCGTGGATGTTGGCCTGATCGCCATCGCGGGCATGGTGCTGGGCAATGGCCTGATCACCTTGCCGATCAGCCGCTGGGCTTGGCGCCGGGCAGCGCGGCTGGGCGCGCGCGGCTGGGCGATGCTGGCCTATTGGTGCACCGTCGCCAGCATCGGCAATCTGATCGACTATGTGCCGATCCGCACCTTCACCTTGGAAAGCGACATGGGTTCGGTGCAGAAAGGCTTTGGCTGGTCGTCCTGGACCTTGCTGATTGTGCTGGGGGTACCGATCCTGATCGTGCTGGTGCATTTCCTGCTGCGCACCGTTCCGGCAAGCCTGACCTGGCTGTTTCCCGCCAGTCTGGCCCGGCGTATCGCGGTCGCCTGGCTCACCATGCTGGCGCTGTTCGGCTTTTATGGCGCGGCGGGCTTTGTCGAAGGCGGCGAGATCTCGCGGCTATTCTCGACGATTTCCGTGTTCGGCGCCGTTCCACTCATGGCGGCGCTGGAAATCGCGATCCTTTGGCGCAAAAGGCACCCAGGAAACGAATACCCGTGATCGAAGGCTCCCGCCATTGCGGCGCGGCGCGGTCCAGCCGTCGGATTATCGTTTGTTCAAATAATCGCCCAGAGTGGCCTTGGACGCTGCCTCATCCTTGAGAGGCGTGATCTTGCCGGGATCGATCCGCACCATGATGTAGTCGATGTGATCGTCGATATGCGTGAACAGATGGCCGGTGCCGGCCGGAACGAACACGACATCGCCCGCTTTCAGAGTATAGCTGACACCATCCTTGACATCGTCGGCATTGTTGCCGGGGCCGTTATACAGCCGCACCGTTTCCTCGTCGGCGGGCCGGCGCTTCTTGTTCACCAGATTGGGTCCCAGCTTCAACGTCGCCGATCCATCGATGATGTGATAAACCTCGCTGACCAGATCATGCTCGGCCACCGCCTGCGGTCCGGGCCTGTCCAGCTTGCCGCGATGCTCCACGCCCAGCGCGACATGAACCTTGCCGATATCGATGTCGCGGACCCGCTGGTCGATCCGGTGTTCCGCCACCGCCTTTTTCGAATAGGCCTGGATTTCCTCGGCAGGGACATAGACGCCCGCGCACATCTTGCATGTGGGTTCGGGATCGGAGGTCTGCGCCAGAGCCGGTATCGTCATCAAGCCCAAAGCCGCAAGTCCCGTAATGATGGTTCGCATGCAATCCTCCCTCGACGGTCAAAACCAAGCGCCCGTCAATTTTCCATCCTTGTCCACCACGATATTCCAATCCAAGACGCCGTTTTGGAAAACGACCTCATACTCGTCCACGCCAGCGGCGTAAGCCTGTTGCAATTTGATCGACTTAACTTGCCCCAGTCCGGTGATGATTTTCTGCAGATCGGGTAGTTGCACCCTGGTCGCTTCGGCCAGCGGCGGCCCCATATCGTCGTAGTTGGGCTTACCCGTGCGCAACGCTTCAATGCTACGCCGTAAGAGGACTTCGCCGACTGCAGCCGCTGTCCGGGGCGGTATCCCGAGATAGATCGCGCCAAGGTTATCGCCAATTCCTCCTACCGGCGCGCCGCCGTCATTAGAAAGCACCACGACCGTCAACCCTTCCTTGGGATAACGGTCGAAGCGGCCGACAAAGCCATTGATATCACCGCCATGAAAAAATCTTTGGTGCCCAAAAAATTCGTCGATGAGCCAGCCAAAGCCATAGCCGTGACCATAATCGGTAAACATCGCCTGCAGCGAAGCGGGCTTCAGCGGCTTTCCGGCATTCAGCGCCTGGTCCCAGATCAGCAGGTCGCCCACGGTGGAATAAAGCGAGCCAGCGGAGAAAGGCTCCGTCATCGACAAATAAGGCGTGTTCGTAAATGTGCCCTTGTCCAGACTGTAACCGGCGGCTCGCTTGGGAATTATCGTCGCACTGACATCGTAGCCGGTCGATGTCATGCCCAGCGGATCGAAGATGTGATGCTGCACATATTCGGCATAGTGTTCGCCTGAGACTTTCTCGATGATGTAGCCGAGAATGACATAACCACCATTGTCATAGGTGAACTTGCTGCCGGGTGTGAAGGCTAGCGGCTTGTCCACCATCAACTTGATGATCTCCTCCGGCGTGCGGTCGCTCCTGGCACCCTCGTCGAAGAAATGCGGTGCGTCGGTATAGCTGGGAATGCCTGACGTGTGAGTCAGAAGATGCCGGATGGTGATACCGCTCCAGGCGGCGGGGGCGTCTGTGTAATATTTGGACACCGGATCGTCGATGGATAGTTTTCCGACCTCTGCCAACTGAAGAATCGCCGTAGCGGTGAATTGCTTGGTGATCGAACCGATGCGGAATTTCGTCTCGGGATCATTGGGAATATTCCATTCCCGGTTGGCCAGGCCAAAGCCTTTGCGGAAGACCGGCTTGCCGTTCCGGGCGATCAGCACCGCGCCGCTGAACCGGTCGGCCTTCACCAGAGGCTGGATCAGCGCCTCCACTTTGGCAGACAGATCGGCATCCGAGGCGGCAAGCGCGCCGCGCGGAGCAAACAAAAGCATCAATCCCAAAAACAAAATGCCGGAGAAAGACCTAACCACTGCGTGTACGCCCATGGAGACGATCCGCGCTTGCCGCACGCAATCTAGAACGGGTTTCCGCCTGTCTGGCAAGCGACCGCTTCTGTCGAAATATACATCGCTCCCACCGTTGTCGCCATGTTGCCGGCGGCTCTAGAGTATTTTCGCCTGATCGGATTTGGAGCCCCTGATGTCCCCAGTCAACAAGAATGCATCCCGCGTGACCGTCCGGCTGTGGCGCCTGCTGGCGGTCTCCTGCGCCGTCGCGGCGATTGGCGCCGGCGCCGCGCGGGCACAGGACGCCAAACCCGCTGAGCCCGATGTCGCCCGCGCCAATCAGGCCGTGCAATCGCAGCTGTCCTTCGCGGACCGGCAGGATTTCGACGACGCCACCCGCGGTTACATCGCCACCTTGCCCGACCCCAGCGGTCAGGATCGCTTTGCCTTTCTCAAAAGCGCCGCGCCGGCGACGGCAAATCCCAGCCTGTGGCGGGAAGCGCAGCTCGATGCGATCAACGGTTTGTTCAAGGTCACTGATGGGGTCTATCAAATTCGCGGCTTGTCGGTGGCGGCCATGACCATCGTCGAAGGCAAGACCGGCGTGATCGTGATCGACAGTTTGGCGTCGCCTGGTGAGGCCGGGGCCGCGCTGGCGCTTTATTTCGCGCATCGTCCCCACCGGCCGGTGAAGGCCGTGATCTATTCCCATAACCATAGCGATCACTATAGCGGCGCCAGCACGCTGGTCGCGCCCGCCGATGCCGCGTCGGGTAAAGTGAAAGTCATCGCGCCCACCGGTTTCATGCCGGCGCTGATCGAGGAAGCCTCGGTGGCGGCAAATCTGGGGAACAGGCGCGGCGGGTTTCAGTTCGGCGCGGCCTTGCCCGTCGGCGCGCAGGGAACCCTGGAATATGGCGAAGGCATCGTCGTCACGCGCGGGCCCAATGGGCCGGGACCGATCGTTCCGCCCAACGATCTGATCCAAAAGCCGGTCGAGAGCCGCACCATCGACGGGGTGACATTCGTCTTTCAGCTTGCGCTGAACAGCGAAGCGCCGTCCGAGATGTTCGTCTATCTGCCGCAAAAACATCTGCTCGATGTGTCGGAGGATGCGACCCACACCTTGCACAATCTCTTGCCCATTCGCGGAACCCTGGTGCGCGACGCCCTCAGCTGGTCGAAGGCCCTCAACCAGGCACTCGACCGGTTCGGCGGCGATGTGCAAGTGATGATCAATCAGCATCAATGGCCGGTCTGGGGCAACATGCGCGTGCGCGCGTCACTGGAAGATCATCGCGACCTCTACAAATATATTCACGACCAGACGGTTCGCATGATGAACCAGGGCCTGGGGCCAACCGACATTGCCGAAAAACTCACCATGCCGCCCGGCCTCGAACAGGAATGGGCGCTTCGGGGCTATTACGGCACGCTCTCCCAGGACGCCAAGGCGGTCTATCAGCGTTATGCCGGCTGGTATGACGGCAATCCCGCCAATCTTCACGCTCTGCCGCCCGCCGAGGAAGCCGGCAAGCTGGTGGACTATATGGGCGGCGCCGATGCCGTGGTCGCGCACGCCCGCGCGGATTTCACGGCGGGCAATTATCGCTGGGTCGCCCAGATCATGGACCAGGTTCTGTTCGCCGATCCCGCCAACAAGGCGGCGCGCGATCTGGCGGCGGATGCGTTCGAGCAGATGGGCTATCTGGCCGAGGCCGCGCCATGGCGCAATTCCTACCTGCTCGCCGCCCAGGAGCTTCGCCACGGCGCCCCCGCGCCACGCCGCGCCGTCCCCGCCATCAGCGCGGAACTGTTGCAGGTGATGACCATCGGACAAATATTCGATTATCTCGGCACCCGCATCGACGGTCCGCGCGCCGGCACCTCGAAGATCGTGATCAATTGGCGCTTCACCGATACCAAGGAATCGCTCGCGGCGACGCTGGCGCATGGCGCGCTGACCTGGATCGACGGCAAAGCCGCATCCAATCCCGACGCCACCGTGACCACAACACGGCCGGTCTTTGAAAGCGTCATTCTCGGGCAACGCAGCCTGGCCGACGCCACGGCCCAGGGCGGCGTGGCGATAGCCGGAAACGCCAATTCGGTATCCGATCTGTGGGGCTTGCTGGTGACCTTCACCACCAATTTTCCCCTTGTCGCGCCGGCAGGATAGCGTCCCGCGAAAACAAAACGCGCGGCTTATTCCGCAGGCCGATATTCATCCCGCCGCTTCACAAAGCTGAGCGAGGCCGTCTCGCGGCGGCCCAGCGCGGTGCGGTCCAGCAGCAGCAAGGTGCCGGCCAGAGTCTCCAGCCCGCGCGCATAAGTGGAATAGGCGTGGAAGACTTCGCCCTGCTCGCCCCGCACGAAACTGGAAAGGCCCGACAGCTCGTCGCGGTTCATCTTGCGGTCGGCGTAATTGTAATGGATCGCGCCCGACGCCCGCTCCTCCTCGGTGAAGGAGACCTGGAAATCGTGATTGAGATCGCTGCCGAACGACGACGCCCAGGGGAATTTCCATCCCATGCGCTGCTTGTATTTCTCGATCAGCGACAGCGGCGCGCGCGACACCGCCGTCCAGGTGACGCCGTGATTGTTCAAATAGGGCAGGCTGTCGCCGATATGATCGCAGAGAAAGGAACAGCGCGGGCAGCCTTCCGTCCAGTCCGGTCCCATCATGAAGTGATAGACCACCAGCTGGTCCCGGCCCTCGAACAATTCGGCCAAGCTCTTTTTCCCCACCAGGGTGTCGAAGACATAATCCTTCTCGACCTTGACCCAGGGCAGCGCCATGCGCGCTTGGTTCACTTCGTCGCGGATCCGGCCTTCTTCCTTTTCCTTCGCCAGCAGCGCCTTGCGCGCGGCCAGCCACTCTTCCTGCGAGACGATAGGGTGTTGCATGGGGGCTCCTCGAGGATCAGGAGTATATGCTCCTATACCGCCCTCGGCAAGACCGGACCGGGCAAACCAAGCCCATGCGGCCCACGCCTAGCGCGCGGTATAGCCGCCATCGATCACCAGCTCGGCGCCGGTGACGAATTTGGCTTCGTCGGAAGCCAGATAGACCGCGCCCCAGGCAATGTCGTCGGCTTCGCCGATATGGCCCAGGGGATGCAGCGCATCGGCGGCCTTGCGGGCCAGCGCGGCATCGCCGGATTTGCCCAGGAATTTTTCCACCATCGGCGTCCAGATGAAGCCGGGATGGATGGAATTCGCCCGGATCCTGTCGGGCGCATAGCACAGCGCATCGGTCTTGGTCATCAGCCGCACCGCCCCCTTGGAGGCGTGATAAGGCGGCACATCCGGCGCGCCCACCAGGCCATAGATCGAGGACAGGTTGATGATGCTGCCGCCGCCCGCCGCGCGCAGATAGGCGATGGCGTGCTTGGTGCCGAAGAACACGCCCTTGACGTTGATCGACTGCACAAAATCCCATTCGGCTTCGGTGATCTCATGGGTGGGCTTGTCGGCGCCCGACACTCCGGCATTGTTGACCAGGATATCGAGGCGGCCGAAATGCGCCACCACTTCGGCGAACACCAGGGCGATCTCGGCTTCGCGCGCCACGTCGCAATGCCAATAGCGCGCCTGGGCGCCGGTCGCGCGCACTTCCATCTCCAGCGCGGCGCCCTCGGCATCCAGCACATCCAGAATGGCGACCCGCGCACCCTCCCCGGCCATGCGCAGCACACTGGCGCGGCCCAGGCCCAGCGCGCCGCCGGTCACGATCGCGACTTTTCCCGCCAGGCGGTTCATGCCCTCTCCGATGCGAATTATTTTCCGAAGGCGGCGTCGAATTCGGCCTTGGAGAGGAAACCGTCCTTGTCCTTGTCGGCCTGGGCGAACATCTGCAGCACGGCCGGATTCTTCTGCGCCTCGGCCTGGCTGATCTTACCGTCGTGATTGGCATCGAGGGCGGCGAACACCGCCCCGGTATCCTGGGCGAAGGCGGGCGTTGCCAGCAACAACGCGAGGACCAGATATTTCTTCATGGGCAAACTCCTGCTCGAAGGATGGATCAGCCGATCACGGCCCAGGTGCCGTCGGGCTGCTGACAGGCGCGGCCGGTGGCGGCTTGCGGGCGTCTGCTGATGTAGGTCTGCTGGGAGAAGTTGGCGCAGCGGAATCCGCCCTGGTCGTTGTAGTAATCGTTGACGCGAAAATCGCCATAATGGCCGTTGTCGGGATTGCGCCACTGGAAGGGCACGCCGGCGCGGCCGGAATTGAAGCCATTGTAATAGCTGTTATAGGCGTAGCTGCGGTCGTTGCAGTCCAGATTGCGCGTCAGGCTCGCGCCCAAGGCGCCGCCCAGCACCACGCCGGCGATGGTGCCGACGGCGCGCCCGCCGCTGTCACCGCGTCCACGTCCGCCGCCGGTCAGGGCATTTCCCAGGATGCCGCCGATCAGCGCCCCGGCAATGACGCCGCCCGGATCGGTCTGGGTGCGGCATTCGCGATAATAATTGTCGTCCTGATAGGTGTATTGGCGCTGATATTGCTGTTGCCAGCGCCCGGCGGGATCGTCATTGCGCACGGGCGGGTAGGGCGTAAAAGTGACCGGCGCCGAAATGGTGCCCTGGTCGTTGAACGGCGCCTTGGTGCGAAAATCGTCCCAGCCGTGATGATAGCCTAGCTGATAGCCCTGCTCATAGGATTGCTCATTGGCGCGCCCGTTATCGCCGCGGCCATTGTTGCCGCGCCCATCATCAAATGGCTGCGCGCCTGCGGTCTGGAACGCCGAGCCCGTCAACAGCGCGGCGCTCATCGCGACAATCATGGATTTGCGGAACATGGCCGGTCTCCTTTTGCCTGTCACGCAACAAGGCTAACTCTGCCCGCCGCGCCGGGGTTTGATCTGCCTCAAGCCGCGCTTGGCGGCCAATTCTCACCAAGGCGATCTTATCGACGCCGCTGCGGGCGAGCCAGAGCTTTCCGTCCGCCGCTCGCTTCCAGGCCGGTTGCAATGCAGCGCAGCGAAGGATGTTGGACGCGCCACCTGCCACGGGTGTATGCTCGAGTCCAACAGGTCAGACCAGATTGGGGGATTCCGCATGCGGGAAGAACCGATATTGGAGTTCGATCGGCGGGCATTCATCGCAAGTCTCGGTGGGGCCACGGCTGTGGCGGCGATGAGCTCGGAAGCCAAGGCCGACGCCCTGGAAGACCACCAGCAGCAAATGCTCAACAAGGCGGCGGCGGAAAAGTTCCCGACCATGGCCGACATGGACGCGCAGATCGAAACCCGGCCCTACCGCCGGGGCGTCGGCAATCTGTTCGTTGGGGGCAAAGCCGGCAACGTCAAGCGGCTTGCCCCGATGCCGGCGGCGCCCACCTTGCTGGATTATTTCCAGCTGCGCTTCCACGAGATCTCCAATCACGTCCTGCAAAGCGCCAATCGCGCCATGAAGACCGGCATGTCCGAGGAAGTCATCCTCGCCTGCCTGCTGCACGATACGGTGCACCAACTCGTCAAGGTCGATCATGGCTGGTGGGGGGCGCAGATGTACGCGCCTTATATTTCCGAAAAGGCCACCTTCGCGATCCGCTATCACCAGGCGCTGCGCTTCTTCGACGACCCCGAGCATGGCTACAAGTACCCGGATCTCTATCGCAGGATGTTCGGCGAGGATTACAAGCCCGAACCTTATATCGAGGCCACCTACAAGATGGTCCGCAATCACAAATGGTATGAGGAGCCCCGGCTGGTCACGGTGAACGATCTCTATGCGTTCGAGCCGAACGTGAATCCGAAGATCGAGCAATTCACCGACATCGTCGCCCGCAATTTCAAGCAGCCCAAGGAAGGCCTGGGCTATGACAACAGCCCGTCCGCCCATATGTGGCGGACCATGGCGATGCCCGACCATCCGCTCTGATCGAATTCCCGATCCGTTTTCAGCGGCTTCTTTCGCGGCAACGCGGTGCCTATGCCGCTGACCGGCGCGGCAATCCGGCGTCTTCAATCAGGTAACGTGGAGCGGAACCTAATACGCACCGCCAATGTCGCGTGCCGGTCGATGCAAGACGCAAATTCGCTCAGGCCAGGATTGTCACCGGCGTATCCAGGCTGACGCTTTTCCAGATCGCCTCGATGGCGCTGTTGCTGACGCCGATGCAGCCATCGGTCCAGTCGCGGGTGAAACTCGACGGATTGATGCTCTCATAGCCCGGCGGCACGCCATGGATTTCGATATTGCCGCCCGGCTCCTGCCCCGCCGCCCGCGCCCGCTTCAAATCTGCTTCATTGGGATAGGAAATATGCAGCGCGCGGTGATAGCGGCTTTGTTCGTTGAAACCGTCGATCGCATATTGGCCTTCGGGGGTGCGCCCGTCGCCCATCCGGTGCTTGGGCCCTTTGGGATGGGCCCCGAGCGCGATGGGAAAGCTGCGGAACGCCACCCTTGCCCGCACCAGCAGCAGCTTGCGCTGGGATTTCATCACCACGATGCGCAGGCCATTCTCGCCCTCCGCCCAGCTGGCGGCCCGCGCCGGTCCCGCCGCCAGCGTTGCAGCAAGTCCCAGGCAGAGTTGACGGCGGTCCGGCGTGCGAATGGTCGTCATTCCCCGATGATAAGGCGGCGATTCTTGCCGAACGGTTCACGGTCCGCAAGACCGCTAGGGCGCACTTTCGGCGGCGGCGCTATCTTGCCCGGATTGCGCTTCGCCGCTGGCCTGCCCGGTTTGCGCATCGCCGGTGGCGCTTAATTGCCCGGAATCCGCATCGCTGGCGGCATCGCCACTGGCATCGCTGGCGGTATCGCCGCTGGCCGCCTCCGTGATCGCGACCGGCAGCCCCGGGCGGCGAAGGCCAATCTCGGCGACCGCGCGCCAATCGACGCGGTTCACCTGGTCGCCCGCCGCGGCGGTGACGCGCGCGAACAGGTTCTTGGGTACCGACGGCGTCATCGGCCGGTTGATGCTGATCTCGTCGATCTGCGCATGGCTTGGCGAAATGCCGAGGTAAAGCTCGCCGCCGATCCAGCCCAGCCGGATTTCGTCATCGACCACGCGCACCGGCGTGCCGATGGGCACTTCATGGAACAGCTTTTCGATATCCTCGGGATAAAGATGGATGCAGCCATGGCTGACATTGCGGCCCACGCCATAGGGCTTGTTGGTGCCGTGAATGAGATAGGACGGCCAGCCCAGCCGGAAAGCATATTCGCCCAAAGGATTGTCGGGCCCCGCCGGCACCATGCCGGGAAGATCGGGCTGTTCCTTGCGGATCGATTTGGGCACATACCAGACGGGCTTGACGACCTTGCCCACCACTTTGGTGGTGCCGCGCGGCGTCATGCCCGCTTCGGCGCCCGCCCCGATGGGATAGCTTTCGACGCTCTGGCTGCCGGCGGGGAAATAATAAAGCCGCTGCGCCGCCAGATCGATCACGATGCCTTTGCGCGGCCCCGGCGGCAGAAGATAGACATTGGGCAGCACGACGCCGTGCCCTTCGCCGGGACGCCAGGGATCCAGATCATTGTTGGCGCTCATCAACTGGCCATAGCCCAGGTCGTTGTCGCGCGCGATATCGAGCAACGTGTCGTCGGTGCCGGCGATATAGAAACCGGGCGTGCCCACCAGCATCTGGCCGTCGGACAGCGGAAACGTTTCCGCCGAGGCGCGCGGCGCCCATAAGACCAAAACGGCAAATGCCGCGCGGCGGATCATCCCGCCGCGCGGCATCTGCGTCTTCAAATCACTGACCATGGTCCGTGCGGATCGATAAGACATCGAAACGATGCTAGCGCTCCGGCCGGTCCAAGGGGATCATTTTTTCAGGCTCTTGGCGAACATCTGATCGACCTTGTCGCTCAGTGCATCGACCTTGCTGTTGGCGGTGTCGGCCTTGGCGCTGGCGGCATTGGCGGCGGCCATCGCGGCGTCCGCCTTGCTGCTGGCGGCATTGGCGGCGGCCATCGCCGCGTCCGCCCTTTGGCCGGCGGATTGTGCCGCCGACAGCGCCTGGTCAGCCGTGGCCTGGGCGTGCTTGACGTCTTGCGTGCTGGCGCAGCCGCCCAACATCAGGGCCCCTGCGAGAATCGCGTAGCGGGTGTTTTTCGTCCAAGATAATGTGTTCATAATCTGCTCCTTGTCTTTTCGACTTGTGTCGGCGTTTGGTGCCGCGGGCATCTGGGCGCACGCGCTAATTCGCGCCGCCCTTTGGCAAGTTGCCCCCGAAAATAAACGCCTGATGAAATGCTAGAACATGCCAGGAATGTAAGATTTGACATGCCTCAAACGCCTTGGGAAGCGGATAGTTCCCTTTGGTCCGGCGGCGCGCCGCATCCTGTGGACAAAACCGGCGCAGGGCGCTTTGGCCGGCCGCGATGGGGCGGCTTTGGCGCCAGGGGCGGTTTGCGGCAGGCCGGCGGGGCCGGTTGGCACGAATTGACGGTTATTCAGCATTTATGCCAATTGCGCGGCGCGCTAGGATCGCCAGTCGATCGTGCCGGCGTTCGATCCAAAGGGGGATGGCATGGCCAAGCGCAATTCGATCCCGTCGAAATCAACCCGGCCGGCGCGGCGGGGACGGCGGATCGGCATCTTTGTCTATGACGGCGTGATGGCGCTGGATGCCGTCGGTCCGGCCGATGTTTTCGGGCTGGCCAATATCCTGTGCCGCCACGAAGACCCCGCCGCGGACGAACAATATGATGTTTGCCTAGCGGGTTCGCGCAAGGGCCCGATCAAGACGGGAACCGGGTTCCGGCTTACCGCCGACCTCTCCCTTGAAGAGGCCAATTGCGCCTTCGATACCTTGGTGGTTCCGGGCAGCTACGATCCGCGCGATTCCGAAGCCAGCTTGGCAATGTCGGGGGTGACCGCCTGGCTGCGCCGCGCGGCACGGCAAAGCCGGCGGGTTGCCTCGATCTGCACCGGCGCCACCATCCTGGCGAGGCTGGGCCTCCTCAGCGGGCGGCGCGCCACCACCCATTGGGCCTTCTGCGATCTGCTGCGGGCCAATTTTCCCGCCATCGAAGTCGAACCCGACAGCCTGTGGATCAAGGACGGCAAGATCTACACCTCGGCTGGAATAACCGCCGGAATGGATCTGGCGCTGGCGCTGGTGGAGGAGGATCTGGGCCGCCGCTTTGCCCTGGAGCTGGCGCGCCTGCTGGTGATGTTCCTCAAGCGGCCCGGCGGGCAGAGCCAGTTTTCCAGCGAACTGATTTCGCAGCTGGCTTCGCCCGACCGGCTGGAGGATCTGGTGGAATGGATTCGCGACCATCTCGACAGTCCCCTCACCATCGAGGATCTGGCGGAGCGCAGCAAAATGAGCCCCCGCAATTTCCAGCGCGTGTTCGCCCGCCAATGCGGCATGCCGCCGGCCAAGTTCATCGAAAGGCTGCGGGTGGCGCGCGCCCGGGTCATCATCGAGGACACCGTCCTGTCGATGGCCGAGATCGCCCGCAAAAGCGGCTTCGACAGCGAGCAGCGGATGCGCCGCGCTTTCCAGCGCGTGCTGGGAATAAACCCCGCCGATCATGCCGACCGCGTCCGCCCCGCCGGCGAAATTGCGGCCGCCTAAGCGGGAGGAGTGACGCATTTTGAAATTCTTAATGCCGATCAGGGGGCTGGAAATCAGGCGGACTGGCTGGATATAGGCGACCAATCCGCCTTTTCTCTTTGGTCAATCGAGAACCGGTCAGTCTGGATTTTTCCCTTCAGGACCATTCTCAAGTACTTGGCCGGTCATGGCATCGACGCCTACTTCATAGGTATGGCCAGAGGCTTTCGCGTCGAACGAGAAGCGCAGTCCGCTTCCGCCCTTTTCGCGTTCCAGTTCCTTGTCGGTGATGATTCCGGGGCGCGCCTTTTGAGCGATCTCGATGGCTTGTTCCATCGTGACCTTCGCGTTCTTTGCGAGCTTTTCGCCTGAATAGGCAACGGCGCTGCCGGCGGAAAATCCCGCCATAGCGATGACGGGTAAAATATAATGCACGATTTTCAGGTTTGTCATTGTGGTAACTCCAAGGTTACCCCCGCAGAAACTCGCTTGCCAGAATATCATGGCTACAATGCGGCAAGGTGCTCGCGTTATGCAGCCCGTTTCTTGTATGGCCCGCGCTTCGCAACGGAAACGTCCTGAGCCGCGATCCGTGCTGCAATATCGCTCAGGTCCCAAACCCGGTCCGTAACGCCAGCGGCCATTGCAGGCGTCACGCGAAGCGTCTTGTGAATACGACAGAAATTATAATGCATATAGCGCAGCGTGACAGAAAGCGCCTGCTGGGCATCAATCCCGCCGATCATGCCGACCGCGTCCGCCCCGCCGAAATCACGGCCGCTTAGGGAAAATCACGCCGCGCGCACATACTGGTTGAACCATTCGATGGTGCGCGTCCAGGCCTGCTCGGCCGCTGCCTTGTTGTAGCGTTCCGGCGTCGCGTCATTGAAAAAGCCATGCACCGCGTTCGGATAGACATGACCTTCATAGCGGATCTTGTTCTTTTTCAACTCCGCTTCCTGCGCCGGATAGGCCGCCGCCAACTGGGTGTCGAGCGCGCCATGATGGATCAGGATCGCCGCCTTGATTTTCGCCACATCCTCCGGCTTGGGGGCGCCGCCATAAAAGGGCGCCGCCGCGCCCAGATCCGCGCCCAGCAGAACCGACAAGCTGTTGGCCAGGCTGCCGCCAAAGCAGAATCCGGTCGCGCCGATCCTGCCGCTGCAGTCGGCGCGCGATTTCAGCCATTGCGCGGCGGCGACGAAATCCTCTGTCCGCTTGGCGGCGTCGATCTTGTTGAACAATAGACCGCCCTTATAGTCGTCGCCCGGATAACCGCCGACCGACGACAGCGCGTCGGGCGCGAAGGCCATGAAATTCTCCAGGGCAAAGCGGCGCGCGACATCTTCCGTATGCGGATTAAGGCCCCGGTTCTCATGGATGACGATGATGCCGGGCAGCTTGGCAGGGGTTGCATCGCGGGTATCGGCGCTGAACGGGCGCACGAAATAGCCACGGATATAACCATTGCCGTTCGGCGACGGCACGGTCTCATAGCTGGCCTTGATCCGCTCGTCGGTCTTGGAAACCTGCTGGCCCAGCGCATAGTTCGGCATCAAGGCATCGATGATCGCCGTGGCGGTCAGGCCGGCAACGGCAAACCGCTTGACGCCGCTGAGAAAGGCGCGGCGGCTGACTTCGCCATGAATATAGCGGGTGTATAATTCCACCGCTTCGGCGGGAATATTCTTCCGTCCGTTCGACTGATCCATCGTTGGCTCCCCTGTATGCGCCCAAGCTATCACGGCGCTGGCGGTTTTCGGAGTCGGCGCCATGCCCGGCGGCGCCCACGCCCGGTTGGCATTTTATGATGGCTTTATGTCGTTTATGCCAAACACCGCCACTCCTATGTAGCGCCACTCGGCCGCGCAATACGGAGCCCATCGGACAAGGCATCCATCGCGCGGTCCCCACGAAACGGCGTTCCAGTCACATTTTGCGGAGTCTTGGTCATGGACCCCTTCGCGCGCCGCACCTAAATCCTGCCGCCTTTCGAGGGACAAGGGTCCTTCGACAACCGTTTGAATGAAATGGAGACCCATTATGAATGCCCCCGTTCAATTTCCCGACAGCGACAAATATGCCCGCTGCATCAAGGCGTCCAAGGCGGCGCGCTGGGACATCGAAACCGATGTCATCAAGGGCCGCGTCCTGGACACCGCCCGCAAATTCCTGCCCGACGGCTTGTCGCCGACCCATGACATGACCAGCCTGTCCGACGCCGAAAAGCGTTTCGCCGGCCAGGTCCAGGGCCGCACCTATGCCAATATCTTCGGCCTGGTCGAACGCTTCATCACCGCCAAGCTGCTGGAGATCGGACGCGATCACTGGCTGGGCGACCAGAATGCGCTCGAAGCGTTGGTGCGCTTCAGCGACGAGGAGCTCAAGCATCAGGCGCTGTTTCGCCGCGTCGATGCGATGATGGAAGCGGTGCTGCCCCAGGGCTATCGCTTCGACATCGATCCCGACCAGGTCGCCCACACCGTGCTGGGCAAATCGACCTGGTCGGTGCTGCTGCTCACCCTTCATATCGAGCTGTTCGTGCAGAACCATTACCGCCAGAGCATCGAGCCGGACAGCGCCTTGTCGGAACTGTTCAAGGATGTATTCCTCTATCACTGGAAGGACGAATGCCAGCATGTCGTCTTGGACGAGCTGGAACTCAAGCGCCACGATGGCGGCCTGACGCATGAGGC
This sequence comes from uncultured Alphaproteobacteria bacterium, assembly GCA_903897605.1. Lineage (GTDB taxonomy): Bacteria > Pseudomonadota > Alphaproteobacteria > Micropepsales > Micropepsaceae > Rhizomicrobium. The sequence goes on from CAIUCH010000013.1 coordinate 89,004, forward strand.
GCGCGACGCCGGGGTCGACGATTTCATCGCGCTTGTCGTTGCCGTCGACGGCATTTTGCAAGTCCAGTCCAAGGCCGATGTGGAATATTTCGCGGCCCATTGCGGACGGCCCGTCGCCAAGGCCGAGATGGCGTTGCTGGTGACGCAATTCCTCACCGCCTATCGCTGGCAATACATTTTTTCCGGCGCGACGCATCCGCGTTTCCAGACGATCCTGAAAAGCCTGATCACGGTGGAGCAGTTCACCAGCATCACCCAGGCGCTGGGCACCTTGGCGCCCGCCGCCTGACAATCCGCAAACCCGAACCGATGCCGCCCGGCGCCCCACGTGCCGGGCGGCGTCTTTTCATCCTGGAGTCGATCACATGACGTTGCCGCTTTGGATGTTGCTGGGTTTTGCCAGCTGGACCTTGATGGTGCTGGCTGCCGGGGTTGGCGTCAGCCGCTGGCTGCTGATCTTTAAGGGGGCCGCCCAGCTCACCAGTTTTCCCGGCGGTGTGCCCCATGGCAGTCCCGCCTATCGCCGCGCGACGCGGGCGCATGCCAATTGCGTCGAGACCTTGCCGGTGTTTGCCGCGATCGTGTTGACGGCGGCGACCGCCCATCTCAGCCCGGCTTATTTCGACAGGCTGGCCGTGGTGACCTTCGCCGCCCGGATTCCGCAGACCTTGGTTCACACGCTGTTGCCGCTGACCAACGCCAGCATCGGTGTGCGGTTCACTTTATTCATGGTGCAGGCCGTCGCGATGACCGCGATGGCGGTGCTGCTGGCGATGGCGGCGGCATGACGGCGTTCCACATTCTGCTGCTGACGCGCTGTCCCATTCACGCCCGGCGCTTCCATCGCTTCCGCGTCACCGCCCCCCAAGGCGAAAGCTGGAACGTGCAGCCGGTTGGCGGCGAAGCCTGCTGCGGCCATGCCCGCCATCGCAAGCAGCGCATTTGCGGTCCAGTCACCGCATTGCCAAGCCGCGCCATACCGGGCTTTTAAGCTTTTTTTAGCCGCAAAACCGGCCTTTGCTGGCATCCGTTTGCCGGCCTGTCACAATAGGGCGATGGGGCAGACCATCGGCGACGTTTCACAGATGATCGCCTATTCGGGCGATCTGCGCAGGCTGGCGAAAGCCACCCCCCAGCCCGAGCTGGCGCAGAAACTCACCCAATCGGCCAACACATTGGAGAAGGCGGCGCTGTCCAAGGCGGGCATCGACAATCCGCGCATCGGCAAGCTGCTCGACCTGATCGTTTGATCGCCAGACGTATTTCTGATCGCCGGCTTTGCACCAGAGCAAAAATTCGCGTAACGCCGTTACTTGACGCTCAGCGCGGCTGCGTGCGCGGATCGTCATCGGCATCGAGGTAATTCAGGCCCAGCGGCCCCATGGCGCTGACCTGGGTGATATAGTCGCCGGACCTGGCCCAATGGAAATGCGCCTGGCCGCCCGGCAGCACCACCACGCTGCCGGGGCCATAGGCGGTGAGTGTTTGCGCATCGAACTGTTCCCCCAGCCCGATATAGAAGACGCCTTCCATCACCGTATAGATGCGGTCTTCGGGATGCTTGTGCGGCATCATCTTGGTGCCGGCGGGAAGATGCACCCGGATCAGATAAGGCGCAGGCAAGGCGAGATCGCCGACCAGGATGGCGATGCGCACCGCGGGCGGATAGGCGGGGAAAGATTTCCACTCAATGTCTTCGGGCCGGATGGCGTGAAACACGCCCTGGTCGGGCTGATGGCTCATGGCTTTGGCCTCCACAAAAAGTTCGCCTCTATCTCCTTGGGTACGCTGTGAAGACGTAATCGCTTTTCGCCACTGCCGTGTGGCAGGCATAGCCGCATTCATGCCCGGTGACGGAAAGTGGCGCTTCGGGTTTCAGCGTGTCGGTGGCCGGATCGTTTTCCCAGGCGGCGAAGGCCCAGCCATGGTTGTCGGGAAACCGCTTGGTGTCCTTCACCATGAAGGCCAGCGTTTTCAAACTGTCCGGTATTTCCACGAAATAGGGGGACGCGGTGTTCTTCTTCTTGACCCATTCGATCTTCACGCTCTTGGCGCCTTCGGGAAACGGCTTGCCGTTGCCGGGAATGCCTTGGCGGTAGGCTTCGATCATTACGGGATTGGCGAGAATGGCCTTGATGCTGGTTTCCGTCTGGCTCACCGCCACGGTCTGCCATCTGTCGTAGCCCTTGAATTCGGCAAAGGCGAGACCGTCGGGAATTTTCAGCGCGCTGCGATCCTGCGCCGCCATGGCGACACCGCCGCAAACCGCCAGCAGGGCCGCACCGCCCAGGATCGCGGAAATGTTTTTGCGGGTGAAAAGATGGCTTGTTGAAATGCGCGGCATGTCAGCCTCCATGGTTGCGGCCAAGAGCCTTCCTGGCCCATCGCACAAACAATGTCGGATATGCATTACGCCACGGCAACAAGAAGAGCCGTGTGCGATCAACTTAGCGCAAGGCCGCGCCGGGTAGCCATCACAATTTTGTGTCAATCCGTGGCGCTGTTATTTGTGTTCCAAATCCACCACACTCTGCTGTTCGCCGGCCAGGGTTTCGGTGTGGGTGGTGCCAGCCGGGCTCCAGCGGATCTCGTTCCTGGCAAAGGGCAGAATGCGCACCGGCCCGTCATAGCGGAACACCATCACTGTATCCTTGTCGTGATGATGCATCGGCACCGGCTGGTCGGGAACCCAGCTGAATTTCCACACCAGGGCCTGATCGTTCTCGAACATCTTGACTGCGCCCGCGCGGGGGAAGGCATTGGGCAGGCCGGGCGACGCAGGGTTCGGCGTGCCCGGATGGTTCTTCAGCGCGATCACCACTTCGTGCACACCGCCGCCCGGCGCGGCGCTGATGGCGGTATTGACATCATGGCTGCCCCTGGCCACGAACACCGCGTCGCCAAGTTGGTGCGACGCGGTCGTAACCTTGCCATCGCCATGCACCGTCTTCACCACCCCGCCTTCCAGAAACAGAATGACGGAGTCGAAGGCATCGGACGACACCGCCCCGCTCTCCCCCGCCTTGAGCGGCACATCCCAAACCGTGACCCGCGCATTATCAATCACCGGCGCAGCGGCGAAGGCGGGGGCGGTGGAGAGAAGGAGGGCGAGGATGGAGAGGCGCATGGGGTGGGGTCCGGGGTGGGTTTTGTTATAAATCTAGAAAAGATAAAATTAGTAATGCCACAGCATAATGCGAATGGATGCCTTGAAGTGGCCGCCCCGTTTATCAACAACAATTGATCGAAACTAACGCTGCCTTGGCTAAGATAGACTCTGGGTCATCGTTCGGAGGTCGCGCTCGATCGCTACCAACAAATTTAATTGAACCACAATGAATTGCGCGGGATCCAAAGTTCGTGGTGTTGCGCCACTTCCGTACTTCTTAAATGTGCTTGAGATATTCTTGCGCTTGGCCCTCACTTTTCCTGCTTTGCCATGATCGACATCGTGCTGCAGATCGGTACGCAGGGTATTAATGTCCTTAAACGATTCTGGAATCGACTGCCCGAGCCTCTCGCCCGGACCCTCCCACAACAGGAAATATAGATCTGATAGCAAATCCTTGTAACCGTTGTAATCGAGGATCGATTTTTGAATCTTGCGAAGAGCCGCTGTCGTCTTATTGGTCGTTTTGAATAGGTCTTTGCCATGCTTGGCAGAATAAGCGTCATTAATTTGCTCAAGCCCTTCCGCAATTCGTTCACCGACTGCTTTAACCTGCGCAGACAATCCCGCCTCCTTAAGCGCGTCAGGCTCAAATATCGCTGCTAGAGCAGGGTCCGATTGAAACATTTTGCGCATCAAAATTGTATGTCTGGTCTTTGCGCCACCTTTTACATTCGCGTTCACCGAACGTTGAAATTCAGTGTAATCAGGGTCCGTGGCACTCAATCCTAATTCCACTTGCCGCACCAATTCGCGCATAAATTTTCCAGAGAAATCTGCGAAAGCCTTTTCCTTACCAGCCTGCATTCCTGTAGCCACAATTCTAGAAGCAACAGTAATTATCGATTGCACGACTGATCGATTGCGAAGAAATAAAATCCGCTCTGGAAAAGCTTTCAAAAGAAAATCAAGGGTTGCGGTCAATCGCTTAGCGACTGCGGATTTACTCGAAAAAGCTTGTTGAGACTCAAACAGCTCTTTCATTTCGTCAAATCGAAGCACCGTGTCCAGGCCGTCGATTTCGATTGACGCTACTTTGGCGACTGTCCGCCGTCAGGGCCTGTGGCCCAGATTTGAGGTTGTGACTTAAGGAGGGTTTTGGTCTCGTCGTAGTGACGAAGGAACGAAGATGAGACCAAAACCCTTGAGCGCCAAGAAGCCTGCAGAGCAGGTGGTGAAGGAC
>CAIUCH010000014.1 GCA_903897605.1 uncultured Alphaproteobacteria bacterium
CGGGCATCGGTGCGCCGCTGGGCTGGTTCGTCCTGCACACGGCGATGGCATTCCATTACGCCGACCTGCATTATTTCGACGATCCGGACACGACCGACGACGATGCCGGCGATCTGGGTTTTCCTGGCAACACCCAGCCCTGTGCCTGGGACTTTCTCTATTTCTCGTTCGTCGTCGGGATGACCGCCCAAGTTTCCGACGTGGTGGTGAAGACCACGACGATGCGCCGCACGGTGCTCTGGCATGGCGTGGTTTCCTTCTTCTTCAATACGGTTTTCATCGCCATGGCGGTGAACGCGGCCGTGGCGATGGCCAGTTGACCGCTGAAGGGTCAGACTCCCTGGCGCCTCCAAAACATCGGTCCAGATGAGAACGTCTTGCAAAATATCCCGGGAAACCGGGGTGTCATGTGACAAATTGCGTGGAATCAGGGGTTTGGGATCGGATAAGGTGGATTCTGACGGGCCCGTTCATAAGGCAGCTCAGGCATGGCATTTTCCTATACCTCCAGCTTCAAGGACGCTCTGACTGCGCTTCGGCGGGAAGGCCGCTATCGCGTGTTCGCTGACATCATGCGGCAGCGCGGCGACTACCCGAAAGCCGACTTCCATACCGATGCCGAAGGATCCAATGGCGGCGGGCGACCGATCACAGTGTGGTGTTCGAACGATTATCTGAACATGGGGCAGCACCCCAAGGTTCTGGCCGCAATGCACGAAGCCCTGGATACCGTGGGGGCAGGGTCGGGCGGCACGCGCAATATCTCCGGCACCAGCCATTATCATGTCGAGCTGGAACGCGAACTGGCCGATTTGCATGGCAAGGAAGCCGGCCTGCTGTTCACCTCCGGCTTTGTTTCCAACGACGCGACCTTGGCGACCCTGGCCAAAATCCTGCCGGGCTTGATCATCTTCTCCGACGAATTCAATCACGCCTCGATGATTGAAGGCATCCGCCATGGCGGCACTGTCAAATATGTTTTCCGCCATAACGATATGGCGCATCTGGAAGAGCTGTTGAAGGCGGCCAATCCGGCCTCGCCCAAGCTGATCGCCTTTGAAGGCGTCTATTCCATGGACGGTGATTTCGCCCCGACCAGCGCGATCTGCGATCTGGCCGACAAATACGGCGCGCTCACTTATATCGACGAAGTTCATGGCGTCGGCCTCTATGGCGAGCGCGGTGCTGGCGTTGCCGGGCGCGACGGCTCAATGGGTCGCATCGATATCGTCGAGGGCACCCTGGCCAAGGCCTTTGGCGTGATGGGGGGCTATATCGCCACGACTGCTGAGATCGTGGATTGCATTCGCTCCTTCGCGCCGGGTTTCATTTTCACCACCTCGCTGGCCCCGGCAATCGCTGCGGGTACCCTGGCATCGATCCGGCACCTGAAGCAAAGCAACTTGGAACGCGAAAGGTTGCATGACCGCGCCGCGCGGCTGAAGAAGCGCCTGATGGATGCGGGGCTTCCGGTGATGGACAGCGCCAGTCATATCGTACCGGTGTTTGTGGGCGACGCCGCCCTCTGCAAATCCGTGACCGATGTGCTGTTGAAAGAGCATGGCATCTATGTTCAGCCGATCAACTACCCCACCGTTCCCCGGGGTACTGAACGGCTGCGTCTCACGCCATCGCCCGCCCATACCGACGAGATGATCGAGGAGTTGATTGTGGCCCTCAATATCGTCTGGGATGTGCACAAGCTGGCGCGTGCTGCCTGAATGAGCCCGCCTGTAAAAGGCGAAATTCTCCTGGAATTTGTTGTGCAAGGAAACGTCGTCAAGGCGACGGCGATCCATGCCGCCACCGGTAGCGAAGCCTGCATCGTCGGCCCCGCCAATGCCGGACGCGATGTGCTGGCACAGGCCGCGGTACGAAAACTAAAATACGTTATGGAAAAGAAGCGCTAGTCGCGCTTCTTGCGGCCCGGTTTGCCAAGGCCGCTTTGCTTGGCAAATTCGCTGCGCCGGGCGGCATAATTCGGCGCCGTCATGGGATAGTCGGTGGGCAGATTCCATTTGGCCCGGTACGCTTCCGGCGTCAGGCCATATTGCGCGCGCAGATAGCGTTTCAGCATTTTCAGCTTCCGGCCGTCTTCCAGGCAGACGATATAATCGGGCGTCACGGATTTCTTGACCGGCACGGCAGGCGGGCGGGCTAGGGCGTTGCTTTCGCCACTTTGGAATCCGCCCAAGGTTGCGTGGACGCTCTTGATCACATTGGGCAAATCCTCGGCGGCCACGGGGTTCTTGCTCACATAGGCGGAGACGATTTCCGTCACCAGCTTGAGGATTTCTTCTTCGCTGCGATGATCGTCACGCATGAACGCTCCTGGGCGCGATTACTGATTCTGCGCCATCTATACTTGTATTCTAAAATATAGATTGCGGTTTTACTATAGGGATTTGGAAGTTTGGTAAAAACTGCAGAAATCCTGTGTTTTGGGCCTGATTCGGTACCTCTAGGGGATGGCGGAAAGCCGCGCTAGATTTGGTGCCCGGGTCAGGGTAAATCCGCGACCCGTGCCGGCCCCATCAAGATCGGGCCGGCTTCTCAACAAGGTGGTGGTGATGTCGGCTGTGGCCAATTCCGTTTCGGAAAATTCCGGATTTTTCACGCGCAGCCTGGCCGAAGCAGACCCGGAGATTGCCGCATCGATCGCCGACGAGCTGGGCCGCCAGCGCGAGAAGATCGAGCTTATCGCTTCAGAAAACATCGTCTCCAAGGCGGTGCTAGAAGCGCAAGGCTCGGTCCTCACCAATAAGTATGCCGAAGGCTATCCAGGCAAACGCTATTATGGCGGCTGCGAATATGTCGATGTGATCGAGACCCTGGCGATCGAGCGCGCCAAGAAGCTGTTCAACTGCCAGTTCGCCAATGTGCAGCCCAATTCCGGCAGCCAGATGAATCAGGCCGTGTTCCTGGCGCTGCTCAATCCCGGCGACACGTTCATGGGTCTGGATCTGGCGGCGGGTGGGCATCTCACCCATGGCTCGCCGGTCAATATGAGCGGCAAGTGGTTCAAGGTGGTGCCCTATGGCGTGCGCCCCGACGACCATTTGCTGGATATGGACGCAATCGCGGCCAGCGCCCGGGCCAACAAGCCCAAGCTGATCATCGCCGGCGGCACCGCCTATTCCCGCGTCTGGGACTTCAAGCGCTTCCGCGAAATCGCCGACGAGGTGGGCGCCTATCTGATGGTCGACATGGCGCATTTCGCCGGTCTGGTTGCGGGCGGGGTGCATCCATCACCTATTCCGCACGCCCATGTGGTGACATCCACCACCCACAAATCTTTGCGCGGTCCGCGCGGCGGACTGATCCTCACCAACGACGAAGCGATCGCCAAGAAGATCAACTCGGCCATCTTCCCCGGCTTGCAGGGTGGCCCGCTGATGCATGTGATCGCGGCCAAGGCGGTGGCGTTTCAGGAAGCGCTGCAGCCAGGTTTCAAGATCTACGCGAAGAATGTGGTGGAGAATGCGCGCGCCCTGGCCGAGACCCTGAAGGCTCTGGGCCTCGACATTGTCTCTGGCGGTACCGACAATCATTTGATGCTGGTGGATCTGCGGCCCAAAAAGGCAACGGGAAAATACGCGGAAAAGGCGCTGGATCGCGCCTTCATCACCTGCAACAAGAACGCCATTCCGTTCGATCCGGAAAAGCCCTTCGTCACTTCGGGCATTCGGCTGGGCACGCCCGCCGGCACCACCCGCGGCTTCGGTCCACAGGAGTTCCGCGAAATCGGCAAGCTGATCGTGGAAGTGGTGGACGGGCTTGCCAACAAGAACCATGAAGAAGGCGATCCCGCCGTGGAGGCCAGCGTGCGGTCGCGCGTTGGCGATCTCTGCCGGCGTTTTCCGATCTATTGAGAGGCTTCGATGCGCTGCCCATTCTGTGGACATGACGACAGTCAGGTAAAGGACAGTCGTCCTTCCGAGGACAATTCGGCCATTCGCCGCCGCCGGCATTGCCCGGAATGCGGCGGCCGCTTCACCACCTTCGAGCGGGTGCAGCTGCGCGAGCTGATCGTGGTCAAGAAGAATGGCCGCCGCGAGGCCTTCGACCGCGACAAGCTGGAGCGTTCCATCAACCATGCCCTGCGCAAGCGCCCGGTGGAACGCGAGCGGGTGGACCGCATGATCACCGGTATCGTGCGCCGCCTGGAATCGATGGGCGAGAATGAAATTCCCGCCAACATGATCGGCGAATTGGTGATGCAGGCGCTGGCCAGCCTCGACAAGGTCGCCTATGTCCGTTTCGCCTCGGTCTATCGCAACTTCCGCGAAACCCGTGATTTTGAGATGCTGATCGGCGAGCTGGAAGGCGACGATCCGAAATAACATGGATCAGCAGATTTCATGGCCGTCCCCGGAGGGGGCATGAACATCCTCATCGTCGAGGCGCGGTACCATCCGGCGATCTCCGACGCTTTGACGGACGGTGCGACCAAGGCATTGCAACAGGGTGGAGCCTTGTTCCGTCGGGTCTCGGTTCCAGGCGCGCTGGAAATTCCGGCCGCCATCGCGCTTGGGGCTCGCTCCGACCAATTTGCTGGCTATGTGGCGCTGGGAAGTTTGGTGCGGACCGGAGCGCTGCATTTCGACCTGATCACGCAGAATGTGTTTTATGGCCTGACCCGTCTGAGTGTCGATCATGGACTTTGCATCGGCAACGGCATCGTGGTCGCCTCGACCGAGGACTCTGCTCTGCAGATGGCCATGAAAGAGGAACGCGACGTCGGCGGCGAGGCCGCCCGCGCCTGCCTGGCCATGGTCGTGCTGGCGCAACGGCTGGGGGAACAGACATGACAGCCGGCGGCAAGGTCGATGCCGAAGCGCGCCGCGCCGCCAGACTGGCCGCGGTCCAGGCGCTCTATCAGATGGAATTGGTCGGCGCGGGCGCCGGGGAAGTGGCGGAGGAATTCATCGCCCATCGCTTCGACGAAACCCCCACGGATACGGAGTTTTTCCGCAGCATCGTCGAAGGCGTGCCGGTGCATCAGGCCGAAATCGACAAAGCCATCGCCGCTTGCCTGTCGCAGACCTGGACCCTGGCACGGGTGGATTCGATCCTGCGTGCCATCCTGCGCGCGGCCGGCCTGGAACTGGTGGCGCAACGCGATGTGCCCGCCAAGGTGGTGATCGACGAATATGTCGGCATCGCGCATGATTTTTTCGCCGGCGACGAGCCGGGCTTCGTCAACGCAGCGCTGGATCGCATGGCGCATCGCAAGCGCGCGCCGGAATTCGGCGAGCCGGTGCCGGACGGCGAACTGGATTTCTGAAGGAGGGGCGATGGATGAATTCGATATCATCGCCCGCTATTTCGCGCCGCTCGCAACCATGCCGGGTGCTTTTTCGCTGAAGGACGACGCGGCAGCGATTCCGGCGTGGCCCGGTTTCGATCTCATCGTCACCACCGACCAGATCGCCGAAGGGACGGATTTCTTCAAGCATGATCCGCCAGCCTCGATTGCCAAAAAGGCGTTGCGGGTGAATCTGTCGGATCTCGCGGCAAAGGGCGCGAAACCATGCTGCTATCTGCTCGCCATCGCTTTGCCGCAGGGCGTGACGCAAGAATGGCTGGCCGATTTCGCGGCCGGTCTGGCAGACGACCAGGCGCGATATGACGTTTCGCTGCTGGGCGGCGACACCTCGGCGACCGAAGGTCCGCTGGCCGTTACGGCCACGGCTTTTGGGCATATACCGCAAGGCAGAATGCTGAAACGCGGCGGCGCCAAACCCGGCGATGCGGTTTACGTCACCGGCACCATCGGCGACAGTGGCGGGGGCCTGGCGCTTTTAAAGCACGAGAAGGATGCCCTGGCGCAAGCGCAATGCGACTATCTGATCGCGCGCTATCGCATACCCGAACCGCCGGTCGATCTTGGTCCCTTGCTGCTGGGATTGGCCAGTGCATCGGTGGATGTTTCAGACGGCTTGATTGGCGATCTTGGCCATGTCGCCGATGCGTCCAGGATCAAAATCGAAATCGATGCCGCGGCAATTCCGCGCTCCGCGGCACTCAAGGCCTTTTGGGGCGAAGGGCCGGATGCCCTCATCCGGGCGGCCAGCGCGGGCGACGATTACCAGATCGCTTTCACGGCCGATCCCTTGCAGGACGGCAAGATACAAGCGGCGGCGGCGCAGGCCGGCGTTACCGTCACGCGCATAGGCATGGTCGGCGCGGGGAAGGGTGTCGTCCTTGGCTATCGGGGCAGCGTTTTGGCCATTCCCAAACCGGGCTATCGGCATTTCTGAATTAACCATTCCCTAACTCTGTTTTGTCAGCGTCCGCGCATGCGCCGTTCGCTTGCCATCTTGATCGCCGCCGCTCTCGCAGGGCCGGCTTATGCCGCCGACAAAGAGGCCGACAAGGCCGGCGCGCCAGGCACCAATGTGGACATGCCATTCCTGATGGCCCCCCTGACGGATGGCCAGGGAAAATTGTCCGGCTATGCCTATATCTCCAGCCGTATCACCGCGACGACCGACATCACTGCGAACGTCCTGCGGGACAAGATCGCATTCATCCAGGATGCCTTTGTGCGGGACGTCAATGCGACCGAGGTCGCAACCTCCGGCAACCCCGTGACCGTGGACAATAATGCGCTTGAAGCGCGGTTGCTTGCCGATGCACGCAAGGTGGCTGGGGCCGACAAAGTGGTCTCCATCGCCATTATCCAGGTCCAGGTTTCCCCGCTTCATCCCAGCGCCGTCACATCCACGGCAGTGGCTCCACCGGCTGAACCGGCGCCGGCTACCCCGCCCAAACCGGCCAAAACCCCCTGATTGCTCCAAAAAACTGGCGTTTTACCGCCTAAGGGTGGTTGCCTGAATCTCGCGCATTTGGCTATCTTCCGGCACCCTTGAAGCGGCCCTGGGCGGGCCGGCCATTGGGATCGGCTGGGTCGATCCGGGCCGACCAACGCATTCAGACGAGGGACACTCCAAATGAATTCCGAACTTCTCATCATTCTCGCCTGCGGCGTGCTGGCGCTGCTCTATGGCGGCTGGACCATAAGGTCCGTGCTCAGCCTGAGCGCGGGCAATGCGCGGATGCAGGAAATCGCCGCCGCGATTCAGGAAGGCGCCAACGCCTATCTCAACCGCCAATACACCACCATTGCCATGGTGGGCGTGGTGATCTTTGTGCTCGCCAGCTGGTTTCTGGGCTGGCAACTCGGCCTCGGCTTTCTGGTCGGGGCGATCCTGTCGGGCCTGGCAGGCTATGTCGGCATGTTTGTTTCGGTACGCGCAAATGTGCGCACCACCGAAGCCTCGCGCTCCGGTCTTGCCGGCGGCCTGTCGGTCGCGTTCCGCGCCGGTGCCGTCACCGGCATGTTGGTGGTGGGGCTGGGTCTGCTGGGCGTTGCGGGCTATTACGCTTTCCTCACCGGACCGTTGGGCCTCAGCCTGGATAATCCGGCGCAGAGCCGCACTATCGTTGAATCTTTGATCGGCCTCAGCTTCGGCGCATCCCTGATTTCGATCTTTGCCCGTCTTGGCGGCGGCATCTTCACCAAGGGCGCCGATGTCGGCGGCGACATGGTCGGCAAGGTCGAGGCGGGAATTCCCGAAGATGACCCGCGCAACCCCGCCACCATCGCCGACAATGTTGGCGACAATGTCGGCGATTGCGCCGGCATGGCGGCGGATCTGTTCGAGACCTTCGCGGTGACTACCGTGGCGACCATGGTGCTGGCTTCGATCTATTTCACCGGCGCCCTGAAAGGCGCCCTGATGCTTTATCCTCTCGCCATCGCTGGTTTGAGCATCATCACCTCGATCATCGGCACCTTCTTTGTGCGTCTGGGCGCTTCCAAGAATATCATGGGCGCGCTTTATAAAGGCGTCATCGCCACCGTGGTGCTTTCGCTGATCGGGCTTTGGCCGTTGACCAACTGGCTGATCGGCATGGATACGCCGATCACCAGCGGTGACGCGTCCTATACCGGCCAGACACTGTTCTATTGCGGGCTGGTCGGCCTGGCCGTCACCGGCGCGCTGATCGTGATCACGGAATATTATACCGGCACCAATTACCGGCCGGTCCGGTCCATCGCCAAGTCCTCCGTGACCGGTCATGGCACCAATGTGATCCAGGGTCTGGCGATCTCGATGGAATCGACGGCGCCTGTCGCGCTGGTGATCTGCGTCGGCATTATCGTCACCTATTCGCTGGCGGGCCTGTTCGGCATTGCCATCGCGGTCAGCACCATGCTGTCGCTGGCGGGCATGGTGGTGGCGCTGGATGCGTTCGGTCCCGTCACCGACAATGCCGGTGGCATTGCCGAAATGGCGGGTCTGGAAGGCGATGTGCGCAAGACCACCGATGCGCTGGACGCGGTGGGCAACACCACCAAGGCCGTGACCAAAGGCTATGCCATCGGTTCGGCCGGTCTCGGCGCGCTGGTTCTGTTCGCGGCCTATACCCAGGACTTGAAATTCTTCGCGACCGAGAGCACCGGCTTCTTCGCCGGCCTGACGCAACCGACCTTCAGCCTGTCCGACCCTTGGGTGGTGGTGGGCCTGCTGTTCGGTGGTCTGCTGCCGTATCTGTTCGGCGGCATGGCGATGACGGCGGTGGGACGCGCTGCCGGCGCGGTGGTCGAGGAAGTGCGCAAGCAGTTCCGCGAAATGCCGGGCATCATGCAGGGCACGCAAAAGCCCAATTATGCCCGCGCCGTCGACCTGCTCACCAAGGCGGCGATCCGGGAGATGGTCATTCCCTCCATGCTGCCGGTGTTCTCGCCGATCGTGCTGTTCGTTTTGGTGCTGGAGATCGCGGGCAAGACCCAGGCCTTCAACGCCTTGGGCGCGATGCTGATGGGTGTGATCGTCACCGGATTGTTCGTGGCGATCTCGATGACTTCGGGTGGCGGCGCCTGGGACAATGCCAAGAAGTTCATCGAGGACGGCAATTACGGCGGCAAGGGCTCGGACGCCCACAAGGCCGCGGTGACCGGCGACACGGTGGGCGATCCCTACAAGGATACTGCCGGACCCGCCGTCAATCCGATGATCAAGATCACGAACATCGTCGCGCTGCTGTTGCTCGCGGTGCTCGCGCATCTCTGATGGTTGCCCCCATCAGTCTGCCACGGCCGCAGGCGGCCTAGCAGACATCTTCCCCCGCCAAAGGCTTCGCCTTGCGGGGGAAGAAAGTCGGGGTGCGCTGAAATAAAAAAGCGCGGACCCAAAAGTCCGCGCTTTTCTTTTAAGGTATACCGCCGCCACTGGGAGGTCCGCCGCCGCCGCCCGGATTCCGATCATCCATGTTGCGGGAGCCGGTGCCGGGCTGGGCGTTCAGGAGCTGTTGCAGAAAGGTGAGCTCGCGGCCGCGCGCGGGCGTCTCGCGGGTCTCGAATGAGATGACATGGCCATCCCTGAGGCCGAAATGGCGCAAGCCCGTCACCTTGCTTTCCTTGTCGAAATAGACCGCCAGGATCTCGCGGCTCAGCACGGTGGGGGTGAAGAAGGCGACCTGTTTCTCGGTCGAGGAAATATAATACCAGGCATCACCGCCGAAGGTGGCGGCGGTCGAGGCATTGCCCAATCTGTCCTGCACACTGGTCTTGGTGTCGGCGCCGTTCTTGATGCTGGCTTCCACCTGGGGATCAGGCAGATAGCCGCGCTGGTCGATGACCGGGGCGCAGGCAATCAGCACGGCAGTTGTGGCGAGGAGGGTTGTGGTAACGAGTTTCATGACTTGCGACTTTGTGGCCTTGGCCCCCAACCTGCTTGTCTGTGCTAACCTCAGCCCCCGGCGGTTGCAAGGGCTCGGACCCCGGAATTGAGCCAAATGAGGCGAAGTTCATGTTGAATCTGTTACGTAAATCGGCGGCGCGCAAGGAGTTCGCCGCCCGGCTGGAGGCCCAATTGGTGTCTCGCGCCCGCGCGCCGGTTTTCTTCCGGTCCCTGAATGTTCCCGACACGGTGGATGGCCGTTTTGACCTGGTGGCGCTGCATGGCTGGCTGGTGCTGGCGCGGCTGAAGGAGACCGGAATGGAGGCCGCCGCCCAGGCGCTGACCGACATTCTTTTCATCGGTTTCGATGAAGCGCTGCGCGAGCAGGGCGTCGGTGACATGGGCATGGGCCGGCGCATGAAAGCCTTTGCCGGCGCTTTTTTTGGGCGCCTGACAGCCTATAGCGGCGCCAAGGACGAGGCGATGCTGGCGGAAGCATTGGCGAAAAATGTCTGGCGCGGCGCCGTCATTGACGATCACGCACGCGCCTTGGCGGCCTATGTCGTTAGCGCTCGTGCCGCGCTGGCAGCGGGTGACCTGGCCAATGGTGACCTGGATTTCGGGCCCTTGCCGGTTCTGAAAGGCGGGACATGAGCAGCGGACTGCCTTTTTCCCGGCCCTACAATCTGAACCGCCTGAGATCGGTAGGTGATGTGGTGGATTTCAGCGCCACCGACGAGGAGAAGGCCGCGCTGGCGGGTTTTGTGGATGTTCTGCGGGTGGAAAACCTCTTTGGCCGCATCGCGCTGCAGAACGTTTCGCCCAATCGCTTTCAGCTCGAATTCTCGCTGGCCGCCGACATTGTTCAGGCTTGCGTCGTCAGCCTGACTGATGTCGCGTCCCACATCGAGCGGAATTTTGCCAGGGACCTGCATTTCAGCCCCCCATTGCGGCGCTCAAAAGACCTGCCCGATCCGCCCGAGGTTTCATTGCAGGACGATGCGCCGGAAGAGATCGAGAGCCTGAATTATGACCTCGCCGGACCCCTGATCGAGGAACTGGTGCTGGCGATTGAGCCCTATCCCCGGGCGCCGGGAGTGGAGTTTCAGCCGCCGGCTGAGGGGCAGGAGGCCCCCCAAAACCCCTTTGCCGTGCTTAAAGGGTTGAAATCCGGGCTTTAATGCCCGTATCGGCCCGGCTTTTGGCTTGAATAGCGGCAGGCTTTCCTGCTACCCACGCCCCCTGTTTTGGCCCCCAAGGCTTTCCATGGGGGCGCTTGAAGGAGTTTCCCGCCATGGCGGTGCCCAAACGAAAAACCTCGCCCTCGCGCCGCAACATGCGCCGTTCGCATCATGCGCTGACGCCTGCCGCGCATGCCGAATGCCCCAAATGTGGCGAGCCCAAGCGTCCGCACCATGTCTGTGGTGCCTGCGGTCATTATGCGGATCGCGAAGTCGTAAAGGCGAAGAGCTAAAGCTCCTCGCTTCTTCGCGTCCCAAGGAAGGGTGGCGGTGGCCCGCGAATTGACCGTTTCGGTGGATGCGATGGGCGGCGATGCCGGCCCTGGCGTCGTCATCACGGCCCTGCAGCGGTCGGTGCAGCGTCATCCAGAAGTGCGCTTCCTGCTGGCCGGCGACGAAACCATCTTGAACGAACTCCTGGCGCGTCATCCGCGCCTGAAGAATCGCGTTCAGGTGCGCCATGCGCCGGATCGTGTCGCGATGGAAGACAAGCCCAGCCACGTTCTGCGCCGCGGCCGCGAAACCAGCATGTGGCGCGCCATCGAGGCAGTGAAGAACAAGCAAGCCGATGTCGCGGTCAGTGCCGGCAATACTGGCGCGCTGATGGCAATGAGCATGTATCAGCTGGGCGCGATGGAGGGCATCTC
Organism: uncultured Alphaproteobacteria bacterium; assembly: GCA_903897605.1. GTDB lineage: Bacteria > Pseudomonadota > Alphaproteobacteria > Micropepsales > Micropepsaceae > Rhizomicrobium. The sequence goes on from CAIUCH010000014.1 coordinate 11,581, forward strand.
GCGTCCGGCCATCGCCTCGATCTGGCCCACCTTGCGCGGTCAGAGTGTGGTTCTGGATTGCGGCGCCAATGTTTCGGCGACGGCGGAACAGCTGGTCGACTTCGCCATCATGGGGGAGGCATTCGCCCATGCCATTCTCGGGCTCGACAGGCCCAGCGTCGGACTTCTCAATGTCGGCACCGAAGAACAGAAGGGCAATGACGCGGTCAGGGGTGCGGCGGAGATCCTGCGCGCCGCCACCGCGGCCAACCTGCCGATGGCCTTCCATGGATTCATCGAAGGCAACGACATCGCCGAAGGCACGGTGGATGTGGTGGTGACGGATGGCTTCACCGGCAACATCGCGCTCAAGACCGCCGAAGGCACCGCCAAACTGGTCGGTCAGTTCCTGCGCCGGTCCTTGAAGCGTTCTTTGCTGGGCCAGATCGGTGCGTTCATCGCGTCGGGGGCCCTCAACACGCTGCGCCGCCGCCTTGATCCGCGCGCCGCCAATGGCGGCATTTTCTTGGGGCTGGGCGGTGTGGTGGTGAAAAGCCATGGTGGCACCGATGCCATCGGTTTTGCCTCGGCGCTCGACATGGCGATCACCATGGCCAAGGCCGACATTAATTCGCGCATCACCGCCGATCGCGCCCGCATGGGTACGGTCACCGCATGATACGTGCCCGCATCATCGGCAGCGGCGCCTCGCTGCCGGACAACATCGTCACCAACGACGAAATCGCCAAGCTGGTCGATACTTCCGACGCCTGGATTCGCGACCGCACCGGCATTCGCGAGCGCCGTGTCGTCAAGGAAGGCGAGAAGACTTCCGATCTGGCGCTGGGTGCCGCGCAGGCGGCAATCAAGGACGCCGGCATCGCAGTCGGCGAGATCGACATGATCATCTGCTGCACCACCACGCCGGATGAGACCTTTCCCGCCACCGCGACCGTGGTTCAGGCGCGGCTCGGCATGACACGCGGCGCCGCCTTCGATGTGCAGGCGGTCTGTTCCGGGTTCATCTATGGCTTGGCGGTGGCGGACAATTTCATCCGCGGCGGCCAGGCCCGCACCATACTTTTGATCGGCGCGGAGAGCATGAGCCGGTTGCTGGACTGGACCGACCGCTCCACCTGCGTGCTGTTCGGCGACGGGGCGGGCGCGGTGGTGCTGCAGGCCCATGAGGGCAAGGGCGACAATTCCGATCAGGGTGTGTTGAACTCCAAGCTGTTCTCGGACGGGCGCATGCACGACATGCTCTATGTCGATGGCGGCCCGTCCTCGACCCGCACCACCGGCCATTTGCGGATGCAGGGCAAGGAAGTCTTCCGCCACGCCGTCACCAATATCGCCGCCGCGATCACCGCCTCCGCGGATGCCGCTGGGATCCCGGTCTCCGATATCGACTGGTTCGTGCCGCATCAGGCCAATCAGCGGATCCTGGACGGTACCGCCCGCAAGCTGGGTATTCCTTCGAACAAGGTGATCTCAACCGTGGCGGTGCACGGCAATACCTCGGCTGCTTCGGTGCCCCTGGCGCTGGTGACGGCGGTCCAGGATGGCCGCATCAAGAAGGGCGATCTGGTGCTGCTGGAGGCCATGGGCGGCGGCTTTACCTGGGGTGCGGCCTTGCTCCGCTGGTAGGCCAAAATGGCTGCCTTCCAGACCGCTTAACCGCCAATACCGTATGGTTTACAGTAAGGGTGCCATCTATCCCTTTGATGTTGACGGCAAATCGGCGAGCGCCTAACTTTGGGCAGGGGCTAAAGAGTCGCTTGCCATGTCATCAGACACATTGACCCGCGCCGACCTTACCGAAGCTGTCTTCCAAGCTGTGGGCCTGTCGCGCACCGACTCAGCCCAGATGGTCGAGGACATGCTGGAAGAAGTGTGCGGCGCGCTCGCCAAGGGCGAAACCGTCAAGCTTTCTTCCTTTGGAACTTTTGCAGTGCGCCAGAAATCGCAGCGCATGGGGCGCAACCCCAAGACCGGCGACGAAGTTCCCATCGCGCCGCGCCGGGTCCTAGTGTTCCGGCCCAGTCATGTTCTCAAAGCAGTGATCAACGGCCAGACCCCGTCTCTGGAAGGCGAGGATTAAGTGGCGGCGCCTGCACTGCGCGCTTCTGGCGCTCTCGCCAAATCGCCGGATGCATTCCGCACCATCAGTGAAGTTGCGACCGAACTCGATGTGCCGCAGCATGTCTTGCGTTTTTGGGAAAGCCGCTTCGCCCAGATCAAGCCGGTGAAGCGCGCGGGCGGCCGCCGTTTCTACCGCCCCGACGATGTCGATCTGCTGCGCGGTATCCGCGCACTGCTTTATGTCGATGGTCTCACCATCCGGGGCGTACAGAAGATCTTGAAGGAACGCGGCCTGCGCCATGTGGTGCTGATGGGGCGTGGCCAAACACCCGCGCCTTATGCCGCGCCAGCACCCGCGATCGTTGCCGAGCAGCCGGCGGAAAAGAAGCCCGAGGCGAAAAAGCGTCCCAGCCATCTGCGCGCGGTGCCGTCGCCGATGAGCCTGCCATTCTTCGCCGGCGCCGATCATGAGCCCGCCAAGCCGGTCGTTGCGCTCGACGTTATTGCGGATGGCGCGGCCGAAGAGCGCACTAGGCTCCAGACCCTGCTGACAGAGCTGGAAGGCCTGAAAAAACGCCTGATTCAGGCCCGGCGGCGCGAGACGATTTAAATCGGTTCCTGCGGTTGCCTCGGGGGCAGGCCCCTGACATATTCCGCGCGCCCGAGGCATTTTGGCCTCAAATCTTGGTATCGGAGCGTGGCGCAGCCTGGTTAGCGCACCAGTCTGGGGGACTGGGGGCCCCGGGTTCAAATCCCGGCGCTCCGACCAATTATATCAATTACTTAGCTACGTGCGCCCGATGGGAAAACCGTTCTGGGTAGCAAAATGGGTAGCATTTGAGATGGCTCTACGCCTTGCAGATTTACCATCGCGTTAGGGGCCATACGTGCCCCCTTGGTGATTTGGGCGGCCCGTGTAGCGTTGGTTTCTCGGGGTTGGACGAGTCGCAGCGCTTAAGTGCGGCATAAGGGTTTTAGGGAGCACTAGTTTTGAAAAAAGCGAACATGCCAGCGCTCCCAGAGCCATCGGCGGAACCGATCCGTGAAGGTTATCTGTTCGATTTTATCTCGGGCAAGAGCGTTAAAGATGGTCCCGAGGAGCGGGAGGCGGTTCAAGTCTTTTCGCGATTGCTCGTTGAAGACTACGGCTATCCGAAAGCCAGCATTCAAACGCGGCCTCAATACCGCGTTAAAGTTCGCCCAAGCGATAAAAAGAAAGAATACCCAATTGATATTGCGGTTTTTTCGGATTCAAAGAAAAACGAGGACGAGCTTTATATTGTCGTTGAGTGCAAGAAGAAGGATCGAAAGTGTCCGCCGTCAGGGCCTGTGGCCCAGATTTGAGGTTGTGACTTAAGGAGGGTTTTGGTCTCGTCGTAGTGACGAAGGAACGAAGATGAGACCAAAACCCTTGAGCGCCAAGAAGCCTGCAGAGCAGGTGGTGAAGGA